>DATNMD010000048.1:0-94348 GCA_035602505.1 Candidatus Acidiferrum sp.
GACCGTGGCGGGCGCCTTTGCTTTTCTCTTTAGGAGGTGGCGGCTTCAGCCGCCACGTTCCGGCGCAAAAACACCCCCGTCATTCCGAACGAAGCGACCCGGCTTCTTCCTGCGCACGCCTTTTGTGCGCCGGGTCGCGGAGAGAGGAATCTCTCCTCCGCCCCATCGCCTCGCGCCTTGCGAGAGATGAATCTCTCCTCGCCTTTTTTGGGGAGGTGGGAGCTTTAGCTCCCACGTAAAGCGCAACGTGTCAGATGTAGGGGCCGGGCTTCAGCCCGGCTAGCGAGCAAGGCGAGCGCTCCGGACCGTGTAGCGGCCGCCGACCGTGGCGGGCGCCTTTGCTTTTCTCTTTAGGAGGTGGCGGCTTCAGCCGCCACGTTCCGGCGCAAAAACACCCTCGTCATTCCGAGCGAAGCGACCCGGCTTTTTCCTGCGCAAGGCTTTCGTGCGCTGGGTCGCGAAGAGAGGAATCTCTCTGCCGCTTTTGCCGCTTGCCCCTTTGTAGCGGCGAGTTTATCTCGCCACCCTCTCCAAGCCCCCGAGGCGTGCTTTAGACGTCTCGAACGGTTTTGCGGGACGCGTCATCATGCGCCCCAGGTGATTTGCTGTTTGTAGCCGCTGGCACGGAGCATCACTTCGCGGAGTTCAGCGCAGACTTCACCGTATGGGTCATCTTTTACGGTCCGCGGGCTGGCGAAGTTCCTGCCCAAGGCTAGACGTGCCCACTGTAGCGCCCGCTTTCCGAAGCGGGCCCGTGTTGCGAGGCGGTGGACTTCGGCCTAAGATGTCAACACTATGAAGTGTCCTCATTGTCTAGAGGGCTTCCACGAGGGGCAGGCGTGGTGGTCCGTGGTTCTTGGGAGTAACAAGGATGGGACGTGGGTTCTGAACCGGCTGCTATGTCCTGCGTGTCGACAGTATGTTTTTTATTTGGAGAATGGGCCTTCGCCGGGGTATGCGGAGGGACAGCAGAACATGCGGCTGCCCGTTGTCAGTAGTTCTCTTCTGCTGTGGCCCAAAGGCGTTTCGCGAGCCCCGGTACCTTCCGAGGTGCCCCCTGATATCGTCGAAGACTACAAAGAGGCGTGTCTGGTCCTTGCGGACAGTCCTAAGGCCTCGGCCGCTCTCAGCCGCAGGTGTTTGCAGAACCTACTCCGACGTGCCGCAGGAGTGAAGCCCGGAGACTTGAGCAAGGAGATTGACCAGGTTCTTGACAGTGGGAAGTTGCCGACAGAGGTCGCTGAAAACATTGACGCGGTTCGAAATATCGGTAATTTCGCCGCTCATCCAAACAAAAGCACGGCCACCGGCGAAGTTGTGTCAGTTGAGCCTGACGAGGCAGAGTGGAACCTTGATGTCCTGGAATCACTCTTCGACTTCTATTTTGTTCAACCGGCCCGGGCCAAAGCTAAGAGAGTCGCGCTAAACAAAAAGTTACAGGATGCCAATAAGCCGCCTTTGAAGTAGGGCATCCAAGTATCGCGTCCGACTGGGAACGGTATGACGAAAAAAACTCCTGCTGCGAAGCCCGCGACAAAGGCCGAAATAGCATTTTACTACCCCGGTCCAGTTTGGCACTCCGGAGACTGGGTCAAAACTTTGGTGCTCTTTTTCGACGGGATTGGACTTCTTGTCCCGGCATACATAAAGGACAAGCCTTTCGAGTCGGATCCGGCAATTGCAGTAGGTCTCCAGGAGGCCGGACTCCTCCACATATGGCAGCCGGAGGACATTGTCGACAAGGCTGCAACACAGAAACTCGCGGCAAGCGTGATCGACGTTCTCTCCTCGGGCGCTCTTGATAGCCTTTCAAAAGAGAAGACAACGTTCCACGAAATCTCTTACTCTCGCCTCGGAGGTTACGGCGATGCGGAACTAGCGAAAGCAATCCTAAATGAGCTTAAGGTTAGGGGGCTGGCGCGGGACAGTGAGGATGGCGTCTCGATTCCAATGCATCCGCTAGTACGGGCGCTCATCCTCGTTCTCTTGGCGCAAATCCTGCGGCCTTATGGCGAGACAATCGGCAAGGAGTTGTCGCCTGCGACTGATCGACCCGAGCTAACTGACGCCCTGAGTGAGCTGTTGTCTTTGCCTCAGACTGCTTCGACAGGTCACGTGATTTCAACTGACTTGCAAACTGTCACCGTCGACTTGGGACCAGTGCCAATTTCGGAAGTGCTTAGCTTTCGCAAGCAGTACTACAAGGAGCATAGAGCTTACATTCGGGGTGTCCGCAAATTTGTTTGGGACCTAAGTGGTCTGCCCCAGAACGAATTGAAACCGGCTATGCGTCAGAGGCAAGAGGAGTTACGCGACCTCGCCGCCGATCTAAGAAAAATCTCCAGGAACGCCTGGAAGCGTCCAGCATCCTTCGCCCTGAGCATCGTTGGCGCGGCTTGGAGACTGAAGCGAGGCGACCCCATAGGCGCGTTACTCTCAGTCGGCGCGGCGGCCCTTGGCGCTCGATCTGACGCAAACGAAGTTGGGGCATATTCGTACCTGTTCAAGGCCTCGAAAAGATTCCGCAGCTAGGCGGCCGGCGTCCTCACAGCAAAGGCAAACACTCCGGCTGCTTGATCCCCAAGCCGCCCTGGTGCGCTTCCGCAACGTGTCGTTTGGCAGGTGGCGGCAGCCGGCCAACACAAGCAGCCGAGCAAGCATGCACCAGCAATGGCAGCACATCCGTCGCGACCCACAGCGAGATCCAATATTGCAGCGGCCCGGACTCCGCAAACGCGCCGCCGCACACGCTGCAGTGTTCGGGCGCGCCCCCGGGCGAAATGGCCGGCAGCCGCGGAAACGGCGGCCGGTAATCCTGGTTGCCGTAGAGCGCGCGCGTACTCACCGTGCTTTCCTTGAGCTCCAGGCATCGCGTAATTTCATAGGGAAAATAATGGAGTCGATACGAAGTGTACGGCGTGAACACCTTCAGCGCCGTCATCCCTCCAATTTCCGGCGGTATGCGCACCAGATGGCTTCCATACAACATCAGGTGCTTCACGCTCTTCAATTTGGCAATGCTGGGGGGTAGCGTCACGATTTGTTCCCAGTCCTCGGGCTGCATCTCCCGCTGCGGCGCGAACTCTTCTCGTCCGTCCCGCGCCGCTTGCTCCACCAAATCGAGCAGCCGCTTCCACGCATCGCAATTCGTGTCTTGTACCTCAGGGTGCAGCGCCAGCTCCGACCATTCCCGCGTCTTGTACTGCGGATTCAGGCACTCGCACAATCTCGATGATGTCACGTCGCTACCCCTCGCGCGCCGGTGTTGACTTTCTGTATTAAGACATTCATTCCACTGAACTTACAGTTTACTATTGACAAACATACAGATCTATGGTACCGTTTCGCGTGTTATCTCGAACAAACCTCGCTGAGCGTCTGCGTAACTCCTTTAGATTCCGCACTTCCGTGAAACCGTGCATTTTGCACTATTTTGGTGCAAATAAGTCCTTTAGAATATGCACTTACAGACACCCTTCTTGTAACTCCTTTAGAATCCGCACTTACAAAAAACACCCGGGGGGTACCCCAACACTTCCGCGCCACGATTCACTTCCGCCGTCATATGCATCACGTGGCGCCTCTATCCCCTGTGGCCTCACTCGATTGCCCATACTTCCCGTCACCACGGGGGTGTACCCCGCTACGCCCTTCAGACTTTCCCGACGTTCCGACATCCATACTTTCAGATGTTCTTGCCGGACCATTTTGGAACGTGGCCACTTCTGGGGTAGTCTCTCCCGCATGATCTCCCAATCTCACCGTATCCCCCTGCTGATTTGCGCCGCGCTCTTGCTCGGCTCTGCGGCTCTTGCGCAGACCAAGCCCCAACCCAAGCAGATCGCCATCGCCCACGTTACCGTCATCAATCCCGGTACCGCTTCAGTGCAGCCCGACTCCCTCGTGGTGATTAACGGAGATCGTATCACCTTCGTCTCGCACTCCGCGGCCGTGCCGCTCGCGAAGAACACGCGCGTCATCGACGGCCGCGGACAATTCCTCATTCCCGGCTTGTGGGACATGCATGTGCACTCCGCGTTCGGCGACTGGTTTCCTGGCGGGCGCGACATCATCTTGCCCCTCTTCCTCGCCAACGGCGTCACCGGCGTGCGCGACATGGGCGGGGACATTCCCGTGCTCTTCGCCTGGCGCAAGCAAATCGCCGACGGCAAAATCATCGGCCCGCGCATGATTATTTCCGGCCCGATGCTGGACGCGCTTTTGCCGGACGGCAAACTGCGCTTCCCCAGTTCCATCGCCGTCACCTCGCCGCAAAGCGCCGTCGCCGCCGTGGACGCGCTCAAAGCGCAAGGCGTCGACTTCATCAAGGTCCAAAGCGTCATCTCCCACGATGCGTACCTCGCCGCCGCTGCCGAAGCGCACAAGGTCGGCCTTCCCATCGTCGGGCACGTGCCGGACAAAGTTCGCATCGCGGAAACCATCGCTGCCGGACAAAAAAGTATCGAGCACCTCATGGGCAGCTTCGAGGGCTGCTCCACCGAAGAAGACAAATTCATTGCCGGCCAGGGCGATCTAAAACTCCTGCTCGCCACGCAGGACAAACAAAAGTGCGATGCGCTCATTCGCCTGCTGGCGCAAAGCCAAACCTGGCAAGTGCCCACGCTCGCTTGGCAGCGCGGCGGCACCTTTCTCGACCAACGCGACCTGAAGCACGATCCGCTCGACAAATATGTCCCGGCGTACTGGCGCGATGTGACCTGGAAGCGCTTCACCGACGAAATGATGCCCGGCCTGCTGCACGATCCGCTGGAGCTGCGCCAGAAATATTTCGCGGCCAATCTGCAAACGGTGGGAGCGCAGCATCGCGCCGGCGTTCCGTTCCTGGCCGGAACCGACGCCGCGCCCGGCGTCTACATCATGCCGGGATTCAGCCTGCACGACGAACTATCGAATTTCGTCGAAGCTGGCTTCACGCCCATGGAATCGCTGCAAACGGCAACCAGTGGGCCGGCAAAGTTTTTAGGAATGGAAAACAGCTACGGCTCGGTGGAAGCGGGCAAAATCGCGGACCTGGTTCTGCTCGCAGCCAATCCGCTCGAAGATATTCACAACACGCAGAAGATCACGGCGGTAATCGTCAACGGCCGCCTGTTCGATCGCGCCGCTCTCGACCGCATACTCAAGCAAGTGGAATCGGCAGCCAAGCGCAACGGCGCGCAAGCGCGCGCTAACTTCAAAACAACTTCCACTTCGACTTTTTCTTCACGCACAAACACGTCGGCGAATACTCCGGAGCAACAACCGTGACGTGGTTCGGCAAATCGTATGTCACCTGCGCGTTGAGCTGCGCCGACGAGCGAGTTTTGTCGATGCGATATTCGTACTCCACCGTCAGCGGAAGCGGATCCTCGGACTGGTTCGCCGCAAAAGTCCACGAGCACAAATTTTCTTTCGCCGCGCTCACCAGCGTCGGCGGCCCCGCGATCGTATCCGTAAAGCCGAACCGGCCATCCTTGTGCACCAAAATTTTCAACACTACTTTGCCGTGCACTTTCGACTGCCACGCCACTTCCGGATAGCTCGGCGCCTGAAAATGCGTCACGCGCGGCAGCTCCGCCATGGGCGCATCAGCAAAAAGCAAAGACGAGAAAAGGAATGCGAGTAGGGTGTTCATTCCCAACCTCCAATTTTTTTCCGCGGACTCTTTGCGCGGCGGCTCTGTGAGCGCGCACTGCTGCGCCACAATGGCAACTCGCCAGCACACAGCCATGCTGCCCCTGCGCTTGGGCTCGCTACTTCGCGCTGCGCGAATCAGTTCCCTGCTTCGCTCTTTTTGCGCGCCGCTTCAAACTCGTCGCCGGGCTGCCAACCTTGCAGCTCCGGCCTCATTGCCGCTTGCTGGCCAAGTAAAAATCCAAATCGCGCCATCTTCGCGAGTCCGGTGAAATCCATCTCCGCGCGATATTCATCGCTGGGCTGATGGTAGCGATGATCGACATAATCCTGCGCCTGCGCATCGCCCCACGCCGCGTCGTGGCCTTTGTATTTCAGTCCTTCGCCGATGGAAAAAGAAGGAATGCCCACGCGCGCCAAACTGAAATGATCGGAGCGGTAATAATGCCCGGCTTCCGGGCGCGAATCCGCTCGAATCGCGAAGCCGAATGTTTTTGCCATCGATTCCACCACCGGATAAAACGTAGTGCGCTCCGCGCCGCTCACTTCCGTTTCTTCCGGATCACCGATTGGGGCGAGCGCATCATAATTCAAGTCGAGCGCAATTTTCGAGGGCGGAACTGGGGAATGTTTGCCCAAATATTCGGAGCCGAGCAGGCCTTGCTCTTCCGCGGTGACCGCTGCGAAGAGGATGGAGCGCGGCGGCGGCAGTTTCGCAAGCGACCAGGTGCGCGCGAGTTCGAGCAAGATTCCGCAGCCCGTGCCGTTGTCGACTGCGCCGTTGTAAATGTTGTCGCCGCTCATGGTGGGATTGATTCCCAAATGATCGTAGTGCGCGGTGTAGAGGACGGCTTCCGCGGCGCGTTTCGAATCGGCGCCCAGCAATTTGGCGATTACGTTGCGTGAAACGAAGGGATGTAACTGGCTGGCGACGTGAGCTTGCAAGCGTACGGGCAATTCGAATGGCTTGAAGTCGCGCGACTGCGCTTGCTGAAACATTTTGTCGATGTCCTGGCCGGACATAGCGGCAAGTTTCTTTGCGACATCCAGATGAATCCAGGAAGCTGCTTGCAATTTCGGCGTGGCGTCGCGGCGCAGATGCGACTTTTCCGTGCCCCAGGAGTTGCGCACCACTTGCCAGCCATAGCTGGCGAGATCGGTGCGATGGATAATTAGCGTGGCGACAGCACCGCGACGCGCGGTCTCTTCGAACTTGTAGGTCCATCGGCCGTAGTAGGTGAGCGCTTTGCCCTTGAAGAATTTCGGATCATCGGAAATCGGCTCGTTCACAAACAGCAGGGCCACTTTGCCTTTGAGGCCGACGCCTTTGTAATCGTTCCACTGATATTCCGGGGCGGTGATTCCGTAACCGACAAAAACGATGGGCGCGTCGATGTCGGCCGTTTCCGTCTGGCTTTCGTTGTTGGTGACGAAATCGTCGAGGTTCTTCAGCGAGACCGCTTCGCCGTTTGCGGGAACCAACCTGAAGGAAGTAGCCTCGAGCGTTTTCACGCCCATCATCGGAACGTCTTGAAAATAGGCGCCATTCTCCGCGCCGGGTTTCAGGCCGTAGAGTTCGAATTGCGTGGCGATGTACTCCGCGGCGATGTCTCCGCCGCGCTGGCCGGTTCCGCGGCCTTCGAGCAAATCGCTGGCGAGGAATTTCACATGGGCGCGGATTTTCTCGGCGTCCGGCATCTCGACTGAGGTGATCTCGAGCTTCGCAGAGGTATGGGTCTTCTTTTGCGCCGCAAGCGACACGCCGACTAGCGTGATTGTGACCAGCAGCAAAGAGATCAAACTTAGCCTACGCATTCTTTTCTGTTCCTCTTTCTATCCATCGCTCCAGCGAAATTCTTGCGCTACTGCTTGTTCGTCTCCAAGACTAATCATCGTGCTGAGCTGGGGCGCAGCGGTGCTGCGCCCCTACAAACTAGCGATCACTTCTTCGCGCGATCCTTTAGCAGATTTTTCAGTTCGCTCATGAATTCCTGCACGTCCTTGAAATCCATGTAGACGGAAGCGAATCGCACGTAAGCGACTTTGTCGAGCTTTTTGAGGCGGTGCATAATCATTTCGCCGATTTCCGTGGTGGTCAGCTCGCGCTCCGTGGCTTCGTGTACCACACCTTCGATTTCATCAACAATGGCCTCGAGTTTTGGCGTGGCCACCGGCCTTTTTTCGCAGGCCTTCAGCAAGCCTTGCAAAATTTTCTGGCGTTCGAATCTTTCGCGGCGCCCGTCCTTCTTGATCACCATGTATGGAATTTCGTCGATGCGTTCGTAGGTGGTGAAGCGGCGTCCACATTTTAGGCATTCGCGGCGGCGGCGAATGGTGTCGCCGCTGCGGCCTTCCCGGGAATCAATCACCTTGTCGTCGACGTGCGCACAGAAAGGACACTTCACTCAGCAATTTCTCCTGGAGCGCTCTGAAGTTCCGACGCCTCTTCGCTTTTGGCCATCCGGCGCAGTTCGCCAAGCGACCAGCCCTCGCCAATCAGCAGCGGTACACCGACCACGCTGCACATGGCAAAAGAAATCAGCCACAAGACGATGGCAGCGGCAACGGCCGGCTCTCTTTCTACTCCAAAGATCGCGGTGTACGCAATGATGGATCCGGCCTGCGAGCCGCCGCCCACGCCGGGGACTTGCACGGCGGAGCCGACGAGGGTAAAGGCCATCACCAGCATGGCGTCGCTCAGGGTGATGCTTGCGAGCTTTCCGCCAAAACTGTGCGACACCCACAAATACACCAGCAGGACCAGAAACCAATGGGCCGTTGAGTATAGAACTGCCAGCGCGAGTTGGCCCCAGCTGCGAATAGTCTGCACGCCGCGGGCAAAGCCCAGACCGATGCGAGCCAGCCTGGCACGCCATCCGTGAGAGGCGATGACGCCTTGGAGTTGACGCTCCAGCATAGCCATGCCGTGGAGTCGAAGATAGACCAGCACGGCCACGGCGCCCACGACACCCAGAAACAGCGCCCAGCCAGTGGTTTTTGCCGCGGCCTGCATTGCGCTGCTCATTTTGCCAGCGTGCGGGTGCGACTGGAACAGCAGAAGGCCAATGGCGGCGATGACCGCGGTGCTGGCGGCATCAAATAGCCGCTCCAGAACGTAAATGCCAAACATCCCCGAGACCGGCTGCTTCTCTCTGCGGGCCAGAAGTAGAGGCCGGATGGGTTCGCCTGCGCGGCCGAGCAGGAAGACGGCGGAAAATCCGGCCAACGTCATGGCGTAGATGTTCCAGAAATGCGAAGAACCTAGATTGCGCTGGAAAACTTTCCAGCGCAGCGCGCGCAGGGCGTAGCAGCCGTAGATGGCGACGACGGAAAGGAGAAGGAGGAAAGGATTTGCGTCGCGAATGGCGTGAAGAAGTTTTTCGCCGCTGAAATCCCCGAAATGAAGCAGGCCGCGCGCGCGGTAAGCAACAAATCCCAGGACACCGAGCCCGACAGCCGCGACTAAAAGCTTCCTCGACGAAGCACGCATGAGCTTGCCAGCCTACTGGCAGCACGCAGAGGCGTCAAGCCGACGAGTGGCCGACATGCATTAATGTGCGGGGCGCCATGTAGTTTCACTTGTCACCGCCTTTTACGGCCGGGGGCCCTGACCTGCCAGCACGTAGGGTAATCTTCCGACGGTCATTTACGGGAATCGCCTGCTTGACAGTCGCTTTGAATAAAGTATGGTGCGGTTCGACAGAGTCCCCCTAACGGAAAAAACTGGCAACAGACCCCCGGGAACGAAGAAAGCACCAATGCGCGTGCCGATGTCGCTCCTAGCAGACCGAAGGTGGTCCATGAACCGTAAGAGTCATCTTGCGAGCTGCCTTTCCCAACGCCACTGGCCAGGTAACGTTCAATCCCAAGCAATACTAAGCAACGCGCCGGCCTGCTGCTGCTCGATGGCGTGATTTATACGACCTGGGCTTTGCACTGTGACATTTATATTTCGGAATCCTTCGTCCTGGGAGTGCAAACGTGCAACTCACCGCCAGCACAGCGCAGAATTATGCAATGGAGCTTGCCACATTTAAAGGCGCCCCGTAATCGATTTCCGCCGCAACCATTAGCTCGTGCTTCACTGAAGGTGACGGACGGTTCCGCGCGTCACGAATTCCGTGGGCAGAACCCGCTGACTGAACGCCATTTGGGGATGATGCAGACGCTCCAGAAGCATTTTCATACAGGTTTCGCCTATTTCCTCCTTATCGACGCGGACGGTTGAAAGCGGCGGATCCATCAGAACGGCTTCTTCACGGTCGTCGAAGCCGACCAGACTGATTTGGTCCGGCACCTTTACCCCGCGTCGGCACAAGGATCGCCAAAGTCCGAAAGCGATTTCGTCGTTGCCGGCTACGACAGCAGTGGGTCGCGACCGCCGGGACAGGATTCGCCCCACGCTCCTTTGACCGAAATCGCCGAAACTCAGAGGGTTTCGGGCGGTGATCAAGACGGGATTTAGCTTGTTCTCGCGCATTCCTTGCCGGTAGCCTTCGAATCGGCGATGCAGCCACGGGTAGGAGACATCTCCGGCGAAAACAATCTGGCGGTGACCCTTAGCGATGAGGTAACGCGTGGCTTGGAGTGTCCCATTGAAGTCATCGAAGCCTACTTGGTCGAATTGCTGCTCGTCGTCCATTCCTACCACGTTGTTACTGAAGGCAACGAAGGGCATACGGATGGATTCGATTCTGCGGAGCAGATTCGGATAAATCGTCCCCGCCAGAATAACTCCGTCAATCAATCCACGTTCTTGAAGAACGGGAGGCAGGTCAATCCTATCGGGAGGCGTCCTCGGGGAATAATGCAGCGCCGCGAACAGCACGTGTTGTTTCAAGCCGCTGGCATAGGATTCGACGCCTTGCAGGATGCGGGCATGAAAAGGATGGAGAAAATCGCGGTTGCTCAGGAGAAAGCAGACCATTTCCGCGCGTCGTTTGAGCATCCGGCGGGCCTGCGCATTGGGGCGAAATCCGAGACGGCGGATGGCATCAAGTACCCGCGCGCGCGTTTTCCGGCTTACCTGAGAGCTGGAATTTAGCACGCGCGAAATCGTTCCGATGCCTACACCCGCGGCACGCGCTACCTCGCGAATCGTCGTTTTTGTTGGAACTGCTTCCATCACAATTGTGTTTCTCGTCGCCTTCGCGTCTTGCCTTCGCTTCGCGGGGGCGACCTCCCCGATCCTTTTCCCGGCGCAAGTTTAACACACCATAGGCACGATGATAGAAAGCAACGTGCCTGGGCAGCCTGCGTGCGCTTTCGGCAAGAAGTCAAGAAACCGATGTTGCAAAGCCGTTTTCCAAGATTCTGACTTGACAGGCACTTTTTGCTCGGTTAGGGTGTGGAACCAGTTCCAGTCCTTCTGGAGCTTTGTCGAAGCGAGTGGGGTGTGTGATGAAAAAACTGTCTGGTTCCTCTTTTGGCTGGATCAGCTGGCGTAGGTCTCCCGCGATCAATAGCCAAGGGCCTGCGACGCCTAATCCAGGTGGTCTGATCAAACTGTGCTACCTCAATACGGCCTTATTGCTCGGAATAATGCTTCTAGGATTTTCTGCACCAGTCGTCGGTCAAGCTGTGAATGCGACCCTGCTTGGGACGGTGACCGATTCCAGCAGCGCCGTTGTTGCGGGCGCCAAGGTCACGATCACGGAGATGAACACGGGCGTGAAGCGGGAGGCTGCCACAAACGACAGTGGCAACTATGAGTTCCCAAATCTTCCTCCCGGGCGATACGAAGTTGCCGTCAACCAGCAAGGATTCAAGCGCGCGGTCCGCTCCAACGTCGATGTTCTGGTGAACGCCGATGTGCGCGTAAACCTGGAACTCCAGCCGGGCACGGCATCGGAAACCATCGTGGTGAGTGCCGAAAATCCTATTCTACAAACCGACACCGCCGATACCGGGCGGAAAATTGAGCAAAGGCAGGTGGAAGACCTGCCGCTGGCTTTCAACCGTAATTTCCAGAGCTTGCTGAACCTTGTGCCGGGCACGACGCGGGGACACCGCGAGCACTCAGCGTTTTTCAACTCGCAAGACAGCCTCAGGACCGAAGTAAATGGGCAATCCGGGCTGGCCAACAACCTGGAGTTCGAGGGGTTGAACGACAACGAGCGAACCGGCCTTTTGTCTATCTACATTCCACCTATCGAAGCCATCCAGACTGTGGACGTGACCACCAGCAACTACGACGCGGAGTTGGGTCGGGCGAATGGCGCGGTAACCAACGTCATTCTCAAATCGGGGACGAATGAGTTCCACGGCGCGGCGTATGAGATCAATAGGATCAGCAAACTGGCAGCGGTGCCGTTTTTTCAGAACACGAGGATAGCGCCGAAGGCCAACACCGTTTATAACTACTACGGCGCGAACATCGGCGGGCCCATCGTGAAGAACAAGACCTTCATCTTTGGTGATTTCCTGCGTATCAATGACCACCAGGGGCAGTTCTTCAACGGCACGGTCCCCCCGTCGGATTTTCGGAATGGGGATTTCAGTCATGCCACGTCTGCTTCTGGCCAGTTGATTCCCATTTATGATCCAGCAACGGGCAATCCTGATGGGACTGGTCGGACGCAGTTTGCGTTCAATGGAACGCCGAACGTGATCGATCCCGCCCGAATCAGTCCCATTGCCAAAGCCATTCTGGCGAAGATTCCACTACCCAACGTGGTAACCGCAACGTGTCCTCTCAATTCTACTGGTCCCGGTTGTCTTGTGGCGACGAACAACTTTCAGGGAACGACCAAATTCATCAAAGACACGACCTCTTTTGACGTGAAGATCGATCACAACATCAGCGTGAGCAACCGTCTCTCCGGACGCTTCAGCTTTTCAAATCAGAGTTTGAGCCAGGCGCCCATATTTGGCGTGATAGGAGGACCTTCCAACGGCGCTTTTTCCGGTACTGGCAAGCAACGCTATTGGGACGTGGCGGTCAACTATTACCACGTCTTTTCAGCGACGTTGATCACGGAAATCCGCGCTGGTGTTGACCACTACCGGAACGTGGCGAACAACACGGATCGTGGTCAAGCGGTCAAAGACGAAATCGGCGTTGACATTCCTGGTGCAAACCTTGGCGACTCGAACACCAGCGGAATGCCCTGCATCGTTCTGACGGGCAACAACGGCGATAACTGTTTAGCTGGCTATTCCGCGAGCCTGCCGTGGATCCGCGGAGAGACCAACTTCAACATCGCCAATAACTGGACGAAAACGCGCGGAAATCATACGTTCAAATGGGGAGTAGACGTTCATCGCCTGAGGGATGATTTGGCGCAATGGCAGGACCAAAATCCGCGCGGAGTGCTACGGTTCACCGTGAACGTCACCAGCATAAACCCCAATACCAATGTGCTAACGAGCAGCCAGGCCAACGATGTCGCGAGTTTTTTGCTGGACAGGCCCAACTCCGTGGGCCGGGACGTGCCAATAAACGCAAAGGCGTTCCGGGGGAACGAATTGTTCACCTACGCCGAGGACCGATGGCAAGTCTCCCGAAAGCTGACGCTGAACTTGGGTCTGCGCTGGGAGTTCTATCCGCCGTTTACGCCGCGAGGTCCAGGACGCTTCTCGAACTACGATCCCGCTGCAAACAATCTCGTGATTGCTGGAATCGGCAGCAACCCAGAAGACTTGGGGAGACAAACGCGCTACAAAGACTTTGCACCCAGGATCGGCATTGCCTACCGCCTGACCGAGCAAACCGTGGTGCGCGGCGGGTTCGCGCTAAGTTATTTCCCGTACCCGGACAACGATTACGCGTTTGACTTTCCGGTGCTGCAAAACAATGCGTTCCCTTCGCTGAATGGTTCCAGTTTCACGCAGTCGGTGGACGCGTCCAACAATCCCGTCTCTATGGGGCGCGGGTTCCCGGCGCCTCTGGTGGCCAACATTCCCGCAAACGGCGTTATTCCCGTTGTGGGTAAAGTTGGCACGACGAGCCTGCTAACGCAAAACTATACGGTCGTAAATCTGAATTTCCGCGAGCCATACACGGAGTCGTGGAATTTGGCTGTGCAGCGCTCGTTGCCAGGAAAGTTCGTGGCCGAAGTGGCATACGTAGGCAATCATGGGGTTGATCTGCCCACAGTCTACAATCTAAACGCCGCGATCCTTCCCAGTGCCACCGCGACACAGAACAACCGGCCTCTGTTCGCCCGCTACGGGCTCACCGGCAACGTCGCGCTCAAGTTCATAGGAACCAGCTCGAACTACCATGCGCTCCAGGCAAAACTCGACCGAAAGTTCTCGGGCGGCTTCCTCATGACCACGGCCTATACCTACGCCAAGGCCCTTGGTTATGTAAATGAAGGGTCCAACACCATCAACAGTACCGTCGGCGGACTCCAAAACTACATTGGCAGCATTCGCAGCAACTATGCGCCACTGTCCTTTGACCGGCGGCATACCATCGTGCAGAGTTTGATCTACGAGCTTCCTTTCGGAAAAGGAAAATCCCTTTTGACCTCCGGCATCGGTAGCAAGATTCTCGGCGGATGGCAGGTCAGCACCATTCTCACGATAATGACCGGAAGACCTTTAAACATTACGGGCGGGTCGACTCTGAACGCCCCTGGGGACACACAGGTGCCGAACGTGACCGGATCCTTCACAATACTTCATGGAGTTGGCGCGCCCGGCCCGAACGGCACGCCATGGTTCGATGTGACGACCAGCAACATCGTCAACAACGTACCGCAGTGCAGAGGTCCGTTTTGCCAGACCGCCGTCGGTGTGCTTGGCAATGCGCCTCGTCGGGCCTTCAGCGGGCCGGGGCTCTTTAACCTCGATGCTTCGGTTTTCCGGCGATTTCCAATCAAGGAGCGCGTCGGGCTCGAATTTCGGGCCGAAGCCTTTAGCGTGACGAACACGCCCCAATTTGACAATCCAAACTCAGGCTTTAGCACGAACACAGCAAGCAATTTCGGCTATGTGACCGCCACACTCGGAGGCAACCGGTCGGTCCAGCTTGGTGCGAAGCTAACGTTTTAGCTCTGAAATGGCTTGGTCCATCAGCACTAGGGCTCTATTTTTCCCCTAAAGCCTCCCGGGGATGCGTCGCCGAGGCCCACTGGGCGAAGGCGAGTGGAGGTGGTCCAGGCGAAATTCCGAAGGCCATTGATACGTAACCTATTGATTTTTTAAAACACGATAAGCGCTAAAGAGCGATCGATTCTTGTTCCTTCACTGGATGCACCACAAGGCGCGCTCAGTGCGGCTGCTCTCAGCCCGGACGGCGCGTTACGGTCAATAGAGTCCTCCGTGGATGCGTGACATAATGTCCAGCCTCGCACGACGAGGATATACTATACGGCGTGCAGAAATGCTTCCGACACAAAGGCGGCAACTATGGCAATCGAGCGGCGTGAATTTCTCAAGACGACGGGAAAAGCAATAACCGTTGGCGCAGCTACGCTTGCGCTGGGTGGCAAGATCCTCGGCGCAAATGATCGTGTCCGGGTGGCAATTTGCGGAGTGCGCGGTCGCGGCAACGATCACATCCACGGGTTCGAGCGTGTCCCAGGAACAGAGCTTGCCGCTCTGTGCGATGTCGATGAAAACGTGTTGAACCAGCGCCTCGGGGACGTGGAGAAGCTGGGTTTGCCAAAGCCAAAATCCTACGTCGATGTTCGCAAGCTCCTCGAGGACAAAGATATCGACGCCATCTCCATCGCCACGCCCAATCATTGGCACTCGCTCATGGCCATTTGGGCCTGCCAAGCCGGGAAAGACGTCTACGTCGAAAAGCCGTGCTCGCACAATGCGTTTGAAGGCCGCCAACTGGTGCGTGCGGTAAAGAAGTACAACCGAATTTGTCAGCACGGCAGCCAGTCGCGATCGAACCCCGGCATGCTGGAAGCCATTCAGCATCTGAGTGACGGCACGATCGGCGATGTCTACATGGCCAGCGCGATTTGCTACAAGTGGCGCCCATCGATCGGGCACGCTTCGGTGGAAGCCGTTCCGGCCGGCGTTAACTATGACCTGTGGACCGGCCCCGCGCCGCTTAAGCCGTTTACGCGTAATCGCTTTCACTACAACTGGCATTGGATCTGGGACACGGGGAACGGTGAAGTCGGCAACCAGGCGATCCACGAAATCGATATTGCGCGGTGGGGCTTGGGTGTTCGTTTCCCGGTATCCGTCTCCGCCATGGGTGGACACTTCATGTTCGAGGACGACCAGGAGACCCCCAATACCTTGAATGCTAATTTCTGCTTCGATGGTCCAGACGGCAAGCGCAAGATGATGGAACTCGAAGTCCGCCACTGGATCACCCATCACGAGGCGGAGATAGGCACCGGCGCTTACGGGGCCAGTGGTGTGCCCCCCGCGGGACTCACCCCAGCTGCAAACAAAAAGCCTGCGGACAAACAACAGTCCCTGGGACCCAAAGATGCCAAGACCAACACCGTCGGCAATATTTTTTATGGATCAAACGGCTATCTCGCCGTCGATGGATACGACGCATACAAGACATGGATAACGGATCAGGTCGAACCCGGGCCGTCCGGTAAGGGTTCGGCGGACCATTACGCGAACTTCATTGATTGCGTTCGCAGCCGTCGTGCCCAGGATATTCATTCGCCGATTGAGGAAGCCCACATCTCGACGACGCTCGTGCATTTAGCCAATGCCTCGTACCGTCTCGGCCGCACGCTGCGTTTCGACCCCACACAGGAGCAAGTCATCGGCGACGACGAAGCCAATCGCCTCCTTCGCGGCACCTATCGCGCACCGTACATTGTGCCCGAACAGATTTGAAAGGATGCGCGCCGCGATTGTTGCTTCGTATTCGGCCTCCACGGAGACGGATTGGGAGCATACTGGCTGCGAGGAAGGGAAAATGGAAATCCCGGTTTACATCTACGGTTATTTCGTCGCAAGCTATCTCCCATAGCGTTCGGCGCATCGAAGGAACAGGCGAATGCGTTTGCTGCCCGGGCCAATCGAACGCAACATGTTCTCAGATAGAATCCGTGAACGGGAATGACTGCAAGCAACACACTTCCCGACTGATAAAAGACAGGCTACAAAACGATGAGAGTCCAAATCTCGGCATGTTTGTTGTGCCTGATGATTGTTGGGGGATCTCTCGACAGGCTGCCCGATCCTCCTGCAGTTAAGCCGCAGGGTAATCAGAAGAAACTAGTTTCCCAGTTTGGTTACCATGTATCTGTTGCAGCAAAGGGCCACGCATGGGATGGCTTGACCTGCGCTCCTCGATTTCAGGCCAGCTTGTTTTCGCTTGGCCAAATTTTGGAAAGCAGAGGGCCATCCTACAAGCTGGCCTTCGTACATCAAGCGGCAGATACCTCTCCTCCGTGTTTTCCCTAAAGACGACTTTCCCCATGCTCACGAAGAGTGCTTTGAGCGACCGATATTGCTTTGAAACAGAATCGGTGCTCCGCCATCCCTCCCGCGAGGCTCGCGACCACACAACTCACTGACAGGCCGTACGGTTTGCATGCGGCCGGAAAAAGGACCATCACCGGTGTACACCTCAGAAATTCTTCAAGCATGGGGCAAGATCCTCAAAGGTGAACAACCCGCTCTTTCGATAGAAATCACACGCGAGTGCCCTTTGAAATGCCCGGGCTGTTACGCGTACGACGACGCGCATCTAGGCGGCGGGCAGATACTGCGGGACCTAAACGACCGAAAGGGCCAATCGCTGGTAGATGGAGTTCTTGAAGTCGTCGACCGGCTGAAGCCTTTGCACTTGTCCATCGTCGGGGGTGACCCGCTGGTGCGCTACCGCGAACTGGAGTTGCTAATTCCCCTGCTGCTGGCGCGCGGAATCCACGTACAGATTGTTACCAGCGCCTTCCGAACGATGGGTTCGACTTGGGCAAGTTTGCCGCATCTGCACGTAGTCGTATCCATCGATGGATTGCAACCGGAACACGATGTCCGGCGAGCGCCCGCAACGTACGAGCGCATTCTAAAAAACATCGTGGGTCAGAGGGTCACGATCCATTGCACGGTCACAGGGCAAATGATGAAGCGACCAGGATACTTGGGCGAATTCCTGGAATTCTGGACGCCACGCCCGGAGATCAAGAAGGTATGGTTCAGCCTGTTCACACCGCAGGTTGGAGATCAACTGCCGGAAATGCTGAACTCCGAGGAGCGCGCGCGCGCCATTGCGGACATGACGCAATTGCGAAGGCAATATCCGAAACTGGACATGCCAGAGGCGGTGATTCGGCAGTTCGCCTCGCCGCCACAGCGCCCCCAAGATTGTGTTTTTGCACTCACGACCCAAACATTGTCGGCAGACCTGACGACAAAGATCACTCCATGCCAGTTTGGCGGGAATCCGGATTGCGCGTCCTGCGGATGCATCGCGTCCATGGGTTTGGCCTCCATAGGTGCGCACAAATTGGGGGGAATACTCTCCGTCGGGAGCATTTTCAAAGCCTCCGTCAAGATTGGGCAGAACAGAGCGAAGCTGCGAGCGAAGCATCAAGCCAAAGAGGCACTGCAGATATTGCAAGTAACAGAAGAAAGGTGCGGCAGCCAGGAGCAAAGAAGGAATTAGGTTGTGAATTCGGCCCAAACAAGACTTCCGTCGACGCGCCAAGGATTGCAGTTGCCGGAGTGAAATGCAGCAGGAGATGAGCCACTATTTCCTGGTTGTTCTGGCGTCAGTGGTTGCGGGGGCGATTGCTTCTGTTTCGGGATTTGGGATTGGGAGCATTCTGACGCCGCTGCTGGCGAATTTGGTGGGGATGAAGCTGGCGGTGGCAGTGGTATCGGTGCCGCATTTTCTGGGGACGGCGTTGCGGCTGGCGCTGGTCCGCGAGCACATCGATAAGAAGGTGCTGGTGACGTTTGGAATTACGAGCGCGATTGGCGGGCTGTTGGGCGCTTTACTGCATGTATGGCTGCGCAGCGTGGTGCTTAGCTACGTGCTGGGAGCGCTGCTGGTGTTCGCGGGCGTGATAGGGGTAACACGGATTGGGGAACGGATGCGCTTCGGCAGGACAGCGGGATGGATTGCAGGTGCGCTGTCTGGAATTTTTGGCGGGCTGGTCGGCAATCAGGGCGGGATCCGTTCGGCGGCGCTGATGGGATTTGAAGTGTCTAAGGAGTCGTTTGTGGCCACGGCGACGGCGATTGCGCTACTGGTGGATGTATTTCGCATGCCGGTGTACGCCGCCGCGCAATACCGGAACCTAATTGCCGTGTGGCCGGCGATGCTGCTGGCGACGATTGGAGTTGTGATCGGGACGCTCGCGGGCAAGCCGCTGCTGCAGCGCGTCCCGGAGCGATCTTATCGCACGATCGTATCGATGATCATTCTCGCGCTCGGAATCTGGATGCTGGTCCATCCGGGCGAGTAAGGGATCGGCCCATTCCAGAAAAATCTAGGCGGTCGCCGCTTTCGCGGTTTGCGACAAGGGCAAACTGACTTCCAGCTGCGTGCCCGTGGGCAGCGAATGGAGTTGGAATCGGCCCCCGCAAAGTTTCACGCGTTCCTGCATGCTGCCGATTCCCACTCCGATTTTGGCCGGCGATGCACCTTCCATAGGTTTGGGAAGGCCCGATCCGTGGTCCTCCACGGTTATGGCAATCGAACCGGGATCGAGGCTGATGCGAACTTTGGCGGTGGAGCTGTGCGAATGCTTGCGGACATTCGAAAGGCTCTCCTGCACAACCCGAAAGATAGTGGTCTCAATGTCCTGCGGCATCCGAATGGACCGCTGCGGCAGGTCCAAATCAACGAGGATTCCGCTACGCTCCGAGAAGCCCTCGATAAACAGGCGCAAGGCCGGGAAGACCCCGAGTTCTTCGAGCATCGGGGGGTGGAGCACATAAGAGAAGGTGCGAACCTCTTGGAGGCTGCTGCGCGCGAGGTCCGCACATTCGGCGAGCTGGGAACGCACGGCCGGGCTGAGAGATGGTTCGCGCCCAAGGAGGTCAATGTTTATAACGATCATCGATAGATTTTGGCCGGTAGTGTCGTGTAGTTCGCGGGCCAATCGGCGCCTTTCGTTATCCTGGAGAGCCAGCAGCCTCCCGGTCAGTTCGCGGAGGCGCTCTCTGGACCGCTGCAGCTCAATGACGTGGCCGAGGGCGGCTCCTATCGCCGCAAAGACCTCCTCCCAGAGAGCATCTTGTTGTATCGATCCGCAGGAGAAGAACTCACAAACCGCCTTGACATTTTCGCCTGCGAGAACGGGCATACCGACGGCGGATCTAAGGCCTAGTTCGCGCGCGGCACGCTGCCCATTGAGGTCCAAGTCGCGCTCGAGATCGCCTAGCACGACTGGTCTGGCGGTACTGACCATGCGCAGGCGCCAATCGATACCGGAGCGCAAGCGATTCATCCGTAATGCTTTGTCTCGAAATCCGCGAGGTTCCAGAAAGGGCACATGCCACACCTCTTTGGCGCCGCGCGCGTCCAAAGCATCGTCTTGCGCGAGAATACGGGCATGTGCGAACGGCCACTGAGTGCAGTCGCAAACTCTGCGAAGGCCTAGCAGGAGGACGTCCGCAACGCTGGCCGCCTCCTCGGTCGCGACCTTTGCCGTGCGCAGGAGTTTGGCATATATAGGTTCCTTGTTTTGTGGTTCCCCTTCAGGTTTGCACCGATACGTTTTGTGCGGTTTCAATATCCACTCCCATGAGGCGCCGGAGTCACTACCACTCATTTGGAAGTGCCGCTTCGGGAGGCTTCCTGTGAGGTGCGACTCGGCAAATTTTTTAGATGATGAGCGTTATTCCGCGAACACCATCCGGCCTGCAACCCAACTGGCGAGACATGGCCACGGGCCGAGGAACGCGCGCTCATTGCGCTCCCCGACGCGGCGCAGTCGAGCGACCCCAAAAACGAAAGACACATTGCCCCAAGCTGCGAGCACGGAGCCCGCGAAGTCCCGCATACAAAGCAGTTGAGCGGTCTCAACGTGCACCTATCGTTCCATTTAGGCTTCGGCGGGGCGCACATGGATAGCTTGGTGCAGCCACGGGAGTTAGCGCGCAAGAGGTTCGCACGCGTACGCTAGGAAATCGGCTAGTTACGTCAACCGCTTGACAGACGTTGACAGTAGAATGACAGAAAAATATAGAACTTTTCGAGGAAGTACCATGGATAGGCCGAACGGTACGAAAAGCCTATTAATGCCCAAGGGACCTATGGGGCACTATAGGGGTATGAAGAGGACCGTTGTTTGGCTCACCGAGCGGCAACTGCGAACGCTGACTGTATTGTCCAGGAAGTCGCTGGCACCAGTCTCGGCATTGGTACGGCATGCGGTGGACCAGTTTTTGCGAAGCAGACGGAAACGCCGTCGCGGAGCAGCCGCAGGTCGTTAGGCCCGCAGAAGGACAACCCGAACATTCGTGCGGATTGAAAATCGCGCGTGAGAGTTGCTCCCAAGTCTTTACTTGGTAGGAACCTTGTGGGATACTCGTCGCGTAAGTGTAAAGTGCACTGTAGTGCACTAGAATTCAAGCATTCCTTCCTCAGCGGGCAACCCAGGGGCAAATGCGATGCGGTTAGAGCAGGGCAACGGCGAGATTGTCGGACAAAGCCGCGTCCTGAAGGAAGTGATTCAGCAGATAGAAACGGTCGCGGTCACGGACGCTGCGGTGCTACTGCTGGGCGAAACGGGGACTGGGAAGGAGCGTTTCGCCCAAGCGATTCACGCCTTCAGTCCACGCAGCGGCAAGCCATTAGTTCGAGCGGAATGCGCATTGATTCCGGCGGGACTACTGGAAAGCGAACTGTTTGGCCACGAGCGAGGAGCATTTACCGGCGCTGTCGCGCGTACCATTGGACGCGTCGAGCTGGCCAACAAGGGAACCCTGTTTCTCGACGAAGTGGGCGACATTCCGCTGGAATTACAGTCGAAGCTCTTGCGGGTTTTGCAGGAGCGCGAATTCGAGAGGCTGGGTAGCTCGCGGACGATTCGCGTGGACTTCCGGCTAGTGGCGGCGACCAACCGAAACCTAGCCGAGATGGTGGCCAACGGCCAATTCCGCAGGGATCTCTACTACCGCCTCAGCGTTTTCCCCATTGAAATTCCTCCACTGCGCGAGCGCGCCGAAGATATCCCTCTTCTGGTGTGGCACTTCGTAGAAATGTTTGCGCAGCATATGAACAAGCGTATCGAGAAGATTCTGCCGGAAGACATGGAAGCGCTGGTACATCACGGATGGCCAGGCAACGTGCGAGAGCTGCAGAACGTGGTGGAACGTTCCGTGGTGGTTTCCACAGGCGAGGTACTCGCTCTTTCGCGTCCGGCGGAGCCCCGGCCAGTCGAGGCTTCGCCTGCAACTCGGACACTGGCCGAAGCGGAACGCGAGCATATCGTGCAGGTGTTGCGGAACGCCGATTGGGTGCTCGGAGGTCCCCACGGCGCGGCGGTGCGGCTGGACGTGAAACGCACGACACTTCTGTACAAAATGCGGCGATTGGGAATCGATCGGCCTGCGGTTGGAACGCCGGCGCGGAGAGATCACTCCGGAAGCTCAGCGGCAAAAGCCTGAACCTACCAGAGCAGCTTAAGCCCAAACTGAATTTGACGCGATGTGGTGGAGGTGCTGGTGATGGCGCCGGCGGTGCCGGAGAGGCCGCTTGGGTTGGCGGCAGTGGGCGGCGTGAAGACAATAAGATTTGGCGTGTTGAAGTTCGCGCGGTTTAGCAGATTGAAGATTTCAGCGCGGAATTGCAAGTTGAAGCGTTCGCGGATTGCAGTGTCTTTCAGAACAGAAAAATCCCAGGTGACCAGGCCGGGGCCGATGTAGGTGTTGCGGCCGGCGTTGCCGTAGAAGCCGCTGGCGGAAGGCGGCGCTATGAAGGCAGCGGGATTGAACCATTGACCGGGATTGCCGAGCACGACCGGACCGGAGAAATTGGGATTGAGGAAGGGGCGAACGGGATTGCGCGTGTCGCCATTATTGGAAGGGTTGTAGCTGAGTTGTGGCGTGAAGGGGAAACCGGACTGCGCGGTGAGGACGCCAGCTACAGACCAGCCGCTGACTAATTTGCTGCTCCAACCTTGCAGCGTGTTTGCAAACTTCTGGCCGTGCCCGAACGGGAGAGCGGAGAGCACGTTGACTACTGCGGCGTTTCTCACGTCGAAGGTGGCGGGCCCTTTGTCTGCTCGCAAATTAAAGGGATTGGAGACGAGGCCGGGGGCGTTGCCGGCGGTAGTCTGATTTACGGAGTCGCCGTCGTCGAGCACTTTCGACCAAGTGTAAATTCCGCGGACGGAGAGGCCGTGGCTAAAACGGCGGCGCAGATCGAGTTGCAGCGCGTGATAAGAGCTGTCACCGCGGGAGAACCACGTCCACGTATTCGCGATCGCAGGGTTGGCTCGCGGAGTTCCTGCGGGAATGTAGTAGGTGCCAGCGGGAACGGGTGCTCCCGCTAACGGGGATCCCATCGGAAAACCGATCGTCGGAGAATTCGTGGCGGTGATTGGCTGAGTCGGGTCGTAGGTGGGAAAAACTGCGGGGCACGGCGACGCGGGGCAGATTATGGGGAACGGCTCGTTGGCGTCGACGCCGACGATTTCGTGATAGCCGTGGGAGCCGACGTAGCCGACGGTGAGCGCGGTGTTGAGGGAGAGTTGGCGTTCGACTCGGAACGACCAGGAGATCAGCGTGGGCGTTTGCATGTCGGGCTGAACGCCGCCGGGAACGAGCTTGGCGGTGGCGGGGACGGCCGCTGCTGGGTCGATGGGCAGCCTGGAAACGGGTAGCGCGGCGAGGCTGTAGACGGGATTGAATGGCGCGTTTTGGTCGGTGCGATAGCCGAGGGCGTCTTGGAGATCGTTGTACATGCCGAAGCCGGCGCGGAAGACGGTTTTGGCGCCGAGCGGACTCCAGGCAACGCCGGTGCGGGGCTGCGGGAGAAATTTAGCGTTGTTGGTGGTGAAGAGCGAGCCGCCGATATGCGGTTGCGTGTCGATGACGCCGTTCGTAAAAGTGTAGTTGGCGGCGCGGCCGTGGGCTTCGTTCCAACCGGAGGAAGATTCGGCGCGGAAGCCAAGGGAGAGAGTGAGCTTTGGGCTAAGACGCAGGACATCTTCGCCGTACCATGCACCGAAGAGCGAGCGCCAGTACATCTGCGTGGGAGCGGGATCGAAGAGGAAGGTGCTGATTGTGCCGCTGAGGAATTGCGCGAGGCTGGAGAACGTGGCTTGGCCGAATTGGCTGAGCGCGATGGTCTCGTTGGATTGGAAACGCTGGAGCCAGGCGCCGAAACTGAGTTGATGGCGGCCGCGCGTTAGCGTGACGCGATCTTCGTAGGTGAAGAGATTGCGAGCGATGCGGAGGTTGCTGCCGTTGTTGCTGCCGGCGAGGCCGAGGGAGGCTTGCGGGTTCGAGGCGGCGCTACCGCCCACTACTACCGCGCCTACGGGACGACCGAGAAGGAAGCCGGGGACGCTAGCGGCGGGAGTGCCGGGGGTGGGCATTCCGGTGAAGAAATATCCGGCGCGGGAAAAGCCGACACGCGCGGTATTTAGAAAAGTTGGCGAGAAGATGTGCGTTTCTTCCGCGCTCAAAACCTGTTCGCGGAGTGTGATGACATCGGAACTGAAGGGATCGAGTGGCGTCGCGGTGAAGTCATCGCCGTCGTCGACAGTGTAGATTGCCGCGAGAGAATCCTTAGGCGAAAAGATGTTGTCGACGCGAGCGGTGCCGAAGTCCTCGCGGACGGTTTGCAGTGGGCTGCTGAAGGCTTGCGCGATGCCGTTGAAGTCGGGGGCGCCAGCGGGAGGCGTGGGCCAGAGATTAAGGAGTGGCTGGACGCTGGGCGCGGCGGCGGCGCGCGAGGCTGCATCAGGCACGAACGCAGCGGAGGTTTGGTCAAGGTGCTGGCGGAAGCCTTCGTAGTTGGCGAAGAGGAACGTCTTGTCGGCGCGGAGCGGGCCGCCCGCGGAAGCGCCGAATTGGTTGCGCTGGAAGGGCGGAGTGGAACCCTGGTCGAAGAAGTTGGGAGCATCGAGCTCGTTATTGCGCAGAAACTCGAAGACGGCGCCGTGCCACTGATTGCTGCCGGATTGCGTGACGATGATGACTTGGCCGCCGGGATGCTTGCCGAATGAGGCGCTGTAGGAGTCGCGTTGCACGTTGAATTCCCGAACGGCGTCGACACCGAGCAGCATGCCGCTGGTGCCGCCTGGTTGCATGTTGTTTTCGGCGGCGCCGGTGTACTCGACGCCGTTGAGGAGAAAGATATTTTGTTGGGGACGATTTCCGGAGACGGCGAAATTATTGGCGGTGGTGGAATTGGAGATGCCAGTTCCGCCGGTCTTCATCGAAGTGAAATTGACGACGCCGGGATTGAGCGTGAGCAGAAGATCGAAGCTACGGCCGTTGAGGGGAAGATCTTTGATTTGCTGCTCGCCGACGAGGCCGGAGATGTCGCTGGTGGTGGTGCTGACAAGGGAGGCATCGGAGATAATGCGGACTTGCGTTTGGATCGTGCCAACTTGCAGCGTCAGGTCAACCCTGGCTTCCTGGCCGACGGCTAGCTGGATGCCGGCGCGGGCGGCATTCTGGAAGCCGGACTTGGCAGCACTGACTTCGTAAAGGCCGACGGGGAGAGCGAGCAGGATGTAGCGACCAGCGTCGTCGGTGACGGAGTTGCGGGTCGCGCCGGTCTCGATATTTTTCGCGACGATGGCTGCCGAAGGTATTAGGGCACCGGAAGGATCGGTGACGAGGCCGGTGATGCTGGCAGACACCTGGGCGCGAGTTGGTGGGGCGCAGGTTGTGCCAAGAATGATATTCGCAAGTAGCAGCACCCCGGGGAGACGCATGGGGTGATTACATACGATTTGGGTCGTTAGGTCAAATCGACTTAATTCGGATATGTGATAGGCGAAACGATACGACTTTGCGAGACCACCTATCTAGATTGCGACCATCGTTAGAAGCCCCAGGACGCTGCTGTCTCTTGCAGGCCCCCTCCCCCTTTTTTCATAAGTGTTCATTCTAAAGGAAGTTAAAGTCGTTTATTTTGATACACTTTTGCAAGTGTTGATTCTAAAGAACTTCTATTGCACCGAAATTGTGCAGAATACGGTGTGTTTCGCAAGGGCAACAATATACTTGAGTCGTTCGGGGAAAAGCTCGGCGGCCCGAATCGTGAAGTTGAAGCCGACGAAACCTTCGTCGGGGGCAAGGCTCGCAACATGCACTCGAGCGAAAGGAAGCGGCACATTACCGCTCGCGGCGTGGACGCAAAGTCGCGGCGATAGGCATTTCTCGAACGAGGCGAGGAAGTCCACCATGAAGAGGCAGGGACGTGGTAGGCGAAAAGCCGCCTAGTCCTTGCCCTTAATTTGGGTGTGTCTTTGGAGATCGAAATAATGCCTTCATTGCCTTCTCAAAGCTCTGACGAGCCTCCGAGCCTTCTGCGAACTCTGGGGGTCGTTTTTTCGGGCGTTTTGTTTGGACTGTTTTTGTCAAAATTGCAGACTCCAGTTAGTGATTCCCATAGCTCCGATGAAACACAGAATAATCCGACATACAAGAGACGAGACCGCGACGAATTCACCGACGTTTCCTTTCGGACGCGGCTGCCTCCTGTGGAGCCACCCCAAGCCTCACCACATCATTATGACGCCAATGACGAAAGAAGAGACCGTTATAACCGTGGGATATTTTGGCTTCAACTTTTGACTTTGATAGCTCTCGTCGTCTATGCCACGTTCACTTACGGGCTGTTGTGCGAGACTCGCAAATCGGTTCAACAAGCCGACAATAATTTCAGAGTCGATCAAAGAGCTTGGGTGACTATCAGTGATATTCCTGTAGATTCCAAAAAAGATAGCGATTGGACCGTGCCTCTTGTTTTCAAGAATACCGGAAGGACTCCAGCAAAAAATTTCACGATTAAAGTCGTTGGAGAGCCAGTGGCCAAGGGACGAAAAACTACGTTGGAAGAACATATTCTTCCAGGTCATGGTGTTATAGCTCCAGAGGGAACCTTTCATTCCAATTTGAATGTGAGTGGGTCGTACGATTGGAATACCGTCGATTTGGTCATCCACGGAAGAGTTAATTACGACAGTATCTTTAAACAAGTTCATTGGACTAATTTTTGCTACTATTTCGTTCCTGACAACAGGACCGGGAAGGGTGGTTTTGCACCATGCGAGACTGGAAACGACACGGACAATAATCCCCCGTAGCTTGGGTAGTGGAGGAGTCATGTCCAAGACTATCATTGCGGTAGGCGCATTCATTTTGGGAACATGTTGTGGATTTATGCTGAACAACCGCGTACCGATTGTTGCAGCGTCAGCACCCCTCAATTCACAGGCTAGCGATTCCAGACCCCGGCGCTCAATCTTCCACGGTGGTGGGGTCGCCAATGCGGGGACTGGAGTCTCGATCGTGGGAGCAATTCCTTCTTTTATACCGCTTGAGACTACTCCAATCTTTGAGGATTTCACTTTTTCCAATGTCGGCCAACCTTTAGATGGCTTGGATTGTCGGGGCTGTAAGTTTAATGATGCCACGCTGCGATATAGCGGAGGAGCATACAACTTGGAGAACGCCAAATTTTCTGGAACAACTCGGTTGGTGCTTGATGGAGCGGCCGCAAATACTCTTGCGTTTCTCAAATTTTTGAATGGTCTTTCGATGGGCATCCCACCTGCATCACTGCCCCCAAACAAACCCATAAAAAGAAAGGCTATAGCGAAAAAGCCCATCCCGAAGATTGATTTTACCGCTCCCTTTATCGGCCCAAAATAGACCGCTGCCCTGTCACGGTACAGCACAAATTACACTTACAAAGGCTTTGGTGTGTCATCGATATTATTGCCGTTGTAAGTGTTGATTCTAAAGAACTTCTATTGCACCAAAATTGTGCAAAAAGCGGTGTGTCTCGCCAGAGTGGCAAACAAAGAACTCAGGCCGACTGGCAGGCTCCAGAAAGCAAAAACGCCAGCAGAGATGCTGGCGCTACGGGTGCGAGACGTGCTATTACCCACCACGGATGGTATGCGACAGGCGCCTGTTTGTCAAGATAGAAATTAAGGAATCGGCCATCACCAGACCTCTTCACCTAAGCGGTTCGCCCCAGTCGGTTTCAGGGTGGCGATTTTCATCATTGATACGCGCGGCCAACTCTTCGAGCGTAGGTTTATCTTCGGACGACTTCTCATTTTCGGACATTTCTTGTGTTTCCTTCGGCTGCTGAGTAAGATGCGGCGATTGCTTTGCGGCCACGGGGTCAGCGTGCCAAAGGGAACATTTCGGGGGCACTTTTCGTTCCATAGTATGGCAGGCCGAGATAGGCTGCCCACGGTTTACAAGAAACTGACCGAGGGTGGCTGCGCATGTCACCGTACCAGGATTCGAGGCTGATGAGACGTTGGAGCAGGATGCCCAACTGGTCCAGCAATGCCTCCGGGGCGACGGATCGGCCTGGGAGGAGCTTGTGCGCCGCCATTCGCGCCGCATCTTCAACATTTGCTATAGGTTTACGGGGAATGGCACGGAGTCGGAGGACCTTTCGCAGGATGTATTCCTGCGGGTCTACCGGACGCTGGGGAGCTATCGTTCGGCGCACGGCGGATTCGCGACTTGGGTGACCAGCGTGACGCGCAACCTGCTCATCGACCATTACCGGCGAACCAAGCGGGACCGGGTGACGGATTCACTGGACGACGCGATGCCGGTGGTCGAAAACAAGGAATCGACAGCGCGACGGCCGGACGAGCAGGCGCTGCTGGGCGAGCTGAGCGGACAGGTGCAGACGGCGCTGACCAAGCTTTCGCCGGAATTGCGGGAGGCCGTGATTTTGCGGGACTTGCAACAATTGGAATACGGTGAGATACAACGAGTTCTATCGGTGCCGGAAGGCACGGTAAAATCGAGGATTAACCGCGGGCGCATCGAATTGGCGCGCGTTCTGCAGCAAATGGGAGTGCGGCCGCATTGAACGGTTCAGCGGTAGGGCTCTGGAGTGCGGTATGACTTGGACTTGCGAACAAACAGAAGCGCGGCTTAGCGATTATCTCGACGGGATGCTTAATCCCGCGGAGATGGCGGAGTTTACCGCGCACGTGCCTGCGTGCGCGCGGTGCGCCCCTTTGGTGGCCAGCGTCTCGGATTTGCTTACCGGCTTGCATGGGATGGAGCAGATCGCAGAGCCGCCGCGGCTGGTGTACTCGATTTTGGACAAGACTTTGGGGCCGCGCGAGTCGCTGACCGGCTGGCGAGCGATTTTGGGTTGGGTTCGCGGAGTTGCCTCGATTCGGTTTGCTTATGGCGCGCTTTCCGTGGCCGCTACGCTGATTATTATCGTTACCGCATCGGGATTCAATTGGCGGCATCCGAAGCTGGCGGACCTGCAGCCTGCGACGATTTACCAAAAAGCGGACCGCACGGCGCATCGAGCCTATGGGCGCAGCGTGAAGTTCGTTAACGATCTGCGCGTGGTGAGCGAAATTCAGTCGCGTTTGCGCGAAGAGAACGATCTGCGCGCAAATCCGGAGAGCACTGTTCCTGAATCGTCCCCGCAGAAGCAGCCTGGCCGCAGCGATGGCTCGAAGCCCGCAACGCCGCGGCAGCAGAACCGCGCCAACGATTTGGCTCGGTATATCGAAGTGCTGGCGATGGAAATGCCGGCCGTGTGCGGCGGGCTCAGCGGACTATGATTTCGAGGAGCGTGCTATGAAGTGTGTGGTGCATCCCGATGCGGATGCCATAGGGTACTGCCGGAATTGCGGCAAGGCGCTGTGCGCGGTGTGCGTGCGGCCGGTTCGCGATGTGTTGTATTGCGAAGATTGCCTCGCGAACGTGATGGGGATCCCGGCAACGCCGGCGGCATCGGCGGATTTCCCAGGGGCATCGGCGCCGCCAATTCCGCAGGCTGCGACGCGTCCTGCGCCCGGACTTGGACCCAGTCCGGTGCTGGCGTTTTTCCTGGGATTTTTGCCGGGACTTGGCGCTTTCTACAACGAGCAATACGGCAAGGGAATTATCCACCTGGCGATTTTCCTGCTTCTCTTCATCATGGGTGTTGACGGGGCGGTCAGCGGCGGAGCGGAAGCGGCACTGTGGATCTGCATCTCCGCGTTGTGGATTTATATGCCGATTGACGCGTATCGCACGGCGAAAGCGCGGCTCGCGGGCCAGCGTTTAGATGATCCGCTGGAAAGTTTCGCCAAAGGAAAGCCGGTCGGGCCGTTCCTGATCATCGGCATCGGGATTTTGCTGCTGTTGCACAACTTCGACTGGTTCCCGTGGTGGAGGATTCAACAGTTCTGGCCGGTGCTGTTGATTATTGTGGGGCTTTTGATGTTCCGAAACCGGCTTGGCGGCCGGTAACGAGGAAGTATGGCTAAAGAAAATCGCTGCCGGTGTCCCCGGTGCACGATTCGCGGGCTGATGGGCCCTGCGGTGATCATTACTATCGGCGTCCTGTTTCTGCTGCACGAAGCTCGCGGCGATGTCTTCGATTTCTCAAACACCTATCCGTTTATCCTGATCGTGATCGGCGCGATACTGCTGGCATCTTCGATGGCGCCGATGGATGGCCATGTCGATTCGACTACGGCGCCGCCTCCTCCTGGTCCCCCGGCTACGCCCGGCCCTGCGCAGAACTCATTGCCGGGCCAGGGACAATAACCGCTCATGGCCAGCCTTCGCCCTCGCGGCAGCAGCGTCTTCAGCGGACTGGTTCTGATCTTCATCGGCTTGCTGCTGCTGCTGCACAATTATCGCGGCTTCGAGCTGACGGGAGTCATTCTGCGCTGGTGGCCGCTGATTCTAATTTTCTGGGGCGCCATCAAAATTTATGAACGGACCGCAGGCGCGCGAGCTTCGCAGCCAGGCGGTTCGCGTATTACGGCTGGCGAAGTTTTTCTGGTGCTGGGCCTGCTCGCACTCGTCGGTATCGTGATCGGGGTCGACCAGGCGCGGCAACACGTGCCGGGCCTGATCGACATTGATCTTCCGGGCGAAGCCTTTGCGAGCAGCATCGACGTAGCGCCGAAAGCGGTCCCAGCGAATGCGCGCGTGACCGTGCGCGGCGGGCGCGGCAACATCACTGTTCGTGCCTCCGATACACCAGAAATTCGCGTGGCCGGGAAAGTCAACGTGAAGAGCTGGAGCGAGAACGCTGCGAAGCGACTGAGCGAGCAGGTGTCCGCGGAGATCGTTCAGAACGGCGACGGCTTTGAGGTGCGCCCCACGAGCATCGGAGGCGGGAACTCGCGTGTCAGCGTCGATATGGATATCACGGTGCCGAAGAAGGCCTTGCTGGCCGTTCATAGCGAAAAGGGCGACGTGAGCGTTTCCGACATGGCTTCGCAGGTCACCATCGACAATGGCAATGGCGACATCGAGGTGCGGGGCACGACGGGAGACGTGAGTCTCGACATGCGCCACGGTGACGCCAAAATTTCCGACACCAAGGGCGACGTAAAAGTTTCCGGCCATGGCGGGAGCATTGAAGTGGTAAACGCCAGCGGCAGCTTTACCATCAACGGAGAATTTGTCGGGCCTATTCGAGCAGACAAAGTGAGCAAGGGTGTGCGCTTTGTGTCGCATCGCACGGATTTGACGCTCACGCAGCTCTCCGGCCACATGGAAGCGGGCTCAGGGAATTTGGAGGTGGTCGATGCGCCGGGCAACCTGATTGCGCGAACGCGCGACGAGGACATCACCATTGAAAACGCCGGCGGCAAAGTGAAGATCGACAACCGCAACGGCAATATTCAGGTGCGCTTCTCTTCGCCACCGAAGGACGACATCGAAATCACGAACGCCTCCGCGCCGATAACTTTGACTTTGCCGGAGTCCTCGAGTTTTGAGATCTTGGCGGATTGCCATCGCGGCGACATTGATTCGGAATTTGAGTCGGATACTTTGAAGCGAACTTCGACCGATTCGGGGGACTCGCATCTGGAAGGTAAGTACGGACGCGGGCGCGGGCCGAAGATCACCCTGAAGACCAGTTACGGGTCGATTTCAATCCACAAGACTAGCTAGACAGGAGATATTGCGGACATGGGGCGCAGCGGTGCTGCGCCCCTACAACTGCAATTCATCGCTCGGCGACGCGGCCTAGATCTTCAAAAAAGTTTGGGTAGGAGACGCCGGCGCAGTCGGCGTCGCGGATTACCGTAGAGCCGCTCGCGCCGAGGGCTGCTACCGCGAAGGCCATGGCGATACGGTGGTCGCCGTGGGGCTCGATTTCCGCGCCGCGCAGCTTCGCTGCATTGCGGCCCTCGACGCGCAAGCCGTCGGGACGTTCTTCGACCGTCGCACCCATACGCCGCAGATTTTCGGCAAGCGCGGCGATGCGGTCGCTCTCCTTCACGCGCAACTCGGCGGCGTCGCGGATCTCGATTCCCTGCTCCGTGTACGGGCCGAGCGCCGCGAGCATCGGCAATTCGTCGATGACCAATGGAATCTGCTCGCCTTCTATCACGCCACCCTTGAGTGATGCACCCTTCACCGCCAAATCGCCGACGATTTCGCCGTGGGCACTGCGCACGGACAACATCTGGAGCGAGGCACCCATGGACGCGAACACATCGAGAATCGCGGTGCGCGTGGGATTCAGGCCGACGTTGTGAATCAGCAGATTCGAGTCCGGAAAGAGTGAAGCGGCGGCGATGAAAAAGACCGCCGAGGACAGGTCTCCGGGCACGTCCAGAGAGCGCGACTGCAATTTCGCGCCGCCATGTCCGGGGAGGAGCCCTTGGATGCGGATGGTCTTGCCGCTTTTTTCGATGGGCGCGCCAAATTCTTCGAGAGCCAGCTCGGTATGATCGCGTGTACGCGCGGGCTCGGTGACGATGGTTTCGCCCTCGGCAAACAGTCCCGCGAGCAGCACCGCGGATTTCACCTGGGCACTGGCCATGGGCATGTTGAAATCGATCGCGTGGAGGCGGCCACCACGGATTTCGAGCGGTGCGAAATTGTCATCGCGCGCGCGGATGTCGGCGCCCATTTGGCGCAGAGGACCGACCACTCGCTTCATGGGGCGCTTTTGCAGCGAGGCGTCGCCGGTCAGCTGGGAGGTAAATTCCTGGCCGGCAAGAATGCCCGCGAGCAAGCGCATGGTGGTGCCGGAATTTCCGGCGTCCAGAGCGCGGCGTGTACCCTTCAGTCCACGCAAGCCACGTCCGGTGATACGCACCGTGTCTTTGTCAATTTTGACCTCGGCGCCCAGCGCTTTCATGCAATCGAGCGTGCTGTGGCAATCGGCGGCGGCGGCAAAATGGCGCAACTCGCTGGCACCCTCGGCTAGCGCGGCAATCATAGCGTAGCGGTGGGAGATGGATTTGTCGCCGGGAGGCTCGACGCCACCGGTGAGATGCTTTGCAGGCTGAATGGTGCGCTTTTTCACGCGGCAATTTTAGCATGGGGCTCGCTCGGCGAGAGTTTCACCACAGAGATCACGCAGGGCACAGAGTTCGGAGGGAAACACAAAACCTGTCCATTTGTACAGTTTTGGCGGCGAAACAGCACGTCAGAGGCTGAAATATTTTCCTGAGCGCTTACGTATTATCTATGGCAGGAGAAAGCTTGATGTCAGCACGTAGCACGGCTTTTCAAATCGCGGCGAAAGCGGGAATGCTTCTTGGCGCGCTTTTTGTATTCACTATTTTGCTGGCGGCCTTGCCGGCCCGTCGCTCGCCGACGCAGCAAGCCTCCACGCAAGAATCAACCACGCAAGCGCCCGACGTCAATCACGGCAGCATGCCCGGCATGGACATGAGCGACGAGCATGCGAATGAGAAGGCCGCGGTCCACGACATGACGCCGGGGCATCACGACACGCACAAGCAACACATGACCATGACGGCGATGCGGGCACAAACTCCGGAAGACTTGCAACGCGCGAATGAAGTTGTGGCGCAGCTTCGCGCGGGCATCGAGAAATATCGGGATTACCACGCAGCTCTGAATGACGGTTTCAAGATTTTCCTGCCGAATATTCCGCAGCCGGAATATCACTTCACGAGTTATCGCAACGGCTTCCTTGAAGCTTTTACGTTTGATCCTGGGCGGCCTACGTCGCTGCTGTATCGGAAGACTTCAACGGGCTACGAGCTGGTAGGCGCAATGTACACCATGCCCAAGCGAGTGGGCGAGGAGCAACTCAACGCGCGCGTGCCCCTGAGCGTCGCGATGTGGCACCTACATACGAATCTGTGCATGCCGCGGCGGCCGGAGTTGCGCAACGCGGACTGGGCCAAATTTGGCCTGAGAGGCTCGATCGCCACGCAAGACGCTTGCGATGCGGCGGGAGGGCGCTTTCGGCCGTCTATCTTCGGGTGGATGGTGCATGTCTATCCTTATGAAGATTCGCTCGACAAAGTGTTCGCGATGCACCACCACATGGATTAGTCCCGAGTCCTCAGAGCAAGAAACGCACAGCCTGGAATCGGCTGTGCGGCGAATATTCGCACCCACACCGTCCAATAGATAATCTTCTGAAGTCCGCCATCAAACTAATCTGCTGCTGGCATGGTCTTCTACAACATGGCTCCTCATCTCCTCTTGCGGTAGATTATCTATGGGAGTATAACGGAGCATGCCAAAACGAGGCGCACCTCCGCTGCAGGGCGAACTCCTGCAAGGCACGCTGGACCTGCTGATATTGCAGACACTGGTTCTAGGCGCGGCCCACGGCCATACCATTGCGCATGCGATTGAGTACCGCTCAGAAGATGTTCTACAGGTGGAGCATGGCTCGCTGTATCCGGCGCTGCATCGCCTGGAAGAGCGCGGATGGATCGCTTCATTCTGGGGCACGTCCGAAAACAACCGCAAAGCGCGGTATTACCGCCTGACGCGCGCCGGCCGCAAAGAGCTGACACAACAGACCGGGCGCTGGCAGCAATTGGTCCGTGCCATCAACAGTGTGTTGCGGCCCGCTGAGGAGTAGTCGGATGGGATGGAAGCGCTTTTTTCGCCGTGAGGCCTGGGATGAAGAGCGGTCTCGCGAGCTTGAGACCTATCTACAGCTCGAGACCGACGAAAACATCGCTCGTGGCATGTCCGCGGAAGAAGCGCGCTACGCGGCGCGCCGAAAACTGGGGAATCCGACGATGATTCGTGAGGAGATATATCGCATGAACACGATCGGTGCGCTTGAAACCGTCTGGCAGGATGCCAAATACGCGGCGCGCGTTCTCCGCAAGAGCCCGGCCTTCACGGTGTTTGCCGTGGCGGTCCTGGCGCTGGGCATCGCGGCCAACACAGCGATCTTCAGCATCGCTGATACTGTTCTGCTGCGGCCACTTCCCTATCGCGATGCGCGCCGACTCGTGATGGTCTGGGAAGATGCGTCATCATATGGATTTCCGGAGAACACACCAGCACCCGGCAATTTTTCCGATTGGAAGGCACGAAACCATGTCTTCGAAGATACCGCCGCACTGCTGTTCCACACGCTCAACCTGACGGGCGACGGAACTCCCGAACAGCTCAACGGGACGGCTGTTTCATCGAATCTGTTTTCGGTGCTTGGCGTCAGCCCGGCGCTCGGCCGCGACTTTCGTTCGGAGGACAATCTCCCTGGCTCGGCTCGTGTAACGATTCTGAGCCACGGGCTGTGGGCTCGGCGATTTGGCGCGAACCTGGGAGTGATCGGGCAAGAGATCCGCCTTGAAGACACAAAGTACACGGTGATCGGGGTCATGCCGGAAGGATTCTTGTTCCCGGACCGTTCGACAGAACTGTGGGTGCCGTGGCAGCTCACCAAGGAGAAACTCGCGGACCACGGAAGCCATTTCCTGAACGTGATTGCGCGCCTCAAGCCTGGAGTTTCGCTGCAGACCGCCAATGCTGAGCTGGCGACCATTGCGAGACAAATAGAACAAGAGCATCCCGACGATAACGCCAAGGTCGGCGCGTTTGCCGTGCCTCTGCGCGAACACGTGGCGGGAGATATCCGTCCGGCGATACTCATGCTTTTCGGGGCGGTGTGCTTCGTGCTGCTGATCGCATGCGCGAATATTGCAAACCTTTTGCTGGCGCGCGCCAGCGGCAAACGCCGCGAATTGGCCATGCGCCTGACGCTCGGCGCCAGCCGGCTGCGCATCATCGGGCAGATGCTGACGGAAAGCTTGCTGCTGGCGATGATTGCCGGTTCGATCGGGTTGGCTCTTTCAGTGGGGGCCACGCAATTCCTGGCGAGCCTGATACCAGCCGGAATCGCTCCTCTCGCGGGTTCCTTGCTGGATGGCCGCGTATTTCTTTTCACCGCAGGGGTCTCAATTCTCACTGGCATCCTGTTTGGGGTAATCCCAGCGATGCGCGTGTCCAGCCTGAATCTCGCGACGTCCCTGAAGGACGGCGGCGGCCGGAACGGCATTGGCTCAGGCGGCCAGCGGCTGCGCGACGTGCTGGTCGTCAGTGAGGTTGCGCTTGCCATTGTTTTGTTGGCAGGTGCGGCGCTGATGATTCGCAGCTTCGAAAATCTCGTTCATCTCGATCCGGGTTTTCGCGCAGACCATGTGCTGGTCTTGCGCACGCCCATGCAGATGCAGAAATACGACACGCAAGCGCGCCGGGCCGCGTTTTACGATCAAGTTTTGGAAAAGGTGGAGCATCTTCCCGGCGTCGTGGCCGTTGGCTACACGACGTGGATTCCCCTCACCAACGAAGGGGGCGCCAGCGGCATCACCATTGAGGGCCATCCGGAGCCCGCGCCGGGACAGATGCCCATTCCTAACGCGCGCGTCGTCAGCCACAATTACATGAGCGCGCTCCGGATGAAACTCATTGAAGGCCGCCTCTTCGATGAGCGCGACGGAAGCGGAACGCAGCTCGTGGCGCTGATCAACCAAACGATGGCGCGGAGTCTTTGGCCTGGAGAAAATCCTGTCGGCAAGCGTTTCAAGAAGGGCGCTTTCCGTGAAAATGTACCGTGGATCACCATCGTTGGCATTGTTGGCGACGTACACCAAGCCGGCCCCGCTTCGCCAGCCCGAGCAGAGATGTATCTGCCGTACCAACAACAGGAATTTTTCGCTCCGGACTACCTTGCTGTACGAACCTCGGGAGAGCCGCTGCTTTTGGCGGAATCGGTGCGGCAACAGATCTGGTCCGTGGATAAGCAGCAGCCCGTCGCGGAGGTAATGCCTCTGGAACGATTGGTAGGTGAAAATCTAGCGCCGCGACGAATGCAGGCGTCATTGCTCGGCGGATTTGCCGGATTGGCGCTGCTGCTGGCTTCGATTGGAATCTATGCGGTGCTGTCGTTTGTCGTGACTCAGCGCACGCAGGAGATCGGCGTTCGCGTGGCGCTGGGCGCGCACTCGCGCGATGTTCTGCGCATGATTTTGTCACATGGATTGAAATTGTTTGCGATTGGAGCAGTCCTGGGCCTCGTGGCTGCTTTGGCGTTATCGCGAACGATGGGCCACCTGCTTTATGGCATTAGTGCGAGCGACCCGTTCTCTTTTCTGACCGTCACCTTCGTTTTGGGCGTGGTCACGCTGCTGGCCTGCTACATCCCGGCACGGCGCGCGATGCGTGTCGATCCGCTGGTAGCGCTTCGCTACGAGTAGGTTTGCGGTCAAGAGCGCTTACGGAAGCGTGAACGCCACCAACGCATCGCTAACCTCCTCTTCGGTAATCTTTGGGTGTCCTCCCGCGGCGATCACCAGATATTGTTTTCCATTGCTTCCAAGTTGGTAGGTCATCGGCGTGGCGTTTGCGCTGGCCGGGAGTTGCGCCCTCCAAAGCTCTTTGCCGGTTTCGACGTCAAAACCACGGATGTAGGAATCGGTCGTGCCGGCGATGAATACCACGCCGCCCGCGGTGACGATGGGGCCCCCGAGGCTGATCGATCCCGGGGGAATCTGCTGTTTGTGCGCGCCGCCAAAATCCTGCATCGAGCCGAGCGGTACCTGCCAGCGAATTTTCCCTTCGGTCATGTCGATTGCCGTAAGCAGTCCCCAGGGCGGCGGGCTGCACGGCAAATCGGATGGAGATTGCAGGAAGCGGCGGAATAGGCCGTAGGGCGCGCCGGTCTGGTCGCCGTAGTCACCGTCTTCGACGTGCGAGCCACGCTGATCATATTTGGCGCGCGGAATAAGCCGCGCACCCGCGACGATATTGTTTGTATTTGTGACGAGCAAACTACGCCGCGGGTCGAACGCATAGCCGCTCCAGGTCATACCGCCAATGTTGCCAGGCACCATCAGTGTCCCCTTTAAACTGGGCGGCGTGAAAATTCCTTCGTTGCGCAACTGCGCGATTGTTTTGCGACAAGCATCACGATCTTCCGGCGTTGGCCCCCAGGCGTCAGCGGCGGAAAGCGTCTGCGCGGCCAGCGGCGGCGGAGCGAGTGGAAACGGCTGCGTCGGCGAAGTCACTTCGCCGGGAACATCGCTTTGCGGCACGGCGCGTTCCTCGACGGGGAATACCGGCTTGCCCGTGTCGCGGTTCAGCACGTAGAGCAGGCCGGACTTGTTGCCCTGAATCACAACCGGTACGTCCCGCCCGTCATGGCGCAGCGTTGTCAGCAAAGGCGCCGATGCAGTATCGAAATCCCACAGGTCGTGGTGCACAAGCTGAAATCCCCAGACGGGCTCACCGGTTTTGGCGCGAAGCGCGACCACGGAGTTCGCCCACTTGTCATCTCCGACTCGCAAGCCACCGTAGTAATCTGGGCTGGGGCTTCCCGTTGGGACAAACACCAATCCGCGCTCCGGGTCCACCGCCATGATCGACCAGGCGTTGCCGGCGCCGCTGCGGAACGCTTTCGTCTTGCCATTCGCGCCAGCGATGGATGGATTCGGCGGGATGGGGTCCCAGCTCCAGCGCAGTGTGCCGGTGCGCGCGTCATAAGCGCGCACAACGCCGCGCGACATATCCACGCGGTGGTTGTCGTCAATGGCGGAACCCACGATCACGAGATCGTCGATCACCGCTGGCGGCGAGGTCATGTGATACCAGCCGGCGTGATAGCCCGGCACATCGCGCAAATTCACCTGGCCACTTTTGCCAAAGTCCGCGCAGGGTGAGCCGTTCGCCGCATCGATAGCCACCAGCCGTGCATCTTGCGTGGACTCGAAAATTCTTCGGCGGCACGGCTGCCCGCTTGGCCGCGCGGAATCGAGCCAAGTCGCCGCGCCGCGGTTGACGAGCCCGTCGCCGTAGTCCCAGTCCAATTCGATCTTCGGGTCGTAGGCCCAGCGCTGCGTTCCGGTTTCCGGATCGAGGGCGATCACACGATTGAAAGGCGTGGTCAGATAGAGCATCCCATCAACGAGAATCGGCGTGGTCTCAAACCCGCTTCGCTTTCGGTCACCGCCGCCCTCGGAAACATCGCCTGTGTGAAATACCCAAGCGGCCTTGAGAGTCGAGACATTCTCGCGATTGATTTGCGTCAGAGGAGAAAAACGCATGCCCCCGGCGTCGTGTCCGTAGTAAGCCCATTCGTCATCTGTCGCGCCTCCCGCCCACGCCGTCGTCTTCCCCGCGTCCGCCGCAACGCCAAACACCACTGCCAGAACACAAAGAGACCACAGCCCGACTTTGACACACGTCCGATTGTTCATGCGGCGGAGACCTCACATAAGTGGAATCGACATGCAGAGGAATAGCGTATCGGCAATCCGAACGCAAGCAGGAGGCAGAAAAAGTAGGAGGCAGAAAAAGATGGCGACTGGAAGGTCGGCAAAACAAAGAACTGCCCGCGAATCAAGGGTTCGTCTGGGCAATTTCTCGAAAGGACAAAACCTGGTAGGGCGTTGCGCCTTGTGCGGCCGCTATCCACTTGCTGCTGTAGTGAATTCCGCGGCCTCCCCCGGTTTGCTTGAAGGAAGCGGGTCCCAAAGTCGATAACAGCTTACCGGACGAAGGGTCGCGTGTTTGTGCGATTAGCAAGACGCCGTTGATTTGCCCGGTACCCATTTGGTTTGAGATAAACACACCTCTCCCGATCACCAAAATAATCCCATTCCAACTGGCATCCGGGTCATATTTGAGCTGACCAGTCACCAGTAATAGTCCGTAGCCGGTGTTGTTCCAACCGTTAATGGTCAAGTCTCCTTTAACAACAACGGCCATTGGAGTCGTGGCGGACATTCCAGGGGGCATAATATTATTGGAATCGCTTTGCGTCACCGGCCCGTCCACGACCTTGTCGGCGCTTTGGGTAATGCTCTGTACCAAAGCATCGAGACTGCTCGGCGTCTGAAGGATGGTCGGGACGGAAACAGCGCCTACGGCTGTGACTCCCGATGGGCTGAGATAGTTAGAGGCCGGAACGGCGGCTACCGAAACGTTGGATGAGTCAGAGTTGTTTGTAAATCCGATCGCCCCTACACCGGATGACGTACCCGGCGGCGCGTCCATGTCATTGCCATTAATCCGGAAATTGGCGCTGCTTCCGTGCCCATCGTCACCGCTGCCACTCGGCCCGGTAAAGCTAACCGCGTTGCCATCCAAGGTTAGCGCTGACGGAAAGGCAGGTATTGCCGCAGCAGAGGATCCCGCTGCCACAGTGTACTGAACCATGCGGCGGCTGCCGTAAGGAGTTACGGCAAGCGACGTAATGGTGAGAACTTGCGCCCCAGTTCCCGCCGAATTGGTGTTCTTGCCATCAAAGAAAAGAGCTGTATTGTCCGTGCCGAATTTCGCGGAAAGGTTGGTTCGTGGCGTGATGCGTACCCATTTGTAGAGCGGACCGGCAATAGTGGGGAGGCGCGATTTGGAGGTAATGAAGGGCCGCTGCACCGCGTAGGCCGTCGCCGGGCCCCACTCCTGCTGGTATTCGAAATCCGCGTAAGGATTTGCCGGATTGAGGTCTGTCGGATCGACGTTTTCACCGTCTGACGGATTCACGATGTAACACACGTTCCCGACCGGCATCGGAAGCCCACCCGGAAAGACGCAGCTAGTGATCGCGTCCGGATTGGACGTCCACAGCCGTCCGCGCGCTTCTTCGAGGCCCGCTTTCGCATCGTAGAAGGCGTGCATTGCGGACTTGTAATTTGATTTGATTGCAGATTGGGTGCCGGCGGTCAGAATCAGTGCGGTAGCTACGACGCTTATCAGCATCAAAGAAAAAATGGCAATAACCAAAGCTACGCCGCGCTCCGAGTTCGACTGGCATTTCGTCTTTTTCATGACTGCTTTCACAAACTTTCTGATCGGCGTCCTACTGGTTCGGATTAAAACGAGCTGCCTGGCCGGTTAAAGTGATCGTGCGGAATTGTCCAGTCTGTGGATCGGGCTGCGCGGATTGCACGATCAGCAGGATATTTACCTCACGGATGTTCGAGGGCTGCTGCGCCGGAGGCGGATTCGTGATGTCATAGCGATACGAGAAAATCGGCAAGGATTTGCTCTGGTTCATTACGTTCTCGAGATAAGGGAGCAGCCCGCCCGCCGTTGAGCCCACGGGATCCGCGAAGGCTACTTTGGGGGCAGTAACTCCCCGCATCAAAGTCGTGCCTTGCAGCGAATAACGTATCCATTGAACGCCATTGCCGTCACCAGTGTCGGTTTCAAGTATCAAATCGTAGTCTCCAGGGACCGCGCCACAACTCACCCCCACCGTGCAGGGCGCGTTCGGATAGCCCGGCGACCAGGAAAATGGCAGCGCCACCAACTGCGGGTTGGCCTGCGCCACGCCCGCAGCAAATGAAGTCGCCGGCGGGTACCCGGCGGAATGTACGTCGCGCGCAATCTGATCAATGGCCACGTTGGCCTGCTGAAAGGCAGTGGTCACGTCACTCTCGCCTCGGTAGCGGAGTTGCGCACCCAACAGCAACGAAAACACTGTTCCGGCGATGATCGTGAACAACACGGTCGCCACCAGCAGTTCAACCAGCGAATAGCCGTCCCCGCGTTTTGGGCTCTTCATCATGATTCTTGCGAGGCTACTTCTGCACCCAACTGTCTAAATTGACAGGTAGCAAAGGCTGACTGGCGTTCGTTTGGCGACAACCGATGATAATCCGTTTGCTGATTGTTTTTCCGCCGCTCACCTGGGGAATCACAGCCCAGCGCAACTCAAAGGTCGCCCGGCTCGGATCGTTTAGATCGACGTAGGTCGGAATTGAAAAACCCGCAACCGCGCCGGCGGTAAAATCGATTTGCGCCATTTGACCCTGCATAATGACCGGCGCCCCGGGCGAACCCGCGCCGCCGAGGCTGATTGTTCGTCCTTCCGTATCCAGAAAAGCGTTCGTGGACAGCGGTTGGCTGAGCATCTGATCCAGTTCGCGCTGCGCAATCACAGTTGCCATGGTGTCGAGGCGATTGTTCGCATTGAGTTGCAGGCTGGCCGGCACTAGCTGCACGACGGAAATAATGCCAACCATCAGAATGGCGCTTGCGAGCACCATCTCTAAAATGGAGAAGCCACTCTGCCCCGCGCGCCTTTTAAGACGTCTGTTTGCTAGCCGCGCCTGCATAAAGTTTTGTCGCATTTACATTCCCGTCCATGTGCCGCTGGCTGGAGCCTTCCACATTTTGGTTTGACCCATCGGCGTCACCGTGATGGCGCGGCAACCATACTGGGCTTGGTTTACGTACCCGAGCGCCAGGAAATATGCCGCCACTGGACCGCCGACCGGGAAGTTCACCGTCCCGCGGTAATCGAAGGTAAGTTGCGCCGCAAAATCCTGCGTGGGGACGAGTCGGGTACTCGACGCATCCGGCGTGAGGGGTTGACCGTTTGCGAGCTGCATGTCGCTGGGCAGCATAACCATCGGCTCATTTGCATCCAGCAAGCCGTTGGCATTCAGGTCGATATAGAAAACTCTGTTGCCGTTCATCACTGTGCTTTGCAGGGACATCACCGAATTGCGGCGTATTGCTGTGTATCTCGTCAGCTCAATCAAGTTCGCCACCTGCTGCGAAATGCCGCTCAGGCGATATGCTTGGATCGCTCCGATCATCGTCGGCAGAGCCACGCTGACCAAGATCAGACCGATGACCAACGTCATCATCATCTCGACCAAACTATAGCCCGCAGCTTGTGACGGACACTTATTCCCTGATGATTTCATGCCGATCCTTGAAAAACCGTTTCCTATTTCGGGACACGTTGCTATTAAGGAAGGTAATTATGCTCCGGCGCACCAATAAAGCAACCCATCTGTGGCCCTAGTAGTCCCAGCCGCCGAGTACTAGGACTGGATTGCAGTCCGGCGCCGACGAGCCGTATATGGGGAGAATTCCGCTGCCAGATCTCAGCAAATCGGCGCGCTACTGAGGAGGGAACAATTTAGCTAAGAACTCTTTGTCGGCCAAAATGGTCCTGAATTCTTTTTCCCAGCTAATCGTTGCGTCAAATTGCTTCTTGAAGTCCGCGTCGAGCGTCTTTGCTGCCTGGAACTCCTTCAGCGCGGCGTCCTTGTTTCCGTTGATGTATTCGAGGAAGCCCAAGCTGGTGTGGCCGTCGGCTTGTTTGGGGGAATACTCCGCGGCTTTGCGTCCGGCAGCCAGCGCCTCGGCCTTCTTTCCGGCGGAGAGCAGCCGATCTGCTTCATTTCCATACAGATACGTAAGATTCAGATTCAGGAGGCGCCGGAGTTCGGCGAGCGGTTTCGGGTCATCGTCGACGTTTATGTAGATATACCGATCGTTATTGATGTTGCGACCGCCCTGCTTTCGCACGACCAACATAGAGGCGGACTGGTGCCCACGGGCGTCTCCTCCGGCATCGTCGCCCGCCTTTAGAGCCGCATAGAGTTTCTCAGCCAACTCAGCTTGCGTGGTGTCGAAAGCCTTGCCCATGGCCTCCGGCACCTGCGGACCCACCAGGATGTTTCCCTGCGCCGACCAAGTTTTACCCTGTCGATCGCCGGCCCAATGCGGCGCATTGGGGCCCGTATATGTCGCGATTTTGCCGTGCGCGTCTACGATCGAAACCTGACGGCCGTCTTTTCCCTCAAACGTGTCTTCCGCCAGCAAGCGATCGAGCACTTGCTTGGCGCTCAGTCCCTGACGGAGCAAGTCAATTCCCTTGGGCCCGTAACCGACGTTGACGTTCGCTTGCGTGGCTACCGCACCTACCCCGGCCAGTGCCCACGGCACCACTGAGCCCACGGAAAAATAGCGCGACGCCACCGCCACGCCCATGTCTCCATTTGAGGGATCAATCGCCACAATCGAAAATGTGGAAACCGTCGGCGGCCTCAGCACCGGATGGTCATCGCCGAAGAGCGGCGATGCAAGAACCAGCAGCACACATGCAGCGAAGAAACGCTTCATGATCACTCCCATCAAGAGTTTTCTCGACCAGCTCACGCATGTCGCGGCCGGCGTTTCATTCTCCTCACAAAGCGCCGGCCGTGCAACAAGTGAGAAAGAAGCGCTAGAACTTCACTCGTAGCCCGAACTTTGCCACGAACGGATGCAACAAGTCCGATGGTTTTAGGTATGCGGAACCAAATGACGTCACTTCGCTGACCACCGTCTGGCTGTTGCCGATGTTGAGCAAATCCACCAAGGGCTCAACGGTCAGCCGCGATTCCCAAACGCTGAATGGCCGCGAAATCCGGAAGCTCAGCAGATTCACGCTGGGCAATCGAGAGGTGCCCGCTGCCTGCAGAGCCACTGTCTCCGAACCTTGCTTAAGCTCGCGCTGTGCAAGCGGGCGCGTATCGCTGAAGACCAAATTCGGCTGTATCGGGTAGCCGGTATAGTGCTGGAAGTTAGCGCTGGTCGTGAAGTGCCAGGGCAGATCGTATGTCCCGCCAAGTTTGAATATGTAGGTCGAGTCGAAATCTAGATAGCTATTCTTCCGGTTGATATCCAGATTCGGATCGTTGAAGTTATCGGCGGTGATGCCGTTCGGGTTGGCCCAAGTGCCTTTCTCCCGCTGAATCGTAAATCCGGCGAGCACCTGCCAGCGACTGCTGAAACGCTTTACCGCTGTGAACTCCACTCCGTGATACGCATTGTCGTCCAGCGCCGGTATATTTGTCACCAACAGATCCGATTGCCCCACCAGCGCCTGATTGGCACTAAACAGCGTCAAGGGCTGGTTCGTCAGCGGATTGGTAATGGGTTGGCCGTTCAGCGTCGTGATCGGTGTGTAGTCGGTCGGCAGAATCGCCATGTTGCGCTGTCCCACCTGGTCCTTGTTCGTGCGATAGAAATAGGTCACGCCTACATGCAAATCTTTGTAGACCTGCTGCTCATAACCCACGCTGACCTGATCCGAATAGGGGTGCTTGAGATTAGGGTCAATCCGCGTGGCTATGCCGCCGAAGCTGAAAATGAGATTCGACGGAGACAAGAATTCACTCGACTGCGGAAAGCCATCTCCGTTTGAATCGGTCCAGATGTAACCCTGTCCTCCGAGCCCATTAGCATTCACCGCCTCGGCTATCTCCGTTCCTTCGATCCGGTAGAAGCGGCTGTAACTCGCGCGAATCACGGAGCGCCCTTTGCCGGTCACGTCAAAAGCGCCACCAATCCGAGGCGCCACATTGTTCCATACCACGACGTCCGGCGACTGCGGAAAAGTGCGGTTGGGGAACAAGCTCGAGAACGTTCCTGTTCCGGGGCTGCTTTGCGCAGGATTGAATGTGCGGAAGTGGTCGAAGCGGAATCCCAGGTTCAACGTCAGCCTCTGCTTTACCGTCCACGCATCTTGCAGGAAAAAGGCGGAGTCGTGGAAAATGGCCTGTTCCCGCACCGGCGTGTTGTAAATGATCACGTCCAGCGCCTGTCCACCGTTGAACTGCGCGTTGATGTCGCCATTCACATTGAAAACATTTCCGTTCTTGCTCTTCCCCACTTCGTATCCAAACTTGAAATTATGCGTCCCGTACAGAAACGCGCCTCTGTAGTACGACGCGCTCACTGCCGCGCGTAGTGTCTGGGCCGGATTCAAGTAATTGAACGGCGCCGCACCTTTTTCTGTCTGGAACGAGAAGTCCTGCAGATTGATATCGGTTGGCGTCACGGTGGGCTGATATCCCAGCGGGAAGAGCAAGTGCAGATAGCCCAGCCGCGCGTCGAGCAGAAAATTATTCGTGATCTGGCTGGTCCACTGCCCTTGCACGATGTACGCCGGCTCGATTTGCCGCCAGCTCGCCTGCTCGTCCACAAACTGAAACGCTGTGTCGCGCCTGAAGAAGCGATTCTGGTTGTTGTACAGCCACTGGAAATTGACGCGATTTTTTGCATTGATCTGAAAATCGGTGCGCAACACGGTATTGGTTTGGTGATTCGTGTCCGCGATCGGCCCACCGCCTTCGGACGCAGGCTTCGGGATCGCCAGAATGCTTTCCTTGATGTCGTACCGCCGGTACGCGCCAAAAATCCACCAGCGATCCTTCATCAGCGGCGCGCCCGCGTTCACAGTGGAGTCGCGATTCATGATCATAGGGCTGCCCACCGGGTCCGGCTGCCCGCCAAATTGCAGGGACGGCTCGCCGCTATGAAATGCCGCGCTCGTGTAGTAGAGCGCCGCCATCCCATGAACTTGGTTGGAGCCCGACTTGGTCACCATGTTCATGTACACGCCGCCAACTCCCACCTCCGCTGGCGCGGAGTCCGTCACTACCTGGAACTCCTGCAGCGAATCGTGGTCAATGTAAAATGCGGTGAATCCTCCCGACGACCCCGGCCAGTTCAAGCGTAAGCCATCGAAGCTGTACACCTGCTCCCCCGGCTTGCTTCCGTGAACCTGCATTACGGCCTGTTGGAAGCTTTGGTTGCCGCCAACGTCATAGTTGCTGGACAGCGTCCCCGGTGCCTGCGCCACCGTCGACCACGGATCGCGCCCGCTTGGAATGTCTTGCAGCAAGGTTTGATCGAAGGTGCTGGGTGTCGCGTTGCTGCGCACATCCACGATCGGCGCCTCGCCGCTCACCTCCACGGTCTCCTGCACTTCTCCGACGGTCAGCGCGATGTTCAGCGTGGCACTAAATCCCGCGGTAATCGCGACGCCTTTCTCCAGGGCAGTCTTGAACCCCTTCGCCGCCACTGTGACGTCGTAGGTGCCGATGTCCACGAAATCGAAAAAAAAGCTCCCGTCTGACTGTGTTGTGGCGACGCGCGGCGCCATCAATGCACTTCCCTGCACGGTTACAGTCGCACCGGGGACGCCCGCCCCGGAAGAATCCGTCACGGTTCCCGCGATCTTTCCAGTGATCGCCACCTGCGCAAAAGTCGCTGGGCCAAAGCCGAGCAAAACGATTACTAAAACCAGCGCAGCAATGCAACCAGAATTCAAAATTGATTTGCTAATCGAAAATGAGGACCGCATCTGTTCCCCCCTCAGCCATGCAAGAATCCCCGACTTGGACCTGGATAACGGACACCCACACCCTTTAGTTCCGTAGACGCGCCGCCGCAACAAACGTTTCACTTGCGCGCACCCACAATTTTTCGATGGAACGGAACTTATTTTCTTCTCTTACGTTACCTCTTCCAGGAATCTGCTACCGTGGTGCAACCCGGCGCCGCTCTGTGCGGAGGGGGTGGATGGACAATCTCTGGCTTGACCTGAGGCATGCCGTTCGCATGCTCCTAAAGAATCCGGGCTTCGCTGCCGCTGCCGTTCTGTGCCTGACGCTGGGGATTGGCGCCACTACCGGAATCTTCAGCGTCGTCAATGCCGTCCTGCTTCGACCGCTCGGCTACAAACAGCCCGGGCGCCTCGTGCGCATCTACACGGAATTTCCCACGTTTCCGAACGGCGGCCTTGGTCGCTTCTGGACTTCTGCGCCCGAATTTCTGGACCTGCGCAGAGACCTGAACTCATGGGAATCCATCGACGCCTGGGCGAACACTGGCGCAAACATTGCCGGCATCACGCAACCTGCGCGCGTCACCGCTTCGTATATCAGCGGCGGCCTGCTCAATTCCCTGGGCGTTTCCCCCATGATGGGGCGGCTGATCATGCCCGCTGATGACGAGCCCACGGCTCCTATCGTCATAAACATTTCCTACGGACTCTGGAAGAGCGTCTTCGGTAGCGATCCCCAGATCGTCGGTCGCCAAACGCTGCTCGGCGGACAAAAATGCACCATCATCGGCGTCATGCCGCGCGGATTCGAATTCCCTCCCGGCGAAGTGGACCCGCCGCAACTTTGGTCGCCATTGCAAATCGATCCCGCCAAACCCGGAAGCCGCGGCTCGCACAACTTCTCCCTGCTTGGCCTTCTGAAACCTCGCGTGACACCTTCGCAGGCACAGTCCGAAATGCAATCCTACGTGACCGCCTCCACCGAAGCGCACAAGTCCGCCAACGAGCATTACTTCAACACTAAGAGACACACGCTCGTCAGCTTTCCTTTGCAAGCCGAAGTGGTCAGCAATGTGCGCACCGCGCTTCTGATGCTGCTCGGAGCGGTCGCGGTCGTGCTCCTCATTGCCTGCGTCAATGTCGCCAATCTTCTTCTTGCTCGCGCTGAATCACGCCGTCGCGAAATCGCCATTCGCAGCGCCATTGGCGCCGACCTGCCACGTCTCGCCCGTCAATTCGTCACTGAAGGGCTGCTTCTCTCCGGGTGCGGTGCAATTCTTGGCTTGGCGCTCGCCTATCTGGGCATTCGCGTGATCCAACTCACCAATGCCGGCGCCATTCCCCGCGCTGCCGAAATTGGCGTCGACACCACCGTGCTATTGTTCACCGTTGCCGCCAGTCTGCTGACCGGCATTCTCTTCGGTCTGGCGCCAATCATTCCGCTAGCACTGCAAAGCGTGCAAGATTCGCTGAAGGAAACGGTCGGCTCGACAACCGGCACCGCCGCCGCGCAAGGATTCCGCCGCGCTTTGGTGGCCGGCGAATTGGCCCTGGCCCTCGTTCTACTCGTCGCTTGCGGCCTAATGATCCGCGGTTTCTGGAAGCTGCAGGAAGTCCACATCGGACTGAATCCCGAAAATGTTGTGACCATGAATCTCGCGCTTCCGCAGAGCACTTACCCAAAAAACGAAGTGATCGACAGCTTCTGGACCCGTCTTGAAGACCGCGTGCGCAATCTTCCCGGCGTACGCTCCGCCGCCATTGCCTCGGGTCTGCCTCCTCTGCGTCCGCCCAACATGAACGACACGCACATCGAAGGCTTCGTTCGCCGTGAAGGCGGTCCCATCGAAAACATCGATTACTATCAAGTCGTCAGCAAGGATTACTTTGAAACGATGGGCATCCGCTTAATGGACGGCCGCCTCTTCGACGTGCGAGACACCGCCAGATCGCCCGACGTCATCATCATTAACCAAACTCTCGCCCGTACGTTTTACGGAAACGAAAGCCCTCTCGGTCGCCGCATTCAGCCAAACATGGATGGGGCGTTCTGCACTATCATTGGTGTCGTTGAAGACGTCAAGAACGCCGGCATCGACCGTCCCACCGGCACGGAGCTCTATCTCCCCTACACGCAGAAACACGGCAGCGGTAACAATGACGCCTTCGTCGTCCTGCGCGGCAACGGTGATCCGAGCTCGCTCGCAAGCGCCGTGCGCCAGGAAGTGCAAGCCATTGATCCGACCATCCCCATATCGCACGTTCGCCTCATGGACGACGTACTCTCTTCTGCGCAATCCCGGCCGCGTTTTCTTACATTGCTCCTCACTCTGTTCTCTAGCATCGCGCTCATCATTGCAACCGTCGGAATCTACGGCGTAATTTCCTACTCCGTAGCGCGCCGGTCGAAAGAGTTCGGCCTCCGCATGGCGCTAGGCGCAAAGCCCGCGAACATTCTGAGCCTCGTGCTGAAGCAAGGGGTCTTGCTTACGGCAATCGGCGTCGTTGTCGGCTTGGTTGCCGCTCTGATCCTTACGCGTTTGATGGCGAGCCTGCTCTTCGGCGTAACCCCCACCGACGCCATCACCTATCTAGGCGTCTCCGTCCTGCTGGCCGTGGTGGCAATATTCGCCACGTACGTACCCGCACGCCGTGCTACCCGAGTCGACCCCATCAAAGCCCTACGCTACGAGTAGGTTCGTCGCGTGTCAAAGCAGGTACAAGATCCAGGGTATTAGAACGCCTAGCCTCTTCGTCCCACCTGATTCTCTCCTCGCGTCCAATTGCCACCCGGTACCCGCCCCAAGTATCATTACGAGTTCATGTCGCCGGCCCCGCTCCATCTGTCCGCACGAATCCTCCGAGTGCTCTGCCTCGCCTTAACAATCGCAGTTCTTCCGGTCACCGCCTCCGCGCAATCAACTGAGATTCTTCCACTCGAGCAAGTGCGGGCCGGCATGCAAGGCTACGCCTACACGATCTTCGCCGGCGACCAGATTGAAAAGTTCGATCTCGAAGTCATCGGCGTGATGCCCAATTTCCTTGGGCCTCGCCAGTCCATCATCCTGGTCCAACTTAAAGGTCCCAAAGTCGAGCGCACCGGCGTCGTCGCTGGCATGAGCGGAAGCCCCGTCTACCTGGACGGCAAACTCGCAGGCGCGCTCTCGCTCAAGCTCGGCATCTTCACCAAAGATCCTATCGCCGGCGTAACTCCCATCGAAGACGTCGTCAGACCGCCTACGCAAAGCGGCGCGCAACAATTTCCGCTGCCGCTCGACACTTCCGCTGTGCTAAAAATCACTCCAGCCTTGTCGCTACCGACAGGTTCCACTCTCGCGCCCATCGAGACTCCGCTCATCTTCTCCGGCTTTCAGTCCGCAACGCTGCGGCAATTCGCGCCGCAAATCCAAAGCTACGGCTTCGTCGCGGCGCAAGGAGGCACCTCCGCGCCCCGCCCGGAAGACGCGCATCTCGTTCCCGGCGAAATGGCCGGAATGGTCCTTGTGCAAGGCGACGCCTCCATCAATTCCGCCTGCACTGTGACCGCCGTGCAAGCAGATCGCGTTTTTCTCTGCGGCCACCCGTTTCTCAATCTCGGCAACGTCCAACTCCCCATGGCGCGCAGCCGCGTCCTGACCACGCTCTCTTCCGATCTCGCCTCCACCAAAATCGTCAACGTCGGCGGCTCGATCGGCACCATCACCGGCGACCACCTCACCGCCGTGACCGGAAAACTAGGCGCTCCGCCACCCATGATTCCGCTCGACCTCGCGGTCGCTACGCCAATCGGCGAAAAGAAATTGCACTTCGACGTAGTTAATCACCCCAAGCTCACTCCCCTGCTCGTCGCCATCACGGCATTCAACGGTCTCACGCAAAACGCCATTTACGGGGAAGGCACCACGCTTCATCTCACCGGCGAGATTCGCCTGCACGGCCACGCGCCTGTGCAAATCGAAAACACCTACGCCCCCGGCGACGCTCTTATTCCCGATGGTCTTCCCATCGCCCTAAGCGTGCAAAATATTTTTACTCGTCTCTTCGTGAACACCTTCGAAGTTCCTGAGGTCGAGCGCATCGCGCTTCGCGTCGAAAGCATTCCCGGCCGCCAATCCTTCACCATCGATAGCGCCTGGCTTGAAAAGGGCGAAGCCGCACCCGGCGAAACCCTCCGCGTCCGGGTTCTCCTGCACCCGTATCGTGGAGCGGCCCGCGTTGAAGAAACCACTGTGCGGGTTCCCGACCAAATCGCGCGCGGCGCCACGTTGCGCATCCTTGTCACTGACGGCGATACCCTCAACCGCGCCTCGCGCGGCTTCGCTTTTGGCGGCTCCAGCGGATCCTCCGGACTGGACCAGCTCATCGCTGTCCTCAATCGCGAGCGCCGTAACGATCGTCTCTACGTCGGACTGTTTATGCCTTCGCCTACCATGCTCTGGGAAGACAAAGAGCTGCCCAATATTCCCCTCTCCCAAATCAACGTGATCGATGGCCGACCCGCTCCCGGCAGCGTCCAGGTCCTTCGCGAATCCCTCGCCAGCGAATCTTCAATCCCGCTAGGCGGACCCGTTTCCGGCGTAATTTCCTTAAACCTCCAAATCCGATAAGAGCCCAATGCCACCATTCACGAATCACAACGTCCAGTGCTGTCATCCTGAGCGCATCCGAAGGGCATGCGCGAAGAAGCTCAACGTCGGCACCCCTGCAATGCAAAACTTCGCGCGTGTCCTTTATGTCCTTCCCTTCCTCTATCTCTTTTGCCTTCCTACCGCGATCGCGGAGCACACCCGCACCTGGCGCCAAGCCTCTTACGAAGATTTCCTCAAAGGCGCTCCCCACGGCGTGGCCGTTCGCAGCGACGGCCGCCTCGAGCTAGCCCCAAAATTTACGCTCATCGCCGATGCAGACGCCTCCTATCTCTGGTCCCTGCGCGTTGACCCGAAAGGCGCCCTCTACGCGGCAGGCGGTTCTCCCGCAAAAGTGTTTCGCTTTGATGGCGGCGGGGCAGGCAAGCCAGCCACGGTTTTCGAATCCACCGATCTGGTCGCCCAAGCCATCGCGTTCGACGCCAAGGGTACGCTCTACGTCGCCACGTCTCCCGACGGCAAGGTTTATCGCGTCTCCGCCTCCGGGGAAAAAACCGTTTTCTTCGATCCTAAGGCCAAATACATCTGGGATCTTGCGTTTGCTCCTGACGGCACTCTCTACGTGGCTACCGGCGACAAGGGGCAAATTTTTGCCGTCGCCCCCGACGGCAAGAGCGAGCTTTTCTATGCCAGCGACGAAGCCCACATCCGCGTGCTGGCTTTCGACACGCACAATGATCTCCTGGCCGGCACTGAGCCGAGTGGCCGCATTCTGCGTGTGACCCGCTCAAGCAACAAGAACGCGCGCAAAGAAAAGGATGCGTCCGCCGCCCAAGGTTTCGTGCTCTATGAAACTGCCAAGCGCGAAGTCACCGCGCTCGCCGTGGCTCCCGACGGAGAAATCTATGCTGCCGCCATCGGCGAAAAGCAGCGTCCGACAGCTCCAGCTCCCACCACCATAATCACCACGCCCCAAGGTACCACGACCATCACCGGCGGCGCCGTCGTGCTCGGAGGCCAGCCCCAGGGACAAACGCCGTTCATCCCTTTCCCGCAACAACTTTCCTCCAGCATCTATCGCCTTTCAACCGAAGGCGCGCCCGAAGAGCTTTGGAATTCCCGCGACGATGTCGTGTACTCGCTCGCGCTCAATTCCGATGGTCGCCTTCTCGCCGGCACCGGCAACAACGGCGCGCTTCTCGCCATCGATGGCCGCGGCGTTTTCGCGCAACTTGCCAAAGCTGGCTCCGCGCAGATCACGGGCATTGCTCGCAACTCAACAGGCAAGCTCTTCCTGTGCACCGCGAATCCCGGAAAGGTTTTTTCCGTTGGCCCTGAGTACGAGCCTGAGGGCACTTACGAATCGCGCTCCTTCGATGCTCAGCTTTTTTCGCAATGGGGACGCCTGGATTGGTGGAGCCCTCCGCCCGGGCCTTCCGACAAGGGCGCCGAGAAACTTGCCGCATCATCCGGCGCGCCCCGCCTCGAATTTTTTGTGCGCTCCGGCAACACTGAAGACCCCGGCAAAGAATGGTCCCGCTGGTTCGGACCGTATTCGAAACCCGGCAGTCGCGCCGAGTGCCCGCCCGCCCGTTTTGCGCAGTGGAAAGCCGTGATTCACGACGGCCGATCTGGCGACGGCATTAGCTGGGTCACCCTCGCCTACCTTCCCCGCAACGTGGCGCCGGTCATCGACGCCATCGCAGTGCAAGATCCCGGGGTGCGCGCGCAAGCCAACATCATCATCCAGAGCGGCCAGCAACCCATCGTGAATCTGCGTCAGCCGCAAGCTTCCAATCCAATTGGCGTGGTGATCACCCAAAGCTCTTCGCCCGCGCGATTCGAACAGCCGCCGCAAGGCTTCCAGCAAAAAGGTTTTCAGTCCGTTCTGTGGGCCGCGCACGACGAAAACGACGACGAGCTGCGCTTCTCTGTCTATTTCCGTGGCGAAAACGAAACCGACTGGAAACTTCTGAAGGACAAACTCGAGCAGAAATTTTATTCCTGGGACAGCACCGCCTTGCCCGATGGCGCCTACTACCTCAAAATCGCAGCCACCGACGCCCCTGCAAATCCCCCCGCCCAAGCCCTGACTACCGAGCGCGAAAGCGAGCGCTTCGTCGTCGACAACACCCCGCCTGTGATTGAGAACCTAAAGACCGATGCGTTCAATCGATGCACTGGCGTTTGTGGTGACACTAACGTGATTGTTAAATTCACGGTCCGGGACGCAACCAGCAGCATCGAGCGTGCGCAATACAGTGTCGACGGCGGTGACTGGATCATCGCAACGCCTAAGAACGGAATCAGCGATGCGCCGGAAGAACAATACCAATTCACGGTCGGCTTTAACTGGAAACCAGGAGAGCCGGCCAAGGAGCACACCATCGCCGTGCGCGCCTATGACCGCTTCGAAAACGTTGGCAGCGCAAAAACCACAGTCAAGGTCCCTTGAGTTTTTGGATTTTAGGCGTACGGACCTTCAGTTCTTCGATTCTGGCCCTTTACGGCGTGTGATACTTCTCAATCTCCGCACCAAACCCGATCCGCCCGTCCCCGTAAGGTTCATTCCGGACATGAACCACTCGCGCCGTACAATGCGTCTCCTGCGGTTTGCTGCCAGTCACTTCCGCCGGCATGTGCAGCGTGCAGTCTATCGGCATGCCCACTTGAAGCGGCGCCGACGACGCAAAGAAAAATCCGCCCCGCGAAATATTGATGGCTTCGGTGAAATGCTCGCTTTTGTCCGAGGCTAGGTTGACCGCGCGAAATCGCAGCGACGTGCGCATGTTGTACCGTGCGACCTGGCGGCGTTCTGAGCCCATAACCTTCTTCTCCCCGCCAGGAAGGAATACGCGGTCTGCGGATCCGGGAGGGTATTCATCAGCGTAGCAGAGCTACTTCGCCGGTCAAGTAACAAAACATTCGCAAACTCTCAGTGAAACTCTCAGTACGGAAGTGTGGTACCGCCTTCGCGCCTTCTCTTCCCCTTCGCAAGCCGCATGGCTATGCCATAATGTGCAAGCCGTTGCGGCTCGCGCCGATAGCTGAGAGCTTTCTTGCAAGCGGTGTTCTGGCATCAACCAATGAATGCAACAACGCCCATCTCAGCCTACACGCACCTAACATGGCAAGCCATTCTGGAGGCTCACGCGCGCATCGCACCACGCATCCACCGCACTCCGGTGCTCACTTCCGCGTCTCTCGATGCCATGGCCGGCACACGCCTCTTTTTTAAGTGCGAAAATCTGCAAAAGACCGGTTCGTTCAAAATTCGCGGCGCCAGCAACGCCATCCTCTCGTTGAGCGAAGAAGAAGCCGCGCACGGTATTGTCACGCAATCGAGCGGCAATCACGGCGCCGCGGTGGCCTGCGCCGCTGCGTGGCGCGGCGTTCCCGCCTTCATCGTAATGCCCAAGAACGCCCCGCTCGTGAAAGTCCGCGCGATCGAAGCCTATGGCGGCAAAATCACGTTTTGCGAACCCAAGGTTTCTTCTCGCAATGAAGTTTGTGCTCGAGTCCAATCGGAAACCGGTGCTGCGCTGATTCATCCGTTCGACAACGACCAGATCATCTCCGGCCAAGCCACTGCCGCCAAGGAACTGCTTGAAGAAATTCCCGACCTCGACGCGGTCTTCACGCCCGTTAGCGGCGGCGGGCTGCTCAGCGGGACCTGCCTGGGCGCTAAGGGCCTGCGCCCCGACATCCAGATCTTCGGGTGCGAGCCAGAGCGCGCCGACGACGCTTATCGCTCGCTCAGCAGCGGCAAGTTGCAATCTCTGGAATCGAGCGACACCATCGCCGACGGTTTGCGCGCTTCGCTCGCGCCAAGGACATTCGCGATCCTCCGCGACCACGTCGAGCGCATCCTGCTCGTCAGCGAAGCCGAAATCATCGCCGCCATGCGCACCGTCTGGGAGCGCATGAAGATCATCATCGAGCCTTCCTCCGCGGTAGCCATCGCCCCGCTCTTGAAATCGGACGCGGTCGCGAATCTGACGCTGCCGGCGCGAGCCGATGGCAAGCCGCCAAAGCTCGGCGTAATCTTTTCCGGCGGCAACGTCGACCTCTCCTCGCTACCCTTCTAGTTGGCACGCCGGACTGGATCAATTCTCGATAGCGAACCATTTGTCAAATGTGTGAATTAGAAATTACTTGCGTTGGGCCCAGGCGAGGCCATCCGGTCCCTTGCCTGCCGCGATGTACCCAGTCACTTCCAGTCTCTTCAAATCTACGACCGCCACTTTGTCCTTGGCACTCACCGCGACAAAAGCGCGAGAGCCATCGGGCACAATGAGAATACCCGCGGAGCCCCCGCCGAAGTCGAAGCTCCTGATTTCCTTGTGCGTGGCCACATCCAAAATCACGAGGTTCACACCGGACGAGCCTGAGGGGCCGCCGGAGACTAGCACGCGCTGGCCATCCGGAGTGAACTTCAGACGATTGCCCCTTACCGGAACCGGGAAAGTCTGCGTCGTCTTTTTCGTAGAAACGTCAATGATGGTAACGGTTCCGTCCTGAGCGTTTGCGACCCAAATTTCCTTGCCGTCGGGTGAGACGTCGAAGCCTTCGGAGCCGCGGCCAGCTGCGACGTTGCTCACCCGCCATGTCTTTCGCGGCCCACTCAGAGGCGGACCACCAGGGGGTGGCGCAGAACCCGCTGGACCACTGGAAGGGGGACCGAACGGGTTTGCACCAGAGACTTGTTCGATAATGCTGATGGTTCCGGAACCGACGTTGGAAGTGAAAACGCGATCGAGAGTTGTGGAGACGGCAACCATGTGTGTTCTGTCCTGCCCTGTGCCTATCAGCCAATCAATTGTTTGCGTCGCAGGGTCGTAACGTCCAGCGACCTTATTCGTTTCCGCAGTGAAATACAGCTTGCCGCCAGCGACCACTAATCCGTGTGGAGAGTGCAAAGCGCCAAGGTCGATGGCAGGCAGAGCCTTTTGAGAAGTAAGATCAACCACTGAAATGGTGTGGAGAGAGCTGTCGGACCCGCCGTAATTCGAAATGTACGCTAGTTTGCCGTCGGGCGAGGATTCCACTTCATGAGGATCCGGCCCCGCAGGCACGCGGCCCACGATCTTGAGGGTCGCGGGATCGACAATTGCCAGGGTATTGTCGCTTTTCTCCAGCACGAGCAGCGCAGGAGAGGGCGTTTGGCCGGCCGCGGAACTTGCCAGCAGCGGGAGGGCAACCCAACACACCCACCAAATTAAGAGACGCGCCGAAGTCAAGATCATGGTTTTCCTATTTCTTCACTTCTGGCTTCGCAAGTGCCCCTTGGACGTGGGGCGGCAGCGACTTTATGCGCGCGATGTAGGCGGCTACGGTCCATAGCTTTTGGTCGGAGTACCATTTGCCATTGACAAACATACCGGAGAACCGGATGCCATGCTTGGCCACCCAGAATACTTGTGCCTCAGTGTACTCCGTCCCGGCCTGCGGGAGCTGCGGGACCGGTGGATAGAGACTATCGCCGGATTCGTCAGGCTTGCCCGGAGTCCCGTGGCAGCCGGAGCAGCCCTCGAGATAGATCTTGCCCCCGGCGATTAGATTTTCGTCGGTGGGAGGCACCGGGTTGGACATTTCTGGGGCGCGGCGGCGTACAGATGCGTGCACGGACCCGAACATCAGCGCGCGTTCCCAGCGTGAGGGATGAATGTCGGCGGCGACTTCCGCGAAGCCGAGGCGCAGGTACGCCAAGCTGCCGAGCACGATCGCCAGCAGTGTGAAGAGTACACCGAACAGGAAATTTTTCATTTAAGTCCTCCGCGCGCCGATGGATCTTCCCCCGACCGCTGGGCCTAAGACGCGCGGAGTCGAGAACCGTTTCTGTGCGGCCTGAGTACTTCGGGTGGGTGAGTCGCTATTTTTCCTTCAGCTTGAGCTTGCCCGCAGACTTGTTCTCCTCGAGGAAGGCGCGAAGCTGCGTGCTGGCGTCGAGCAGACGGGTCCACTGCTCGTAGTACAGTGTGACCGGGAAGCGCCCGAGGCCGTAGACGCTGACGCCGCCCTTTTCGCCGACGCGGAAGTCGAGCTGACCGGTGCGGCGGCTGCCTCCCTGCTTTTCGAGCTCCGCCAAACGGGCTTTCAACTCTTCATAAGACGGCTCAGCCATGAAAACCTCCTCAGAGTAAATGAGGGGTGATTATACCGAAGCGTGGGCGGTACAGAGATGCGGAATTGTGGTTAACGGATGTGGTCGCTGAGGCGGTTCGCGCGCCTGTTAATTTGTTGCAAGATGCCACAGCGAAAGATCGCCGTGCCGCAAAAAGCGGCGAGGGCGCCAAGAAAGGCCGGCTTGCGCAGCTACCCAGTCTAGCTCTGCGTGGCGGCAACCGTTGCGGGCTGCTGCAGGCGGAACTCCAAAAGGGTTTCGCTGGGCACTTTCACTTGCTGGCCGCGCGTGAGCACCTGCACGGCTCCTCCGGCTCCGGCGCCGACGCCTGCGCCTATCGCCGCGCCCTTACCGCCTCCGGCGATTGCCCCAATGATCGCTCCCAAAGCCGCGCCGCCGCCAACTTTCTCCGCCGTGTTCTTGCCGCGCCCTTTGCCCTGCAGCGTGTAATCGCTGCTCACCACAGGATAGTCATGACCATCGATCACCATGCGGGTTAGCTCCAATTGCAGCTCGGAGCTGCCGGCCATATGGCCCGCTTCTTTAGCCTCGGCTAGGCGTCCGTAGACGTCAGTGCCTTTGCGCGCTACGAGCGTGTTGTTCACCGTCAGGTCGGTTTCCAGGCTGGCGTGAAAGATGTCGCCGACGTGATTCTTTGCGGAGTCGACGCTGTCGATCATGCGAACCAAAATACTCTGCCCGGCCGGAATTGTGACCGTGCCGCCCGCAGGGATGGGCTGCGCCTGAGCAACCGGCGCGGGAGCAGGAGCCGGAGCGTAAGTCGGAGCGGCAACGGCGCTGCCACCACCGTGCGTGAACGTCAAGGCCACAACATCGTTGACGCTGAATGTTTGAACATTGCCATTTACTTCAAAACGCAGCACTGCTTGTGTGCCGCCAAGATAGCGGCCCTGCAAGACGCGTCCATCCTTCAACTCCAAGGTATCGGCTGCTGCGCTTGCGACAAACAAAAGACCCAGGGCGGCTGTGGCAATAAAACGCACGAAACGCTTCATTGTGATTCCCCTCTCGACATGATGCGCGAGGTGATCTGCGTACCTTCCCCGCCTGATCAACCAAAACGCTGACCAGAGGATCGCGCCCCCCCCCGCAGTATCCATTCTAGTCCCTTTGATGTTGCGATGCTGGCCGAAGGATGTATTTGTTGCGCCGATTGGTAAATCCGGCGGGTGATGTCGGCCATGAGTGCGGCGCTGTCCTTGGACTCCGCCAGGCCGCGCACCAGAATCACCAAGACGAATGGGCGGGGCGCATAGACAATCGCCGCGTCGTGATGGAGCTTCGTGAGCTCTCCGGTCTTGTGGGCCACGCGAGTACCGGAAGGCAGCCCGGCTGGAATCGCCTCATTGAACTTCTGGCGTGCCAGGATCTCAACCATTTGGCGGGAAGAAACCGGGTCGATCGCCTGGCCGTTGGCGATGGCTTCCAGAAGGATTAGCAAGCCCCGTGCGGTGGTCGTGTTGTTCATCCCCTTCTCGTAGGCTTTGTTGTCTTCGACCCCGCGCAGCACATCCATGCCGTCAGCATGGAGCGCGTGTACCGTGGCGTGAATATTGTCCACTCCGAGCTTCTCCACCAAGAGGTTCGTCGCAAGATTGCTGCTGACCGTAATCATCAGCTCGCAAAGCTGGCTCAGAGTGCGCGTCTGCCCGGCAGCCTTGTACAGCTCGGTTTCGGAATCGTCGGCGGGATCGAGCGTGTAGACCGAGGCATCGACCAAACTGTGAAACTCATTCTTGACTGTAAGGGAATCATCGAGTTTTAACTTTGCCTGCTTTACCTGGTGAAACAACTCGATCATCACTGGGACTTTCATCGTGCTTGCGGCGTGGAACACGTCGTCGGCGCGCGAGAACCATTCCATCTTGCCATCGAGGGTGCGAAACGCCACACCAACATCCGCACCACTCTTCTGAATCCGTGTCTCAATGTCCTGAATCGCGTCTTCAAGTTTCGCGTCCTGCGCCAGCGTGCCAAGGGGAGAGGTCAATACATAGAAAAAGCCCAGCAGAAGTCCGCGCGAAGTCATCGCGAGGATATTGCAAAACTAAGAGCTCCCAAGCAACCCCAAAGTGAAAGAGGCTCGGCTTGGTTGGCCGAGCCCCTTCCCATGCGTTGCGTCATCCGCGTGCGCCGCGACGCGTTCGTTAGAATCCTCGAACCGCCTCGTCCGCATCCTCCGCCAAATCCTTCAGAAACTCCAGGAACCCATCGGATCTGCCATGCACTACGTGACCGATAAAGAGTCCATCGGCGGTGAGACCTCTCAACGCATCCATGGCCGCCCCCCTCGTCTGCGTGGGGCGAACGATGGAACACGCCGGAAGGTCCTTCCTCAGGAATTTGGTTGGTTCCGGCATGATCAAGTTTTTCTTGAGGTTCTCTCCGGAATTGCTGAAATCCGGAAAAGTTACCATCACGCCCGTCTTGGGATCCTTCACGTTGGTCAGTGGTGGCGCGTTGCCTGCCTTGTCGTGCCAGGTCTGGAAGTGCATGTTTTCCGTTCCACCGAGGCTGAGCACGATGCGCAGCACTTCCGTGTTGCTCACCCGCTGCGCTACAGACGGATAGAGGCTCGTTCCACCCTGCTCGATAAACGGAAAGTGAAAGCCCGCCGTGTTGGCAATGGCTTGGAGAAAGTCGGAGGGCTTGGTCGCGTCCTTAGGGTCCGAGGTCACGTCGTCATTCGTCCTCGGAATTGCCGGATGCTGGCCTTTCGCGAGCGTTGGTATTGCGTTGGGGAACGTATCGCCGAAGTCCGGATTCTTTGTGCGGCTGCGGTAGCGCGTCCACCAGCTCGTATCCACGGTGAGTTGCATGAGGTTTGTCAGACGTCCCTTAGTCTTATTCGCTCCGTCGGCCTGGCTGGGCGGCAAAGTAGCGTAGCGCGACAAATCCACAATATCGGCACCCTTGGACGCCAGGTACGAGTTGATGAACTGCTCATGCGTCAGCTCATCTTCGGTATTGTCGTGGATGTACTGATCCATGTCACTGTCCAGATTCTTCAGGGCAGTTGTGTATAGCGGATTGCCACTCCCGCCCGGGAGTTCGTTATCGGGAATGCCTCCAAGTTCGTTGTATTGCTGCCACAGGTCGGTTTCGATGATCTCCGCCGCAGCCAGGAACCTAAGAATCGCAGCGTCTCCCCTGGTCAGCGTTCCACTTCCTTCTTCCGGACCCTCCTGAGCAAAAACAGGCACTTCACCCACCAAGAGACCCGTGCCGACCGTCGCAGCTCCCGCGGCAACGATTCCGTTCCTCAGAAACGAACGCCGGTTCTTGCGAAGGCTGAACACATTCTGGTCTTGCGTCATGACTCTCTCCTTATGCAACAGTAATTTCACTCACGATACGCGCCCACAGACACAACTAGACGTCGCCGGCGAGCCAGCGCTTTCCAGTTAAGGTTTCTGTCGATTGATCTTGTGCAAGGCCTCAGAGCTCGCTTGAGGTCCTTGTGTGGTTATTAGAATCGCTGCGATTCTCTTGTTGGCCTCGAGAATTGCTGCGTTAGCGTCAAATGGCCGGGGCTGGCAGAAGCACGTTCTGAACCTTCGCGGGATACAGCCCACACTCCTGCTGCAACTAATCCGTCGCCGAGCGTCAATGTACGCATTGTCAGCAGGAAGATTGTCACAGCGAGGTCAACTCGGTGTTACCGTAGCGCACTTTTTCTGTCGTGAAGAGTTGACTGAACTCTCAGGGCAGAGAGGCGAATCCTGTATGCGCCGCGAATCGCGATCCTTCGCAAGAATTGAAATCGGACTTACTGTCCCGAAGCCGCTATCGTGCTCGCGACTACGTTATAGCCGTCCACTTCAATGACCGGTGCCTTGCTGTCCAGATCTGAAGGGTCATAGCCGGCGCTAACTTCCTTCTGCTCGCCAGGTAGGAGCGAGAAGTAGTTGTCCGACCAGAAAATGGGCGTCAGACCTTCCCCGCCCTTTCCTTTGGTGACGCGCAGATGCACCATGAAGGCGATGCTGCCGCTGGGATTGCGGACGGATACGCGAACGCCTTTGCTGCCCTGCTCTTCCTTCGCGGACTTAACTTCCAGCCTTACTTGCGGCAACGTATTTAAGCCGCTCAGATCGCCGAACTCTGCTTGCGGCGTATAGACGGTGTCCTTCTTGTGCTTCCAGTCGAGAACGTCGGGCTTCGTTGAAAGCCAATAAAAGTTATCGCTGAGGAGCTTGCCGGCTGGGTCGTGCAGTTGCAAACGCAGGAAATAGGTCTTCGTCAGATCGTCGACCTTCGGTAGATCGAACGCCTTCGTGCTGCTGTCCGGCGCAACATTCATCGTACCTTCGCGGGCGCCCTTCTCCTTAGCGTCCAGGTTGTACAGCCTCGCGCTAACCTTCATGCCTTGCACAGCTTCATAAGTACTGTTCACCACGGCAACCGAATTGTCGTCGTACGAATACTGGACATGAATCGGCTCCATGGCTTTTTTCGTGCCGAAGTAGCCCCCCGCAGGGACCAAGTAATAGTCGTAAAGGTGCCAGATCAGCGACGGCCAGGAATTATTCAACATCCACTGAATCACTCCCGTTGCGGTGTACTTGTTTCGTCCGTAGGCCTCGAACATCGCGCGCTGCCCGTCGTAGGTCACGGCTTGCGCTTTGCCAAGGTAATCCTCGAGCGAAGTCGCTGTGCCATACCGACGGTTCAGCCCATCGGTGAACACGTTGATCGTCGTAAATCGTTCGCCGCCGGAATGGAAATTCCAGACGTCATCGATCGGCCACAGATGATCCTTGGGGATAAAGCGCTCGAGCGATTCGCGCGGCGGAATCGCCGGTCCCGGGCTGGTTTCCGTGTTATAGCCGTAGGCACCGCCCGCTTTTGTGTCCGCCAGCCAGTAAACCGGTGGCACGTACTCGTAAGGCCCGGTCATTTTCACTCCGGAGGCGCCTGTTACCGTGGTGGACGTTGCGCTGGCCGAGGAGACCGAAGGATTTGGCCACTCCAGTTCCTTCAGGATGCCGAGATACATTTTCTCCACGTTCGCCGGCGGCGGCCCATCGCTGCCATACAGCCACACAAACACGCTGGGATGATTGCGGAGGATGCGGATTTGGCTGCGCAGAGATTCGCCGGCGATTTTGTGCTGCTCGTCCTTCCAGTTGCTCCATTTCTCCCAAGCGTCGCAGCAAGTCCATCCGGGCATCACTAAAATTCCGAGGCGATCGGTCTTCTCGTAAAATTCCTCGCGGTCGATGCGGCCTTCCAGTCTAACGGTGTTCAACCCCATGTCGCGAACGTAATTCAAATCGGCGTCGAGCCGCTTGGAGGACCAACGCAACAAGAGGTCCGGCGCCCACGCTGCGCCGCGAATCAGGATTTTGCGACCGTTGACCTTGAACAGGCGGTAGCCCTTGTCGGTCAGTTCGGAGGTTACTTCACGTACCCCGAAGGTGACGCTGGCGGCGTCGGAAGTTTCGTTGGAAATGTCGAAGGAAAGCTTCGCGGTATAGAGATTCTGCTCGCCCATCGTGTAGGGCCACCAAAGCCTGGCGTTTTCCAGCCTGAGCTGCGTATATTGTTCCGGCGCGAAACTGACAGTCTTTGCTTCGCCGGCGCTCAACGAAAGCTGCTGACTTACTTGTTTTCCATCCACTTCCGCGCGGAGCACGCCGCTGACAGCATGATTCGAGACGTTGCGCAAGTCCGCGCTGATGGTCAGCGCGGCGTTCTTGTAGTCGGCTTCTAGCTTCGAGGACACAAACGGATTTCGCAGCGAGACGTCGCCGCTGGACCTAAGAAAGACTTCTTTCCAGATACCCATGTCTTTGTCGGGTGGCGTGGGGTTCCAATCGACCCACGTGATCCCCAGATCGTTCTTCCCGGGCGCGGATACTTCGACTGCCAAAGCGTTGGCTTTGTCGGGACGGAGAAACTTGCTGACGTTGAATTCGAAAGTCGCGAATGTGCCGGCCACATCATTGGCGTCGGCGATTTTCTGACCATTGAGCCAAACGTTAGCGCGATAGTTGATGCCAAGAAAATCGAGCCAGTTCGTTTTGTGCTCCCCTTCAGCCGGCAGTGAAAACTCCGTCCGGAACCACCAGGAGCAGAGAAACGGGCTGCCCTTGGGCATGTCCTGGTTGGCGAAAAAACTCTTCGAGGAGTAGTTCATCCCAGGGAACCATTTCATGTTGGTGCCGTAATTCGGATCCAGATAGGTTTTATCGCTGACCAGTGCGCCAACCACCGTGCTGGGAATGTCGGAGTGATGCCAGCCCTTCGCGTTGAAGCCCGGCGCCGAAATTTCGGCCCCGCTTGCCTTCGCTTCGCAAGACGATTGAATTTGCCAGTCCTTGTGAAGAAAGATTTTCGATGACCCATCCGCACTAAAAGCCGCGCGACCGGTCAACAACAATCCGGCGACCAGCATGAGAGCGAAGCAACGACGGAACATAGATTCTCCCCAAGAGCATCCCAATTAGACTGAATCTGGCAAATGGTGAATGACTCCGCCAATATTAAACCGATTCAATTCACCCGGCGCTTCTTTTTCGAAGTTCATGCAAGCCGCGAAGTGTAACACTGAGGCCTCTCTGACAAACGACAGCCAGCTTTTGTGTATACTCGCGACCGGATGGAGCCGGATGGGAGGTTGATCCTTGGTCAAAGCAAAGATGGCAATCGCCAGCGTCGTACTTCTTCTTGGGCCGCTCGCAATGCAAGCGAAGCAGGTCCGAGCCACCATCGTTTACGACGACATCGCCACGGAAGTCAACGCCGCTACCGACAATGCTGCTCAACTTTGGATTTCCACGGCGGACCTCATCCGCGCCACCCGCTTCGAGCTGAAGCCGCAAGGCGTCTGCCGGGATCAGTTGTGCTTTCCGGTGCCGAAATCGCGCGCAAGCGAGTTCGTCCGCAAGGGCTCGACCGCGACGCTCTTCAACCTGCTCGCGTTTGCCCAGCTCGTGAATCAGCCGGTCGCGCACGATGCAGCGCTCTCCACCTGGTACTTCGGCCTGCGCTCCGACCAGCGCCAGGGTCTCGCCTCACTGCAAGCTCCGGATTTCACCCTGCCGGACATGGCCGGCAAGATGCACTTGCTCTCCGAATTCCGCGGGAAGAAAGTCCTGCTGGTGACATGGGCTTCCTGGTGAGGGTGCCGCTTTGACTTGCCAGGCTGGCAAGCAATCTATCAGCAGCTACGAGACAAAAATTTCGAAATCATTTCTGTCGCTCAGGATACCAATGGCGTGAAAGACGCCGGCCCGTGGATCACCGCCGCCAAACCAACCTACACCGCCTTGATCGACGAAAAGCATCTCGTCTCCAAGCTCTACAACATGGTGAATGTTCCCACCGGCGTGTGGATTAACGAAGAGGGAAAAATCGTACGCCCCAATGAAGTGGCTTTCGTCGACGATCGCTTCAAAACCTTCACCGGACTCGACTCCGAGCCGTATCTCACAGCGCTGAAAGATTGGGTCGAAAAGGGCGACAAAAGCGCCTACGCGATGGGCGAGGAAAGGCTGCGCGAAAAGCTAAGCGTGAATGACCCGAATTTCATTCTCGCTGCCGCACAGTTCGGCCTCGGCGAGCATCTCTACAAAAGTGGCCACTTGACCGAAGCGATTCCGCACTTCAAGGAAGCCCAGCGCCTCAATCCCAAGAGCTGGAACTACAAGCGGCAAGCGTACGCGCTCTCCGACGCGAAGCGGGACTACGGCACGACCTTCGCCGACGAAGTGCAGAAGTCCGGAGGCAGCAAAGTTTATTACCCACCGCCGGACCTGCCAGGCGCAACCGGCTCCGTAGACAAAAGGCCCTAAGCACTGGACAGCGCAGTAGTTAGAACAGCTAGTTAAAAGAGGCTAGAAGGATTGGTCCCGGAGGAGGGAGTCGAACCCACACAGAGCAAAGCTCCGGCAGATTTTGAGTCTGCTGCGTCTGCCAGTTCCGCCACTCCGGGCCTACTAGGAAAATAGCACGAGCCTCGCTCCGCCCGCCACTTGAGTTTTCCACAGCCCCACTGGACTCGGCCCATACGAGGCGATAGGCTGTTAAGTTCCGTTCGGTCGGGGCCGCGCTCCCACCGCGGTGCCGGACGGATTTAAGAGGCTCACATGGCTACCGCTTCCCCCCTTCCCGGATCTCCCCCGGAGCACCGGGGTTTCACCCACTGGATGCAACGCGTTCTGAAGGAACTGGACGTGCTGCGAAGTGCCCCCGACAAAGACGCTGTACATGATCTGCGAGTGGCTATCCGGCGCTGCCGCTCCGTCGCAGCGGTGATGAGAGAGGTCGATCCCGATCCTGCCTGGCACGAGATGCGGCGCTTGCCAAAGAAGCTCTTCCGTAAGCTCGGCGAGCTGCGCGACACGCAGATCATGGACGAATGGGTGGCCGAACACGGCGCGGAAAACGACAAGCTTCGCGTAGCGCTTCATAATTTCTTCCAGGAAAGAGAGCCTAAATTGCTGCGGCAAGCGCTGCGGCTGGCAGGCAAATTTGACGAGAAAAACTGGCAGCGCTTGGAGCGCAAGCTGCGCAAGCGGATCCGACTCGTGCCAGCCGGAAGCCTCGCCGCGCAATGCCTGGCCGTCGAACGACTGAACGAAGCCAAGGAATTACACGGCAAGGCGCTGCGGGTGGACAAGCCGGCCACCTGGCACGGACTTCGCATTGGCCTTAAGAAATTTCGCTACACAGTCGAGAGTTTGCTGCCGCAGCAGTACGAGGCTTGGAGCACGAATCTGAAGCAGCTCCAGGACATTCTGGGCGAGGTGCACGACCTGGATGTGCTGCGCGGGATCATCAAGCAGAAGGCTACCGGCGATGCGGCAGAGCTGCAGCCGGAGTGGGAACGCACGATCGAGCGCCAGCGCAGCGCGCGGTTGCAGGAGTATCGCGACCTGGCCATTGGGAAGAACAGCGTTTGGCACGACTGGCAGCAAGCCCTACCGCATGGGAAGCGGCTGCAAATAGCCGCGATCGCGCGGCTCCGTGTCACGGCGCGCGCCACGGACGCGCATCCGCACCGCGCCGCGCACATTTCTCGCTTATCCGTTGCGTTGTTCGATGCGCTGGGCCGCGCGCACAGCGCTCCGGTATTTGACGACGCGGACATGCGGCGTGTGTTACGAGGAGCGGCCCGGTTCTGCGGCCTAAGCCTGAAGGGCACGAGCAGGCCGCCGCAAAAAGCCGCGCGCCGGTTCTTGCTCGAGCGCCCTGTCCCGCCGTCGTGGGCGCATAAAGAATGGGAGCTGCTAGCCTGGACGGTCCGTTACCATCGCGGCGCTGAACCCAAAACACAGCCCAATAAATTGAACAGTGCCTTCGCCAGGTTGCATGAGGACCAGCAGGCTACTGTGCGAGCTCTGGCCGGGGTCGTCCGGCTGGCGCGTGGGCTGCGCAAATGCAGGATCGAGCACTGCAATGGGTTTCGCGTCGAGAAAACAGCGGCTGCGTTGCTCTTGCACGTTTCTGGACTTGTCGATTCAGCGGAGAATGCCGCGCGCCTGGCCGCCGCGAAACACCTGCTGGACACCTATCTGGGCAAGCCGTTGATCTTGAAGCCAACCCCACCATCTCAAATCGTGGAACTTCCTTCGCCCGCCGATAACCAACTCCCCTTCGCCGCCGCTTCCGACTGACGTCCGGGCAATGCTGCTGCCAGCTTTACCTTAGAGGCTGCGCTAACAGGCGTCAGTTGCGCGGGCGCACCGGCTCTTCTAAACTCAAATTCGTCATTACTGAGGGTCGGTTTGCGAACCATTTTGCGGATTGTATTTTGGGTCTTCGGGATTGTTGTGGTTGTCGGAGGCGCTGTCATTTGGTGGCTGGTGTACCGGCCGCTGCCGCAGTTAGATGGCAGCGCGGTGCTGCCGGGCCTAGAGAAAGAAGTAACCGTGGAGCGCGATCGCTGGGGCGTGCCGCACATTCGCGCAGATACAGTGGAAGATTTGGCCGAGGCGCAGGGTTACGTGATGGCGCAGGACCGCCTGTGGCAGATGGATTTGCTGCGGCGCGCGGCGCGCGGGCAGCTTTCCGAGATCCTTGGTAAAGCGACGCTGGCGATCGACAAAGATTTCCGCACCATGGAATTTGGGCGCGCGGCAGACCGTGAAGTGGGTCTGATGGACAAAGCCTCACGCGCCATCATGGAAGCTTACGCGCGCGGTGTGAATCGGTTCATCGAGCAACACGGCAAGACCTTGCCGCTGGAGTTTTCCCTCCTGGGGTACAAACCTCAGCCCTGGCAGGCATCCGACAGCTTGACTATCTCCGCCTATATGTACCGCACGCTGACGAACACATGGGAAAGCGAATTGGACCGCGCCACCGTCGAAGCGCGCGTGGGCCCCGAGCGCGCCAAGGAGTTGTTTTCGCCGGAGGCCGCGATGGACCATTTTGTGATCGGCGATCCCAATGTCCCGAATGATGGCTCGCAGCGCACGCGTGTGCAAATCGACCATGACGACGACGACGATGACATGGAGCCGGACACCGTGCTCAAGGCTCGCGCTGGCGCCGCAAATCCCCCAGGTCGATTCCCGGACCTCACCTCAGCTCTGGCCATAAAGGTTCGCGATTCATTGCTCGATATCCAGCAGGAAATTCGCCACGGCTTGGGCAGCAACAACTGGGTGGTCAACGGCGCGCATACCGCTACGGGAAAGCCGCTGCTGGCCAATGACACCCACCTGGACCTGACGATGCCGCCGATCTGGTACGAAGTGCACGTGACGGCGCCGGGTTGGAACGTAAAGGGATTCACTTTGCCCGGCGCGCCGCTCGTAGTGATCGGCCACAACGATCGAATTGCGTGGGGATTTACGAACAATGGCGCGGATGTGCAGGACTTGTACATCGAGACGTTCAACCCTGCTGCTCCGGATGAATACCGCGTGCGCGGCGCGTGGACAAAAACCCTGGTCTACGACGAAACGCTCCGCGTGAAGGGCGGCGCGGACGAACACTTGAAAGTGATCGTGACCCGGCATGGTCCGGTGGTGCGGCGTGAGGGAGACAAAGGCTACGCGCTGCGCTGGACGGCCACCGAGCCCGGAGGTCTCGCCAACACCTACAACTGGCTTGGCAAAGCGCGGAACTGGGAAGAATTTCGAAATGTGATGAAGCGCGTATGGGGCCCGGGACAAAACGCGGTGTACGCGGACGTCGACGGGAATATCGGATATGTGATGGCCGCGCGCGTGCCCGTTCGCAAGAAAGGCCACGGAGAAATTCCCGTGCCCGGCGACACGGACGATTATGAATGGACGGGCTACATTCCGTTCGAACAACTTCCGCAGGCGTTAAATCCGGACAGCGGCTTGATTGTGACCGCGAATGCGCGAGTGGTCGGCCCCAGCTACAAACCATATTTGACGGACCGCTGGGAGGAGCCTTACCGCACCGCGCGTATCTATGATCTATTGCGTGATAAAGGCGGGCTGCGGGCAGAAGACATGCTCAAAGTGCAGACTGATACGTACAGCTATCCCCACGCGTTTTTGGCCGATCAATTGTCCGCTTCAGCGAAAACCAGCCAGCCGAAAGACGAGCGCGCCAAGAAACTGATCGAAGGTCTCAAGGATTGGAATGGAATTGCCGACGCCGAGTCGCCAGAGGTTTCTTTCTTGGAGGAAACGCGGCGTGCTGCGATTGCTCTCCTCCTGGAACCATATCTGGGCAAAGAAACAGGCTTGTATTCGTGGAGGCGCACGACATTCTTGCAGAAGATTTTGACGGAGCGCCCCGCAAAGTGGCTGCCAATAGGATTCAAGACGTACGATGAGTTCCTGACAACGGCCGCGGACCGCGCAGTGGCGCGCCTCGCGAAACTGAGCAACAAATCTCGCGCCGACGATTGGGCCTGGAAGCAATTTGACGCGCTGGATATGGTGCATCCGCTGGGGCGCACCGGTGTGCTGAAGGATTTTCTGAGCATCACGGATAAGCCGCAATCCGGCACGGCATACAGTCCCCGTGCCGCAACCAAGCATCACGGTCCGGCCATGCGTTTTGTAGCCAACCTCGCAAACTGGGACGAGTCCATCATGCTAATCCCCGGCGGCCAGTCCGGTCAGCCCGGCAGCGCACACTACACAGATCAGTTTACATATTGGTACGAAGGGCGCCCGATCTATCAGGGATTCAGCGATGTAGCGCAAGCGAATTCGCGGAAGCATGCATTGACGCTGAAGCCCGCGCCGTGATTCCACACCGCTTGATAATGGATTGTTTGCAATCTCGAACGTGGCTTAGAATGCTGCCTGCTAACTGCAGCAAGAAAGTTTGCTCTAGTGAATTCAACACCTGCAAAGAAACCCGAGCCGCCGAAAAAGCCCGATTTTGAGAAATCCCTCGCGCGGCTCGAGGAAGTGGTGCGGCGGCTGGAAAGCCCACAGCTTGCGCTGGACGAAGCCATGAAGCTCTTCGAGGAAGGCGTCGAGCTTTCCCGGGAATGCCAGAAGCAGCTCGAAGAAGCAGAAGGCCGCGTCGAGATCTTGCTGAAGAAAGCCGACGGAAAACTCGTGGCCGAGCCGTTCGAGCCCGAAAAAGAGAACGAGTCTTGAGGGCGACCCGAATCGAATGGCGCATCCCACTTCCGCCGCCATGAAACTCCCCGCTTTCTTTGAAGAAGACCGCCTGGCCGTCGACGCCGCGCTGGAGCGGCTCCTGCCGCAGGAATCCGCACGCCCATCCTCGATTCACCAAGCCATGCGCTACAGCGTGTTTGCCGGCGGCAAGCGCATCCGGCCAATCCTGTGCATCGAGACGGCGCGAATCTTCAGGCCCGACATTGCCGCCGCGCTGCATCCCGCTTGTGCCATCGAAATGATCCACACCTATTCGCTGATCCACGACGACCTGCCGGCTCTGGACAATGACGATTTGCGCCGCGGCAAACCGACCTGCCACAAAAAGTTCGGCGACGCGATCGCGATTCTGGCCGGAGATGCGTTGCTGACCCTGGCGTTCGAAACGATCGGCGCAACACCCGTCGAGCCCGCCCAGTGCGTGGCCATGGTCAAGGAAGTCTCCAGCGCCGCAGGCACCGTGAACGGTATGGTCGGCGGGCAGGTTGCGGATCTGGAGGCCGAGGGCCAGCGCATCGAGCCAGAGATGCTTGAATACATCCACCGCTCGAAAACCGCGGCGCTGATTCGCGCGTCTGTTAACGCCGGCGCGCTTTGCGCTGGCGCCGGCGTTGACGACGTCGCGCGCCTGCGGCGATTCGGCGAAACCATCGGCTGGGCCTTTCAAGTCACCGATGACATTTTGGACGTGGAAGAATCCTCGGCTGCACTGGGCAAAACCGCCGGTAAGGATATCGCGCAGCAAAAAGCTACATACCCAGCGATTCATGGATTGCAGCGATCCCACCAAATCGCGCATGATCTCGCGAGTAACGCCATAGCCGAACTGGCGCCTTACGGCGAACAAGCGAGCCGCCTGCGTCAGGTGGCCGAGTTCCTGGTAATCCGCCGCGCTTGAGGCGCGTAATATGACCGCCAAGCCGAGCAGAAAACGCCTCGACGTCCTGCTTGTTGAGCGCGGTTTGGCGGATTCCCCGCAAAAAGCGGAAGCGATGATCCTTGCCGGCGAGGTGCGCGTGGACGGCGCACGTGTAGACAAGGCCGGAACGCCATTCCCGGAACAAGCGCAGATTGAAGTACACAGTCGTACAGAAAAATATGCGAGCCGCGGTGGAGTCAAACTCGAAGGCGCGCTGGCCGATTTCGGCGTCGCGCCCAAGGGTCGAGTTTGCCTCGACGTCGGCTCATCCACGGGCGGATTCACCGATTGCCTGCTGCAACACGGAGCAGCACGCGTCTATGCGATCGATGTGAATGTCAACCAACTAGCGTGGAAGCTGCGCCAGGACAAAAGAGTGATTCCCATCGAGCGCAATGCCAGAGAACTGCGCGGCGAAGATATTCCCGAGCCTGTGGACCTCATCGTGGTTGACGTCTCTTTTATTTCCGTCAGCAAAGTCCTGCCGGGCGCGCTGGCCGCCGCTAAGCCCGGCGCCGATCTCCTGATTTTGGTGAAGCCGCAATTCGAATTGCCGCGCGAGGACGTAGGGCCTGGCGGTATCGTCTCCAGCCCGGCATTGCATGACAAAGCCGTCGCCGCCGTTCGCGAAGCAGCCGCGCGGCTCGGATTGGAAGTGCTTGGGTCTCGCCCCAGCCGTTTGCCCGGCGCCGAAGGCAATCAGGAGTATTTTCTGCACGCGCGAAAAAAGAGCATGGAGTAGAATCGCAGAACGCATGCAGAAACCCGCTCTATTCCACACCATTGGCATCATCTCGCGGCCTCGACGTTCGGACCTCGAAGGTGTGGTGCCGCCCTTGCTGCGCTGGTTGGAGGCGCGCGGGATTCGCGCCTTGTATGACACCGAAACCGCGGATGCCCTGCCCAATTTGCCCAAAGGACGCGACCGCGTCGAAGTAGCCGAGGAATCGCAACTGTTGCTGGTCCTGGGCGGCGATGGCACGCTGCTCGCAGCCGCGCGTGTAGCCGCGCCTCTCGGTATCCCCATTCTTCCCATCAATATGGGCAGCCTCGGGTTTCTCACCAGCTTCAAGCTGGAAGAAATGTATCCGGCGCTGGAAGAGATCCTAAAGGGGAGATTTTCCTGCAGCGAGCGTGTGATGCTGCACGTGGAGTTGCACCGCGACGCCGAGGTGATAGAGCGGCAGAGCGTGGTGAACGAGGCGGTGATCAACAAGGGCGCGCTGGCGCGGATGATCGACTTGCAATTACGAATCGACGCGGATTTTGTTTGCCGCTACCGCGCCGATGGACTGATTGTGGCCACGCCAACCGGGTCGACCGCGTATTCGCTTTCCGCTGGCGGACCCATCGTGCATCCAGCCGTGGAGTCCTGGATCATCACGCCGATTTGTCCCCATACGCTGACGGATCGTCCCGTGGTTGTTCGCGATTCGTCATTGGTGGAAGTGCATTTGTCTGGCGATACAGCGTCGGTTTTTTTGACCCTCGACGGGCAAACGGGAATTCCGATGCAAGCAGCGGATGTGGTGTGCATGAGAAGGGCGGCGGAACGATTGAAACTGATCCAGCCTGCACAGAAGTCCTATTTCGAAATTCTGCGCAACAAGCTGAAGTGGGGCGAAGCCTAGGCAGTAACAAGCAAGCGAATCAGAAGACCTGAGTACGCAGAAGGTCGTCTTGGACTTCGCGGCGGCGGATGACGCGGTAGCGATTCCCTTGCACCAACACTTCCGCCGGCCGGCATCGCGCGTTGTAATTTGAAGTTTGCGACATCCCATACGCGCCGGCGGTCCAGATCGCCAGCACCTCACCTGCTTTCACCTTTCCCAGCGGCCAATCGTGCAGAAAACAGTCGCCCGTTTCGCAAACGGGACCGACAACGTCCACACGTTGTTGAGCAAAATGATTTTGACTCTCGCGCGTAACGCGCGTGATGGGATGAATCGCGCCGTAAAGAGCCGGCCGCAGCAGGTCGTTCATCGCCGCATCCACCACGACGAAAGTCTTGCCGCGATTTTCCTTCACATATAGAACGCGCGTCAGCAACACTCCCGCCGGTCCGATGATCGTCCGGCCGGGCTCCAGCAAGAGATGCAAGCGCAAAGGCCGAATCGCTTGCGCTACCATGCGCGCGTAGGCCTTTCGCGCGGCGACTTTCTCGTTTAGGTAGCGAACACCCAGCCCGCCTCCGAAGTCGAGGTATTCGAGCGGAATTCCCGCGCGCCGCAGCTCACTGACATAACCCGATAATCGTCGCAGGGCCCGCTGAAACGGATCGAGCGCGACGATCTGCGAACCGATGTGCACGCTGATTCCTCGCCATTGAATGTCCCGTGAATCGCGATGCACCAGATAGAGCCGTCGCGCCTCTTCCCAATCCAAGCCAAACTTGTGCCCGTGGCGTCCGGTCGAGATGTGCGGGTGGCCGCCGGCTTGCACATCGGGATTTACGCGAATCGAAACCGCCGGCACTGCCGCGCCGCGCCTCCGCTCACGTGCGGATTCTTCCAGCAACGCCTCGAGCTCGGCCTCGGACTCAATATTGAAAAGCAAAATGCCACGCGAGCCGCTGCGCCGGGCCGAGCGATAACGAAGCGCTTCACGCATCTCCTCGCGCGTCTTGCCCACGCCAGAAAACACAATACGTTTGCCAGGCACGCCGATGCGCTGCAAATGCTGCAGCTCGCCACCAGAAACAATGTCGAAGCCGCTGCCCAAGCCGGCGAGATACTTGAGAATCGCCAGGTTGCCGTTCGATTTCACCGCGAAGCAGAGCGTGTGCGGAAGAGCGCCCAGCCCGGCGACAATCTCATTGTAAGCATCGCCGATCGCTGCCCGGCTGTAGACGTACGCAGGTGTCCCGGTCTTTTCCGCTAAGTCGCTCAGCGAGATGCCCTCGCACCGCACCGATTCGCTGGTCGTGGAATTGCTCCCAGATTTTTTCCAGGAAAAGTGTGGTGTGAACGTTGCCGGATCGACCAGTTGTAGTGCCCGGGCTTTAGCCCGGCCAGCACCGCGGAGAGAAGTCTTCTTGTTCTGCCGCGCAGTGCCGCCCCTCATCGCACTTTCAGCACGACGAGGGTGCGGTCATCCGCGAGCGGGGCGCTGTCCGCGAACCAGTCCACCTCCCGCAGGACAATGTCCGCCAACTCCGTGGCCGTAACTTCGTGCTTGTCCTCGATGAGTTTGCGCAAGCGCGCCGTGCCAAAAAACTGGCCTTCGCTGTTCGTGGTTTCGGCGATCCCATCGGAATGGAACACCAGAATGTCGCCCGGCTCCAGTGTGACGCTCCATTCGTCGTAGCTGACATCTTCATAAATGCCGAGAGGAAAACCGGTCAGCTCAATTTTTCCGCAGCGGCCGTCTTTATAGAGCAGCGGCTGCGACTGACCGGCGTTTGCCACGCGCAGCTTGCTGCGCCCTTTTTGCCAGGTGCCGAAGCACGCGGTCATAAATCGCCCTTCAATGCGCCGCTCGCCCACAAGCTGATTCATCTGCCGCAGCATCTCCGCGGGTTGCAGCTTCTGCGGCGCAAGGCTGCGCATGATGCCGATGGAAACCGCGCCGTACAATGCGGCGGCGGTTCCTTTGCCGCTCACATCGCCGAGCGCAATCCCGAGCTGCTGCGGTCCGTAGCGCAAAAATTCGTACAAGTCGCCGCACACTTCGCGCGCCGAGAGATACCGCGCAGCCAGGTCCACTCCGAAATCCTCCGTAGGCACCGGACGCAGCAGCGCGCCCTGGATGCGCTTGGCGGCTTGTAAATCACGCTCTAAACGCGCTTCGTCGCGAGCCACCTGCTCGTAGAGGCGCGCATTTTCCAAAGACACCGCAAGGTTCCCGGCAAGAATCGAAAGGGTCTGTACGTGATCCTCCGTGAAGTAATTCGGCTGCGAGCTCTCAAGGTCCAGCACGCCGATCACTTTGCCTTTGTGAATCATGGGGATGGCCAGCTCGGAACGCGTTTCCGGGTTGACCATGAGATAGCGCGGATCAACCGACACATCCGGAACAATCACAGGTTCCTTGAGCGTAGCGGCGGCGCCGACGATGCCTTCGCTGGCCGCAGCGCGCAGCTTGCCCTGCACGCGCTGGCCGTGTTTTACGTCCACGCGATGACGGAAGACTTTCTGCTCTTCGTCATAGAGCATGATGCTCAAAATTTGATAGTCGATCACGCGTTTGGTCTGCTCCGCGGCGCGCCGCAGAAGCTCTTCGACATCCAAGATAGAACCCGTTTCGCGGCTGACTTCGTTTAGCAGCAGCAGCGTGTCCGCCTGCGCGCGAACCTTCTCGAACAACCGGGCGTTTTCTACCGCGATAGCCAGCCGACTGGCCAGCAGAGTCAAAATCTTTTGCTGTTCGCGCGTGAAATAATCGGGATGCCGGCTTTGAATATCGAGCACGCCCACACAGCGGTTGCGCAGCATCAGCGGCACAGCAAGTTCCGAGCGAACATTTTCAATGGCATTGATGTACCGGGCATCGGTGAGCGTGTCACCCACGCGCACGGAATGGCCCGTCGCGGCCGCGGTGCCCGTTATTCCCTGCCCCACCGGAACGCGCAAGTTTTCCGCCAGTTCGCGCGGGTACCCGATCGAAAAACGCTGCTTCAGGTAAGAGCCATCGCCATCGAACATGAACACGCCGAAAATTTCGTAATCGATGTGCCGCTTAATCAGCGCGGCGGTGCGCGCCAGTACTTCGTCGAGATCCAGCGAAGCGTTTACCTCTTCGCCGATCTCCGTGAGAGTCGCCAGCACTTCGGCGGAGACCTCGGGAGCCGGCGCCGGGGCCACGGTCGTATGTTCGTCAAGAGTCATGCGGCAGGCACATTATAACAGGAGCGCGGTCACTGGCCGGGCTGTACGTAACCGATTATGCTTTTTTCTCTTTCGCACCGAGAGTCAGCACGCCCACGTCGGCGAGATTCCGGTAGCGCTCGGCATAGTCCAGCCCGTATCCCACCACGAATTCGTTGGGAATGGTGAAGCCAACATAATCCGCCCGGACCTTAGCGATGCGCCGCTCCGGTTTGTCCAGCAGCACAGCCACACGAATACGCCTGGGCTTGCGCTGTTCGAAAACGCGCAGGAGATATTGCAACGTCATGCCTGTGTCCAGGATATCTTCGACGACGATGACTGTCTTTCCCTCGATGCTGGAGTCCAGATCGCGCGTCAGCTTTACTTCGCCGGAAGTATGTGTGTCGTTTCCATAGCTCGAGACGGCGATGAAATCGAGAGAAATTTCTCCGCTCATTTGCCTCGCTAGATCGGTAAGAAAAAACACCGAGCCTTTTAGCACTCCAACCAGGTGGAGAGGTTCCGCTGGAAAATCGCGGCGGATTTCCTGCGCCATTTCGGCGATGCGGCGCTGGATCTGCGAGTGCGGGATGAGCGTGCGAACGCTTTCCAGCGCCTTGCGTTTAGACTTGGGTTTGTAGCGCGTTGATTTCGGCATGCTGTTTCGAATGAACGGGAACTCTAGCGTATGGGCGTGGCTTTCGGCAAGGCAGTTGAGGCGCTTTGGAGTGCGGCAGTCTTGTTTATCCTGTTACCCCGAGCTTCGAGGGGAGCTTCGAAGGGCTGCCGCTTTCACGGAGTCAGCCCAGCTCGGACTCTCACCAACAGGTACTAATCCATGAATTCAGTGTTCATTTGTAGAGAGCCAGTTAGCGCGAAAGCGGAAAATCGCGGGTTCGAGTCTAATTCAAGGAGTTTCGTTTCTCTCAGAGGTGCGCAATGAATAGAAAACGCTTGCTGACAGCGGCCTTGTTTTGTGCCGCATTGACTCTCGCTGGTTTGCTGCGTCGCGCCGACGCCGATGCCGTTGACGAAATCAAGCGGCTGGCAACCCTGATGGAGTGGAAGCCGGGAACCATCGTCGCCGACATCGGCGCGGGCGACGGCAAGTACGCCTTTGCTGCGGCGCAACTCGTAGGCGGCTCGGGAAAAGTCTTCGCCACCGAAATTGACGAAGAAAAACTTGCCATCCTGAGATCCGAGGTGACCAAGCGGCACCTGGCAAATGTAATTGTCGTGGAGAGCAAGGAAGCGGACACGAATCTTCCCGCCGATTGCTGTGATGCGATCTTTTTGCGTCGCGTCTATCACCATTTGACCAAGCCGGCTCAATTCGACGCGGCGCTGCTACGCTCTCTGAAACCCGGCGGCAGGTTGGCCATCATCGAATTTCCGCCCCGTTCCGGACTCGATCCGGTTGAAGGTGTGCCCCCGAACCGCGGTGGCCATGGGATACCCCAAAAAGTGGTTATTGAAGAACTGACCTCGGCCGGGCTGCAGTTGGTTAAAACCGTGAACGATTGGCCTGAAGACGACTACTGCGTGCTACTCGTGAAAAAATGATCGCCCTCGAGGCACTCGCGACGATGGACTTGGCTCGCCGGAACGGAATCCTTCTGGTTGTGATTGCGGCGATGGCCGCCTGTGGTGGAGGCCCGTTGGCGACTAGAAGCCGAGCAATCCGAGTGGCACACCTGCAGGCACGTACACGATAATGGTCACTGGCGCATCAGGGAGCATCAGCCGCACGCAAAACGTCACGCTCGTCGTGAACTGATGCACGGTGTTGGGCGCGAACAGTCTGTCTCGTCGAATCGCCCACCAGCCAGAAGGCTGCAGGCAGGATGAGCCAGTCGGCCAACCGCAAGCTGAAGGGGACAGCGTGATTTATTGGATTTTCGCCGGGTTGACCTTGGTGTTTTTGGTCGTGTTTGGTGTGCAGGACCTCCTCCACAACCAGATCGTTTCCGATACCATTCGCCACCTTGGGTACCCCTGGTACTTCTGTTATTTGCTGGGCGCAGGGAAACTTCTTGCGGCTGCGGCACTGGCATATCCTAAGACGCGCCTTTTGAGAGAGTGGGCGTATGCGGGAGTGAGCTTCGAACTGATCTCCTCGTTCGCGTCGCACTCGTTCGTGGGGGATGCGTGGTCGGTGCGAGTCGCCCCGCTGATCGTGCTGGCCATTGTGGCGATCGCTCGCCAATATGATCCGCACCGGGCCGCGTCTCCCGATAAGTCCTGCGTAGCGCGCAAACAGGACAACCGCGTCTAACTGTCCGCAGACTGCCGTTCCGGGAACGGCTGTGTTTTTAAAGTGACCACTGCCCGCTGGCGACGGGCATTGTTCCATCGGAACGATAGGTATACAATCCCGGTACTTCCCCGCAGAGCTGCCAACCAGGAGCCCGCCCATGTCCACCGAACTGCGTCGCTCGCCGCGCGTCCCTTTTATCGCCTCGGCGGAAATCATGGAAGTTAATACCGAAATACGGCTCAGTGCGAGAACCGGAGATCTGAGCCGGCATGGTTGCTACATGGATATGGTTAACCCTCTGCCCCAAGGCACAGCCGTGAAGATAGCCATCGCGCATGGCGAGCGCACCCTTTGCGCGATTGCCGGAGTCGTGTATTCACAGACACCGCTGGGAATGGGGCTCGAATTTCGCGATATCGATCCGGCCGAGCGGGACAAGCTGGAGCAGTGGCTGGATAGCCCTCAGTAATAGCCGCTTCGGATTCCCTACAACCACTCAGAACTTACCTTAGGCGGGTACAGTGTTTACCGTATTCTTGCCGCCGCTCCCCCATAGATACCATTAGTCAGTTTCGCATCCCGCGAACCGACATCCGCAGTCCCCGCGGACCGGTCGCTTTGCTCTCGTAGGAAGAGACAGGGGACGTGACACCCAGAGGAGGTTTTATCTGACACGCGTTCTTATTGTGGACGATCACGAAATTGTGCGGCGGGGTGTGCGCTCGCTCCTGGCGGCACGGGATGATTTTGAGGTGTGCGGAGAGGCCGTGGACGGGCAAGACGGCGTGGAAAAGGCCAGGCAGCTTAAGCCCGACGTCGTAGTGATGGACATCAGTATGCCCAGGCTAAACGGCTTTGAAGCCACCCGATTGATCAACAACGTGCTGCCGAATATCGGTGTCTTGATCTTGAGCCAGCATGAGTCGGCAGAAATCATCAAACAGGCTTTTCGTGCCGGCGCGCGCGGCTACGTGGTGAAGTCGAGCATCGCTGAGCAACTGGAGAACGCGGTGGAAGCGGTGAGCCGCGGCAAGGAGTTCGTCGCGGACGCGCCGAATTCGGCAAGCCTCGTGGACCCCCAGGAAGTGCTGCAACGCACCGCAGCGCTGGAGCGCGAACTGGGAGCGAGCGAGGAACGTTTTCGCGCGACCTTTGAGCTCGCCCCCGTGGGCGTGGCGCACCTTGATCGCGAAGGGCGCTGGCTTCGCGTGAACGAAAAATTCTGCCAGATTCTTGGATATACCGCCGCGGAACTCGTCAAGAGGAGGTATCAAGACATTACCCATCCCGATGATCTCGCTCAAGAGCTTGTGGAGGCGCAAAGGATTTCCGAAGGCAAATCCGATCACTACTCCATCGAAAAACGCTACGCTCGGAAAGACGGCTCCTGGGTATGGGTAATGCGTTCGGTGTCGGCAGTTCGCGACGGCGCCAGAGAGGTCCAGTACGTAATTTCGGTAATCCAGGACATCACCGAGAGGAAGCAGGCGGAACAGAAGTTGTGGGACAGCCAGCAAAGACTGGCGCTGGCGCACATTACCGGAAAATCCGGAACGTTTGAATGGGACCTCAAAACAGGAATAAATACTTGGTCCCCGGAAATTGAGAAATTGTACGGGATGAAAGCTGGAGAGTTCGGTGGCACGCAAGCCGACTTTTTGTCCTGCGTGATACCGGAAGACCGCGCGGAAGCGGAGAGAATTTCGAACGAAGGACTACGAACGGGGGAGTTCAATGGCGAATTCCGCATCCGGCGCCGGGACGGGGCCATCCGAAAAATCAGCGCCCGTGGAAAAGTTTCTTTTGACGAGCACGCCCATCCGGAAAAAATGATCGGCATCAACGTGGACGTCACCGAATATAGGCACGCCGAGCAGGCCAGCGCGAGGCTCGCTGCTATCGTGGAATCATCGGATGACGCCATCGTTTCCAAGGACCTGAACGGAATCATCAGCAGCTGGAATGCCGCTGCGGAGCGCATCTTCGAGTATTCGGCGCAAGAAGCCATCGGGCAGCCGATCACCATTCTTATTCCTCTGGAGCTGCGCGAGGAAGAAGCGCAAATCCTTACGCGGCTCAAAAATGGAGAGCGCATCGAGCACTTCGAAACGGTGCGCGTCACGAAAGGCGGAAAGCGGCTAAACGTTTCGCTGACCGTTTCGCCCATCAGGGATTCCCAAGGCAAAATCATCGGCGCGTCGAAAATCGCTCGCGACATTACCGAGCGTAAGCGTACGGAAAAAGACCTGCGGGAAAATCAGGAGCTTCTGCGAGCGGCTTTCGCGCAAACGTATTCGTTCTTGGCGATGTTGTCCATCGATGGAACGGTTTTGGAGGCGAACTGTGCGGCGCTTGAAGGCATGGGATTCACCCGCGGAGAAGTTATCGGCCGCAAGCTATGGGACGTGTGGTGGCACTCTCTGCCGGAAGAGCAAGCAATAGCCAGAACCAGCGTGGAGACGGCGGCGAGAGGCCTGGTGGTTCGCGAGGAATGCCAGTATACGCTGCGCGACGGCACCATTCGGTTCGCGGACAGGACACTCAACCCGGTGCAAAACGAACTCGGCGAAGTGGTGATGATTGTCGCTTCAGGGCTGGACATCACCGAGCACCGGCAGCTTCGCAGCATGCTCGAAGAGCGCGTCTGCGAGCGCACGCAAGAGCTCGAGATGAAGAACTTGGAACTCGTGAGGCAAACGGAGGTTGTGCGCGAGCTCTCCGCAAGACTCCTGCAGATCCAGGACGAAGAGAGACGGCGGTTTGCGCGCGAGCTGCACGACAGCGTAGGGCAGATGCTGGCGGCGGTGAGCATGAACACTGCCCAAGTGCACCAGGAAGCGGAGGTGCTGAGTCCCGCGGCCGCCAAGGCGCTGGCGGATAACGCCGGCCTCCTGGAAGAGATCTCTAGCGAGATTCGAACGATTTCGCACCTGCTGCATCCGCCCCTGCTGGACGAGGTGGGACTGCAATCGGCGCTGCAATGGTATATCGACGGCTTCAGCGAACGCAGCAAGATCAACGTGGATTTACAGCTGCCCGATCATTTTGGTCGTCTCCCGCGCAACCTCGAGATTACGTTGTTTCGCGTCGTGCAGGAATGCCTGACCAACATTCACCGGCATTCCGGAAGCAGCACGGCGGCGCTTCGCGTCGCGCGCTCGGAGAACGAAGTGCGGCTCGAGGTCCGAGACGCGGGTAAAGGTATTCCCGCGGAAACGCAAACGACACTGGCCTTGGGGAAGCTCAGCGGCGTGGGCTTGCGCGGAATGCGCGAGCGCCTGCGCCAAATGGGCGGCCAACTCGAAGTGCAATCGAATGGGCGCGGCACGCTGGTCTCAGCCACGCTGCCCATTGAAATCGTTCCCGCAAAAGAAGCCACGGCGTCAGTCAAGGGCGTCGCTTAAATCGCAGGCAATTATCCCATTTCCATACAGAGCGGCTTGTTTGTTGGACGCACGTAAAGGTATCCTTCGTGCGCTCTACAGAAAGCGAGGACGGCGATGAAACGCACAGGATGGCTGATTTTGGTGACGCTGTTTGCGGTGGGGGTGGTGGCGGCGCGCGCGCAGGAGAGCTCCGCGCCGGTGGCGAATCCGGTGAGCACGACGGTGAAATCGCAATTGACGCGCTTCAGCAAGAACATGGTGGCAGCGGCAGAGTTGATGCCCGCGGAAAAATATGGATTCAAGCCGACCCCGGAGATGAACTCGTTCGGGCACTTGGTAATGCACATCGCGCAGTCCAACAATTTGTTGTGCTCCAAAATTTCCGGCGCGGCCGCTCCGGACACGAAGCTGGCGGACAGCGACGGCAAGGAAAAGTTGGTCGCGGCTCTGAAAGCGTCCTTTGAATTTTGCGGCACGGCGCTAGCCAGTGTGGACGACTCCAAGTTGGGCGAATCCATGGTGCTGTTTGGAAACCGTCCGGCTTCGCGCGCCGCAGCATTGATCGCACTGAGCGATGGATGGAACGATCACTATGGCGCGCAAGCAATTTATTTGCGCCTGAATGGGATTTTGCCTCCGACCGCGCAGCCAGCACCGAAGTAACGTCGTAGCACCTCCTTACGGTTTCGTTGTGGCTAGGCGCTGGCGCGCGTAATCGCACCACGGGCTGCCGGGGTCGAGGTCGACGTAGAGTTGCCAGTGCTGGCGCGCTTCCGCGCGCGCGGAGAGTTTTTCGCAGACGAAGGCCAGGTTGTAGTGAGCGTCCGCATAGTTTGCATCCAGGCGGACAGCGAGGCGCAAATGCTGGCGCGCCTCTTCCAGTTGGCCCATTTCTTCCAAGACGCTGCCAAGATTGAACTCCGCGACGGCGTTGCTCTCTTCGAGCGCGACGGCGCGGCGGAAACAGTCTGCGGCTTTTTCCAGATCGCCGCCATCGTAGGAAAGCATTCCTAGATTGATGAGCGCGTCGACGTGGCGCGGATTCGCGGACAGGACGCGGTGGTACGCGTCGATGGCTTCGGCGCGCGAAGCCGGATCGGCTTCGTACTGAAGGGCGAGCGCGAACCAGTCTTCGGGTCTGCGCTCCGGCATGACGCGCACTTTGTCGCGGAGTTCGCGGGTGTCGAAGTTGAGCACGAACTGGCCGGAGATGGGCTCGAGGCGGGCGCCGTCGTGTTCCACGATTACGTCGCGGCCGTTGGCGAGAATGCGCAACTCGGTGAGCGGAGCTTGCACTTGCGAAAGCTTTTCGTTCAGCGCGACGAGCGAGCGGCGCAGGCGATTCGCGGAGACGCCTTTTTCGATTAGCTGCTTTGCAGTGCGCAGCGTGATGAGATCGCGAAAATCGTAAAATTTTTCGGCGCCGCCCTTGCGCGGCGAAACTAATTGCAGGCGCTCCCAGTAGTTGAGTTGCTTGTCGGAGACGTCCAGGAGGCGCTGGAACTCAGTCCGAGTGAATCGATCGGTTGCTCCCATGTAATCGTCGCGAGTATATCATCGGCAAAACTTTTGTTTTCCACAGGGCCGGCACGTGGGGAAATTTCACGCCGCCAATCTCACCCCGCTGATTTTTTTCTCTTCTGCGTTCGCTGTTCTTCTTGCCGCGCGGAAGCCGCGGGAATTGCGCGGACGGGCGGCTTCTTGGCGCCAGGCTGCGATTTTTCCGCGATGCTCTTTTTCAGGGCTTCCATTAGATCGATGACGGGGGCCATCTTGGCATGCGGCACTTGGGCGACTTCCTGGCCGGCTTGTTTCGCGGCGATCATCGCTTTCATGCTTTCCTGGTATTGGTCCTTGTATTTTTCCGGCTCGAACTTGGCGGCCAGGCTTTCGATGAGTTGCGTGGCGAGTTTCTTTTCCGCGTCTTTCGGTTCGGCGGCGGGGGTGCGCTTGCCGTACTCGGCGACCGCGCGAAGTTCGTTGGTGTAGAACATGGTGTGCAGGGTCATGCCATTGTCGCGCGGACGGATGACCACGATGTGCTCGCGCTGGTGCATGGTGATTTTGGCGATGGCGGCGTAGCCGGATTCTTCCATGGCGTCGAGGAGAAGTTGGTAAGCCTTCCTGCCTTCGTCTTCCGGAGTGACGTAGTAGGAAGATTCGTAGTAGAGGGGATCGATTTCTTCCAGCCGCACGAATTCGAGAATTTCCATGGAGCGCGCGGATTCCGGCTCGATCTTGTCCAATTCTTTTTCGTCGAAGAGCACGTACTGATCTTTTTCGTATTCATAGCCCTTGACGATTTCGTTGCGCTCCACCTTGCGGTCGCAGGTCGGGCAGAACAGCGGCATCTTGATGCGCGAGTGGCAAACGCTGTGGAGCTGGTTCAAACTGATGCGCTCGCCGCGCGCAGCGGAAAAAAGGCGAATAGGGATAGAGATCAGGCCAAAAGTGAGATAGCCCTTCCAAACCGAGGTGGCCATTTGCGCGTCTCCTTCGCGTAGGGTGCTGGGACCGTAAGGCGCAGAGGCCTTTAAGGTTAAGCCGGGAAATGCCGGAGATGCAAGGCGAATTCGCGGCGAATCGACGTAAGCGGCAGGGGAAGAAAGTGGCGAGTGACGAATGGCGAGTGGCGAGAAAAGTTGGAGGACCCCACACCCCCGTGGTGACAGGAAGTATGCGCAACTGGTTGAGGGCGGAGAGGATAGAGTCGCTGCGTGGTGCATGCGATGGCAGCGGGGCCAAAAGAGATCTAGCCCCCTCCCCCCTATGTTTTTCATAAGTGGTGATTCTAAAGGGAGTTGAAGTCGTTTGTTTTGATACACTTTTGCAAGGGCAATAATATAGTTGACGAATCAAAGTGGTAAAGTCTAAAGTCAGCATGTTATTGCCAGTCAACAGAAAGGTTGGCTGGTTATGCCCTTTGGAAGTGCGGTTCCGTGGATTGCCGTTCGCCACATAAGAGGAAGTCGAATGGTTGAGATAGATGTGTATTGGTTTTATTGGGCTAGCATGTGTACTTACCCGCTCCATCTAGCCGAAGAAGGAATCCCTTTGAGTGCGGCTGCGGGCCACTTGGGCATTGCAAGGATTGCACTCGAATCGTTCGGTGAAGAGGCGGCGAGAGTTTTTCCAAATACTGCCGCAAAAACTACCGAGCTTCTACAGTGCATCAACGAAATGATTCCGCAACAGCCTCCCATAGCCAGAGATAGGCCCGTCACAAATTATGAAGCAACTAAATTGCGAAACGGCGCTAGTGCCATGCAAACCGCTCTGAAAGATGAAGCAAAACATAATTATGTTCTATGCGTCGAAAATCAGCGGTGCTTGTCAGCGCACAGTTTGATCGAAAAGATTGAGAACTGCTTCTCGCCAGAATCTTGGAGCGTTATTGAAAATGACGCAAAGAAGGAATTTGAAGAAGCAGGAAAATGCCTGGCCGTAGAGAGATATACCGCATCGGGTTTTCACTCTTTTCGAGGCGTCGAATGCGTTATCCGACAGTACTTGGTGGAACTGACGGGGTCACTTCCCAAGAAAAGAGATTGGGGTTACTACATCGAGATACTGAAGCAGAACAGCGCTGATGTAAAATTATTGGCCGTCCTTGACAACATCCGTTCTTTGGAACGCAATCCTCTTATGCATCCAGAAGATTGGCTCGACATTGACGACGCGATTGGCGATTTCTCGCTTTCTCAGAGCGCCGTCGCGCGTCTGGTTACGGACATAAAGAGAAAGAGAGCGTTGAAATCAATATGACGAAGAAATCGAACGAATACGACAAGTTCGAGAACATGACGCGACAATTGCTTGCGGTCCCGCACGCTGAATTGAAAGCCAAGCTGGATGCGGAAAAAGCCGCTAAAAAGCGGAAGAAATCTAGGAAATCTTCCGCTTCCCGCGAGGCAGTCTAGTTGGGCAGGCTATTCGCCTGACCCACCTTGCCAGTGACCTCGGCATAACTGAGACGCTTTCCTAGGATGTGAGAGGCAACATGCTCGAAGCGAAGTCCATCATGTTCCAGCGACCGGAAGTTGTAGCGGAACACCTGTTCATCGAGATACCGGAACAGGTGAAACGGCTCGACGCTAATGTAGGTGCCCTTCAATCCGCGCTTGAGCAGACTCCAGAAGTTTTCGAGTCCGTTAGTGTGAACCTGTCCGTCAACGTAGCACTCCGCATGGTCGATAACTTCGTGCCGGAAATTTTCCTTGAGCCCCATGTAGGACATGAGCGCGTCAGAGTAGATCGCGCTGCCTGCCTTCACGTGAGCGTTGATGTTGGTTTGCAGCGCGTGTTTTTTGCGATTCGGAACGACCATAGCGCGGACTTCGCCGCCACGTTCCAGAATGCCGAAGACCGCAGTCTTGTCTTTAGTGCCAGTCTCAGTAATCCGGCGACGATGTTTCTCGCGGTGCATGTTTCGCGCAGCCCCGCCGATGAAAGTTTCATCTACTTCAACTTCGCCACCGTCGCCGCCGACTTTGAGAATAGAGCGGTTTTGCATTGCAAGCCGAATACGGTGAAGCATGAACCACGCAGACTTTTGGGTGACGCCAAGAGCGCGGCCAACTTCATAAGAACTGATTCCGTTCTTGCAATTCGCAACCATCCAAATAGCGATAAGCCACTTGTCGAGAGGGAGCGCAGAATCCTCAAAGATAGTCCCGACCTTGGCCGAGAATTGCCGCTTGGTATGGACACTCTTGCACTGCCACTTGCGCTGATTCTGGAGGAATACAACGTCATTACGTCCGCAGGTGGGGCAGATCACGACGCCATCCGGCCAGCGGACTTTCACCATAAAGTCGAGGCAGTTGTCGGGGTCCGCAAAGTAGATGACGGCTTGCTGGAGGGTTTTAGGTTTTTTCATGTCTCTCACCTAAAAAAGAATACCCTAGCCCATCTGATTTGTCAAGTATATTATTGCCTTTGCAAGTGTTGATTCTAAAGGAGATGGTGAGCAATTGAGATCCTTCGGCTCCCGATGGTCGCTCCCTTCGAGGCTCAGGGCAAGCAGGGTGAAGGGGTACACCCCCGTGGCGACGGGAAGTATGCGCAAGGTGCTGAGCACGGAAGAGATATTGACGCCACGTGATGCAGATGACGGGAGGAGTAGCACGCTACAAGAAAACACACGGGGTTGCGGAAGAAGGAAGGGACGAAACGGGGACACTTTCAGCAGAACCTTGATCTGAAGATTACCGCATCCGTTACTATTTGTCAAGTTACAAATAAAGGCTGTAAATTGAATGACTTGCGCGTAGGTTGCAGACCCAAAAAACTGCAAGAGTGTGAGAACTGGCTTCGCTATTCTTCACTGTTAAAGTGGCGTATCGTAAGTATTCATGCCTTATGATGGTTCGGAAATAGACAAGATTCCCCAACCTCTAGCTAGCGACCTCACTGTCGAGCAGATCGCCCAAGAGTACCAAGAAACTGTTGCGGCGTTGGGTGGTCTCGAACCCTTGCAGACCGCTGCGGAGTTCGGCCGTCTTCTAGCACTGCCGGGTTTCCAAGCAAACTGTCTTCGGCTAGAAGTTCTAGTTCACCTATCGGTCGCGTATTGTCATGGCAAAGCAGTACCCACGGCCCAATTCATTCGCAATAGCTTCGATGGTTTGGGCAAAGGCCATTGCGGCCGGATGGAAGATCCCGCTGAAGATATGTTCGTGAGTCTTGTTAACACGCCACGCGGAAATTTGCGAATCTTTGAAGGCATTCGTGAGGGAGCGGGTTTTCATCTTCAAAGAATACTTGACATCATTGAGGGAATGCCTGATCGCGAGCCTTTTAATCGGATTCGCGACTGTGTGGAGGCTCTACTCAAGCTTTCGGAAGCGGTCGCAGCAAGACTTGGCGTGCGCGCAAATAGCTTGGGACAGGAAATCCCTCTTGCGAAGATGCCAAAAGCAATCGTCGATCAATTGGGGACCGGAACTCGCTTACTCCGCTTTGAGGAGGCTGACCTCAGACGATTGGGGCTATCGAACGAGTTATTGGCTGACTTCGTTTTTAACTTCGAGGAAGCGTCTCGGCTGAGAGCTCAGACGGTAGGGCATACCGACCTTGAACGCCGACCCCTCGCGCGGCACGATGCCTGCTTACATCTGTTGCTGCCCACGGCAATCTCGTCAGCGATTACCCGAATGCTAATCGAATATGTTGTTTCCAGGGGCTTGGCAGCCAACTTCGAACGGGCACTCGGCAACGCGTATGGGCAACTCTTCTCTGAAACATCAATTCTAGGAAAATGGCTCCCCGGTCCCATTGAATTTCAGAAAATACTCGGCGGGGCGATGGTCGGAGCAATGACAGAGGTCGACCCTGGCAGATTTCTTCATTTGGTCTTTTTTGTTGATGCGCTCGATGACTTTCTGCGGGACGGCCTCAACGGAATGAATGCTGACCCTAAGTCTTTAGGGGCGTTTCTTGCTTGGCATATAGAGCGTGCGTCAAGCGAAGCAAGGAAGAATATGAGTTTTCAGGACGGGATAACGCTCTTCGTGAACTGTGGGTTCGGTCGTGCGCTGACCTTCGAGCTGGAGGATGGTGTTCCTGATCGATGGAGGCTTGAGTGGATTGGGGCCCACAACCTAATCACGCTAAGCCGGTTGCGGAATTTCGACTCGCTTTCGCTCTGGAGATTGCTCGACTCGCGAGAAAAGATCGCCGAGCTAAGCACAGAGTTGCTGAACGTTAATGGACTCCTCAACCTCGTGGCGTGGTCCATGGAATTAGGTGGTCATCTCGTTCCACATGATGAGTTGCCCCCGGGATTTACGTCTATACACGAGGGCAAAGGCGTCGTGGTCGTGCGGCAAAACGCGATTCGACGGTTGCGAGCGAGCGTTATGGCAGATTGGGAGCCTCACCGCGTCGTCGATTTAGACGGTCGGTGGGTTAAAGTCAGCAAGTTGGATAGATCGGAATTCGAGGAAGAGCGTGTTGCTCCGCTATATGGAAGTGAGGACGATGCCCGAGGGGCAGACTTCGCGCAGTCTTCGTAGCGCCAAAGCGGCCGTGGTGGGTCGAGGTTTCTGCACCAGAGCACTCGCCAAAGGCGGGCTTGTATGACCGGTGGCAGATGTTATGCACGTGGTTGAGACGAGCTGCGCTAGTTCTTGACCGAGCGTTTCCCACGCTCCCCTCGGGCCCGATCGCATTTCGCGTCAGTTTCGATGAGGTTGTTGGAGAAACGCATGGGCTCGTAAGACCGAAGACAGCGGAAGAGCTGCATCGATTGCTGGTGATTTCTGCGAAACCTGGTTGTTCAGACGTTCAAATCAGCGTCGGTAAGGGGTTCGATGATGGTTTTGCGCAAGCGGAAAACAGCGCTGAACGCGCTCTTGTAGAGGCCTTGGTCGCCGGTGCTGCCTCCGCGAGCGGTACGGACCCCGACGCTGAGCACCTGTCAAGGCTCATCAATGAAATATGTCCTAATAGGGAGGCCAGGCATATACACCGGCTACAAGCCCAGTCATTTCGAGACCTTTTTGGGTCGGCACCAGCGAGTAAGCCGGTCTTTGCCCACGCCATTGACGAGGCTGCTGTCCGGATCGGTTTGGGCTGGAGTGTGCGCTCGAGGGAATGTGTCCCAGAAATTTCAGGCGTGTCCGACTGCACGGCCTATTTGGCTGCGGTTGTTACCCAAGTACTTGATCAACTCTGTGGTCTGCTTCGCGGCCTGGATCGGAAATCATTCGCAATAGAAGCGTTGCGTAGTCATGAGGCCGCCGCTCGCGATCGCGATCTATGGAGCCGCACTGCTCTGGCCAATGTGGCGATACATGACGATAAGCACAAAGCCATTCGCACGATCATTGAACACAACAGCCAGCTGAACGCGTGCTTTGTCGGTTCTCGGATATTGTTAGAGGCAGCGATCTGTGAGTGTCCGTTTGTTGGCGGTCGAATACCGGGCACCCTTGACGTGTCGCGGGCGATGGCTCTTGCAATGCACGCCTACCATCTCGGCAATTGGTCCGATGCAATACATTGGGGTGCGATGGAAGCACGGCTCAGGATCACGCCGCTCGGCGACATCCAAGCCAATCAATCGCTTGCAGTCTCAATTTATGGACCCTTCGGACAAACGATCGCGGAGGCCCAAGTAAAATGGGCCAGCGAATCCTATACAGACTTATATTCACAACCTGCCCCGGTTGCACCTATTTCGGCAGTGATAGAGGCTCGGTTCCTCGATGCGTGGGCCGCCGAATTTGGGACTTCGTTGGAAGGTATGCTCGAGTTTTTGACAAAGCTGGAAGACGCGGCTCGCAATCCGCTCACCGAAATCCTTACCTTGCCGCGCTCGGTTTTGGTCGGTTTATTCGCAGACGCTGCGGGTGTTTCCTTAGTGAACGCCGCCGAGGCACTTCAAATGTTCATGTCAATTCCGCGACCCAAGTGGCGTGAAGTGCCAGCAGAATTCGAGAACAAGGATTGGTTTCCGTGGCGCTTCCATAGGCGGTTATCTATCTTGCGCCGCCCATTTGTCCAGATTGGCACGGGTGAGGATCCGGAAGTTCTGTGTTCGCCCGGACTAGTGCGCGACGCGATTTTTGTCGGTGCGAGCTCCTTCCATATTGGCGAGGTTCCGTCTTCGCAGGCGCGGTCTCAGGAAATGCGCAGCTGGCTTGGTCACGCAAACAATGTGGAAAGAACGAAGTTCAACTCGACTGTTGCAAATAGAATGAAGGAACTCGAGTGGTGTGCTGAACCGGAAGTCAAATTGACGAAGCTTTTTGGCCGGCCCCTTGATCGAAACTATGGGGATATCGACGTGTTGGCGTGGCGCCCGAATTCGGGTCGGGTTCTCGCAATGGAGTGCAAAGACCTACAATTTCACAAAACCTTGGGTGAGGTATCCAAGCAGCTTGCCGATTTTCGGGGAGAGTTAAGGTCCGACGGGAAGCCCGACCATCTAAAAAGGCATCTCAACCGGCTGGCGATATTGGAGGCAAATAAGGAAGAAGTCGCTAGGGCGCTGAAGCTTACCTCACCGATTGAGCTTGAAGGGCACCTTGTGTTCAAAAACCCCGTCCCGATGAAATTCGCGTGGGACAAGATGAAAAGTAAGGTGAGTCTTTCCTTTTTCGATGAGCTTGAACGGCTCTGAGTCTAAAGCTCCGACCCCCACAACGCGTGAAACATTACGCCAGAAAACTAAGGGCGCAGGTACCGGCTAAGGTGGTTGCGGCCTATTGAACTGAGCCGCAAAGCTTTTTTGCTTCTTGGTTGCAACTGGGGGCGCGGGGGCGAACCCACCGTTACAAAGAGCGCGAGGATGGGGGACCGGCGCCTTGTAGCTTTTGCATGGTCGGACTAAGGCTCAGCCGTTGGATGCACACCGCTAGCGAGGGACAACGGCACAGCAGGAGATGTTCGAGAAGGGATTTGAGTTGGCGCGAACGCTTGATGCTGGCGTCGACCTGCTTGATTTTGCGGTGGGCTAATTTTCTCCAGCGGGGTCCGACGGGAGCGTCGTTTCGCAAGCCGCTGAGAAAAATTTTAATCTCTGCCAAGGTAAAGCCCATGTCGCTGGCGAAGCGGATGAGCAGCAGACGGTTGAGGGCGTCGCTGGGGGTAGCGCCGCTGATTGCCCTTACGGTCGGGTGCCGAGACGATGCCCAACTTCTCGTAATAACGGATGGCGGAAGCCCGAAGACCGGCATTTGTGGCTAGTTCTCCAATCTTCAAAGCGCACCTCCGGTGGCCTCAATGAACTCTTTGACTTAAAGCCGACTTTAAGTTTTAGCATTTGGCACTGCAGGTAGCAAATACTGTCGGAGGAGATGGCCATGAAGATGGACAAGAAGTTCGCAAAAACGAGGAATGCGATAGCGGCAGCAGCAGGCCTGTCGCTGCTAGCGATGGCCGGGAACTGCGCGGAGGCGAAAGCGCAAGAGCCGGCGGCGGCAGGCAACGCAGAAAAGCGGACGGTTGTGCAAAGCAAATTCTACTGCAACATCAAGGCACTGAGCCCGGCGGAACGCGCGAGTCACACGCAATTGACCGACAAGCTGATGGCTTTGCGCAGAGCAACCGTGGAGTCGGAGAAGGGTTACGAGTTTCAGTACAGCCCGAAGGAGGTCTCTCTTTCTGAGTTGGCGGAGTGGGTGGTTGCGGAGGGCAAGTGCTGCCCGTTTTTTGACTTTCACCTCGACCTGGAGCGCGAGGGCAGCCTGCTGTGTCTGCGATTGACGGGAGTGGAAGGGATTAAGGCGTTTATCCGTGCCGAGCTTCCGGTGGGGACGAAATAAGAGACCGCGAGACACGCCAAAAGAATCAAGGGCGCAAACACGGTTGTGGTGCTTGCGCCCTTTTAAACTGAGCCGTAAAACTTTTTTGGTTCTTGGTTCAATCTGGCGGCGCAACGGCGAAGGGCGTCGGAGCCCGCTTCAGAAAGCGGCCGCTACGTAAGGCAGCGGCAAAACTACGAGTGCCGGCCTAAACGCGCGGCGCTACATAAACCAGGAGAACGTGCGCTATGCGCTCCAGGGGGCGCGCGCGAGGTCTTTGGGCGTCGCCGACGCTTTACCTGAAACGCTGGATAAGATTTGCGCACCGTTCATCCTAACCCCGTACCAACAACGATCCGCACTGGACATGTAACCTCTACAGGGGCTTGGGGTGCGCGGTCAGACCCTCGCGATAGAGCTTGAGATTACTCTTGTCCACGACCACCGTGCCAGTATCCACGGACGTGGGCATGGGGGGTGCCAGGGCGGTGCGCCAGTCTTTGAATTGATGCACCGCGTTGTGGTGCAGGTCGTCGAGGAACTTCAGCCCGTAGTAGCTCATAACGTAGGGCTTTTGCGTGATGGTGGCGGTAATTGCGCCGCGGTCGATCCATTCAAGTGTCTCCGGATCGTTGTCGAAGGCCACAATGGGCAGCTTGCCTTCCATGTTGAAGCGGTGCAACGCTGCGGCGGCGCCGGAGCCCCCTGTCGCCTCCAAGCAAATAATTCCGTCTACTTTTTCTTTCTTCTGCATCAGATCAGAGACCTGGTCAAACGCGCGTCGCGCGTCGCCCTGGTCATCCAGGATCTTTGTCACCTTGAGAGCAGGAAAATTCGCTAGCGCGTCCACCACGCCCGCCACTCGATCATCGAGGTTACGCTGTCCTGTAATCGCGATGACTGCAATACTCCCTTTGTGCTGAACGAGCGCGGCCATGCGCTTCAGGCTCTCTCTGCCCGCCTTGAAGTTATCGGTCCCGATGTACAGCACGCGCTTCGAATTCGGCACATCCGCATCCACGCAAATTACCGGAATGCCTTCCGCCACCGCTTTGTCAATCTCCGCCTGGAAAATCTCGGGCCGCGCCGCGGAGAGGCAGATTCCGGCAGGCTGCTGTTCCACGATCTGGCGAAACACTCCTAGTTCCGCGTTCGGAGCGTACCCCGTCGGACCAATCAGTTCACCCTTTACGCCGAGCGCTCTGGCCGCGTCCAAAAACCCCGCCTGCGCCTCCTGCCAGTATGGCAAGTTAATATTTGTGGCCACGAACACGTAGCGTTCGTTTTCCTCGTGGTAGGGCTTGGCACACGCCGCGATCAGAACCGCCTCAACGAAAATAAAAACAGATACCAGCGTGGTCCCGTGTCTCCTCATTGGATTCTCCTTTCGCACTCGGTCTGGCCTGCGGGAGCGTTTGCTCGCATCTTCGTAAACTTCGGGCTCCGGCAGACGCCTGGTTGGGGGAAAGTTCGAACGAACGGGCGGGATACCTCCATTTCCACGGCTTTTTCGCCTTCGCTTACCTCTGGCTCGGAATTTTCGATTTCAGTTTTATCGCTCCGCAAGACCATAGGGCAGTCGCAAAAAGAAGCGATGCGGGTCTTCCGGGCATGGCTCGCTCGTATTCTACTCCCGTTAGACACGGATGACGTCGAACTCGGACATAATCCACGTGCCTGATTAGCGCGCACACCGGACAAGTGGATTCCGCTGAAGTGTGCAAACCAACTGCCAGGACGACTTTAGGCTGCGCAGTTACAGCGGGACGGAAATGAGTAACGGATCGGAGAACCTATGTTCATCCCGGTTCCATCTGGCGGGGACGATAGAAAAGAGCTTGAGTCCTCATTGGTGAGTTGGGTCACGGTGACAGGGGTTAGGCTGCAAAGTTGCCACGGTCCCTCCACTGCGCGGGCCCCTCGGTGCTCGGGGTAAACCGGCGCTCAAAAAAACCAGCGCAGGAAAAGGCGGCCTGCTCCGGTCGGGATGACAGAAAAGATAGAGTCAGACCGCATGACCGCTAAAGAAATGACGCCGGATTGAGAAAAAACATGTCAGCATAGTGCGATGAAACACCCAAAACAAAGCAAGCGTGCTCCGCCGACCCATGCATCTGCGTTGGCAGTACCTTCGTATCATCGGATTCTGGTCAAGCATGGCCTGATTGAAAAGACCCTGCCCATCCCCGATGCGTATAAAGTGTTTTTGCAAGTGGGCGCTGACCCAGAAGTACAGAAACTCCATCGCAAGGTAGAACACGGCAACAGAATGAAACACGTTCCCGCTTTGTATCTGGCCACTGCGATGGCTCTGCAAGGCTTGACCAAGCAGGAGCTTGAAGCTCTGAAATTGCGAATTGAAGAGAAGCGAGTATGATTTCCTTGCCTGTCGGGAAGCACATCACTTAGTTTGGCCGCGAGCGTCTTCGCGGTAGAACAGAAGGGCTAAGGTAATTCCGGTATTCCAGTCCAAGGCGCCACTGTTTAAGCTCTCTAGCCTATGGCCAGAATTCTAATTGCCGACGACCGCGAGCTGACGCGGATTGCGCTCAGGACTCTGTTCGTGCTGCGCCCCAACTGGGAGATTTGCGGCGAAGCCGAAGACG
>DATNMD010000005.1:0-122599 GCA_035602505.1 Candidatus Acidiferrum sp.
GCTGGTCAGCTTTATGGATTACGATCTCGGCTACGTTGACCTGGAGGAAAAAACCCTGCAGCCTCTCGACAATCCGTTTGGCCCCAAAGTGTTACCCATGTAGCCGGTACGTTCTGTTACCTATGTGTCCGGGCCGGACCATCGGTGTATGGAGCCGAGGGCGGGACTTGAACCCGCGACCTGCCGATTACGAATCGGCTGCTCTACCACTGAGCTACCTCGGCTTCGTGGAGAAAACTACCTTAGCATCCGCGGAAAATTGCTGTCAATTTTACAGGAAGCTGTGTTTCTGTGCGGCCTGCTGCTGAGGCGTTCTTAGTGCGAAAACGGGTACATGGCCCAGCCGATCCCGATGCCGAACAGCAGGAATAGCAGCAGCGACCACGCAATGTACTTCACACGCTCGAGCGGGCGGCGCCGGCTCAGAAATCCAAACGCAATGGATATCATGAGCGCGAACAGCAGCATCGCTTGCAGGTGGCTCAAATGGAATTTCATCTGGCTCAAGCTTTCCGGCCGCGCGCGGCTTCATAGGCGTGCAGTGCGGCCAGCAGATTGAGAACGCCGGCAGCCGCCAGGAACCGCGTACCATAGTCGCCGTAGGCGTGTGAAACGTCCGGCCCGCCAACCTCAATAAATCTCGCCAGCAAGTAGAGACTGCCGGTCCCCAGATCGGCGACGTATCCCAGCGCAGCGAACGCGTCTCCGCCATCCGAATTGAACAGGTTGCCGCGCATCCCCGCGCCGACGAAAACCAGTACGCCCACCACAGCGAAAAAAGTTATCGCGCGGCCCCACATCTTCTGCAGTGCGTGGCCGAGCCCCGGCACCAACCAGCCTGCAATGCCGAAGGCGATTGCGCGAACCTCACCCTTCGTGTCCGGCGGCGAAGCTGCAACGATTTGCGTTTCGTCCGTCATTTCCCTCTTTCGCGCCTGCTGCTTGGCACAAATCGCTTACGCGAGGAGCGGCAAGATCTCCTGCTGCACCGCACCGGTCACGCGCGCTTCGCGCTCGCCGATGTAAACATTCACTTCGCTGCGGATCCCAAACTCCCGCAAATAGATTCCAGGCTCAATCGACGTGCATGTACGGGGAATCAGGTGGCGGGTATCGCGCGTCTCAAGGCCGTCCATGTTGACGCCGTTCCCGTGCACGCTCTCACCGATGCTGTGGCCGGTGCGATGGAAAAAATATTTACCGTAGCCGGCGTCGTTGATTACGCTGCGCGCCGCATTATCCACTTGCCAGCCCTGCAGCGGCTTCCCTTTCGTCATCGAGGACCGAATCAGCTCAATGGCCTTATCTCGCGCCTCGCGCACCACAGCAAAGACCTTGGCGTGTTCTTCCGGCACCTTTGCGCCCAGAAAACCGGTCCAGGTAACGTCGTAATAGACGGTGCCCGGCGCTTTTTTCTTGGCCCACACGTCTAGCAGCAACAGTTCCCCTTCGCGGATCGGCGCGGATTTTCCATCCACTGGACCATAGTGCGGATCGCTGGCGTTCGGCCCCACCGCCACGTCCGGCCCTTCTTCCGTCGTTAGGCCAGCCGAGTCAAACTCCTTCAAGATCCATTGCTTCAGAACGTATTCGGTTAATGGCTTGCCATCGCGAGCGCCTTTGGCCGCTAGCTGGAACGCCTCGCGAACAATCCGATCCACCGCCTCGCCCGCCACCAGGTGTGATTCCAACTGTTCCGCGGTCCAGCAGGCTTCGTATTTTTGCACCAGGTCCGCGGAGCTGAATATCTTCGGCCCGACGCTGCGCACCAACTCCACCGTGCCCGCGTCCACCATCGAAACGTAGGGGATTGCGTTCCGAGGCGAATATTGCATGGCAATGCTCTGCGCGTCCCCCACCAGTCTTTCGAGGTTCTCCTGTAGCTCGTTCTGCGCGGCGTAGTACAGCGTCTCCCCTGGAAGCGCCGCAAGCGATTCCGATTCAATTTTATGTACCAGCTTCCGCGGTGTGCCTTTTACGGGGACAAAATAAAACCACCGCCGCGTACGCATGCTGGGCGGCAACTGCAGAACGCGATGCGCGATGGGGTCGCGGCCGCGAAAATCATAGAACAGCCAGCCGTCCAGCTTCGCGGCCTTCAGGTCTTTCTGTACTGCTTGCACGTCAAAACTCATGGAGCGGCGCACTCCTTGCGCCAGTCAACCCCCAATTAGACTCTGTTGCGTCGCCTAGGCCTCAAAATTCACAAGCGCCAGAACCTGCTGCTCCGTCACTCCGCGCACTTCCACGCGCTTGTTGCGGCTGTGATGGCCGCTGAGGATTCTAACAGCCGCTTTCGGCGTTTTCAAAAGCTCCGCCAGGTATTCGCACAGCGCTTCATTGGCGCGGTCCTCCAAGGCTGGCGCCCGCAAGCGCACCTTCAGCGCTCCGCCCATGACGCCCGCAATCTCGTCCTTGCTCGCGCGCGGTTGCACGCGTACCGGAAGAATCACAGCTCCTTCTCGCGTCTGCAATTCGAGCATCTATTTTGCAGTCCGGCTGCCAAAGATCGCGGTGCCCAGGCGTACTTCCGTGGCGCCTTCCTCGATGGCTATTTCGAAATCATGCGACATGCCCATGGACAGCACAGGAATCTCGCGGCCAATTTTGCGTGCGAGCGAGTCTCGCAATTCGCGCAATCGGCGGAAGTATGGCCTCACTTTTTCCAAGTCCTCCAGAAAAGGCGGAATGCACATGAGACCTGCAAGCTGGAGGTGTGAGAGCGCTACGACCTTCTCAGCAAGCGCCGCCGCTTCCTGGACCTTCACGCCGCTCTTGCTTTCTTCCTCTTCCACGCGCACTTCCAGCAAAACCCGCAGCTTTCGCGCCTCACTTTGCCCATCGCGCGCGCGCTCCAGTCGCTGTGCCAAGGTGAAATCGTCGAGTGAATCCACGCTGTGAAACAATCCAGCAGCGCGCGCCGCCTTGTTGCTCTGCAAATGCCCAACCAGGTGCCATGTTGCCTGCAAGTCCACGAGCGCAGCACGCTTCCCTTCCCACTCCTGCACGCGGTTCTCCCCGAAATGGCGTAAGCCCGCTTCATAAGCGGCGCGAATCGCATCGGCCGGTTGCGTCTTCGAAATGCCAATCAGGGTGATCTCCTCACTCCGCCGTCCAGCTTTCCGCGCCGCATCTGCAATGCGATCGCGCGCTCGCAAAATTCCCTCTCGAATTTGTTCCTGATCTATCATTTGATCCATCTCGGCGTCCACGCTTCCGATTCGCATCCTAGCACGCACGGCGTTGCGACGCCGAACGTCTGCGGTTAGACTGAAACTCAATCAGTCGTCGCGAGACGCATCACCGAACGAGGCAGGTTTGCAACCAACGGAAAATAAGAGGGCTTGGGGCCGGCTGATCGCCATCGAAGGCATCGACGGCAGCGGCAAGCGCACGCAACTCGATCTGCTCTCGAAAGTGCTTGAGGCAAGCGGCAACCGGGTCTACTCAACGGGCTTCCCGCAATATGATTCCTGGTTCGGCAAAATGGTCGCGCAATTCCTCAACGGCGAACTCGGCGCGCTCGAAGCCGTGGATCCGCATTTCACCGCGCTGCTCTACGCCGGCGACCGCTTCGAAGCCAAGCGTAAGATCGAGGCAGCCCTCAACGAAGGCAAAATCGTACTCATCGACCGCTACATCGGCTCCAATCTCGCGCACCAAACCGCGCGCGCCACACCGGACAAGCGCTCCGACTTTCGACGCTGGATCGAGCATCTCGAATACGGCATCTACGATCTGCCGCGCGAGGACTTGATCCTGTATCTTCGCGTGCCTCCCACCGAGGCCCAGAAACTGGTCGCACAGAAATCAAAACGCAGCTACACCAACGCTAAGCAAGACCTGCTAGAGTCCAGCTTGCGTCACTTGCAGGACGCGGCAGGTATGTACGATATTCTTTCGCGCAGCGCACCGTGGGTGACCATCGAGTGTTTCGATTCGAAAAGCGGCGCGATGCGATCGGTCAACGAAATCGCCCGCGAGGTGCTGGCCGCCGTGGAACCTCTGTTGCAGACCGCCGTCGCACGTCAATCGGAGAAAGGCGGCTGAAACCTATGGGTTTTGCGGATTTTCTCGGCAACGAACGCATCGTGGCGGCGCTCCGCGGCGCTTTGCGCAGCGCACGCGTTCCCCACGCCCTGCTCTTCACCGGTCCTCGCGGGGTTGGCAAGTTCACCCTGGCGCGCATGTTTGCTCAGGCCGCGAACTGCGAGCGCCTTGCTGACGACTTTTGTGGTGAATGCAACACCTGCCAGCGCATCGCTTTGCTCGCTGAGCCGCAAACACTAATAGAGGAAGGCCTCGTCGAGCGCGGCGAAACCGCCGACGCCGCTACCGTCGAACGCGTTCCCTTGATCCTGCAATCCCATCCCGACGTCTGGGCGGTCGTCCCCGATCCGGTCCGCCTGAAGAACCCCGTCGCCCGCCCCATGCTCCGTGTTGGCCAGCTCCGCGCCGTGCAGCGCGCCGCTTATTTTCAGCCCCTGGGCCGCCGGCGCGTCTTCATTCTCGATGGTGCGGATACCATGCGCTGGGACGTCGCCAATGTTTTCCTCAAAATCCTCGAGGAGCCTCCCGGCTCCGCCACTCTAATTCTGACGGCTCCGTCACCGTATTCGCTGCTGCCCACAATCGTCTCGCGCTGCCTGCAATTCCATTTCGCGCCGCTGCCCCTGGCCGACGTCGAGAAGATTCTGCAGGACAAAAGCGACCGCAAACCCGCGGACCGCAAGCTAGCCGCGCAGCTTGCCGAAGGCAGTCCCGGCCTCGCCATCGAAATGAATGTCGAACAAGCCGGTCAGCAGCGGAAGAACGCCCTGCGCATTCTGGAGCGCGCCGCCCGAGGCGAAGGCTTTGCGCAGCTCTTTGCAGAGACCGCCGCTCTAGCGAAGGACCGCGGGACTTCCTTCGAAGAGCAAGTCGCCGTGTTTTATGGCTTGCTAGGCGATCTGCTGGAGCTGACTTCCGGTGTCAAGCAGTTGACGCTCCGCAACGCGCCTCTCGCGAAGGAGCTGTCAGCGCTCGCCAATTTGGTGAGCACCGCGTGGGTCATGCGCGCGATCTCCGGATTCGACGAACTCCACGCCGGTGCGCGCCGCAACCTCAATCGCCAGCTCGGCCTCGACGCACTTGCGGCATCATTGGTGACCGCTCCCGGGGGCAGCAGTGTCTCGCACCTGTAAATTCAATCCGGCATTCGAACTAATTTTAAATTTACAATTCCCTACTGTAACCGGGCAGCGTTCGGGCGCATCATAGGAGTGATATCAGCCTGGCCATTCCCGATAAGGAGCAGTCATGGTGAACCGACGGATGTTCCGTCCGGCATTCGCGGACGTAAAGGAACAAGCTCCGCCCCGACCGCAGCATGGCAACAACGGTCCCGCTCCAAGCAAGAAGCCCGCGCCGCCGGAAGTAACGCACGCGGAAAATTTTTATTGGGTCAAGCAGATGCAGGCGCACACGCCAATGGCTGTAGTCTTGGACAACGGCGAAATCCTGCGCGGCACCGTCGAATGGTACGACCGCGATTGCGTCAAGCTGACGCGTCAGGGCAGCCCGAACCTGCTGGTCTTCAAGCGCGTGATCAAGTACGTCTATAAAGACGGCGAAGAGTCCGCCAACGGTGGCGACGAATAAGCACAACTACTTTTGTAGCGAGTGCCCGCCTGCGGCCCCGAAGGTCAGCAACGCTTTCGCCGCGAGCGTGCCCTTGCGGCCAAAAATCTCGCATTCGGTGACCACAAAATTGCGCCCGGTGCGGAGCACGCGCGCCTCCGCCCGGATGCGCCCACCCGGCACGCCTTCCAGATAGTTGATCTTCAGCTCGATCGTAGCCAATGCTACTCCCTTAGGGACCGTTGTGTAGGCCGCAATGGCTCCCGCGGTGTCTGCCAGGGCCGCCAGAATCCCTCCGTGCACCACGTTATTGAGCTGCTTGTGCCGAGCACGCGCATCCAGCCGCAAAACAGCGCGGCCGGCTGACGCCGCCTCCAGCTCAAAGCCCAGCATGGCAATGGCGCGACTCTGTTTCAAGTGCCGTCTGGTGGCCGCCGTCAACTTTTTCGCCGCTTTGGCCAGTTTGCGCTGCATCTGCATCGTCGCTGCCCGCTCTCCCCGCTCCGGCCCCAAAAATGGCCCGCTCGCGCTCCCGTTTCCCCGTGTCACGTTCTGCGGTGCTCCTGCGTCTAATGGGGTATTCGTTAGGCCGGGTCGATTCTACCGGGTGCGCGACTCTAGCATCCGGACTCCCGCGCTCGCAAGTTAGCACGGTAACGATCGGATTTGATGTAAGGTACTGCGGCAAGCTGGAGAGGACAGCGGCGGCCTTATGCGCGTCGGCATCACTTGTTATCCCACCTATGGCGGCTCCGGAGTGGTCGCGACGGAGTTGGGCCAGGAGCTCGCCGCTCGCGGGCACGACGTCCATTTCATCAGCTACGCCCCGCCCATTCGCATGAACCTCAGCGATCCGCACATCTTCTTCCACGAGGTCGAAGTCGCCTCCTACCCGCTGTTCGATCACCCGCCCTACACGTTGGCGCTCGCCACAAAAATGCTCGAAGTGTTTGAGTCCGAAGCGCTCGACATTTTGCATGTGCATTACGCCATTCCGCATTCCGTCAGCGCAATGCTGGCGCGCTCGATGGCCGCGCCACGGCGCTTGCCCTTCGTTACCACGCTGCACGGCACGGACATTACTCTGGTCGGCAGCAACCGCAGCTATCTGCCGATCACGCGCTTTTCCATCGAGCAAAGCGACGGCGTAACAGCCATCTCCAACTACTTGCTCACGCAAACGATCAAAGAATTCGACATCAAGCGCTCCATCGACGTCATCCCCAACTTCGTGAACTGCGATCTTTACACCCGCACCGACGCGAAAGAGCTGCGCGCCCAATGGGCCCCCAACGGCGAGCCCATCCTCATGCACCTCTCGAACTTCCGTCCCGTGAAGCGCCTACCCGACTGCGTGGAGATTTTTGCATTGGTGCGCGCCAAAATGCCCGCGAAGCTCGTGCTGATCGGCGACGGCCCCGATCGCGGCGCCGCGGAGTATCTCGTTCGCAAAAAGAAGCTACAGAAAGACGTGTTCTTCCTCGGCAAGCAGAACGCCGTCTACCAGAAGCTCTCGGCCGCCGATCTGTTCCTGCTTCCCTCGCAGCTCGAGTCCTTCGGCTTGGCCGCGCTCGAAGCCATGGCCTGCGAAGTCCCGGTAATCGCCACCAATGTCGGCGGCGTTCCCGAAGTCGTCGAGCACGGCGTTGACGGTTATCTAGTGGAACCCGGCGATGTGAAGGAAGCCGGAAGCTACGCCATCGAAATTCTGTCGCGAGCGGATCGCGGCCGTGAAATGGGCCAGCGCGCCCGCATCAATGCCAAGAAAAAGTACTGCGCCAACGACGTAATCCCCCAATACGAGCGCTACTACCAGCGCGTCCTCGAATCGGCTTCCGCCGCTCGCGCCTGAGTGCTCCGCAGCTTCCTTGATGTGATTCAGTACGCGCAAATGGATGCGATGAATAATGTAGTCCGACCAGATATGCCAGTAGGCCGCGGGCCACATCGCATTGCGGTAGCGCGTCGTGCCTTCCAGTCGAGTTCCTCCGCTAGGCAAATTGGTTAGCAGAAACTGGCCTTCCTCCGAGACAAAATATCCGTGCAGATGGCGCGGTTCAATATGGCCGTACGGCGTCATCTCGTTTAACGGCGCGGGACTCGCGGTCACGCCAAACTTGAGCAGATGCGGCTCGTCCCATACTTCAATGGGTTCGAGAAACGCCCCCGTGGAGAAAATGCAGCGGCGCATCGCGCCAGGGCCGCGGCCCGTAATCTCCGCGCGTATCGGATACGCGATCCCCGCGCGAAACAGCATCTCCTTTGGCGGAGGGATCTCCGCGAAGGCCACCACCTGCTGCCAGACCTGCTCGGGCCGCGCATGCACGTCGATGGACGTGCGCACCACAAAACTCGGTACTTCGAGCGCCGCCGCGTGCTCCATGCCAAACATTGCGGGCATCGCGAACAGCACGACAGAAAGCATCGCGGCGCCCGTTTTCGCGCCCCAGTAGTTCCCCTGGATGTAATACCCCAGGCTGCCACCGAGCCAAGCAAGCACGAGAGCGATCGGCGCAGCCATAAGAATGCAGATCAGTCCCTCAATGGCCACTAGAATCAGTAGAAGGCCCAGGAGACCCACCGGCAGCAGTGCCACGCTCATGCACGTCCCATAGTCACGCGCCCCATGGTAGCTGTGCAGCAGCACCGCAAACAGGCCGAGACAAAACGGAAGGGCCACGAAGAGGCTCCAGCCGTACGCGCCAACTACGGCGGTACCCAGCAGCACAAAAAGCAGCCCGATGGCGGTCGTGACAACGATCGAGAGTACCGCACTGCCAAGCTGGCTCCGCGGAATGACTCCATCCAGCGGACGCACCGCAGGCCACGGCGCCGCTTCCTCGCGTTCGGCCTGCTGGCGCGAAGGCAAAAAACACAGCAAAAGAAAAAACAATAAGTTCAGTATTGGAAAGAAGAAAAGCACCACCCACCAAACGGGTTGCCCCGCATCGCGCAATCGCCGCACCGTCATGGCCAGGCCCACCCACAGAAACGGCATGGCCACCAGCAGCATCGTGGCAAGAAATTTCCCCTCATCAGTAGTCAGGTGCGTGAGGTGCGCGCCCCTCCCCAGCGGCACCCAATAATTGAAGAAGCCGTACGCATGAAAGAATCCGGCCGCAATGAAGTGATCCACGAAATGTTTGATCACGAATCCGGCAAAGCCCACCAGCGCATACGTCTTCCGGCTGACCCTGCCGTCCCAGCGCCACAAATCTACAAATCGCAAGCCCATAGATTCTCGCCTCCCTCAACAACGCTTGAATCCCTGAAAGCTGCGCCCAACCTCTGTGCTCTCCGTGTCCGACCTCGTGAACTCTGTGTTAGCTCTTCTTCCGTGCCTTTCGTTTAGCTCGCCCGTTGAATCTCGCAGTGCGTCGCGGCGCAGCTACGCCGCGCCGCAAACCAATAATACCCGCGCCGCAGTTGCTCCATCATGCCGGGAATCCTCGCCAGCCATACCAGCGGCCGCGCCCACCAAATCTCCCGCGCCACCGCCAATACCGCATCCGCACCGCCGTACTGACTGCCGTCCGAGAGCAAGAAACGCAGCTCGCGCAACAACTCCGCCTTCGGCAAGCCCAGTAGCGCCCCGACCCGCGGATCCTGCAAGGGCGCTACTGCCAGCCCGCGCCTCTCAAGGATCGGCAATAGCCATCGCGCGGTACGAGTGCAGAAGCCGCACTCCGCATCAAAAAACAACCACCCGCGCGCGTGCCGCCCTTTCCCGTCCGTAAACTCCGATGCCAGCGATATCATTTTTTCTACTGGGACAGCCATTTCTGGCTGTCTTGTCCTTGTTTTTCTCTTGCTCTTCTCTGTGCTCTCTGTGTCCGGCTCACCCAGCCTTCTTCTTCTCCGCCCCCAACAACGTAATCACCTTCCCCCGCAGCTTCACGACGCCCTTCAACGCCCCCGTCGGCATCCTCAAAATTTCCTCGAATAGACCCGTCATAGCCGTCAAAAATTCCAGCATGCTCTCCAACCGCTCCCGCGTGTACGCATCCCCTTGCGGACTCACCTTCAGTTCCTGCACGCATTCGGCAAGGACGCGCAGCGTCGGATCAATCTCCCGCCGCTTCCGCTCCTCCGAAACAATCCGAAAAATCTCCCAAACGTCCTTGATGGACTCAAAATGGTCCCGCCGGTTCCCCAGCACATGCACCACCCGCACAATTCCCCACCCTTGCAGCTCCCGCAAGCTGGTGCTCACATTCGACCGCGCCACGGATAACGTACTGGCAATCTCGTCAGCCGGCACTGGCCGCGGTGAAAGAAACAGTAGCGCGTGCACCTGCGCGACGGTGCGGTTAATCCCCCACCGCGTCCCCATCTCGCCCCAATGCAAAATGAATTTCTGGGCCACCGGCGTTAACGTGTATTGGGTCGCTCGTTCGCTCATGTCTTCTTTCCGTCCTTCAGTTATTTCTGTCTATTCAGATAGTACTGCACATACTGGGCGTGCGTCAATCCTTTTTCGGTTACAGTAAAGAATGGTAGAATGGAGGTCTGCTAAGGTGGATTATGAGCCTGAATATCAAAGACCCACAAACTCATAAGCTCGCGCAGACTCTCGCCGAGGAGACCGGCGAGTCCATGACGCGCGCCGTCACGACCGCTCTGGAAGAGCGCCTGGCTCGCGTTCGCCGTTCTCGAAAGCAGGCAGCGAAAGCATCGGAACTGCTGCGCATAGGGCGCCGTTGCGCGAGCTACCTGAAGGGTACGCCCGTGGACCATGCCGCCATACTTTATGACGAAAAAGGCCTCCCTCGATGATCGTCGACACTTCCGCGCTTCTTGCCGTTCTTTTCGGTGAAAAAGACGCGGAAATGTATGCGCGCGCCATCAGCGAGGCAGAAGTGTGCCGCATCTCCGCTGCGACCTTCGTTGAGGTGTCGATCGTAGTGGAGTCCCAAACCGGCGATGCGGGCAGCCGCCAATGGGACTCGTTCTTCCGGACGGCCAGCATCAGCATTGAGCCGGTTACAGAGGAACACGCCCACGCCGCCCGCCAAGCTTGGTCGGATTTCGGGAAAGGTCGCCACGCTGCTGGCTTGAACTTCGGCGACTGTTTCTCCTATGCGCTCGCCAAAGTTTCCGGTGAGTCCCTCCTGTTCAAAGGTCAGGATTTCCGCAAAACGGGTATTCCCACAGCTTTGTAACCGGAAACGCAGACGCTCGCTCCGCGTCTATCTTCGTAGAGTCCCGGAGCGCAGCCATGAACGCCCTCCTCAACGACATTCGCTACGCCCTTCGCCTCCTCGCCAAAACTCCCGGCTTTACCCTCGTCGCTGTACTGACTCTCGCGCTTGGTATCGGCGCCAATACGGCCATGTTCTCCGTGATTCACGCCGTGTTGCTGCGCCCGCTGCCCTACCCGCAAGCCGACCGGCTGACCACCATTTGGAATGACTACGGTTCCGGCGGCCAATCGCTGCCCGCCGTCTCGCCGCCCGATTTTCGCGACTATCAGCAGCGCTGCCGCCTCTTTGAACAGCTCGCCGCCGCAACCGGTGGAGGGGGCGCCGCTGTCGATTTTGGCACCATGGAAGGCGACGAGCGCCCGCAACAAGTCACCGTCGGATTCGTCACCGCCAACCTCTTTCCCATGTTTGGAGTGAGCCCGCTTCTCGGCCGCAACTTCCTGCCCGAAGAAGCCGTCATAAACGGCCCTAACGTCGTAATCCTTAGCTACGGCTTCTGGCAGCGCCGCTTCGGCGGAGATATCCGCATCGTCGGCAAGACGCTGCGCTACAACCGGCAAGACGTCACCATTGTCGGCGTTTTGCCGCGCGATTTTCACCTCCTGCTTCCCGCCGAAACGCTCTTGCTGCGCGACTCCGAGTTGTGGCGCCCCACCCAGATCCCCTATGACAATTTCCCTCGCAACCTGACCACCCTCGCAGTCTTCGGCAAACTGAAGCCCGGTGTCACCATCGCGCAGGCGCAGAGTGAAATGGACGGCATCGCCGCGCAACTCCGCAGTGAACACGAAGTTCACCGCACCAGCGGCCTGCGCATTCGCGTCGTGCCCATGCAGTACGATATCGTCAAGAACGCCCGCACTTCCCTGCTGATCTTGCTCGGCGCTGTAGGTTTGGTCCTGCTCATCGCCTGCGCCAATGTCGCCAATCTTTTGTTGACGCGCGCCAGCGCTCGCGAACGTGAAGTAGCGCTGCGCGCAGCCCTCGGCGCGGGCCACGGCCGGCTGGTGCGCCAGGTATTGACCGAGGCGTTGGTTCTCGCTCTCCTCGGCGGAGCCGCCGGCATTTTCGTCGGCTCAACCGCCTTGCAACTGCTCCTCGACCTTCACCCCGCCAACGTGCCGCGCCTAGCGGAGGTTCACCTCGACGCCACCGTTCTGGCCTTCTCCTTCGCGGCCTGTGCCTTGACTGGTGTCCTGTTTGGAATTTTGCCCGCGCTGCAACTCGGCAAGCCCAATCTCTCTGATGTGCTGAAGGAAGGTGGCAAAACGTCCGGGAGCGTCGGGCGCAGCCGGATTCGGCGCTTGCTTGTGATCTCGGAAATTGCGCTGTCTCTCATGCTGCTGCTCGGCGCCGGCCTGCTGATTCGCAGCTTCTTCCGGCTCGAGAGCGCTCGCCCCGGCTTCGACATCGAAAATATTCTCACCATGCGGTTGAACATCCCCGGCAATCGCTACAAGAAATTCGAGGACATGATCGAATTCACCAAAAAACTTCAAGCCAGCGTCCGCAGCATTCCCGGTGTGGAATCCGTCGGCAGCATCAATCGTCTCCCGCTGAGCGGCAGCGGCCCGCAAACTCCCTACGCCTACGACGCCGCCACCGAGCAGGCCTGGGAAAGCATCTCCGCCGACTGGCGCGTGGTTACGCCCGGATACTTCGAGACCATGGGCATGCAACTCGCTCACGGCAGGTTCTTCGCCGACCTGGACGATCTCCAGCATCCTTTCGTCGTTGTAGTCGACGAACTTCTCGCCAATCGCGCCTGGCCCAATCAAAATCCCATCGGCAAGCGCCTCCAGATCATGTACTTCCCCAGTTTCAACTCTCCTGGCCTCAATCGCTCCTATGCTCAGGTGATCGGCGTCTTGAAGCATCCGCGCGTGCACGACTTGACCCGCGACGTCCGCGAGCAGGTCTACATTTCGCAATATCAGCAGCCCGGCGGCCTGGTCGGTTTGGTCGTGCGCACCAGAAGCGACGCCGGCATGCTCTCCAAGTCTGTTGAGTCCGCCGTGCGCTCCCTCGACCGCGGCATTCCCGTCTACGAAGTCCGCTCCATTGCGGAATCGGTCTCCGACGCGCTCGCCCCGCGCCGCTTCAGTCTGCTCCTGTTGATGATCTTCGGCGGCCTCGCCACCGGCCTCGCCGTAGTCGGCCTCTACGGGACCATCGCCTATTCCGTGACCCAGCGCACGCAAGAGATCGGCATCCGCATGGCCATGGGCGCCACCTCCTACGAAGTCTCGCGCATGGTTCTGCGCGAAGCATTCCAACTCATCTCTATCGGCATCGTCGCCGGCTTGCTAGGAACAATTCTCCTGGGCCGCATCCTCAATTCTCTCCTCTTCGAAGTTTCCTCCCGCGACCCTCTCACCTACCTCGCAGGCGCAGCACTCATCGCCCTCGTAAGCCTCCTCGCCTGCCTGATGCCAGCCCGCCGCGCCAGCCGCGTCGACCCCATGCTCGCCCTGCGCTACGAATAGGCATCATCCGCCCCCAAGTCGCTGATTTCTCCACGTCCAAGCCAACTTCTGGGGAGTCAGCGAGATTTCACTCACACACTTCAACTCCGCTAGGAGGTAACGATGTACCCCTCTAATTCCACGATTTCTTGGGACTTGACAACCACTCTCCTCAAGAGCATATTTTGCGGGATCATCCCAAACTTCTACCTCTGAAATGCGGCGTTCCGTGCGAGGTCGGCTCCAAGTCCTCATTATTCAGGTCTCACGGAGACCCGACCCTCATGTTTCGTGATTTGTGGCCCGACGCCTTGGGCAGACAAGGATGCTTCCCATGAACACCGGGACTGGGGCTCTTTTTCTGCTCGCTCTACTCGTTGTGGTCACGGGCTGCGGTGGAGGCGGAACGAACAACGTTGCAGTTCCCATTCAAGTTTCCCTTTCTCCGTTCACGGCAAATCTTAACCAAGGCGAGACCCGATCATTCACCGCAACCGTCACCGGCACCAGTAACTCTGCCGTGAACTGGGCGGTGGTGGAAGGTGCAGCGGGAGGATCGATCACCAACATGGGGGTCTACACGGCCCCGAACAAGAGCGGCACTTTTCACGTGATTGCAACCAGCCAGGCCGACGCGACTAAGTCAGCGACGGCGACGGTGAACGTCGCTGCAGTTGCAATCTCCTTGAACCAAACCGCCGTGACTATTGATGTCGGTAATCAATTCCCCTTCGTCGCGAACGTAACAGGGACGGGAAATACGGCCGTCTCTTGGTCCATACAAGAAGGCCCGCCTGGCGGCAGCATCACCAGTTCGGGCGTCTACACCGCTCCCGGGACCGACGGGACGTTTCACGTGATTGCCACAAGCCAGGCGGATACTACCCAAAACGCAACGGCAACTGTCACCGTGGCGACGCTGGTGGTGTCAGTCTCCCCATCAAACGACGTGTTAGGGCCACTGGGGGTTCGTACCTTCATCGCAACCGTGAATACTTCTTTAAACGCGAGTGTCACCTGGAGCGTGCGAGAGGCGGCGGGTGGTGCCATTACGGCCAGTGGCCAATACACGGCTCCAACCACGACCGGGGGGCCGTTCCACGTGGTTGCCACGAGTGTCCAGGACCCAAGCAAGAATGCGATTGCTAATGTAACCATCGTGCCTTCTGGATTCCGGCCTACTGGGGATATGAGTACTAGTCGCACGGCCCACACGGCCACTCTCCTACAAAATGGAAAAGTGCTTATCGCTGGCGGGGATGCTTGCATGTTTGATCAGTATTACGGTGATTGTCCACTGTCCACCGCGGAGGTTTACGATTTCAGCTTAGGCACATTCACAGCTACTAGGAGTATGTCGGTGACGCGTGTTTTCCATACCGCCACACTGCTCGCCAATGGCAAGGTGCTGGTAACGGGCGGACATGATGCCAGCGCCGAGCTTTATGATCCGACTTCCGGGACGTTTGCTGCGCCGGGCAGCATGAGCGTTGGTCGGAGTTCCCACACGGCGACGCTGCTGGTGAGCGGAAAAGTACTTATCGCCGGCGGCCAGAGTGTCAGTGGACCGCTCGCTACCGCCGAAGTGTACGACCCAATCAGCGGGACCTTTACAGCCACGACGGGCAACATGGCGGCGGCGCGCACCTCGCATACCGCGACTCTTCTGGGGAACGGGAAGGTACTTATCGCAGGCGGCTCTAACCCCGCGGGTGAGCTGGCAACAGCCGAACTCTACGATCCGGCAACAGGGAACTTCACCGCGGCTAACAGCATGGTGAGCAAACGCGCGTTTCACACGGCTACGCTGTTAAGCAATGGCAACGTGCTTGTAACTGGTGGTTCGGTCAATAAGGTCCTATTGTCGAACGCAGAGGTTTACCACGTTGTCGCTGGCAGCTTCAGCGCCACCGGACCCATGATGACTGCGCGCGATTCCCATTTTGCCATCCCGTTGGCAAATGGAGCTGTTGTGCTGGTGGCTGGGGGCTCCTTCGGCTCAAGCGACGGCTTCACGGCTGAGCTCTACAACACCGCGAGCGGAACCTTTACCCAAACAGGAGGTATGGAAACAGGCCGGGCGCTTGCGGCTGCTGTCTTGCTGCCAGTGCCAGATGGTCGAGTGTTCGTGAGCGGTGGATCAGATACAATTTCGGCGGAGTTGTACAAGTAGACGGACGAGACGCGGCGGGCCTGATGTCAGCAGGAATCGCTATGCTCTGCAACAAGAAATTCCTGATCGGCGTGGTTGCTCTTCTGATGGGAGTCATCCCGGCTCGTAGCCAAACCGAGTCGCGACCCCATGTGATCGTCGTTGGCGTGAACGGCATGGAGTGGGACATCATTCGTCCCTTATTGTTAAAAGGCGAACTTCGCAACTTTGCTGAAGTCATCCAGCGTGGCGTTTATGGGAAAATGAAGACCCTCTCCGCCCCGAACTGTCCCAAGGTTTACAGCGCCATCGCCACCAGCACCTCCCCGGAGGAGAACGGCATCACCGGTTTCGTTGTTGCTGGAAAAACCGCCAGCACCGATATGCTAAAGCGGGAACCACTGTGGTCGATTCTGTCAAAGCACAGCGTGACTGTCGGCATGGCCAACGTTCCTGCGACCTTCCCGGTCATGCCGTTAAACGGCTACATGATCAGTGGCATGCTCACGCGTGGCAAAGGCTGCGAGGATGGAATCCTTTGTTCGCCGAAGCTGTCGGAGGTGAAAGGCGGAGAAGCGGTGTATCCGCCTAGCATGGTTGCTGAGCTGGAGATGAATGTAGGCGACTTCTGGATTGATTGCTCGCGTATGCCGGCCGCAGAGGAACTGAGAGGCAAAGAAGCAGAGGCTATCGACCACTGGCTCCAGCAGGTATCGCAAGTGCGAGCTCAGCAGGCGAAGTTGTTTGACTACTTGTTAAGTCACCATCGGACTGACTTCACCATGCTCGTTCAATCCTGCGAGGACCGCGTCGGGCACTGGCTCTATCCTATTCAGCCCTACAACGCAGGCTACGACTCAACGCTGCACAGCGTTCGTGTGGGTGCGTTCCCTGACCAGTACCGCGCCTTTGACCAGGTGCTCGGAAAGATCCTGCAGTATGTAGACAGAAATGCTTACCTGTTCATCATTTCCGACCACGGAATCAAGCCGCTGCGGGAATTTGAAGAGGGTCGGCGCCTGTACCACTCAGCTCACGATCACGGCGGCAATACTCCGATCATTGCCAAACACGACTTCGAGGATGGCGATGATGTGCCCGGAATTTTTATTGCGATAGGCCCAAATATCAAGAGAGATGTGCGACTGATGGGGTTTACCGTCAGCGTCTTCGACATTGCGCCGACCATCCTGAACCTCTATGGGATCCCCCAGCCGACTCAGATGAAGGGCCGTGTCCTATCTGAAATCTTCGAGGTTCCAAGTTCGCAGCCCGCGCAGCCGAGCGCGAGATAGCATCCCGCTTCCACGTGGCGAACCTGCCGCCTTCCTCTGCCGAACGATCCTGGATTCTAGAAATGCTGCAACTGAGCCTCGAGCTTAGTCGGTCGTCAGGAGCCGCACTCATCCCCTCGTCAGCCTCCTCGCCTGCCTGATGCCAGCCCGCCGCGCTACCCGCGTCGACCCCATGCTCGCCCTCCGCTACGAATAGCGCATTGCCAAACAGCGGGGAGCACTACATTGGCGATGCTGAACTCGACCGCATTATGACGGTCGCACTTCCATGGCCAAGGCTGGGTGGTTGTGAATCACGAATCCAGTCGGATTAGAAGCGACGCGTTAACCCAAACAAAAACGCGTGTGCTTGATAGGCTCCCGTGCCGCTACTCAGCGCGGAACGGTAGAGAAGGAACGAGAACTGAAGCGACCACTGGTCATCAAATTCGTAGGAGTTGCGCAGCAAGGCGAGGAACCGGGGGCTTGACCGTCTCTGCGTCACAAAAGACAGCGGAAGCGTGCTGGTCAGCACAGGCCGCGTGTAAGTCTCTTCCCCGACATTGAGATCGTAGTCGTAATGGAAGCGGCCCTTCTGCCCCTTGAAATTAACGAGGGCTGTATGGGAAATGAACCGCTTTGGGCTGAAATAACCGTGAAACAGATCGAGTCTGGCGAACGAGAGGCTTTCGAGCTGATAGCCCACACTCACTCGCAACGGTTTCTCCCAGAGCACATGTCGAATCTCCGCATGCCCTCCCCGCAAGTGATTGAAGTCGTTGAGCTGATCCTGATAGTAGGTCAAGTCTAAGCTCGTGGCCTTCGGTAGGCTGTAGCCGAGGTGGCTGGACCAGCCGCGCTGGGTCACTGCCAGCCTAGCTGCAAGTTCTGTCGGGGCGACAATGTGTTGCCTGTACGTGAAAGAGAGCTGCAAACCTGCCATGGGGCTTAACTTAAGACCCCCGTGGTAGATGGGCTTCGTGGTTCCTCCCGCTAAGTAGCGCGCCGCTCCGCCTCCCCCTGTAAGCGTCAGCGCTCTGTTGGCGCGGAACTCGGTCGAGTCCGCCACGGACGCGATCCCCACGGCCAGCGAACGAAAAGCAAGGCGACGATATTCACTGGTCAATTCGTTGCTCCACCGTGTGCCGTAGCTGAGTCTGAGAGTTTGTGGAAAATCGAGAATTTGATTTCCCACAGCGTCAGATAATACGTACGCCCGATCGCGGAGCTCCACTTTCAGGGTTGGCGCTGCTAGGGCTGGCTTCGGAAGTTCGCGCACTTGCAAGAGGATCCGAGTGCGTTCCGCTTTCGGATTCAGTTCAAGGGCCCGCTGCAAACTTCGGCGCGCATCTCCCGTACGCCCCTGGTGAGACTGTACTTCGCCCAATGACTCCCAAAGCCGGAAGTCGCGCGGATGGGCTGCTATGGCCGGTTTTAGCAACCGTTCTGCATCTCCCAAGCGAGTTTCGTAAAGATAGGTTCGGCTCAGGGCCCAGGCAGCGTCTGCGTCATCAGGCGCCACACGCAAGGCCTGCTGGAGCGGGCGCTCGGCCCTAGCATATTCCCCGAGCAGGTTGTACGCTTCACCCGTGCGTACCAAAGCCTCCGGGTTGGACGGATCGCGCCGCAACAACAATTCATAACTACCAATGGCGGCTTTGAACTGGCGGGAAAGCAAATATGCTTTTCCCAGGCCCAGTTGCGCGCTTTCGTCTTCTGGCTGATCCCTCAAAATCTGCTGGTAGAGCGCTATTGCTCGCGAGTAATCGCGCCTCTTCATTGCTTCGTCCGCTTGGACCTTGACATTTTGGTCGCTGGCGCGCTGAGGCAATGAGCACTGCGCCTCTGGAGGGACAAAGGCTAGCGAGAGGAGGGCGTAAAGGCCGAAAATAAAAGAGCAGGCGGACACAGACATCAAGCGGGCGATCCGCTTGTGCTTCGTGTGCACGCGCGGTGCACAAAGCGAACAAGCGGTTCGGGGACGCAGTGGGGCGGACGTTTCCATGTCGCGACGGATCCTCTGTGAGCGTGGCTCGACTCTATTGGTCAACCCAAAGAGAGGAACCGCTGACACAGCCCTAAATGCTCCAGCATTGTCAGCGGTCCAAGTTCACCACTTTGGCGGACCGCACCAACGAAGGCTTCTCGCTGCCGCGGCCATTTCGTTCAGTTTAGTGGAGGTGTATCCGTACCAGCGATTTCCTGCAGGTCAAAGTCTCCTTCGACGTTCAGGTCTTCGACTGACCCGGTGCCCGTTGCGGATACGCCTGCAGGTATCACCGTTGTCGCGACGGTTACAGACGATAACTTCGTGTCCATGGCTGACTCCGGGCCTTCAACCGCTTCCGAACCTTCAGCGGCTTCCGGACCTTCGACCGCTTCCACACCACTGTCCATGGCGGCTGCACCTGTGTCTACGTTCTCGCCATTGAACTCACCCTGTTGACCTTGGTCGGATGCGGGTGGTGGTTGCTGCGCGGCAGCGGTCTGCGTATAAAGACACAGACACGCTCCAAGTACCGCAAAAGCCAGAAACCAGCTTAATCGGATCTTCATTGCGAATTCCTTTCCGCGTTCCCCGATTTACGGAAATCAAGGACCCACACATAAACCAAAGCACAGGACGGGCCAGAACATCGAGATTCGCAACCCTTTGATTGCATTGGATATAGCAGTATTTAGGAGACAAGGAACAAATCTGACGCGGCAAACTGTCGCGCAGTCCAGTGAAAGCCGTCCCAGTCTGCCGCATGGTCTTACGGCCGGTGGTCGGAAGGACAGCCCGCAGGAGACCCTGTCAGACAATTAGTCGGAGATGAATTTCAGCCCAAATTGAGCCTTAACCTATTCGTTAGGAGGTCGGCAGCCTCGATCCTTGATTCTAGAATGCTGCAACTGGGCCTAAGGCTTAGTCGGTACTCAGAATAAGCAAGGTAATATCATCTGGCCGAGGGATTGGCCCCGCAAACGCTGATAGATCTCTCAAAATGTGATCAAGCATGTCTTGAGCACCGGCCGGTGCACTATGGATCCAGTGAGGCTAAATATTCCTCACTGAATTGAATTTTGGTCGCCTCCGCGAGCGTGGTTGGTACATTGTTTTGCGATCCATCTCGATTCACGACTCTTGAGCCGCCTTAGACGGCCAGTTGGGCGTTTCAATACCGAACTGCTTGGCGAATGGGGCAGGTGCCGAAGCTCTTCCCCTATGGGAGGAGATATGGCCGGGACCTGCGATGAAGCTAGCCGGCCCGCTTGCTGCTCGCTCGCCGGGGCTTCGGCTTGCTCTCGCCCTTGACTTTCGCTCGAGTACCCGCAGGCGCCTTCCTCTTCAATTTGATCTGATTGTAATCAACGGCGGCACGGATGAGATTTTTTAGAGCACGCTCATTAATCTTATCGCCCTCGAAAAAATCGATCGCTCGCCACGCGTTGCCTCCGAGGCCCGCGTTGAAGAGCTTGTCAGGATCCGGAAGGCTCGCCCCGTGCGAAAAGGTAAGCTTCACCTTATCTTTGTGGGCGTTGCCGACCGCGATCATTCCGTCGCGAGACCACACTGGGCTTCCCATCCACTTCCATTCCTCGATGATCTCCCGGTCGGCCTCAAGGATGCTCTTGCGGACACTGGCCAGCGTCTTCCCGCGCCAGTCTGTGAGTCCTGCGATCAGCTGGTCAATACGTTCCGATGGATTCATTGGATCTTTATGCCTCCAATTCTTGTCCCGTTTTCAGGGCCCGATTATCGGCTGATCTTAGTCCGCTTCCGTTCATAGCGTAGGCCGACCGATCCATTCGCGTAGGACTTGCATTCTGTCAGCTTGAAGTCGCGCTGCGGAAACGTGCCCGGAAACCCGGGGATGCCATCGCCTAACAGTATGGGACCAAGTCCGATGAAGAGCTCGTCCACCAAATCCTCTTGCAGGAAACTGCGGACCAATTCGCCCCCACCTCCCAGATAGATGTCTTTCCCCGGGCGGCGTTTTAGCTTTCTCACAAAGGCTTTCAGAGATCCGCTCACCACTTCAAAACCCTCTCGTTTGCCCGGCTTCCATCGCCGAGAAACTACGTAATTCGCCATGCCCGGCGTCTCGGGGATCTCTCCACTCTCGCGCATTTTCACCCAGCCAACCGCGGTCTTCCGGCCCATGATCGTGGTATCGATCTTGGAGAAGAAGTCGGCCATCAGTGCTTCACCTTCTTTGTCGATGACCAGAAAATCGAGGTCGCCATTGCGCCGCGCAATATAACCGTCAAGGCTGATTCCGAATCCAAGGATGACTTTTCGTGGCATGGCGCGATTGTAAGACAGACGGTTTACTTGCCGTCAAGAGTTAAGCCGCCGCCCGTTCAGTCGGTGCATCGAACGCTGCCCCACTTGGTGGCATACGGCAGCACGAACAAGTACAGACCGGTGAACAGGAGGAAGGCGAGCGGGAACACCGCCAAGAGGCCCACGCTAGAGGTGTACTTCCCCTGTACCACGGCGACGATGTTGACGATGACGGCCACCGTAAAGGCAATGGACAGCCAGCGGTGGGTCTGCCGAACCCATTTGTTCCAGTTCATTGGGACCTCCTCCTTGATTCACGAGTTTTGAGCCGCCTGAGGCGGCCTGTTGGGCCTTTCAATACCGAACTGCTGGGCGTACTCCGCGTGCAGCCGCTGCCAGCCGAACTTCATGGCCTCGGGGCCGACGATGCGTCCAATCGGCTCACCCGCGAGGAGCCGCTCAAGGACGTCGAAGCAAATGTGCCACCCGGCTGCACCCATTGCGATAAAGCGGCGGCCGATGTTGGTCCACAGCGTCAGGCGCGTGCCGCCACCAAAGGTTTCCAGTTCCCACCGCATATCGTGGTCACCCCAGTTGTACTCAAGCATCTTGGGGGCGTCGGCTCGCGTCACTCTTGTTTCGGTAACGTGCGGCGCGGGCGCTCCCACCGTGGTGAGCTTCACCGTGCTTCCAACCGTACCCAGGCTCCCATCGGCTTCAAAGGGAGCCCACTCACGCAGATGCGCTGGGTCGGTAAGCGCCTGCCAGACTTTTTCCGGCGAGTGGCGCAGTTCTCTGACGAGAATGAGCGTCCACTTCTCTCCCTCCTTTCGGATCTGCGCCCCGCTGGCCGGACCCGGTGTGTACTGCTCGCGCTGGGTCATCTTCTTCTCCTTAGCGTGAATAGCGTGCCAGCTGGGTGAGCTGAATGAGGTTGCCGCAGGTGTCCTTCAGCATCGCAATGGTCGAGCCGGTCACGTCGGTGGGCGGCATCGTGAACTCGGCTCCGCGGCCCTTAATCCGCTCGTAGTCGGCCTTGATGTCGTCGGTGAAGAACATGGCCGCGGGCTGGCTCTGTTGAAATAGCGCCTGCTGATACGCTTTGGCCGCGGGGTTGTTGTTCAGCGCCAGTTGCAGTTCCGTGCCGTCCGGCTCCTCGGGCGAGGCCACGGTCAGCCAGCGATACGGGCCTTGGCTGAAATCAGTCTTCTTGGCAAAGCCCAGCACCTCCGTATAAAAGCGCAGGGCCTTGTCCTGGTCGTCCACGTGTACGCTGGTCACTTTGATTTTCATTTCGTTTCTCCTTTGTCACGTTTGCGGTTTGGGCCGCGTCGTCTTCTCCTTGCCTTCTTTTTCGTCTGCGTTACTTGCTCCATGCGGTCGAGGTGGCGTTCGAGAGCATCTACGTGAGCGGACCAGAACCGACGGAACGGAGCCAGCCAGGCATCCACCTCCAGAAGTGATTCTGGCTTCAGTCGGTAGAGACGGCGCTGTGCATCCACCGTGGATTCCACGAAACCGGCCTCGCGCAGCACTCGCAGGTGCTTTGACACGGTCGGCTGCGGCATACGAAGCTGACGCTCGATCTCTCCAACCGACTGTTGGGACGAGACCAGGAGGCTCAATATCGCGCGGCGGTTCGGCTCCGCAATGATTTCGAACACAGATTCCATTCCCTTAGTATACTCCACAGAGCATATACGTGTCAAGGTATATACAGCGGCGACTTTGTCGCTCCGAGCTGCCACGTCCGCGGCGAATACGACTATTGTGATTTTGAAAAGGACACGACGCGAGCAGGCCCCCGCAGGCCTGAACCAACGGGCTACTCGGAACCAACCCTTCGCTGTATAACGCTTACCGGGAGGCTTGCAGCCGCATGAAAGTTGGCGCAAGCCCCTTGGTGTCGATTAGGATGCGCTTCTTGCACTCCGGGCGTCGTTACCGAACGACCTCTCGCTGCTTTCAAACCCACCCTTGGTTCACGCGAATTCTGCTCTTCGGCCTTTCACGACCGTCGCGATTCGCTGCTTCTAATACCCGTTTAACGCGAAATTCGACCATTCAATGCTTTTTGGTTTACTTCCAAGTTAAACCCACGCTACCCTTCCCCGTGGTCAGCCAAGTCCCTCCCAAATCTCAAAGCTCCGCCCCCGTCTACTCTTCGCAGCGCGCCACGTCTTTCCTCTCCGCTCCCGACATTCAGACCTTCCGAACTTCAGACGCAAACACCTATCCCACCAGCCAGAAACTTCCCCCGTCATCTGCATCACGTGGCGTCAATATCTCTCCCGTTCTCAGCAGCTTCCGCATACTTGCCGTCGCCACGGGGGTGTACCCCTCCGTTATTCCCGACGTTCAGACGTTCAGACTTTCAGACCTTCGGGCATGCCAACTCTCTTGTTTGCATCGACTTGCCGCCTCTTTGGCGTCTCCAAAAAAGTCAAGTCCTTTGCGATCAAGCAAATCCAGCCTCTTTTTGCAAAACATCCGGGGTGGGTGGTGGCGGGCGCAGGATCACCTCTTTTGGAATCAACAACTTCCAGTTTACCCGCTGCGGCGGGCCTCTTTTATCCAACGGCTTGCATGGTGGAAACGAGTTCGGGGATGTCAATGCGGATCACCGTGCCCTGCCCCGTGTGGCTTTCAATTTCCAGGCGGAAGTCGGCGCCGTACAGCACGCGCAGCCGCTCGCGCACGTTGCTCAAACCGATGCCCTCCACATACACGTGCGGCATTTTCTCCTCGGAAATGCCCACGCCATTGTCTTCGATCTCGATGCGCAAGCGTCCGTCCCGGTTCGTGGTGCGTAATTGGATCTTGCCGCCATCGATTTTCGGCGCCAGCCCGTGCTTCAAACAATTTTCCACGATGGGCTGCAGCAACATGCTCGGCACGAACGCCTCCAGCGCCTCTTCGTCTACCTGCTTCACGATTTCCAGATTGTCGCGGCCAAAACGCGCAACTTCGATGTCCAGGTAATCGTCGATGAAATGCAACTCCTCGCGCAAAGGCACAAACGTTTCGTGCTTGCGCAGCAGCCGCCGCAAAATGTTGCTCAGCTTCAGCACCACGCCGCGCGCCGAGTCCGGGTCAAAGCGAATCAGCGACGACACCGTGTTCAGCGTGTTGAACAAAAAGTGCGGATTGATTTGGCTCGAAAGCGCATCCATGCGCGCCTTCAGCAGCAATTGCTGGTGCCGCTCCAGGTTCATCTCAATACGTGTGTTGTTCCAGATTTTCAGTGGCGCCGCCACCGACATCAGCGTGGCCAGGACGCAAAGCGCAAGCCACCAATCCCATTGCGGCTCGATCGCGAACAGCCATTTTGGCTTGGTGGCCACGGCCAGCGCAACGCGGCCAAGTTCCAGGCCAACACACGCGAGCAGTGGAAGCAATTCCCACGACACTCTGCGGTCGCGCACCAAGCGCACCACGTCGCGCGGAATATTCAAAAACGTGAACGGGCCAAAATTCCAGAGATCTTCTTTGTTAGGGATCGCCTGGCGCATCAAGCCGCCAAGCAATCCGGCCGTGGACGCCGCGGGCATCGCCAGCCATTCGTGCGCTGCCAAGGCCGGGATGGTGATGATCGCGCCGCCAATCGGCCCCACCACGCGGCCGCCGAGCAAGCCCATCAGGAATGCGCCTTCGAGCGAAAGATCCGCAAAGCGATACGGAAACCCCACCAAGCGCAGCGAGACGCCGACAATCAGCGGCGGCGTCATGAACAACATCAGCTTCAGCTTTTGGTCGGGATCGCGTTCCTCGGTGAAGAGCACGCGTCGAAACGTGTTCCAGCGCGCGAGCAGCGCCGCGAACGAAGACGCCACGCCCACCTTCAGCAGCAGCGTAAACAGCAGGTCCTTGACGGAGGTCAGCGTGTCCATGACAGGTGCGCTCAGGCAGCCTTCGCTAACGCTAGCCAATCCCCGCGGCGAAGTAAAGCACCGCGAAACAAAGCGCCGCGAAACAACGTATTGTCGCGATGTAAAGCATCTCACGCCGCGCCGTGCGATCGTTTCCGCGGCCGCAAGGACCAAACTCGCGCCGACTCGATCAGAACGCGGCGATTTTTGCCGCCAAATTCGACCTGCTATACTGCTCGATTGCCATGGCCGCGAAATCCCATGCCAGCAGCCGCTCGAAACCAAAGGCCGCACGCCTGCGCGTTGTTGCTCGTGCCGAATTGCCCACGCGCTACGGGCGCTTCACCATTTACGGCTTCCAGGGGCGCGGTTCGCAAGAGGAGGCCGTCGCTTTAGTGCGCGGCAACTTACGCGGCAGGTCCGCGCCGCTGGTGCGCGTTCATTCGCAATGCCTCACCGGAGACGTGCTGACTTCCCTGCGCTGCGATTGCCGCGCGCAACTGGAGCTTTCGCTGCAGAAAATCGGCCGCGCTCCGTCCGGGATTTTGTTGTACCTGCCGCAGGAAGGACGCGGCATCGGCTTGATGAACAAATTGCGCGCCTATGAACTGCAAGACGGCGGGATGGACACGGTAGAAGCGAACGAGTCGCTGGGATTTGCCGCCGACGCGCGCGACTACGACTTTTCAGCCAAAATCCTGAAACAGCTCGGCGCCACCAGGATTCGCTTGCTCTCTAACAATCCCGAAAAAGTGCGCCAGCTCGAGCGCGCCGGCATTCGCGTCGTCGAGCGGGTTCCCTGCCAACCGCGCATCTCCAAGATTTCCCGCGCCTACATGCAGACCAAAAAAACAAAATTGGGACATCTGCTCGCCCTGTAGCTAGTCCGCCGGTTCACACCGCGGCAGCGGCGCGAGAACGTGTGCGTTTGCGTTCCAGAAACTCCAGATATTCGGGGATGCCTTCGCCGGTTTTCGCCGATAATTTCAAAACTTCCATGTCCGGGCGCACCGCTTGGATATTTCGCCTTGCGGCTATCTCGTCGAATTCCACGGCAGCGGCGAGATCCGATTTTGTGATGACGGCAACGTCCGCGCTGATCCCACTAATTGGAGGTAATGCACTGCCTTCCGAATCGCTTCATCATCGCCGGGCGCAACTTCATCGCCCGCTCGAAAAAGATAATGTGGTCCACAAGCAGAGCAAGCGACGGGCTGCGCATGAAAGCGTCGATTCGCGGGGTCTTGGTACTCCGCAGCGGAGTGATCGTCCAACAGCCAATCAGCCATCGTGACTGCGCTCTTGGACGGGGCAAGTGTCATCTTCTTCTCGGCCCTTGCACTCTTGCAATGAATCTGCCGAAGCGAGCCAATCGTTGGGGCCACAAGAGTGTCTAAGCCTCACGAGCGAGGCTCAGGCGCGGATTCTAACGAGTTCCCGCGACTTCCGCCATGCATTGCGCGGCGACGAAGTAAGGATGACATCTTTCTTCCTGGAGGCCGCTCAACTGTACGCGGCAGCGGTTCAATTTCACTGGCTTGGATTTTCGATCGTTCGCAGCAGTTCCACAATTTTGGGTGCGCCAATGTGCCGGTAGTCGGGCGAGAGCAAACCGTAAGTTTCCACCTCCCCGTACTTGCGACTCACCCCACTCGATTGCGTGCCGTTGAGCGGCCAGTAGCTCCAGCTCAGATCCTTTTCCTGCAGATATTGCACGAACCAGCGAAACCACTGGCTGTTGTCGTCGCAATCGAGCGTTTGGCAAGTACCGAATTCACCGACCCAGAGTGGCACGGCCGGCTCCGCGTGCAGCAGGAAACCGGCGCGCACGTCGTAGGCTTGCCGTAACTCGTCGTAATTTGGGAAAGCGTGCCCGGAGAAAGCGTAAGCGTGCGGCGAGTAGACCAAGCGATTCGCGACCTTCAGCACCAGCGGCAGCGTGGCGAACGCGGTGAAGTCGGTGGAATATTTCGGCCCTTCGACCATTATGAGCAGATCTGGATTTTCGGCCAGCACGGCGTTGCCGACGCGTTCAGCGGCCGCGTGCCAGTCCAGACGCGGATCGGAGCCGCCCCATTGCGCCCCGCTGCGCAATTCATTGCGCAGGTCCGCGCCAATCACCCAGCGCTGCTTTTTGTAACGGCGCACGATAGCCCGCCAGTCGGCCAGCCATTTTCCCTCTGGATATTCGGCGTTGTACCAGAGGCCGTTGCCATCGTCATCCTTGCAGCACCAATCAGCGCGGCTCATGTGATTGTCGAGAATGACCAGAATGTGCGCGCGGGCGAGAGCGGCGATAACCGTGTCCATCACGTCGAGTGCGTGCTTCCCCCTGAACCCCGGGTTCGCCTTTACCGCGTAGTCCGGTACGACGGGATTTTTTTCAAACGTCTCGTTGGCCCAAGGCAAACGCACGGAGTTCACACCAATGGCGCGAATCTGCTCGATGATCGCCTGCAGCGGCGCCGTATCGAGGCCGCCAGCCACGAACTCCTTTTGATCGAAGCCGTACCAGTTCACGGAGGTGAGGCGAATGCGATGCCCGGCCGCATCGACGATGTCATACCCGCTAGTGTGAAGAGGCGGACGAATCTCTTGTTGCGCGAAGAGAAGCGAGGGCATTCCGAAGAGCAAGCAGACGATGCAGAGGAACGGAGGAACGCGGCTGGTCATCGGGAGACTTCGCAGCGTAACACTAACCGCCTCCGACGAACTGCACAATTTCGTAGCGGTCGTCAACCTCGACAAGCGTTTGCGCCCATAGCGGCCGCGGCAGAATTTCCAGGTTCCGCTCGATCGCCACGCGCCCACTGTCGAGTCCGAGCTCGCGCAACAGGTCGGAAACGTTGGCGCCCGGTTTCGCGCTGCGAGGCTCGCCATTCACCGATATTGTGATTGCCGTCTCCAAAGACTTCATCCCCCCGCGGGAACTTTCGGTTTGGCGCGCAACTGGAACTGTAAGCGCGCCTGAGCCTTGCCGTTGCTGGCTTCAACGACCAGCGCGCATTCCGCGCCAGCAAGCCGAGGCATATCGAACGCGAGCTGCGCCTTTCCGTCCAGCCCTGTCGCCGTGGAATACTGCGAAGGTTCTGCCGCGCCCTCGATGCGTGCCATCACGCGCGCGCCGGAAACCGCCGCTCCATCGTCTTTCTGTGAAACCAGCACCTGCAGCGTGGCGCGCCTTCCGGCGAGCCAATTTTTGGCATTCAGCAATTCAAGTGCTAAGGAATCGCTCGCACCGGCGGGGGAAGAAGCCGCGTTCTTCGAATCGCTGTTCGCAGAAGGCTTAGGCGGCGCCGCTGGCGTAGCATGCTGCGCCAACTTTAACGTGCCGGAGCGCAATTCCTCCAGAATCGCGTGGTGCTGTGCACTTACCCTCTGTTTCAGGGCTTCCTCGCGCTCCGCATCGAGCGGCAACAGGTCCGCGTAGCTGTTCGCGCGCCGGTGCAGCACTCGGCCACTGTGGTACACCATGGTGTCGATGACGGCGTGCGAAGTGCCGCGGTCTTCCGTCTGCACATGGTAGAGCGTCTCGCCGACCTTCACGTTCGAGTTGTGACCGAACAACATGTGGGAATCCGCTCTCTACGTCCGCCACAAAGCGCGCCGCTTCGCGCCGCATTTGACCGCTCGCGGCTGAATCGTTATTATAACCTTTCGCCCATGAGTGGTTCCGGCCTACATGCCTACGCACCGCTTCTCATACACCTGCTGCTAGCCATTGCGTTGGCGGGCGCGCTCACCGCCGTTTCCGTTCTGGTAGGATGGCGGCGCCCAAATCGCGCCAAACTACAAGCTTACGAGTGCGGTATGGAACCCACGGGCGACGCACGCCAGCCTTTTTCCGTGAAATTTTACCTCGTGGCTATGGTCTTTATCTTGTTCGACGTAGAGGCAATCTTCCTTTACCCCTGGGCGTACATTTATCGCGACATGTTCAAGATTTCGCATAGCTTTGGAGTCTACGGCTTTGTAGAGATGCTCGTTTACATCGCCATCCTCTTGGTCGGGTACATTTATCTCTGGAAAAAGGGCGCGTTCGACTGGCATAAGTAGTCGGCGCAACTGGGGAATTCGGGAACTGTGGCGGAGAACAGCAACCAAAATACTAATGTTGTGGTCGAGCGATTGCGTGGATGGAGCCCGAACGCGATCAGTGAAGTGATCGAGTTTCGCGGCGACACTACGCTCGTCGTTCCCCGCAATGTGCTGCGCGACGCTGCTGAGCGCTGTCGCGGTGACAAAGAGCTTCAGTTTAATTTGCTGAGCGACGCCACCTGCGTCGACCGCTATCCTCTCGAGCCGCGATTCGAGCTCAACTATCAACTGGTTTCCATTCCCCGCCGCGACCGCCTGTGCCTGCAAGTGCGCCTCTCCGCCGATGATCCTGTTGTGGATTCGCTCGTTCCCGTCTGGCCCGGCGCCAACTGGCTAGAGCGGGAAATCTTCGATCTCTTCGGCATTCGCTTCAACGGCCACCCTGATTTGCGCCGCATCCTGATGCCGGAGGACTGGGAAGGTTACCCGCTGCGCAAGGATTATCCGGTCGAAGGCTATCGCGATATTCCGTCGATAGCCACGCGCTACACAAGGAACCGCCCGTGACCATTCAGACCGCGACCACTACCGTCGACACCGCCACCGGCAAGGCCAAAACCATGGTCCTCAACATGGGGCCGCAGCACCCTTCCACACACGGTGTGCTGCGCATTTTGCTGGAACTCGATGGCGAAAACGTCGTCAAAGCCATTCCGGACATGGGTTATCTGCACACCGGAATTGAAAAGTCCTGCGAAGACAAAACGTATTCACAGGCCATCACGCTTACCGATCGCATCGACTACCTGAACCCATTGGGCAACAACCTCGCGTATTGCATGGCTGTCGAGAAGCTTCTCGGCCTGGAAGTGCCCAAGCGCGCGCAATATATTCGCGTGCTGATGGTGGAGCTGCAGCGTATTTCGTCGCACCTGGTTTGGCTGGGCACGCACGCCATCGATCTTGGCGCGATGTCCGTGTTTCTGTATTGCTTCCGCGAGCGCGAAGAAATCCTGAAGATTTTCGAGTTTGTCACTGGGCAGCGCATGATGACCAGCTACATCCGCATCGGCGGCCTGGCCCTCGACCCTCCCACCGGCTACTTGCAGCGCGTCGACAAATTCGTAAAGATGATGCCCGGCCGCATCGACGAGTATGAAGAGCTGCTCACCGGCAACCGCATCTGGATTGGCCGCACTAAGGGCGTTGGGTATATCTCCGCCGAAGACGCCATCGCGCTCAGCATGACCGGTCCCACGCTGCGCGCCGCAGGCGTGGCTTACGACAACCGCAAGGTTTTCCCTTACTCGAGCTATGAAGAATTTGACTTCGACGTCCCCACGCGCACCGATTCCGACTGTTTTGGCCGATACATGGTCCGTATCGCGGAAATGCGCGAGAGTCTAAAGATTATTCGCCAAGCCATGAAGAAGATTCCGCCGGAAGGGCCGGTACGCACCGAAGCACCCGGAATCGTTCCTCCAGAGCGCGAGAAAATGAAGACGGAGATGGAGGCGCTCATCTATCACTTCAAAATTTTTACCGAGGGTTTTTCGCCGCCTCCGGGTCAGGCATTCGCCGCCATCGAGTCTCCGCGAGGCGAGCTGGGCGTTTTTGTGGCCAGTGACGGTTCGCCGAAGCCGTTGCGCGTCCATTTCCGCGGCCCCTCGTTCATCAATTTGCAGGCTCTTCCCAAACTAATCGAGGGCCAGTTATTGGCCGACGTTATCGCTTGCATTGGCACCATCGATATCGTCTTAGGAGAAGTCGACCGTTGAGCAATTTTCTCGACTTGACCTCAACGTCGGCAGCCTTTAGCTAAGCGAACCCGAGGACCATGGAACTTTCGCCACAACTCGCCGCCCGCTTCGACACGCTGCAGAGCCGCTATCCCGTGAAACGCAGCGCGCTAGTCCCCATGCTTCTGTACGCGCAGGATGAGTACGGCTACATCAGCGACGAAATGATTGAGGAAATCGCGCGGCGGCTCGGCCTGCGCACCGTGGAAGTTGAAGAGACCCTGGAGTATTACTCCATGCTGCACCGCAAGCCGATGGGCAAGCATCACGTGCAGATTTGCACGAACGTGGCTTGCATGCTGCGCGGCGGCAATGAGCTTCTCGGCCAAGCCAAGAAGCGCCTCGAAATCGGCAATAAAGAAGTCACCACCGACGGCGTCTTCTCTCTTGAAGAAGTCGAATGCATCGGCGCTTGTACCGGCGCGCCGGCCATGCAGGTGAACTACGATTTCTACGAAAATCTCACGGCGATGAAGTTCGACCGCATCATCGAAGAGTTCGATGCCGGCGACCATCCCGTTCCGGAGCCGGTAACCTCTGGCGCCTTGCACCCCCGCGATCCTGCGGAGACTCCGGTCATTAGCCGCCGCTTCGGCATCAAGAATTCACACAAGATCGATGTTTATCTGCAGCACGACGGATACAAAGCGCTGGAAAAAGCGCTCAGGGAAATGACGCCGGAGTCGATCATCGACGAAGTGAAGAAGTCCAATCTGCGCGGGCGCGGCGGCGCGGGCTTCCCCACCGGCATGAAGTGGTCCTTCGTCCCCAAGGATTCGCCCAAACCGAAATACGTCATCTGCAACGCCGACGAATCCGAGCCCGGCACGTGCAAAGACCGTCCGCTGATGGAGATGGACCCCCATCAGATGATCGAAGGCATCATCATCGCGGGCCGCGCAATTAGCGCGATGAAAGGCTTCATCTACATTCGCGGCGAATATCGCTACGTCCTCGATATTGTGCAGGCCGCTCTCGATGAAGCGTATTCGCGCAACTATCTCGGTAAAAATATCCTTGGCTCAGGCTTCGATTTCGATTTGATCGTGCACACCGGCGCGGGTGCCTATGAATGCGGAGAAGAATCCGCGCTCATGGAATCACTCGAGGGCAAGCGCGGCTATCCGCGCATCAAGCCGCCCTTCCCGGCCGTTGTCGGTCTCTACGGCTGTCCGACCATCATCAACAACGTCGAAACGCTCAGCACGGTTCCAGCGATCATCCTCGAAGGCGGCGAAAAATACGCCAGCCGCGGCACACCGAAAAACGGTGGCACGCGCCTACTTTGCGTCGCCGGCCACGTCAATAAGCCTGGCATCTACGAAATTCCGCTGGGGATGAACATGAAGAAGTTCATCAACGAAACGGCCGGCGGCATTCCCGGCGGGAAAAAACTGAAAGCCGTAATACCTGGCGGGAGTTCGTGTCCGCTGCTCAGCGCATCGGAGATCGACATTCCCATGGACTACGACTCCGTCGCCAAAGCCGGCTCCATGCTAGGCTCCGGCGGCATGGTCGTCATGGACGAAGACACCTGCATGGTCGACATGGCGCGCCGCATCATGCATTTCTACGCGCATGAATCCTGCGGCTGGTGCATTCCCTGCCGCGAAGGCACCACCTGGCTGCGCAAGATGCTCGATCGCTTCCACGCAGGCTTCGGGCGTCCCGAAGATATCGACCTCGTCGGCGACCTCGCCAAAAATATGCTGGGCCGCACTTTCTGCCCGCTTGGCGACGCCGCGGCGCTGCCCACCATCAGCATCGTGCAAAAGTGGCGCAATGAATTCGAGCAACATCTGAGCGGGCGCTGCCCATTTAAATCCGCCGAAGCGCTGGTCGGCTCGCGGTAGGACCTAATGTCAGAAACTAAAACTGAGCAAAAGCTGATTTCGCTGAAGATAAACGACCGCGACGTCCAGGTTCCGCCGGGAACGCTGCTGATTGAAGCCTCGCGCCGCATCGGCACGGAAGTTCCTTCTTTCTGCTACTACCCTGGCCTTTCGCTGCAGGCTGCGTGCCGGATGTGCCTCGTCGAAATCGAGAAAATGCCCAAGCTGCAGACTGCCTGCACCGTCGTCGCCACCGAAGGCATGGTTGTGCGTACCAACACCGATCAGGTGCGCAATGCGCGCAAATATATGCTGGAATTCCTGCTGACCAACCACCCGCTCGATTGCCCCGTCTGCGACAAAGGCGGCGAGTGCGAGCTGCAGGACATGGTTTTCCGCTACGGCGCGGACTCCAGCCGCTTCGTCGAAGAGAAAATCCATCGCCCCGAGGAAAAGTGGTCGGAGCTCGTCTACTACGATGCCCCGCGCTGTATCCTCTGCTTCCGCTGCGTGCGCGTCTGCGATGAGGGCATGGACGTCAAGGCCCTCGGCGTTGGCATGCGCGGCGCCAACAGCGTGATTATTCCCAACCGCGAAGATCACCTTGAGTGCGAAGAATGCGGCATGTGCATTGACATTTGCCCCGTCGGCGCGCTGACCAGCGGCACCTATCGCTACAAAACGCGCCCCTGGGAAATGGAATATGTCCCCACAACTTGCACGCACTGCTCGAACGGCTGCAAGGTCACGCTCAGTGTGCGCAATCACGAAATCATGCGCGCGAACAATCGTGATCTCTCCGGAATCAACGGTGATTTCCTCTGCGTCAAAGGCCGCTTCGGTTTCGATTTCACCCAGCACAAAGAGCGCATCCGCCAACCCATGCTGCGCAAGGGCGACAAGCTCTATCCCGTATCCTGGGAAGAAGCCGCGCAAACCGCAGCCACGAAGCTGCAGCAAATTCACGCCAAGAATGGCGCCGATTCCATCGGCTTCATCGGCTCCAATCGCACTTCCAACGAAGAAAACTATCTATTCCAGCGCCTCGCCCGCGCCACCTTCGGCACCAACAATGTCGATCACCACCGCACCGCGGACTACACCGGCTTGATAACCGCGCTGGGTGAGCATGCCGCCGATTCCCTGCTGACCATGGATCAGCTCTATCACTCGAAGGCTGTTCTACTCGTTGGCAACGATCCAACCAATCAAAATCCCCTCGCAGCCTGGCAGATTCGCACCGCCATCCGTCATTTCGGCGCCAAGCTTTTCATCATCAACCAACGCGAGATCAAGTTGCATCGCCAGGCGAAGGTATTCGCCAAAGTCGGCAAGAACCAGGAAGCCGCCGCGCTGCGCTGGCTCGCTCACGAAGAAGGCCAGCTTCCCTCTGCCCTCGTCGAGCAGCTCGTGCAGCTCAAAGCCGGTCTAGAAGCCGAATCCGACGTCGCGGTCGTCTTCGGCGCGGAAGTTTCCGGCGCCGCCATCGGGCAGCTCGTGGCTTTCGGCTCCAAGCTTCCTGGCAAGACGCGCTACATGGCGCTCAGCGACTACGCAAATTCCCGCGGCGCCTCTGACATGGGTGTGCTGCCGGATCGTTTGCCGGGCTACCTGCACCTGGACAGCGCCGCTAACCGCGAAGCTTTCGATAAAGTCTGGGGCTCGGTAATTTCCTCGAAACCTGGCCTGACCGCGCCGCAAATCGTCGAAGCCGCGCAATCCGGCAAGCTCAAAGCTCTTTACGTAATGGGCGCGAACCCCTTCGCGCATTTCGGCACGCTCGGCTACGGCCGCGGCAAGCTTGAATTCCTTGTCGTCCAAGAAATGTTCCTGACTGACACCGCCAAAGTCGCGGACGTGGTGTTCCCCGCCGCCTCCGCTTACGAAAAAGACGGAACGGTCACCAATACCTCCGGCGAAATCCAGCTACTTCGCAAAGGCGCGGAAGTGATGGGCACGCGCACCGACTTCGATCTCCTGCGCATTCTTTCGCATCAACTCGAACGCGCCGGCCTCGGCAAAGCCTTCCACTACAAGAATCCCGCTGCCGTCTTCGAGGAGATTCGCAAGGCCGTTCCCGGCTATAACGTGGACACCACGCCCCTGCTCACCGGCAGCGCCGAGCCCACCCGCGTGCAAGTCGCCAGAAATGGCCACGCGCCGTATGATGTTCCCGCCGGGCTGATCCGCTCGGCGCAAGACACCCTTTTCACCACCGGCTCCCTGACCCGCTTCTGCACCATGATGGAATCACTGCAGGAGGCCGAAGCCAAATCGTGAACGCCTTCCTCGCCCAGCACGCGGAAATCCTGATCACGCTCGCCAAGATCGCCATCCTGCTGTTCGTGGTGCTGACCGTCAACGCCTATCTCACTTGGTTCGAGCGCAAAGTCGTCGCGCACATCCAATCGCGCTGGGGACCGCACCGCGTCGGTCCGCACGGTTTGCTGCAGCCGCTCGCCGATGGCCTGAAGTTTCTCTTCAAGGAAGATCCCACGCCCGCCGGCGTCGATAAGTTCGTCTACTTTCTCGCACCGTTACTGGCATTGGCACTGGCGCTGACCTCCATCGCTGTCATTCCCTTCGGCCCCAATCCCATTCATTTCAAAGGTCACGACATTTACCTCGGCATCGCCGACCTCAACATCGGCATCCTCGCGCTTTTCGCCATTACCGCTCTGGGCGTGTACGGCGTCGCCCTTGCCGGATGGTCCTCCAACAGCAAATACCCTCTTCTAGGCGGCCTGCGCAGCTCCGCGCAAATGATCAGCTACGAACTCGCGCTCACCATGTCCGTGGTGGGCGTGTTGCTTATGGCTGGCAGCTTCAGCCTGCGCGAGATCATCGACCATCAGGCCACCACCCATGGCCTTTTCGGTTGGAGTGGCATTTTCCGCTGGAACATTTTCGCGGGGCCTTTCCCGCAGATCCTAGGCTTCCTGTGCTTCTTTGTCGCAGCCGTGGCGGAGACCAATCGCGTCCCTTTCGACCTCCCGGAGGCCGAATCCGAACTCGTCGCCGGCTTTCACACCGAGTACGCCAGCTTCAAATTCGCCATGTTCTTCATCGCCGAGTACACCAGCATGATCACCGTGTCCTGCTTGTGCTCGATTCTATTCTTCGGCGGCTGGCTCTCCCCGTTTCCCGCAAGCTGGACGTTCACACACTACCTGCCGTCGGTGCTGCTGATTCCCTTCGGTCTGTGGGTCATCTGGGACGGCATGACCTACGAAACGATCTTCGGCAAGCTGATTCTTCCCGCTGTGGGCGCGGTCATCACCGCACTCGGCGCGGCCTTCCTGCTCTTCCCTGCCGTCAACGAATTTATCCAGGGGCCGTTTTGGCTGCTCTCGAAAATTTTCATTTTCCTCTTCGTTTACGTGTGGATGCGCGGCACCCTTCCACGCTTTCGTTATGACCAGCTCATGTCGTTCGGTTGGAAGCTGCTTCTCCCCGTCTCGCTGGCCAACGTCGTCATCACCGCCTCCGCGCTCCTCTGGAGTAGCCGCTGATGAACGCCCCGCTGATCATCTTCTTCGTGCTCGCTGCGATGGCCGTGGTCGGCGCATTGAGCCTGATCATCCAGCGCCACCCGATTCACAGCGCGCTCTCGCTCATCGTGGTCATGGTCGCCCTCGCCGGCCTCTATCTGCTGATGGGCGCTGAATTCGTCGCTGCCGTACAACTCATCGTCTACGGCGGCGCCATCATGGTGCTTTTCGTATTTGTCATCATGCTGCTCAACGCCGGAGTCGAAGAACGCACGAATCTCTCGAAGATCGCGGGCTTCGCAGGCGTTCCCCTCGCCGTCGCATTGACCGGTTTCCTCGCCGCCGCCGTCGCCCGTTCGCAAGACACCGTGCAAGCCGCCGCGCAAACCGGCGCCACCGCTCCCACCAAAGCGCTCGCCAACTTGCTCTTCCAGGACTTCGTCTATCCCTTCGAGCTCACTTCCTTCCTGATTCTCGTCGCCATTCTGGGCGCGATTGTACTCGCCGCCCCGCGGGGTGAGAGCTGATATGGTCCCCACGCACTACTACCTGATTCTCAGCGCCATCCTGTTCGGGCTCGGCGTCATCGCATTCGTCTTCAAGCGCAACATCATCACCATCTTTATGTCCATCGAGCTGATGCTCAACGCCGTCAATCTGGCGTTCGTGGCCTTCAGCCAGGCCCTCAACAAGCTCGATGGCCAGGTTTTCGTTCTCTTTGTTATCGTCGTGGCCGCCGCCGAAGCCACCGTGGGCCTTGGCATCATCATCATGATCGTGCGCAATCGCCAAACGCTCAACGTCGAGCGCGTCGACTTGCTCAAACTCTAATGCCCATACTGAACTATCTCTGGATCATCCCTGCGCTGCCGCTGCTCGGCTCAGCCATCAACGGCCTTTTCGGCAGCAAGTGGCCCAACAAAGTCATCAACTCGGTCGCTGTCGGTTCCACCGGCCTCTCTTTCCTCGCTGCGCTCGAAGCCGTTCGCGAATTCACGCACCTTGCGCCGGAGAATATCCCCTGGGTCCAGCAATACTTCACCTGGATCATCGCCGGTGATTTCCGCGCCGGTTTCGATCTGCAGATCGACCACCTCACCGTGGTTATGCTCCTTGTAGTCACCGGCGTCGGCTGGCTCATCCACATCTATTCCACCGGCTACATGGCCCACGAAGGCGGCTATTACCGCTTCTTCTCCTACCTCAACCTCTTCATGTTCTTCATGCTCATTCTCGTCCTCGCCGCCAACTACGTGCTCCTCTTTGTCGGCTGGGAGGGCGTCGGCCTCTCGAGCTACCTGCTCATCGGCTTTTATTTCCTGCGCAAATCCGCCGCGGACGCCGGCAAGAAAGCCTTTATCGTCAACCGCATCGGGGACTTCGGCTTCATGCTCGGCATGTTCCTGCTGTTCAAGACTTTTGGCACGCTCGACTTCGTTCCTCTTTTCGCGAAGGCCGCGCCGCTCCCCGCCGACCCGATGGGCCACCTCGGCACCTTCACTGTCGCGTGCCTGCTGCTCTTCATGGGTGCGTGCGGCAAATCCGCGCAGCTTCCCCTCTACGTCTGGCTCCCCGACGCCATGGAAGGCCCCACGCCCGTCAGCGCCTTGATTCACGCCGCCACCATGGTCACTGCCGGCGTTTATGTCGTCGCGCGTTCGCACATTCTCTTCACCCACGCGCCCACCGCCATGTTCGTCGTCGCCATCGTCGGCTGCGCCACCGCGATCTTCGCCGCCACCATTGGACTCGTGCAGACCGACATCAAGCGCGTCCTGGCCTACTCCACGGTCAGCCAGCTCGGCTACATGTTCCTGGCCTGCGGAGTCGCCGCGTTTTCCGCGGGCATCTTCCACCTCATGACCCACGCCTTCTTCAAAGCGCTGCTCTTCCTCGCTTCCGGCAGCGTCATTCACGCCATGGGCGGCGAGCAAGACATGCAGCGCATGGGCGGCCTCAGCAAAAAAATCCGCTGGACGTACGCCACCATGCTCACCGCTACGCTCGCGATTGCCGGCTTCCCTCCGCTCGCGGGCTTCTTCAGCAAGGATTCCATCCTGCTCAACGCCTACCAGAGCGAACACGGCGGCCGCATTCTCTACGCCTTCGGCCTCCTGACTGCGCTGCTCACCTCGTTCTACATGTTCCGGCTGATCTTCCTAACCTTTCACGGCAAGCCGCGCTACGACGAGCACAAGGTCCACCCCCACGAATCGCCCAAAAGCATGCTCGTGCCGCTGATGATTCTCGCCATGCTCTCCATCATCGGCGGCTGGATGGCCGCGCCTGCCTTCTGGGGCGGGCCTGATTATTTCGCGAAATTCCTCGAGCCGGTCTTCGCGCAAGGCAGCATCGGCAACGCCGAAACCGCGGAAACCACCGCGCACGCGCTTGAGACGCCGCTCGCCATTGTCGCTGTCATCACTGCGCTCCTCGGCTTCGCCATGGCCTTCTGGCTCTACCTCAGGCAGCCCGGCAAGCCCGAGCAACTCGCCAAGTCCATGCGCGGCCTCTATGACCTATTGCTCCACAAGTATTACGTCGACGAAATCTACGCCGCGCTCATCGTCAAACCTCTGCTCTGGGTTTCACGCAACGTCCTCTGGCAAACGGTCGACGTGCGCGCCATCGACGCCACCGTCAACGGCATCGCCGACGGCGCCCTGGACATCGGCGACGGCGTGCGCCACACGCAGTCGGGCAACACGCGCAGCTATGCCGTCTGGGTCGTGATCGGTGCGCTCGTCATCATCGCCATCATTTTTTGGCCGTACTTCCGGCCCACAGCCGTCGGGGCGGTGCGCTGATGCTCCACGGCAACTACTTGCTTACCATCGCCATCTTCTTCCCTGCCGCCGCCAGTCTCGCGCTGCTCTTTCTCCGTGCCGACGATCACGTTTGGATTCGCCGCCTGGCGCTCACGATCGCCACCGTCGAATTCCTTTTCTCGCTGCTTCTAATACCCAAAGTCCAAATCGGCGTCGCAGGCTATCAGCTCGAAGAATTCGCCAAGTGGATCAACGTCCCGCCCATCAACTATCACCTCGGCCTTGACGGCATCAGCCTCTTCCTCGTCATCCTCACTACGTTTCTGACCGCCGTCTCCGTGCTCGCCTCGTGGAACAGCATCCAGCACCGCGTAAAAGAATTTTTCGTCATGCTGCTGATGCTGGAAGTCGGCATCGTCGGCGTCTTCCTCGCCCTCGACCTCTTCCTGTTCTTTCTCTTCTGGGAAGTCATGCTCATCCCCATGTATTTCCTCATCGGCATCTGGGGACACGAGCGCCGCATCTACGCCGCCGTCAAATTCGTTCTCTACACCATGGCCGGCTCCATCCTCATGCTCGTCGGCATCATCTGGTTGCACAATCTCAGTGCCAGCGTCGTCGCGGGCGGCACTTTCGATCTGCCCGCCATTCAGCAGATGCTGCAATCCGGCGCCATTCGCCTTTCCGCGCTCGAGGAAATGTACGTCTTCCTCGCCTTCTTCGTGGCTTTCGCCATCAAAGTCCCGCTATTCCCGTTCCACACCTGGCTGCCTGACGCCCACGTCGAAGCGCCCACGGCAGGTTCCGTCATCCTCGCTGGAGTGCTGCTGAAAATGGGCACCTACGGCATGATTCGCTTCTGCTTGCCGCTCTTCCCCAACGCGTCGCATCGCGCCGCTCCGATCGTCGCAACACTCGCCATCATCGGCATCATCTACGGCGCGCTCGTCGCGCTCGTTCAGCCCAATCTCAAAAAACTCGTCGCCTATTCCAGCGTCAGTCACCTCGGCTTTGTCGTGCTCGGCATCTTCGCGTTTCAAAACATCTCCCTGCAGGGCGCCGTCTTCCAGATGCTCGCCCACGGCATCTCCACCGGAGCGCTCTTCTTGCTCGTCGGCATGCTCTACGACCGCCGTCACACCTTTGAAATTTCCGAGTACGGCGGCCTCGCCACGCCGATGCCCGAGCTCGCGGCTTTCTTCCTCTTCATTGCACTCTCTTCTCTCGGCTTGCCCATGCTCAATGGCTTCGTCGGCGAGTTCCTGATTCTTCTCGGCACCTTCCTGGTGCACTGGAACTGGGCCGCTTGGGCCGCCACCGGCGTCATTCTCTCCGCCTGCTACTTGCTCTGGTCCTATCAGCGCGTTTTCTTCGGCGAAGTCACCGTCGAAAAGAACCGCACGCTCCCGGACGTCTCGCCCCGCGAAAAATGGATCCTCGTCACCATGGCCGTAATCACCCTCTGGATGGGCGTAGCCTCCCCCTACTTCACCCGCCGTTTCGCCGCCCCCTCCCAAAACGTCTTGGACCAAATGCAGCGCCAATTTCCCCAGGAAGCCTCTACGTCAGGGCACGACTTTAGTCGTGCCGTAACAGATGGCAAGGTGCGGGCTTTAGCCGCTGAGGGTGTGGCTTTGCCGGCTTCAAATAAGACTGTCATCCCGAGCGCAGCGAGGGACCCGCTTTTCCGTTCCCCTCACCGGTCCGCCTCCCCCGAGGTCCGCCCATGATTCCCCGCCCAGACGACCTGATCCGCGTCCTCCCCGAAACCATCTGGTGCGGCTTCGGCGTTCTGCTCATGCTTGTCCAACCCTTCACGCGTAGCCGCCAAGTACTCACCTTCTTCGCCATTCTCGGCACTGGCCTCGGTACCGCGTCCACCATTTTCGCCGGCAATCCCGGCGGCCCCGCCTTCTTCGGCCTGATTCAAATGGACGCCTTCAGCGTCTTCTTCCATCTTCTCGTCGGCCTCGTCGCCTTCCTGGTTGTTCTCGCCGCCGATTCCTATCTCGAGCGCGAGCACCTGCAGCCCGCCGAGTTCTACGCTCTCGTGCTCTTCGCCACCGCCGGGATGGGCGTGCTCTCCTCCGCGCAGGAGCTGCTCACCGCCTTCATCGGCCTCGAGATGAGCTCGATCGCCAGCTACGTCCTCGCCGGATACCGCCGCGATTCGCTCAAAGCCAGCGAATCCGCCATGAAGTATTTCCTGCTCGGCTCCTTCGCCACCGCGTTTTTCCTCTACGGCATCGCGCTAATTTACGGAGTCACCGGCACAACCCTCCTCCCCAACATGAGCGCCGTCGATCCTTCCAGCACGCTCCTGAAGCTAGGCCTCGCGCTCATACTGATCGGTCTCGGCTTTAAAGTCGCACTCGCTCCCTTCCAGATCTGGACTCCCGATGTCTACGAAGGCGCGCCCACGCCAGTCACCGCGCTCTTCTCCGCGGGACCGAAAGCCGCCGCGTTCGCGCTGCTCCTGCGCATCTACGCCACGGTGCCGGCCGCCACGCATTTCTGGTTCTGGGCCTTCTGGGTTCTCGCCGTGCTCACCATGTTTGCCGGTAACCTCGGCGCGCTCGTGCAGACCAACGTCAAGCGCATGCTCGCCTACAGCTCCATCGCCCACGCTGGCTACATTCTGGTGGCCTTCGCCGCCGTCACATTTCTTGCAGGAAATCCCGAAGGAGGCGCCGCCGCGGCCTACGCCGCCGTGCTCTTCTATCTGGTCAGCTACGCGCTCGTAAAAATAGGCGCCTTCACCGTTGTCTCCGAGCTCGGCGGCCTCGGCGAAAAGCATCTCTCGCTCGACGACTACGCCGGGTTAGGCCAGCGGCAACCTGTAGCCGCTGCCGTCCTCTCGCTGTTCCTGCTCTCGCTGCTCGGGTTGCCGGTCACCGCCGGCTTCTTCGGCAAGTTCTACATCTTCAAGGCCGCCGTAAACTCCCACCTCATCTGGCTCGCCGTCCTCATGGCCATCAACAGCGTAATCGGCGCCTACTACTACCTCCGCTTGATCGTCGTAATGTACATGCGCGAACCCAGCGCCGAGTCCACCCCCGCGGTCGTCGGCTTCCCACTCACCGTCAACCTCGTCCTCGCCATAACCGCCCTCGGCACCATCTACTTCGGACTATTCCCCAACCGCATCCTAAATTTCGTCCTCCAATCCAACCTCCTCGGCCGCTAAGTAGCACAGGCACTCCTGCCTGTGCTCTTACGACCTCAATCCCGATGCGCCCGCAAACTCGACGCCGGATCCCACCCAGCAACTTGGCAGGAACATTTTTTACTTGACAACAGATAACCATTTGTGTACCGTTAATTTCGTTCGGGTGTGCGTCCAGAAATCCGGCGGCCAGCTTGGCAATCAAGCGGCCGCTTTTTTTGTTTGTCGATCAGCGCCAAGGCCGCTGCCAAACCGCGACCCTAGGTCCTTTAGAATCAACACTTGCAAAAGTGTATGAAAACAAACGGCTTTAACTACCTTTAGAATCAATACTTGTGAAAAATAGGGGGAGGGGGGTGCCAACTCGCTCGGGTAAAGGAAAAGCCCGGAAGCGTCCGCCTCCGGGCTCAAAGGAAATGCTTTAAATCCAGCTCTACTACGTGCCTCTCCTACAGCTTCAAGTACAGGAGAAAACCCAGCGCAAAGCTGAACAGCGTCAGCGTCTCCACGAACACCAGGCCCAGAATCATGGCCGCGCGAACGCCGCCCGCTGCTCCCGGATTGCGTGCGATGCCCTCGCAAGCCGCTGCCGCGATGCGTCCCTGGCCTAGTCCCCCGCCGACGGCTGCGATGGCTACGCCAAAGCCCACCGCCAGCACCAGCGTTGTCGGATTAACCGGCGCCTTGGCCGGCTCCCCGCCCTGCGCGAATGCCGCCGGGGCGATCATCATCACCGCCACCAGCGCCAGTACAACAATTGCTGCTTTCTTCATAGACTTCCTCCTCGTGAATTGCCGCCAGGAGGTGGTTCCCGGACACCGTGCAGCCGGGCTCACACTGAAACGGCCACAAAAACCTTGCCGACCAAGTTGTAATGACGACCTTCAGGGCGTCCCAGCGAGCGAAACGAGGCAGTTACGTCCCCAAGAATCGCCCCTCTCGGGGCTGGGTCGCGCTGAAGCGCAGCCCCTACAACGGCTTTAGTGCTCATCCGCCGTCGCCAATCCAATGTACACGGCGGGCAAAATGGTGAATACGTAGGTCTGTATCACGGAAACGAAAATGTGCAGCCCAATGAAAGCGATGGGAATCACCGCAGGCAAAATACCCAGAATCACGCCCAGAATCGGAGACTTCTCCCAGCCCCACACTGCCGGTCCCGCGAACAATCCCAGAAACAGCCCGTAAATCATGTCGCTGGCGAAAATGTTGGCCCAAAGTCGCACAGTGAGCGACAGCAACCGCGCCGTGGTGCTCAGAATTTCCACCGGAAAAATCAGCGGAACCAGCCACCAATCCAGGCCGCCCGTAAAAGTCTTCACATAGCCCAACGGCCCATGATGGCGAATGCCCTGCCAGTTGAAATACAAAAATGTGATGATGGCGCAGGCCAAAGGTACGGTCGCATTGGCGGTGGGCGAGGTGAAAAACGGAAAAACGCCAAAGAGGTTGGCAATCAGAATAAACAGCGCCACGCTGCCGACCACGGGCACGTAACGTTCCCAGTGATGCCCCGCGTTCTCTTCCAGAACGTCATTAATCCCAAAACCCAGCGGATTCGTGAGTAAAAACTCCGCAACTTGCTGCGAAGCGCCCGGCCCCTCGACCGACAACCGCGAACGAACAAAAAGCGCCAGCAAAGTGCCCACTACGAGCACCAGCAGGCCCATCACAACGTGTTCCGGAATCGGCAGTTGAGGATTTTCAGGCCGAATATGCAAAGCGGAAAGCAGGGCCAGCGCCGCCCCGCCCAGGTAGTGATTCACCAACAACGTAATCCAGCTTGCGTGCTCTCCCATTTTCAACGACGCCCCCGAGCGGGGCCCTCGCTCCTATCGTTCAGAATGCCAGAGTTCGTACACACTTGCGGCAATCGCCGCGGCTGCTAAAGCGCACATTCCCACTACCATGCTAGCAAGGGGAACCCTAAGAACCTTAAAAATAACATACACAATCAGAGCTATCAAGGCGTAGCGGAACACCGCGCTGAAGTAAGCGCCAAGCGGCACGCGCGGCTTCTCAGCGCCGGCCTGCGCCGCGGAAGCCGCCACCAGCGCGTCCAGCCCCTTACGTAGCCACCGAAAATTCAGCCAAGCCAGCACCGCCCCGATGAGCAATCCTGCCGCCCACAATCGACTCCCGGCAACAGCAGCGGCCGCGCAAGCCGCACTTCCGAACAGCAGCGTAAGCCAAGCAATCTGCCGCTCGGTCTGAAGCCCAGCTTCGACCTCGGCATGGTTCGTAGGATCGGGAGTTATCGGAATGAGCAGGCACCCGTAGCGGCCGCCGACTGTGGCGAACGCTTTTGACTTATGGCGCGCCGAGGATCAATTGTCGCTCTGCGCCAACCGCCGCAAAACTTCTTTCAGTCCGCCGGCAAATCCCAGCGCACCTAGGATCAGCGTGAAAATCCATTTCGTGTGCAGCCAATGATCCAAAAAATATCCCAGCACGCCGCCAAGCAACACCGCGCCAACAATCGTAAACGGTAACTCCATCGCCAGCGCCGTCTGCGAAGAATACTTCTTCGCCTTCGCAATCTCCGGCGATTTCGGCTTGTCGCTCTTCGGCGCTTCGTCCAATTGCGCTCCCTAGTCCGAGACCCAGACCTTTTCTACTTCTCTTCCATTCCAGGCGTAGACGATCGCCCAGGATCCATAGCCACAAAATACGATAACAGGATTGGTCGCATGGATCGTCTTGATGCCGTCACCGTACATTCCCTCATATTTTCCTGGCCCTTCGCGCCACACTACGGGCGTCCCATCAGTAGTCTCCAAAGAGCGAATATCCCACTCGCCGTCTAGTTGACGGGCTACTATGAGTTCCGCTTTCGTCTTTTTGGGATCCGTTCCAGAGATCAAGACCAGAGCCCAGGTGGGCTTCCCGTCACCGTAGAAGTTGATTTTTACCAAGCCCGGGCATCGGGATCCGTGGTCCTTCTTGTAGAGTTTCCTGTCATAGTCATCGAGGTCAGCCAAACTGACCAAGTGAGCGCCCTGAAATTTCGGTGAGATTTTGCTATCGAGTCCCTGCGGCAATGCGCAAGGATCAATGGGCGCAGCAGTTGCGACTTCACCGCGCGCAAGCAGAGTCAAAGCAAGGGAGGCTATCAACTGGAGTCTCATAAGCGATTTTTGCGTGTTCACTTCTCGAAGAGGAGTTCGCCGGCGCGTTGTGTGGCTTTCACCACGGCTTTGATCAGCGTTACGCGCAGCTTCCCTTCTTCGAGTTCGAGGATGCCGTCTATCGTGCAGCCTGCGGGCGTGGTCACCGCGTCTTTTAGCAGCGCGGGATGATCGCCAGTCTCCAGCACAACGCTGGCCGCACCCTTCATCGTTTGCGCCGCGAGCAGCGTGGAAACGTCGCGCGCTAAACCGACCTTCACACCTGCTTCCGCTAGCGACTCCAGAATGATGTAGGCAAACGCTGGTCCGCTGGCGGAAAGACCTGTCACCGCATCCATGTTCTTTTCGTCGACGACCACGGTGCGCCCCACGGCGTCGAACATCGTGCGCGCCATCTCCAAATGCTGCGCTGCAGCGTGCGAGCCGCGGCAAATCCCGGTCATGCCGCAACCCACCGCGCACGGCGTATTAGGCATGGCGCGAATCACCGGAACTTTTCCGCCAGTGTGCTGCTCGATATAAGTGGTCGGCACGGACGCCGCCACGGAAATCACCAACGTTCTTTCGCTCAGCTCCGGAGCAATCTCTTTCAGCACTTCACCGACAACTTGCGGCTTCACGCCCAGCAGCACGATGTCCGCGCCGTGCATGGCCTTGCGATTCTCCGTGGTCACCGCAACGCCGAGTTCCTTCGCCAGCGACGCGGCTTTTTCCGCGTGCTTCACCGTCGCCGTCACGCGCGCAGCATCAAACAATCCCTGTTTCAGGTACGCACGCAGCAAAATCCCGCCAAGCTTCCCAGTCCCCAGAACCGCCAATCTCTTACCAGCAAGCTTCTGTGCCATAGTCCAAGCATTGTTGACGACGCGCGCGGTCGCGTCAACTCCGTTTAGGGCGCGGCTACACGAAGCCGGCGCTTCGAGTTGCCCGGCCTTCGAGTCGTCCGTCTTCGAGTAGAATAGTGCGCCCATGAAACTGCGATTTCACACCAGGGACTCCTCGACCGTTCACCGCTACGCGTTCTTGGCGGTCCTGCTCGCTCTCAGTGCGCCGATATTTTATTCGCATGAAACGGCTTCGCACGAAGCGTTGTCGCCCGCGAACCGTGCGGAACGCAGAACCGATGTGAGTGTGCCGATGCGCGACGGCGTGACGCTTCGCGCCGACATTCTGCTTCCGAGCGCCGAAGGCAGATTTCCCGCGCTGATCTATCGCACTCCGTACGGCAAGCACTTCGCGCTGCAGGAATACAAGACGTTCGAGAAAGCCGTCGCGCGCGGTTACGCCGTGGTCGTGCAGGATGTTCGCGGACGCTATGCCTCCGACGGCCAATTCGTCGCTTACCAAAATGAAGGGCGCGACGGTTACGACACCATCGAGTGGACTGCGCAGCAAGCTTGGTGCGACGGCAATGTTGGCACCTTCGGGCTTTCCTACCCCGGTGCGGTGCAATGGCTCGCCGCCGTGGAAAATCCTCCGCACCTGAAGGCCATGGTGCCGGCCATGACGTTTTCCACGCCGCGCAATTTCTTTTATTCCGGCGGCGTGTTCGACGGCTCCTGGCTCGAATGGATCTGGATGAACATCGCGCCGGATATTCGACGCCGCAAAAATCTTTCTGGCCCTAAAACCTACGAAGAAGCTGCGGAAACCTGGAAGCGCGAGCACGAACGCCTGCAAACATTCCTTCCCCAGCGCGACTTGCCCGAACTGAAAGACGTCGCGCCTTTTTATTACGAATGGCTTGCGCATGCGCCCGCCGACCCCTGGTGGAACTGGGCGGAACTCCGCAATAAATACGAGCACGTACATGCCGCGGTGCTGAATCTCTCCGGCTGGTACGACGAAGCGTACGGCCCCGATGGTGCTACAACCAATTTCAATGGACTTCTGAAGGAGCGTCGCGGCGAGAAAGATTCGCGCACACGCACGATCATCGGTCCGTGGACGCACGGCGGCCAGGAAAAAACGCGCGCGGGCGAGCGCGAATTCGGCCCGAGCGCAGCGATCGATTACGACGAACTTATTTTGCGCTGGATGGACCGCTACGTCCGAGGCATCGACAATGGGGTCGATCGCGAAAAGCCGGTGCGTCTCTTCGTGATGGGAAAAAACAGTTGGCGCGACGAAGACGCGTGGCCAGTCGCGCGCACTAATATGCAAACGTATTACCTGCGGAGCGAATCGACCACCGCCCGGTTCGCCAGGCTAAACCAAACCGCGCCAAATAGGCCTGGGAGCTACAACGAATTTATCTCCGACCCTGCGCATCCACTCAGCGATCCCTACAGCGCCTACGGCGCGCATGACTATCGCTCGCTCGCGGGGCGCAAAGACGTCCTTGTGTACGACAGCGACCCGCTGCTGGCCGATACCGAAGTCACCGGACCGATTCGCGCCGAAATTTATGTTTCCGCGGACGTGCCCGACCTCGATCTATGGGTGCGGCTGCTTGATGTCGCTCCTGATGGCAAAGCATTCAATCTCATGAGCCCAGGATTGGACGTCCTGCGCGCGAGCCATCGCGATGAAAAGCCGCAACCGGAATTGCTCAAGCCTGGCGAGATTCATAAGCTGACTCTCGACCGCATGCGCACCAGCAATATGTTTCGCGTCGGCCATCAAATTCGCATTCAGATTTCGGGCGCCTTCTTCCCGCACTTTTCGCGCAACCTGCAAACCGGCGAGTCGGAAGTAACTTCGTCCGCAATGTGCCCCGCACATGTGCGGATTTATCATGACCCGGATCACCGTTCGCGTATCGAGTTGCCCATCATTCCCCGCTGAAGTCCCCCGCTGAAGCCCCGCCGAAAGCGAGTTGATGCAGGCGACACAGGCTACACCGCGAGCCGCACAGCTGTCGCGCCGCAGTGACACAATATGAAGCGAGCGATATGGCCCAGCTCAAAAATTCGCTTTCGGCTGCGGGTGAAGACTGCGCCGCGCCGCCGTCAGGCTTGGCTGGCCTTCTGCATGGATTAATTTCGTTTTGTCTCGAAGGCGGAATTCATCTGTGGGTGCGTCTCACCGGCAGGCTGGTGCGCAAGAGCGATGCTCCCTGGCTTGCAAGCCCGCTAGGCGGCAGGGAGCGCATCGGCACCGGCATTTACGAGCGCGTGGCGCAGACCGAGGGTTTGCTAATCCGCACGCCGCCGCACGCCGGACTCCTCGAACATTTCAATGTTCTCCGCGGCGCGAACTTCAATCCCGATGCGGTGCATCCGGATATCCGCCACTTTTACGAGCACGCCGCGGAGTACCAACTCGACGTGTGGAGCGAAGTCTCGCTGACCGGGCGATTTTTCCTGTGGCTGCTGGTGGAGTTCATCAGCCGCCGCATGGATCAGCTCAATTTTCCGATCTCTTCGTTGGAAGTGGCTAAAGGAATGACCAGCGAAGTGGTGCAGCTTCTTGAGCCTGCCTCAGGCCGAATCGTGAACACCGGCTGGCTGCGGCGGCTGAAATCTTCCGGGCGCGTGATTTACGCCGGCTTGTACTCCGCAACGCAACTGCCGGATGAGGCGGGGCCATGCGTGAAGGTTACGTTTCCTTGCCGCGGGAGCGCGAACGTTTATCTGAATCCTTTAGCGCACCCCGATGGATCGTTTGGCCTGGTGTCTTCGGGTTCGGCCTTTGGGCGCACCGGCTTCTATCGCATGATCGACGGCGGGCCAGATCATTACATCGTGCGGCACGTTCGCTCACTGCGCGAGCTGTTCCATGTGTATGTGGACACGGAAGGAGTGCTGCGCACCGATCACACCGTGTTTTTCCTGGGACTCACAATTATTCGGCTGCACTACAAGATGACGCGCGCTTCCGTTCCCCACCATCCCGCACAAGGTGAACAAGATCTCATCGCCGTCGAAGACATACTCTGACGTCCAAGATCAATCGTGCCGGGCGCCGTGCAAAACGTGGACGGCGTGAGGGAGCAAGTGCGCTACGGCTTCGATCGATTCCGTGGCGCCCTTGGGACTTCCCGGCAGATTTACTATGAGAGTTTTGCCGCGACTAGCGGCTACCGCTCGCGACAGAACCGCCGTTGGCGTCTTCTCCAAGCCTTTGCGGCGCATCTCTTCTGCGATTCCCGGAATCACCCTCTCGGCAACTGCTTGCGTAGCCTCCGGAGCATTGTCGCGCGGGCCGATTCCAGTGCCACCGGTGGTGAGAAGCAAGTCGAGGCGTCCCGAATCCGCGAGCTCGCGCAACTGCTCGCGAATGGCGGCGAGATCGTCCGACACTCGCAGCGTCGCAACGATTTCCCATCCCAGGCCGCGGCAAAATGCGACCACCGCGGGGCCGGAAAGATCCTCCCGCTGACCTCGCGAGACGGAATCACTGATGGTAAGGACTGCGACACGCATGGGCGGGATTATTGCGTCTCGACGGCGTCGCGGCTAGCTTCATCCATCAACCGCATCGCCTCCATGAGCAGGCCGGTAGTGTTTTTCGTGGTGGTGGTGCGTGTCGATTCATTGGCGGCGTTGAAATCGATCTCAAACTCGCCTTCAGTCCACAAAATCACTTTGTAGACGGCGTCATCGCCTTCGATTTTGCCAATTTTCGCGTCGCGGCACTGCCCTGAAGTGAAATACAGCTCGCACTGTTCGCTGCCTTTGCGCACTACCAGGCGGCAGGATTTCTGGCCCAGCTCCAGCGATTGCAGCAGGTCGGTCATGCTCATTTCTTCGAGGCGGCCTTGAATAATGCCGGGACGCGCGGCGTGTTTCTGCATTTTTTCGAGGTGCAGGCGGTCCACCACTTTTTTCGTGATGCGCACAAGATCTTTTACGAGGAATGGCTTGGCGATGAATTCTTCAACGCCGTCGACCAACGGACGCAAGCGCTCTTCGATATCCGCGCGGCTGGCCATGAACAAAAACGGGATGTGCCGGGTCTTTTCGCGGCTGCGAAGCTTGTCGAAAAGCTGGCGGCCATCGAGCCCGGGCATTTTGTAGTCGCAAAGGATCACGTCGGGAGGATCATCCACGGCTTTCAGCAGTGCGTCGCCGCCATCATGCGCGACCATAATATCGCAGACGTGCTCAATTCCCCGAAACACCAGCTCCAGCACGAGCGGATTGTCCTCCACCAGGAGCAACCTGACGGTGGTTTTTCCGGAGGCAGGACTCATCGCTGGCGGCTCCGTGGAGCGCGCCGCAGCGATGGCTCTTCACGATGGAAATCGCCGCTCTTTCCGCCGGTTTTTTCAACCAGGTAGATATCGGTGATCTCCATCCCTTTGTCCAGGGCTTTGCACATGTCGTAGACCGTGAGGGCTGCGGCAGTAACCGCCACCAAAGCTTCCATTTCCACGCCGGTTTGCGCGGTCGCGACTACCGTGGAGTGAAGTTCCACGCCATTTTCACATAGGCGCGCAGTCACATCAATGTGCGTCAGAGGGAGAGGATGACAAAGAGGTATCCACTCCGCAGTGCGTTTTGCGGCGGCGATCCCGGCGATGCGCGCGACTTCCAGGGGATTGCCCTTGGGATTCTTGAGGCGGCGCACGGCGGCCACAACGCGGGGATTCATTTTTACGAAGCCGTGCGCTTTAGCGGTGCGCGTGGTCACTTGCTTGGCGGAGACGTCGACCATCTGCACTTCGCCGCGTTTTCCGTAGTGCGAGAGTTTTGGCATCGGCTTACTTTACTCAGGAAAAGCAAAAGAACTAACACACAGATCACTGAGAGCACAGAGGTCACGCAGAAGCATCAAATTACATCCTTGCGCAGCAGAATGGGAACGCTATCTCCGATGTTAACCTGCCCGCGATCCGCAGCGACTACCAAGAAGCAGTTCGCGCGCGCTAGTGCCGCTATGTCGCCTGAACCTTGCCAGGGCAGCGCTTTTACTACCGGGGTTGCGCCACGCCATTCGACTCGGGCGGGGAGAAAGTGCGCCAGGCCTTGCTTTTCGTTCAATGCCCCACCGAGCCGCGCTTCGACAAGCGGCAAATCGCGCGCAGAGGCGCCGCTCAGCAAATCAACGGCGGGAACAACGAACAACTCGAACGTTACCATTGTGGAGACAGGGTTGCCCGGAAGCCCGAAGACAAATGTGCCTCCGCATTTTCCGAATACTGCCGGCTTTCCTGGGCGGATAGCGACGGCGTCAAAATAAAACTCCGCGCCCAAATCTTTCAGCACGGTTTCCACTAGGTCGTACTTTCCCATCGAGACGCCGCCGGAAAGGACGAGCACTTCTTCCAGTAAACCGCGCGAGATCTTCTCACGAAGATAGTCGATGCGATCGGCGGCGTTTCCCAGCAGGACAGGTTCGCCGCCCGCGAGCTGCACTTGCGCGGCCAGGGAAACGCTGTTGCTGTTGCGAATCTGAAACGCGCCGGGCTCTTGATCGACTGAAACCACTTCATCGCCGGTGGAGAGGATGGCAACGCGCGGTTTGCTGGCGCAGCGGAGTTGCGACGCGCCGACCTGCGCGGCCAACGCGAGCTCTGCGTAGCCCAAGCGTATGCCCGGAGACAGCAGGGTCTCGCCGCACTTCGCTTCGCTGCCGCGCGGCACGATGTTTTGTCCCGGCTGCGCGGCGCGCTCGAATCGCACCGAATCGCCATCGCGGTTCGTGTGCTCAATCATCACAACGGCATCGGCGCCAGGAGGAACTGCCGCTCCGGTCATGATCTGCACGCAGGTGCCGGGAACCAGCGGCTGCGTGACCGTGTCGCCCGCTTTGATTTCTGCCACGCAGCGCAATGTCGAACTGGGTGTGGCCTCCGCAGCTATGACGGCGTAACCATCGCGCGTGGAACGATGGAACGGCGGATACTCGCGGTCCGTCTTCACCTCTTCCGCGAGCACGAAGCCGAGCGCATCCCACACGCTAATGTTTGCGGTGGCGAGCGGACCTCTTCCCTTTTCTACCTGTTCGATGACGGTGCGGCGAGCTTGCTCGTAGGTGAGCATGGTGGAGGGTTCATTTAGACTGCGCGACTTATTCCAGCCAGCGCGCGAGCTGCGTGCCTTGCGGCACGATCGTGGCGTCGCGCTCGGGGCCCGTGGAGATCATGCCGATTTCCACCTGCAGGAAATCGCCGATGAAACGCATGTAATCCACCGCGGCCTTGGGCAGTTTCGCATGTTCCTTCACGCCGTAGGTTGATTGGCACCAACCGGGCAAAGTTTTATATTCCGGCGTGACGCGCTCGTACTCTTCGGCCAGCGCAGGCATCTCGCGCAGCGGCGACCCTTTGTATTTGTAGCCGACGCAGACTTGGATTTCGCGCTGCGTGTCGAAAACGTCCAGCTTGGTGACCACCAGCGAATCGATGCCATTGATCATTTTCGCGTAGCGCAGCACAGCGAGGTCGAGCCAGCCACAGCGCCGCGGGCGTCCCGTAACCGCGCCAAATTCCTTGCCGCGCTCGCGGACCTCGCGCGCTTCCAGGTCGGGCATCTCGGTGGGAAATGGACCGGAACCGACGCGCGTGGTGTAGGCCTTGGAAACGCCGAGGACATGCTTGATTTTTGTTGGCGGCACGCCAATGCCGGTGGTGGCACCGCCGGAGGTTGCGTTCGAGGAAGTAACGTACGGATATGTGCCGTGATCAATGTCCAGCATGGTGCCCTGCGCGCCCTCGAAGAGCACGGACTTGCCTTCGTCGAGCGCGCGGTTCACGAGTTCGGCGGTGTCGCAAATGTAAACGCGAATCTTTTCGCCGAGCCGCAGTGTTTCTTCCGCTTCGTGGGAAAAATCGATGTCCGCGCCGTAGGCGCCCTTGGCGAGGCGATTTTTCTCGGCCATCACACGCGCGGCTTTTTCGCGGAAGAGCGCGGGATCGAGTAGATCACAAACGCGCAGGCCGCGACGCGCCATCTTGTCTTCGTAGGCGGGGCCAATGCCGCGCGAAGTGGTGCCGATTTTGTTTTCGCCGCGAGCGCTTTCGGCGGCGCGGTCGAGTTCGCGATGGTAGGGAAAAATCAGGTGCGCGCGATTGCTGAGGTGCAGGCGGCCCTTCACGTCCACGCCAGCTTTTGAGAGCGTTTCAATCTCCGCGACGAGAGCGGCGGGATCGACTACGACACCGGCGCCAATCACCGCTTGCTGCTTGGGGCGCAGAATTCCGCAAGGGATGAGCTGTAGGACGAAGCGATCCTTGCCGATGATCACGGTGTGGCCGGCGTTGTGTCCGCCGGCAACGCGTGCGATGTAATCGAAAGCGCCGGCGAGATAATCGACGACCTTGCCTTTTCCTTCGTCACCCCACTGCGCGCCGACCACCACGACTGATTTCATGCGGAGCCTCACTCGCACGCGTCTTGCAGCCTGCCGGCCGTATCACCCGCACCCTTCCCTCAGCGATTCTGAGAAGGAAATGTCAGGTGGGAATTGCACGAAAACGACAGAATCAGCATCGTACGCTGCACTCGCCTTGAGCGCAAGCGCAGGCCAGGGGAAAGAAAAAGCCTTAACACAGAGGGCACGCCAGAGCACAGAGTTCACCGAGAGAGAGAGAGCTTTAGCGCTGGATGCTGCTGATTTCCGGGTAGCGGTAGCAAGTCACGGCGTGGTCGTTCACCATGCCGGTGGCTTGCATTAGCGCGTAGCAAATCGTGGAGCCGACGAAGCGAAAGCCGCGCTGCGCCAGATCCTTACTTAGCGCGTCGGACTCCTTCGTTCGCGCGGGGACTTTACGTTTCCACGCATTTTGCTTGGTCTTGCCGTTCACGAAACGCCAGACGTAAGCATCGAAGCTGCCGAATTCCTGCTGAATTTTCAGAAATGCCCGCGCATTGCTTATAGTGGCTGCGATTTTCAGGCGATTGCGAATGATGCCTGGATCGGATAATAACTGCCGCACCTTTTTCGCGCCGTAGCGCGCGACCTTCTCCGCATCGAAGCCATCGAACACTTCTCGATAGCGTTCGCGCTTGCGCAGCACGGTGTCCCAGCTCAGACCCGCTTGCGCGCCTTCGAGAATGAGCAGCTCGAACCATTTGCGGTCGTCGTGCAGGGGCACGCCCCACTCTTCATCATGATAGGGAATGTTCCATTCATTGCTGGCCCAATGGCAGCGAACGAGTTTTTGTGAAGGGGAGGGCATCTGCGTTTTATACCAGAAAGATGGTTTGTGCTGCATGTCAGAACGGAGACAAATGGCCAGACAATGGAAAGGGCGTGCCCTGAAGACACGCCCGATGAGAATTCGACGTTGCTGCTAATTGCCACCCGCACCGGAACGCAGATTAAGCGGTTGGTGCCGGTGTGGCCGGTGTAGTCGGTGTGGTCGGCGCAAAGTGGCGCTCGAGCGCCTTGGTGATCTGCTCTTTCGGCACTGCACCGACGATCTGCTCGACGACTTGCCCATTCTTGAAAACGAGCAGCGTGGGGATGCCGCGAATGTTGTAGCGGCCCGCGGAGTTCATCGCTTCATCGACGTTGAGCTTGGTCACTTTGAGCTTGCCCGCGTAGTCGTGCGCGATCTCGGCGACCGTGGGCGCCAGCATGTGACACGGACGACACCATTCCGCCCAAAAATCGACCATGACGGGCTGTGCGTTGCTTGCCGTCAAAACTTCCAGTTCAAAATTTCCATCGTTTACCGCCAGGATACTATTGTCGGCCATGTTGTTTGTCCTTAAGGGCTTACCGAAGCAAGCTCCTTTTAATCTCCCCAACCAGCCTAATTAGATGTTGCAACAGGCTTTTGGTTTCTCGGCGCCGGAGCCGTCTCCGGTACAGGCGGCAGGCCCCGTGCCGTGCGCGCCGCGGCGTAAACCTTGGCGTATTCCACCGCGGAACCCTTCCAAGAAAAATCCTTCGCCATGCCGTTCAGTTGAATGCGCCGCCAAATGCGCTCGTCCATGAAGAGATGCAGTGCCTGACGCACACTGCGAATCATCGCGGTGCCGGAATACTCCACGAACTTGAAGCCGGTTCCGGTGCCGTGCTCGATGTCGAACGCTTCAATCGTATCATCAAGCCCGCCGGTGGCCCGCACAATCGGCACCGTACCGTACTTTAAGCTATAGATCTGGTTCAAGCCGCAGGGCTCGTAGCGCGACGGCATCAGGAACATATCGGCGCCGGCTTCGATCTTGTGCGCGATGGCGTTGTCGTAAGCAATCTTCACGCCGACGCGTCCGATATAGGCCGCGGCGAGCGCGCGGAAGAGCTCTTCATATTTGCGTTCGCCGGTGCCGAGCACGACCAATAGCAAATCTTCGTGCATCAGCGCGTGCGCTTTTTCGGCAATGAGATCAAAGCCTTTTTGGTCGGCGAAGCGCGACACGATGCCTATCACCGGCTTGGCCAAATGCTCGGAAGGCAGCTCGAAGAGGTCCAGCAGCGCTTGCTTGCAAACTTGCTTACCGCTGAGGTCTTTGGCGGAATATTTCGCGGCGATGAATTTGTCTTTTTCTGGGTTCCAGAGCGTGTAGTCCACGCCGTTCAGGATGCCGACCAGCCGGTCCGCGCGGCCGCGGATGACGCCGTCGAGTCCATAGCCGTATTCTCGCGTCTGAATTTCCTGCGCGTATTTGCGGCTGACGGTGGTGAGGTAATCTGCGAAGACGAGGCCGCTCTTGAGAAAATTCACGCTGCCGAAGAATTCGATACCGCCGGGATGAAAGACGCCCACGGGAATGCCGGCGCGCTCGAGCGCTTCCCTACCGAACAGCCCGTGATAGCCCATGTTATGAATGGTGAAGACGACCGGGATATCTCGCACCAACGGATCATCGCCGTAGGACGTTCGCAGCAGCACCGGCACCAGAGCGGACTGCCAGTCGTGGCAGTGGACTACGTCGGGAGGCCAGACATGCTTGGCGATTTCGATGGCCGTGCGGCAGAACTCGCTGTAACGTTCGGCGTTGTCGGGATAATCGCCGGCGATGCCGCCATACAGTCCATCGCGATCAAAATAGGCGGGGTCATCTACGAAAAAATAGCGGACTCCGCTGATCACGGAACCATCAGCTACGGATGGAAAACGGAGGCGCGTTCCGCCCATCGGAATCGTGACGCTGGGCACGATCACGGAATTAATCTTCGTTCCGCTGTAGCGGGGCAGCACCACCGCGACCTCGTGTCCTAGGGCGACTAAGGCTTTTGGCAAAGCCTCGACCACGTCCGCGAGGCCGCCGGTCTTGGAAAAGGGCAGGCCTTCCGATGCCACGAAGAGGATTCGCACTGTGCTCCTGGGAAAGAGTTGCGAAGTAACGCTATCCGACGCCACCACTGTCGTCAAGCAGCCTTGCACGTATAATGTGCCTCCACAGAATGAGCGCTAACCAATGAAACTGATTTTCATCTCCGGCTTGCCGGGCGTCGGTAAGCTGACGGTTGCGAAGGAGCTGTCTGCGTTTACGGGATACAAACTGTTTCACAATCATCTCGTGGTCGATTTGCTGCTTTCGGTCTTTGAATTTGGCAGCCCGCAATTTATCGAGCTGCGCGAGTCGATTTGGCTTTCGGTTTTTGAGCAGGCCTGTCGCGCGGGGTTGCCTGGCCTGATTTTTACTTTCAATGCGGAGAACACGGTTCGCCAATCGTTCGTCGCAAAAGCACAGGAGACGCTTGCTGCGAACGGCGGAACGATTTGCTTTGTGGAGTTGGCTTGCGACGAGGAAGAACTGAGGCGGCGCATGGACACGCCATCACGCCGGCAGTACACAAAGCTCACGTCGTGGGCGAAATACCAGGAGCTGAAGGTCGCCGGCGCGTTTTCCGCTCCGAAGTTGCCCACGCCCGCGCTAGTAGTGAACACCGGAAGGCTCGATCCGAAAAGCGCCGCGCTCCAGATTGCCAAGGAATGCGGCCTGGAAGACTAGATCTGAGTCAACAACTTCACAGCAGTACCGGAAGGTGAAGAGTTTTACCACGGAGTTGACAGTTGACAGAGGACACAGAAGAAGAATGGCTCGTCAACGCTTAGGCCAGCATTTCCTCGCCGACGCCGGCTGGCGCGAAGAGATCGCACGCGCGATTCGTGTTTCACCGCAATCCATCGCGCCTTCATTGCCTGTCGATTCCGTGAATTGGTGCTGGATCGAAATCGGCGCCGGCCACGGCGAAATGACCGAGCAGCTCGCTTCCACGGGCGTGCCGGTGCACGCCATTGAACTCGATCCCCAGCTTGCGGCGAGTCTGAAGCGGCTCGCAAAACGCTTCCCCAACGTGGAGGTTACTTCGGCGGACATTCTGGAAACGGATATCGCCAAGATTGCTGCAGGGCGGCGCGTACGGATTTATGGCAATCTGCCCTACTACATCACTTCGCCGATTTTGCATCACCTTTTTGCCAGCGCAGAGCTCATCGAGGAAATTCACATAGTGATCCAGCACGAAGTCGCGCTGCGGCTGGCGGCCCAGCCGGGAACGCGCGACTACGGTTATCTCTCCGTGCTGACCCAATATTTCTCGCGGCCCGAACTCGTGCTGGAAATTCCGCGCGGCGCATTCCGCCCGCCGCCGGAAGTCGACTCTGCCCTGGTCACCCTGCGCTTGCCGGGCCAGCGTGCAAAGCTCCCGCAGATCAATGAAACTTCGTTCTTAGAGTTTGTGAAATTGTGCTTCTCGCAGAAACGCAAGACGCTGGTGAATAATCTGAAAGCACGCATGAAGACCGAACTGGTCCGGCAGGCTCTGGCGAACTTGCGGCTGCGCCCGGATGCGCGCGCCGAACAGCTCTCTGTCGCACACTTAGCCGCGCTTATGGAGCAGCTGGAAATGCGGTGAGTGGAACTAGCTCATGCTTTCTCTTTTTTCTGCGCAGCGACCAAACGATCGGGATAGTCGCTCATGATGCCGTCGACGCCCGCATCGATCAGCAAGCGCATGTGCGCGGGATGGTTCACCGTCCAGCACACCACTTGTAAGTCCTTCTTTCGCGCTTCGGCCAGCAACGCCGGCGTCACCAGGTCGCCGCGCACGGCCAACTGGCGCGCGCCGACCTGCACTGCGCGCTCGACCGGTTTCTCGATTTGCCCGTCGTACAACACGCCGGTCATTAGCGTCGGCTCGACCTTGCGCAGCGACTCGAGAATTGCCACGTCGAACGAAATCACCACGGTGCGCGGAATTTCTCCCGATTCGCGCAGCGCACCGATCAAAGCGTGTTCGCCACCCCACGAGCCGCTAGGTTTCAACTCCAGATAGAACACGACATCATGTTTCTTGGAAAATTCGACAATTTCCTCCAGCGTGGGAATGCGCTCGCCGGCAAATTCGCTGCCGAACCAGGAGCCAGCGTCGAGGCGACGCAACTCCGCGAGCGTGAGGTCATGCACGGCGCCGCGCCCGCCGGTGGTTCTGTCCACGGTGGCATCGTGGATGGCCACGAAGCGCGCGTCGCGCGAAAGCTGTAAGTCCGTCTCGATAAATGCAGCGCCCAGGGAGACGGCTTTGCGAAACGCCGCCAGCGTATTCTCCGGCGCGTGCCCGGACGCCCCACGATGCGCAATCACCAACACAATACTCTCACCCACCGCTCCGTTTGTGGGGTTGCACGAAATCGCCCCTTTTACTATGCTAGCACCCGCTGCAAGGAACCCGCTTTGCAGTCCATTCCCAGGGTCCTGAATCTAAACAACTGCACTACCAGGAATTTCAACTCTAAAGAATTTCATATCAGGAATCTCACATAAGGAGACATCCATGCTGAAGAACCGAACCCGGTTCGGTACGGTCGTGGCGGCCCTTTCGCTGCTTATCGCTGCTGATATAACTGCCCTGAGTGTACCGCGGGGCGGTGAAGGTCAGCGAGAAACGAAATCGAATCAAAATCTGGTGCGCGAAGTTCGCCATCAACTTCTTTTGCTTCCCTACTACTCTGTGTTCGACAACCTGGCGTTCAAGGTGGATGGCGATCACGTCACGCTCGAGGGTCAGGTGACACGTCCCACGCTCAAGTCTGACGCCGAAGCTGCGGTTAAGAGCATCGAGGGCGTCTCCGGCGTCACCAACAACATTGAGGTGCTTCCTCCCTCTCCGATGGACGACCAGTTGCGCCGCGCGCTCTATCGCGCCATCTACGGCGACCCGGTCCTTTCCAAATACGGATGGTCTTCCATGCCTTCGATTCACATCATTGTGAAAAATGGGCATGTCAGTCTCGAAGGCGTTGTCGACAGCGAAACGGACAAGAATCTCGCGGGCTTGCGCGCCAACAGTGTGCCAAACGTTTTTGAGGTGAAGAACAACCTGATGGTCAACAGCAATCGTTGATTCCGGGGACCACGGTCCCTTTGTGCCAGCGCCGCGCGACATTGCAGCGGCCCTGTTTCATTTTCATCACGTAGTCCCGTGGCTCTTTCGCGCCGAACTGCACCGCGGCTGCAGCGCGCCCGCCTCTACCTTGCCTCGAAAGCGTTCGTACACAATCCAGCGTATAGCATCGTCCTTCGCAGTATTGGAAAGTGTGTTGCCCTCCTTCTTCGGCCGCGTGCCGACAAAAGAGCCGGTTTCGACCCTATATTCAGGATGATGAGCAGCGACCCTGCTCGGGAAGTTCCTAGTCCTAGGAGAGTAACTCTGTGCCGTTGGCGCCGGAGGCGGTTTCGATTGCAGGCGGGGCCCTCGTGACAGAGGATGTATATAGCTTATTATCATCGACTTATCAGCATGGCACAGCCTCACATTGGCCTGCCAATTGCCTCTTCGTCTAGGGAGACCGCCACCACGCTCCTGGAGAGCCAGCCGCGACGATGAACTAATGGCCACAACCAGCACCAAAGCGGGTCTCTCATTTACGCCTTCCGCGCTCTCCGACCGGCTCATGCCCGTAAATACGACGCCGCCCGGCTTCGATGCTATGCGCGACTTGCCAGCCGGGTTTCAGGAGTTCCTGACGCCTCTGCACGCCGCGCTCACGCTGCGCCAACGCGCGCTGATCGCTCGGCGCGAAACGGCGCTTCATGAAGCTCACGCCGGCAAGCAGCCGGACTTCCTGCCGCCCTCGGTCTCGACCATGCAGGCGTGGGGAATCGAGCTGCCGGAATGGTGCTTCGATCAGCGCAACCAGATGACCGGCCCGGCAGATGATGCCGAACTTGTCGTGAAAATGCTCAACTCCGGCGCTCCGGGCGTGATGCTGGACCTGGAAGATTCCAACGCCAACACCTGGGAGCATCTCACCGCCGGCATCCACAACGTTCTGGAAGCGCTCGCTGGCCGGCTCACCTATTTCGATAAAAAGCGGGACCGTACGGTCAGCATTCAGCCCAGCAAGACGGTCCTTCTAACACGCCCACGCGGCCTGCACCTGCATCAAGCCGGAGTTCTTCCAGGCGAGCTGCTGCCAGCTTCGCTGTTCGACATTGCGATGATTGCGTATCAAGTGGATCTCGCGGCCCTGAAGCATCCGCTTTGCTTCTACATCCCCAAGTCGGAATCCGCGGATGAAGCGCTGTGGTGGCGCGATCTCTTCCAAATGATTGCGCGCGCCAAAGGCCTTCCCGCCAATGCCATCAAGTGCATGGCGCTGGTGGAATCGCATCCATTGGCGTTTCAGATGGAAGAGTTCGCCTGGAATCTGCGCGAACACATACTGGGCCTGAACCTCGGCCGCTGGGATTACATGGCCAGCCTGATCCACTTCAACCATGAAAACCCCGAATGGGTTTTGCCGGACCGCAATACCATTCCGCACAACGTCGCTTTCTTCCAGAATTTGCGCACACTGATGCCGGAGATTTGCCACAAGCACGGCATCCTGGCCATCGGCGGCATGACCGCGCTTTATCCGAGCCGCGATAATCCGGAGCTCAACGCCCGCGCCCTTGCCGTTCTCGCCGAGGACAAAAAGAATGAAGCGTCCTGCTTGATGGACGGCGCGTGGACTGGCCATCCGGACCAGAACGAAATCGCCGTTACGCAGTTCCCTGCTCCGAATCAGCTTAATGCTCGTCCGAAGAATGCCGATCCACATCCCGACCTGCGCCCGCTACCCACCGGGGTCGGCAAGCGCACGCTGGCGGGCACGCGGGCAGCGATTCGCACCGTGATTCGCTACCGGAACGGCGTACTGAACGGCCGCGGCGCGAGCCTGCTAGACGGTTACATGGAAGACCTGGCCACCGATCGCATTTACCGGCTGATGATTGCGCAACGCATGAAGCACTCGGACACGGTTGAGGTTCTCGACGAGAATGGACAGGCAATTCGCCACACACCGGAGCTGATAACCGAGCTGTTTGACCAAGAGCGGGAGCGACTGCTGCAGGAAAACACCAAACAATCCGGGGACACGGCGCAGGCTGCCAGGCTTGCAGAAGCGCGCCGCATCAGCGAGGAGATGATTCGGCGCGGCGAGTTCAATCCCGTTTGAGTTCGAATTTTTTTGGCCTTACGGCCCAAATCAAGGAGATGCAATGTCACTGAACGGCAACGACGGAAACCACACGCAAAACGACCATTCCGACTGGGCCACGAACCCGCGGTGGTCCGCGACCACCCGCCCGTACTCCTATGCCGACGTGCTTCGCCTGCGCGGCACGATCCAGATCGAGTACACCTTGGCGCGGCTCGGCGCGGAACGCCTGTGGAACCTGATGCACACCGATGAGTACGTCCCTGCTCTCGGCGCGGTCACCGGCAATCAAGCCATTGAAATGGTGCAAGCCGGCCTGAAAGCGATCTATGGCAGTGGCTGGCAGGTCGCGGCGGACAATAACACCGCTGGAGACGTGTATCCCGATCAGAGTCTGTATCCCTGCGACAGCGCGCCGGCGCTGGTCAAGCGCATCAACCGGGCGCTGCTCCGTGCCGATCAGGTCGAGTCCGCGGAAGGCAAGCGGAGTGGGGTGTATTGGTTCGCGCCGATTGTGGCGGACGCCGAGGCCGGTTTCGGCGGCGCGCTCAACGCTTACGAACTGATGAAAGCGATGATCGAAGCGGGCGCCGCCGGCGTGCACTTCGAGGACCAGCTTTCTTCGGCCAAAAAGTGCGGACATCTCGGCGGCAAAGTTGTTGTGCCCATCCGCGAATTCATCGAGAAGCTGACCGCCGCGCGGCTGGCCGCCGACGTTTGCGGCGTGCCTACGATTCTCATCGCGCGCACCGACGCCAACTCCGCCGGTCTGCTATTGTCCGACGCCGACCCGCGGGACCGCGAGTTCATCCATGGCGAGCGCACCCCTGAAGGCTTTTATCAATTCCATGGCGGTATCGACGCGGCCATCGCTCGCGGCCTGGCGTATGCGCCCTATGCAGACATGCTGTGGTGTGAAACCTCGACGCCCGATCTCGCCGAAGCGCAGAAATTCGCCGACGCCATTCACGCCAAATTCCCCGGCAAGCTTCTGGCCTACAACTGCTCCCCGTCGTTTAACTGGAAAAAGAAGCTGGACGACGTCACCATCGCCAACTTCCAGCAAGAGTTAGGCAAGATGGGCTACAAATTCCAATTCGTGACGCTCGCTGGCTTCCACGCGCTGAACATGGGCATGTTCCACCTCGCGCGCGGCTATTCTCAGGCCGGCATGACCGCATATTCCAAGCTGCAGCAGGAAGAGTTCGCCGCGCAGGAACTCGGTTATCGCGCAGTCACGCACCAGCGTTTTGTCGGCACCGGCTATTTCGATGAAATCGCACAGGTCGTCTCCGGCGGCCATTCGTCGACAACGGCGCTGGCAGGCTCAACGGAAGCGGCGCAGTTCCACGGGCATCAGGAGGCCAACCGTCCTGCGACGCGATCCCTGTAAACGTGTCACGGGAGCGTTCGAGACCGTCTAGAAACAAAAAGGGCCGCTTGAGCGGCCCCTTTTCACAACCAGAAGCAAGTCTGCTGGTTGCAATTCTTACTGATTACTTCCGCTGGCCCCCGGCTGGGAAGTTTCCCCACCGGCCTGATCCCCCAAGCGGAGTTCATAGTTCTTCCCTTGGAAGAAGATCTGGGTGAGTGCGTTCTTGCCGTCTTCCGACTTCTTCGCAGCGTAACCATCGGCGGGGTTCTTCTCGCCGACGTTTACCACCTGCGCCGGCACCGAAGCTACGGTTTTCTTGCCGCTGGTGATATTCAGCTCGACCTTGGGACCTTCACCGTTCCATTCGACCTTGTACTCGCCCGGAGGCAACCGTTTGCCTTGCACGTCCACGCTGTCGTACAGGCGCAGCGTGCCCTTACCCGTACCTGCGGCAAAGGCGCTGGCCGCCAGCAGCAGCGAAGCTCCGGCTAGAGTGACTAGATTCCTCGACCCTTTCATCTCTTTGTTCCTTTCTGTTTGTCCTTGCGAAGACTCCTGCAAGAGGGTGTGCTCTCTACAGGGCGTCTTGGACTCGTTCAGTAGGATGCGCAGATAGCGCAGGTGTCACAAGAAATCGAGCCTGTAAGTTATAGATATTGCTATGGATAGCTATATTTTACATCCGTGTCGCGGTGGCTGCCAAACTTTCGTCTGAAAACCGTCCTTTTTTCGGGGGTGGCCCTCTGTGCCCTTCTAGTTCACGGGCCTTACTAAATGGGGACTACCGTACCATTCAAGCCTTCCTGGGTTTAGCCGATGATGACTGGGTATGGCGAGCCTTTACTTTTGCCAGCCCCACACGCAGAACCAGGGTATGTTGCGCGCCATCCTCAATCGCGAAGATTGCCAGCATCTCGCGGCGCCCGACGCGATCACCTATCTTGGCGAGGAATTCCCTAATCTGTCTAATGGCCACAAGCAGGAGCGAGATTTTGCCGTGCTGAAGGTGGACGCGGAAGAAGCGGACACGGAATGGCGCTCCGGCTTCTATCGTGTAGATGCCGACCTGATGGAACTGAACAGCGTGCTTCTAACCCTGGCTCGCTGAATTCCCGCGAATCGCAGACACATCGCTATCCCGTCGCAAATGCTTGCGCCCACACACCACCGGGGGAATAACGAAATTCTAGCTGCATTTCCCGCTGCCTAGGCTGAAAAATTCGATATTATATACGCCAAGTCTAGAACCACACGTGGGGACCAGCAAGTGGACATATCCCGAATGCACGCGCTTTTGCCCTTTCTGAGCCGTAACGCCCTTCCTGTACTTTTGTCAGCCCTGACCGTTAGTTTGAGCGGTGCGGTCATCGCGCAAGACAAAGGAGCCGCCCCGCCGGGAACCGCGCAGCAGGAACCGCCGGTCGTTCTGAAAGTAACCACTCGCCTCGTGACGGTGGACGTTGTAGCGCGGGACCGTCACGGAAATCCGGTCCGTGATCTGAAAGCGGAAGACTTCCAGGTTTTTGAGCAGAAGGGTGCGCAGCAAATTGCTTCCTTCCGCCTTGTAGACCGTTCGCTTTCCCAGGGCCCCGATGTAGAAAGGGCCGCGCTGCAAATACCCGCGGGCGTGTTCACGAACCTGGTTACCACACAGAAGCTGTCCGCGCCGCCGACGATTTTACTGGTGGACGGCCTCAACACCGATGCCGGTACGCAAATGCAAGCGCGGCAAAAAATGGTCCAACTGCTGGGTTCGGCGCCCACCGATGTTCCGGTCGCCGTTTTCTTGATGGGCAGGCGGCTTTACCTCCTTCAGAGTTTCACGACCGATACGAAGCTGCTGCGCGAGGCGGCGCAACGCGCGATGTCCGCCGAAGCGACGAATGTGCAGATTAAGGACCCGCGCGACGACCCATTCAGCAACTCCTCGTTGATGGACGAAATGGGGGGTTCGCCAGGCCAGAGCGACATTCCGGGCGGAGCGCCCGGCCCCATGCTCTCCGGCGGCGGCGGGAGCGGCGGAGGCACGCCTGGAGGGGCGGCCGCGGCGCTCATGGCCATGAAAGCGGCGCTGATGCAACGTTGGGAGAAGGAGCAGTACGCAGAGTCCGTGGATATGCGCGTCAAAATGACACTCGACGCGCTTCGCACTATCGCGCGACACGTCAGCGGGTATCCCGGGCGAAAAAATCTCATATGGATTTCGTCCGCGTTTCCGCTGGCCATTATGCCGGACGCGAGCGCCACGCTGGCCGCAAAGTTCACGGGCACGCGCAATTACGCGGAGGACATCTCGGGCGTCGCCAGCGCCCTGACGGACGCGCAAATCGCGGTCTACCCTGTTGATCCGCGCGGAATTGAAACCGAGCAGCAATTCGCCGCCACTACTACTGGCAGGGTCAGCAATCCTTTTTCGGAGGGCGCGACGCTGAATCGCGAAAGCGGCTTGCGTTTTGCGGATCAGCAGTCGATGAAGGACCTGGCGGCACAGACGGGCGGGCAGGTCTGTCTTAACAACAACGATCTGTCAAAGTGCATCCGGCGAGCGATCGACGACGGGTCCTCTTATTACGAATTGACTTATTATCCTGCCGACAAGAACTGGCGCGGCGAATTTCGCCGCATCTCCATCAAGGCCCGCCGATCCGGAGTGCAACTCTCTTATCGTGAAGGGTATTTCGCTCGCTCTTCCGATTCGACCATTGCCGCCGCGGAGGCCAAAGACACCGACTCGCGCGTGATGAGTGCCGCCTGCAATGACTTTCTGAGCGCGACATCTATCCTCATGTCCGCCAAAGCCGTTCCTCCTGATCAACCCGGGCAGGCCAAGTATTTTCTGGCGGTCGATCCCAATGCGCTTTCGTTCGGCGCTCCGGAAGGCGGCGTTCGTGCTTTGCATCTCGAACTCGGCGCCTGCATGTTCAACGCCCACGGGTCGCCTTTGCAGTATTTCCGCCAAAGCGTTGACCAGAAATTCAGCGAGTCCGAATATCGAGCAACGATTGCGAGCGGCATCACGCACACCATGTCGCTTGCGCCCAAGCCGGAAACAACACGGGTACGTCTGTTGGTCTGCGACACCGCTACGGGCATGATTGGCTCCGTCGATGTTCCCTACCCGGCCGAAACGTCCTCCTCTCCAGTGATCCAGGCTGAAAATAGATCCGATGCTGCTTCACAACCCCAACCAATCGCCTCGGCTCCCGACGCGAATCCCCCCGCGGGCACCCCTGCTCATGTCATAAAGTTCCACGACAAAGATGGCCGCACTGGAATTCTGCAGTGGGATATTCAGAAAATCTCGTATTCCGGCGACCTCTCGCCCGACGCCAGCGCCCGCGGCATGTTTGACTCGCTGTGGGGCAAATCCTACGCCTGCTATGCCGGAAAGCTTGTTTCTACGGCCGACAAGGCAACTCTGGCCAAGCAACCCCTGCACTTCAAGAGTGAAAATCATGGCGTCGACGTCTATCTCGACGGCGACGCCTCTGTGAAGTTTTCCGGCGACCTCGTCATTGATCCTAGCGTACGGCCGTTGTTCGAGGCCCTTCGCAGGCTCTATCAGTGCAAGTAGCTGATCCGCTGATCTGAGCCGCAGGCTTCGCCGCACATTAAAAGTACACAGTTCCGGGTATGGCTCGTACCCACGGCCTGGTGGTCTGCTGATAAGGTAGCCACAGGGCTGGAGTTAGCCCACCTTAGCGGCTAATCAGCCCCAGCAGGAGGGCTGCTATGGATACAAAGCTAGTCGTCATAGGCGTGATTGTGATTCTTGCGGTGGTTGGAGCGGTAACCTTGCTGCCGGACTTCATCCGCTACATGAAGATCCGCTCGATGTAGGCAGTCATTTGGCAACCATCCGGCCGTTGTTTCCCGGTTTCCGATTGTAACGCTGGCCTGGCAAGAATTGGCGCGCTTGCCGTTGAGAGGAGTCGAGTCTATCCTGATAGCACGGCCATGAATCGCGTCTATCTGGATCACAACGCCACTACGGCTGTCGAGCGGGAAGTGCTCGACGCCATGCTTCCGTATTTGTCGGGGGAGTATGGCAATGCCGCCTCGATCCACACCTTTGGCCAGAAGGCGCGCGCTGCGGTCGAAACGGCGCGCGAACAAGTCGCCGCGCTGATTGGCGCGCGTCCGCAGGAAATCGTTTTTACCAGTGGCGGCACGGAAGCTGATAACCACGCTATCTTTGGGGTGTCTCAGGCATTTTTGGCTGCGCTTCGCGACGTGGGCAGCTCTGCCGTTTCCAAGCACATCATCACTACCACGATCGAGCACGAAGCGGTTCTGAACACCTGCCAGGCACTCGAGAAGCACGGCGCTGCGGTCACGTATTTGCCCGTCGATCGACAGGGAGTCGTTTCGGCAAAGGCGTTGCGCCAGGCTCTCCGCGAAGAAACCGTGGTGATTACGGTAATGCACGCCAACAATGAGCTGGGCACGGTCCAGCCGCTCGAAGAAATTGGCCGCATCGCCGCGGACGCCGACGTCTACTTTCATACGGACGCAGTGCAATCCGCGGGAAAAGTTCCCATTGACGTGAACGCTCTCCGGCTGGACCTGCTTTCCCTCTCTGGCCACAAGTTTTATGCCCCGAAGGGCATCGGAGCGCTGTACATCCGCGGAGGCACGCGTCTGCAGCAGCTTCTGTATGGTGGGCACCACCAGCGAGGATTCCGCCCGGGCACGGAAAACGTAGCGGGAATTGTCGGCTTAGGCAAAGCCGCGGAGCTTGCCAGTAAGTCGTTGGCGGAAGATGCGGCGCGGGTTTCTGTTTTGCGTGACCGTTTGGAGCAAGGCCTGCTTTCGCGCGTGCCGCATTCAGAAGCAAACGGCGCGCGAGCCCCGCGCACTCCCAACACGACAAACATCACGTTCCCCGGGATAGAAGGCGAAGCCCTGGTCATCGCGCTGGACCTAAAAGGACTTGCGTGCTCGACAGGCGCGGCCTGCTCCTCCGGCGCCGTCGAACCCTCACACGTGCTGACCGCAATCGGTCTTTCGCCCGACGAGGCGCGCGCGAGCTTGCGCTTTAGCCTGGGCCGCCACACGACGCCTGCCGAGATCGACTTCGCGTTGGAAATTGTGCCGGCCGCCGTCGAACAACTTCGCGAACTCTCACCAGCCTATCGCAAGGAGACGGCAACGCGGTCGTAACCGGCGGTCGCATTTCAACCTCCCTGGGTAGAGCGCATGCTGCGCCACAGCTCGCCAAGGACTTGCCGCGCACCAAACACTCGTTTTCCCGTAAAATGGATAGAGCATGAGCAGCGCAACCCAATTCGACACTTTGCCCGCGAGCGACGCGATTCAGAGCGGCTTGATTGCCGTGGCCATGAGCGGCGGCGTTGACTCTTCCACCGTCGCGGCCCTGCTGCAACTGCAAGGGCATCCCATCATCGGGCTGACCATGCAGCTCTGGAACCAGCGCCGCCTGCCCGAGTTGCAAGGCGACGGGCCGGCGCAGCATCGTTGCTGCTCGCTCGACGACGTTTACGATGCCAAGCGCGTCGCGCAGCATCTGAATTTTCCGCACTACGTGGTGAACTTCGAGCAGCAATTTGAAGCGCGCGTGGTGCGCCCCTTCGTCGATCAGTATCTTGCCGGACGCACGCCCATCGCGTGTACCAACTGCAACACGGATGTAAAGTTCGAGCCACTGCTGCGCATGGCTCGCCAGATCGGCGCCGGGCGGCTGGCCACCGGCCATTACGCGCGCATCCGGAGGAATGAGCACACCGGCCGCTGGGAACTGTGGCGCGCTCGCGACGATAACAAGGATCAGTCTTACTTTCTCTGGGGACTTACGCAGGAGCAGCTTGCGCGCAGCGAATTCCCCCTTGGCGAGTTGAGTAAGGGCGAAGTGCGCGCCGCCGCGCGGCTGGCGAACCTGCCCGTGGCGGATAAGCCCGAAAGCATGGAACTGTGCTTCGTTCCAAACGGAAACTATGTTCAATTCATCGAGGCGTATTCACGCGAGCGCGGCGCGGCTCTGTCAAATAACGAGGGTGAGATTGTCTCCGAAGACGGCGCTGTTATCGGGCGTCACAGCGGCGTGCACAACTTCACCATCGGACAGCGCAAGGGCTTGGGATTCGCAGCCGGCAAACCGCTCTACGTGGTCGCCATTGATCACCAAAACAATCGCGTCGTCGTTGGAGATGACGAATCGTTGCGCACGACGACATGTCACGTGCAAGAGGTCAATTGGATAGCGCACCAGGTTTCCAGTGAACCGGTGCGCGCAACCGTGAAGATCCGCCACAAGCACGTTCCTGCCGAAGCCACTGTCACGCCGCTGGATGGCACGCACGCGCGCATCGTCTTTGACGCTCCGCAGCGCGCCATGACCTCCGGCCAGGGGGCCGTGTTCTATGACGGTGAGCGCGTCTTGGGCGGCGGTTGGATTCGCTAGGTCAACAAAAAAGGCAGGCGCACAAGGCCCCTGCCCAGAAATCCCGCAGTTCCGAAATCGGCTAAATAAAGAGCTCTTCTTCCTGCTCCAGCGGCTGTTCGGGCCGCCTCCTTCCGCGCCGCGCGCGGAGCAAATCGATCCCTACCTTGATTCCTTGCATCAGGGCCGACACTTTCTGCACCGGCCGCCAAACACTGTGGGTGAACTTTGTCCCCGCGTCCTCTACTGCTTCCAGCGCGCCGGTGAGAATGCGGTCCGCGCGCACGAGCTGCCCGCGCAGCCGATCCGAAGCCTCGGTGAAAACGCGGTCGACCTTCTGCGCCTGGGCGCGCGCCAGGTACACCACATGCGCGGCATCGGCGACCATTTCGGAAATTTTCGGCTGCGTGTCTTCCAGCAAGATTTGCACGCGGCTTAGAATCGGGGCAAGCCGCGACTCAAGATCTGAGGTGAACCGCTCCATGCGATCCATGGTGCGCCGCATCTGTAAGAACATGGCCACCAGAATGCCTGCCTGCAACACAATCGCTGCAGCCGCAACGCAAACGAAAACCGCAATCCACGTTTCCATACGCACCCCAAGCCCCTACGCATGGGCTCATTTACGGCTGCCAATCAGGTTCGCGGCGCGAAACATTGGGTGCGCCGCCCAGAAACTTAAGACTTCGCCGATTCGCGCAGATACGCTTCGCGCCCTGCTTCCACGGCCGCTGAAATCGAATCCTTCTTGCGGACCGCTACGTCCTTGCTGCGCTCAATCAATTCGTCCGCGCGCTCGCGGAGTTCCCGCGCCTTTTTCTGCGCGTAGTCGCGCCCCTCATCCGCCTTCTTGGAAAGCAGGTCGCGCGTCTCTTCGCCGGACTTGGGCGCGAACAAAATACCGACCAGCGCGCCAACACCGAGGCCTACGAGGAAGTAAGTCACCTTGGAACCCACATTGTCGGCCATAGAAACCTCCGCAGAAACCGTAGCATAGCGACATGCAGGGCGCAATACGGCCTAACCGCTATCACCCTCTATTTCAGGTTACCCGCCCTGACCTCCGCATCCAGATGCATCAGAATCGCCTCTGCCAGCTTAGCTGAAACCACGCGGCTCAGCTTTTCTCTGCCGGCCCGCCGCAAGTTTGTGATGCTGCCAAATTCGCGGAGCAGCTTCTGAATCGTGCGCGGCCCGACGCCGGGAATATCACTAAGCGCGGTCTTCGTCTGCCTCTTGCCGCGGCGCTGGCGATGAAAGCTTACGGCAAAGCGATGCGTCTCGTCGCGAATCTGCTGGATCAAATGCAGCACCGGCGAGTGGCGGTCCAGAATGCACGGCTCATCTTCCTGGCCGAGGATGTACAAAATCTCTTCTTTTTTCGCGATGCTGGCCATCGGCTGGTTAATGATTTGCAGCGATTCCAGAGCTTGTGCCGCTGCGTGCAGCTGCCCTATGCCGCCGTCGATCAAAATCAGGCTGGGCATGGGCCGCTTCTCTTCCAGGACGCGACGATAGCGGCGGGTTACCGCTTCGCGCATGCTCGCGAAATCATCGTTTTGGCCGACCACCGGAAGGCCGCCACCGGATGCGCCATTTCCTTCCTCGCCGCGCATAATAAACTTGCGATAGTCCGATTTCTTCATCCGGCCGTCCTCCCAGACGACCATCGAAGCTACCGTGTCTGTGCCCTGAATATGCGAGATGTCGAAGCTTTCAATGCGGCGCGGCGCCTCCGGCAAATTCAAAGCGTTCTGCACCGCTTCCCCGATAGCCTTGGAGCTCGGCTTCAGCACGCGGAAGCGCTGCTCGAACGAGTGCTTGGCATTGTTTTCCACGAGGTCCAGGAAGGCGCGCTTGCTCCCGCGCTGCGGCGTGAAGATTTCGACCTTGTGGCCGGCGCGCTCGGTCAGCGTCTCCTCCAACAGCGCGCGGTCCTCGAAATCAATCGGCACATGAATCGCTTTAGGCAGGTATTCCGCTTCCAAATAAAACTGCTTCAACAGCGATGGCACAAATTCGTGCGGATCAAATTCTTCCAGGTCCTCCCAGTAAAATTCGCGGCGGTCCACTACGCGGCCGCCACGTAAGTGAAAGAGGTTGGCGGAAACAAGCGGCGGCTCCGCGTAAAACGCAAAGACGTCGGTATCGTCGCCCTGCGCTGCGGCGATGCGCTGGCGTTCCTCGATGTCCTCCAGCGTGCGCAGCAAATCGCGATAGGCGGCGGCCTGCTCGAAAAGTTCCTGCTCTGCAGCGGTGGCCATGCGCTCTTCGAGACTCTTCATCAAATCATGGCGGCGGCCCTCGAGGAACAGCCGCGCATCGCGCGCCGCCTCGGCGTAGCGCTCATCGGTGGTGAGCCCGGTGACGCACGGGCCCTGACAGCGCTTGATGTAATACTGCAGACAAGGCCGCGGATGATCGCGCGTCAAATCCACCGTGCAACTCGGCACCATGAACCGCTTGTGAATGAACTGCAGAATGCGCCGGGCCAGGCTCGCGGGGAAATACGGCCCAAAATAAAGTGAACCATCCTTCTTGATGCGGCGCGTGAAGTACACGCGCGGATATTTTTCCGCCGCTGTGAACTTGATGTACGGATACGTCTTATCATCGCGCAGGAGGACGTTGAACTTTGGGTGATAGCGCTTGATGAGGTTGTTCTCGAGCGCCAGCGCCTCGCGCTCGTTGTCGACGACAATCGTCTCCAGGTCGGCGATCTCGCGAACCAGCGAACCCGTCTTGGCGTCCATCCACCGCGACTCGAGAAAATACGAGCGCACCCGGCTGCGCAGCGACCCTGCTTTGCCCACATACAAGACGGCGCCTGCGGCGTCCTTGAACAGGTACACCCCCGCGCTTTCCGGCAGTGCAGCAGCTTTTTCGCGAGGTTCCATAAAGCAGTATTCAGCGGTCGGAGGCTAGAGTTCCGATTTCCGTGCAACTTCCATCATACTAGAGCGAATCCGATAGCGGAGAGGCGCAGGAGTCGAGCAAAGAATGGAACGCAGACCCCTACTTTATTGGATGCTGGCAACCGCAGGAATCACCTTGCTTTTGTCGAGCGCGCCGCTGCGCGCTCAGGATCCCGCCCCCGAGTCATCATCAAAACCCACCGAGGCACCGAAAAAACGGGATAAGAAGCAAAAGTCAGACACTGCGACGCAGAATGCTCCGGACCAACCAGCCTGGGATCCGTTGCGCGCCGAAAAAGACATCGAGGTCGGCCAGTACTACATGAGAAAAGGGGACGTGGACGCGGCCATCGATCGCTTTCAGGATGCCACCACCGCAAAACCGGGCTACGCAATTCCCTTCCGCTACCTGGGCGAGGCACAGGAGAAAAAGGGCCTGAGGAAGGACGCCATCAAATCGTATTCGCGGTATCTCGATCTCTATCCCCACGCCGAGGATGGCGATAAGATCCGGAAGAAAATCGACAAATTGCGAAACGAAGTCGAGCGGAAGAAAAAGTAAGGGGCTGGTCTGTGCGAGACTCTGGCGCTCCGCGCCTCTGCGTTACCTCTTCTCTCTCTTTCCCTTCACTGTGCCAAGCGATCGAGCACCCGCCGCGCACGCTCGAATTCCGCGAAGCGCTTCTCTTCCTCGCGGAACTGCCGCGAATGCGACACCAGGCTGCAGCCCGACCGCCGCGTGGGATGCTTTACGTGTAGCATCTCGTGAAACAAAACATATTCGACCGCGAATTGCGGCACGCCCGGCCGGTCCATTCGCCGGTTCAGCAAAATGTGATTTGGTCCGGGATCGTAGCAGCCGAACTGCCGCCGCCAGCTTCGATTGCTCCAGCCAATATGCGGGCGTTGCAGCTTGCCGTCAAAGTATCTGGTGTTAAGCCCTTCGAATAGCTTTTCCAGATCAAAATGGCGTCCTCGCGGACCCGCCGCGCCCGGCCGGATGCGCCGCCTTCGCATGTGATTGATGCGCTCGCGCGTGCGGTCTGAACGCGCATATTCCAAGTACGGCGCCGTCAACGAAGCTGAAGCTCTGCGCCGGTACACCCGCGACAATAGTAGCGCTGCCGCTCCCTCCAGCACGCTGAGAGGCGCCCGCCGCAAAAGGTCGGAGAGTCGCACCCACACCGTCTCTTCGCGGCGGCGGATGGTCAGCACCAAGCTGCTGTAAGCATAAAACTCAACGCGAAAACGCGGAGGCCGTCCTTCGCACCCCAGGCGCGTGTAGACTCGCTGGAACAGCGCTGCGCCTCCTGGAACAATCGCGCTTGGACCAGCCATTCGCTTGGCGATCTTATTCTTCAATCCTCGCGCGTTCTCCTTGTCCTTTGTCTTGAATTCCAAACCGGAGCTAATTCTTCCTCCTCACCGGGGGCGGCGCAACAGCCTTTTTGGCTTTTTCCGCATCGGTCATGGCGTCGCGCGTACCCGCGATGGCGTCGTCAAGATTGTCCTTGTATATGTCAATTTCGACGCCGTCCGCCGAAAGCTTCTCCAAGACTTGCAGAAACTCCTTCGTCCGGCTGGCCATTAGGTCGATCCCCGGCCGGATATTCTCCTGCTTCTGAATGCCGAGCTGAATCAAGTCCGCGGCATCGTCCACACAGCCGACGTAGGCGTTCATCAACGCGTTCAGCATTTCGGGATGCTTGTTCGACGACGGATGCTGCAATTCGTACTGAAACTTTTTCAGCCGGTCATCCGCAAATGTAAGAAACAGCTTGATACGCTCGTTGGTGGTCTCCGCGTCGCGGATTTTGTCCGACTCGAGCGCGGACAGGTAATCCTTTTGCCCCGCTATAGATGGAACAGCAAAGAAGCTCACGGCAATCGCGAGCAGACATAAACAAAAAGGCACCGACGTCTTCATGGCGAAACTCCGTGCCCGCTTGCAGAGTTCTTCTGAGCGGGTTTTTTCTCATTCGGGTGGCGGGGAAACAACAATTCCAGCAGTTCGTCATCAATGCTCGCCAGATCGCGCCGCACGATCCCCATCGGCGGGAGATACTCGTCCGGAGCGACCACCAGCACCTGGTCTAGTTCACGAAGTGCCTTGTGCACGTGAATCTGCAACTGTTTGTATCCGTTGGTGTGGTGTTCCGCATCGCGATGGTCCTTCTTGAGCGCATCGACGGCCGCCCGCGCATTGTCGCGGTATTTCTCCATCACGAGTCCAATCGTTCTGTAATCGTTGCCCTGCGAGGCGCGGCGGGTTAGCTCCAGTTGCGCATCGCCCAGCTTCTCCAGCAGCTTGGCCTTGCGAACCGAATTCGTCTCGCGGTCGAAGCGCGCCTGTAGCGTATTCACATCTTCTGTGGCGGAGCGCGTGGCTCGCGCGGGAACCATCGACGCCACAATCACCAGCAGGCTCGCCACCCAGCGGCTCATGCTTATCTTTTCCCCTCCAGCATGTGCTTCAAGACGCTGCTGCGCTGCTGCGCTTGCCAGACTTGGTCCGACGTCTTTCCTTGCTCCATCGCCAAAAACTTTTCATAAGCCTCGAGCGCCGCTTTGAACTGGTGCAACTTATCGTAGCAGAGCGCGCGAATAAACCACGCTCCCGACGCAGGCGGTTCCGCTTTTGCAATTACGTCCAGGGTCGCAAGGGTCGCCGGACAGTTCCCGGAAAGGTAGTAGGTCGAGCTGAGATCCTTCCAGTACACGAAATTGTTGTTGTCGATTTGCAACGCCGCCTTCAGCTCCTTCTCTGCCGATGCGAAATCGCGCTTCTGCAAATAGACGCGGCCCAGTCCGCCGATTAGCTGAGCGTCGCGCGGCGCCAGCGTGATGGCCTGCTGCAGCGTCACAATAGCGTCGGCCAATTTCTTCTCCGCAATCTGAATGTCCGCGCGGAGCCGCAGCGAGTCCAGCGATGCCGGTTTCCCAGCGTCGGCGACGTCGAGTTCCGCGAGAGCGGCGTCGTACTCTTGCGCATTTACCAGCAAGCGGATCAACCGGCCTCGCGCGCCGGAGTCCCCAGGCATCGCAGCCAGGTATTTGCGATACGCATCCGCCGCTTCGGGCTTATTCTGCGCCTCCAGGCTCCGCGCCAGCCCTTGCAGCGCTTCGGGCGCATCCGGGCGAATTTCCAGTGCGTGGCGAAATCTCATCTCGGCTTGTGCGGGCTTCTTTGTGCGCAGGTCAAGCTCTCCGAGATAGTGGTTGGCCGCAAGGTCGTTGGGATCGAGATGCAAGACACCTTCGAAGGATCGCGCCGCCCCTTCTTGATCACCGGAGCGGTCCTGCGCCACAGCCAAAAGCGAGCGCGGCCGGCTTTGCGCGGGAAGCAATTCCACCGCTTTGCTCAGGGGGGCGACAGCCGCGGCATACTCGTGCTTGTCCAGAAGAAGAATGCCAAGGTTCAGATAGGCCTCTGGCATTTTTGGATCGAGGCTGATCGCACGCTCGTATTCGGCACGGGCTTCTTCGCCGCGCTTCAACGCTGTGTACGCGTATCCCAGTTGGAAATGCGCGAAGGCCACCTCCGGCTTTTCGCCAATGAATTTCTGCAGCGGCGGTACCGCGGCTTCGAAGTTGTTGGCATCGATATCTCGCTGCGCTTCGTCGAGGAGCTCGTTGAGCGGATTCGTGACCTTCTGTTGCTTGGATTGTGCCTGGCGTTTCGCTGCGGCAGCAGACTGCTGCGGCAGCGCGCCTTGGGTGGAGAAACAGGGCGCGGCTTGCGCGGCGAAAACCACACACATGGAAACGAGCGCGGTTCGCCGCAGCAACGCCGCTCCCTGCAATTGAAAATGCTTCATGATTCGATGCCAGGAACGCCGGCTCCATTTACAATTGTAGCCGCGTGGCCTGCTGACTTGGATGCGCCGTTCCCCGCGCGTTTTGCCTGGCCGTTTGCGTTGAGCACGCGAGATAGAAATCGCCCGGTGTGCGACTGCTGGTTGCGCGCCACCTGCTCCGGCGTGCCCGTGGCGATCACTTTGCCGCCCATGTCGCCGCCTTCCGGCCCCATGTCGATCAGCCAGTCCGCGGACTTGATCACGTCGAGATTATGCTCGATGACCAGCAACGACGCTCCCGACTCCAGCAACTTGCGAAATGCGGCCAGCAGCTTTGCGATGTCGTCGAAATGCAGACCGGTGGTAGGTTCATCGAGAATGTAAAGAATGCCGCGGTTCTCCGTTCGCGTCAGATGTGACGCGAGTTTCAGCCGCTGGGCCTCGCCGCCGGAAAGCGTTGTGGCCGATTGCCCCAGGCGCAAATATCCGAGGCCGATTTCATTCAGCACCCTTAGCTTCGAGACAATCTTGGGGACGTTGCCGAAAAACGCCAGCGCTTCACGCACCGTGAGCCCCAGGACCTCGTGAATGTTCTTGCCGTGATAGCGCACTTCCAGCACGCTGCTCTTGAAACGCGTGCCGCGGCATTCCTCGCAGATCAGCTCGACGTCCGCGAGAAACTGCATCTCCACGGTCACCGTGCCGTCGCCCTGGCACGTTTCGCAGCGCCCACCCGGCACGTTGAACGAAAAGTGCCCCGCGGTGTAGCCGCGGCGCTTGGCATCCGGAGTACCAGCAAACACTTCGCGGATGGCGTCAAACGCTTTCAAGTACGTGGCCGGATTCGAGCGCGGCGTGCGGCCAATCGGCGACTGATCGACGATGACCACTTCGGTGACCTGGCTATCGCCTTCCAGACGATCGCAGAACTCCTTCACGCTGCCGCCATTGCGCTTGGCAGCCAGCGCGCGGTATAGCACGTCGTGAACCAGCGTGGATTTCCCCGATCCGCTCACGCCCGTCACCACCGCCAGAGTTCCCAGAGGAATCATCAGGTCAACGTTCTGCAAATTGTGCAGCGTCGCCCCGAAGAGCCGTAGAAATTTGCCGCTGGGCCGGTGCCGGTTGTTCGGTACAGAGATGCGCAGTTCGCCATTGAGATAGCGGCCAGTGAGCGACTTATGTTCCGCCAACATCGCGTCGTAGGAGCCGGCAAACAACAACTTTCCACCCAGCTCCCCAGCGCCCGGGCCAAGATCGATCACGTGATCCGCGGCTTTGATGGTGTCGGGATCGTGCTCCACGACCAAAACCGTATTACCCAGGTCGCGCAGCGACCTCAGAATGTCGATCAACCGCTGCGTGTCGCGCGGGTGAAGGCCGATGGAGGGTTCGTCCAGAACGTACAGCGCGCCCACCAGGTGCGAGCCTAGTGAGGTGGCTAGCTGAATTCGCTGCGACTCGCCGCCCGAAAGCGTTGAGGTCAAGCGGTCCAGCGAAAGATAGTCCAGGCCGACTTCGTCCAGAAATTGCAGCCGCGAGCGAACTTCCTCGAGAATTTTGTCCGCTATTTTTGTTTGCGCTGGGGTGAGCTGCAAGCCGGAAAAAAATGTGCGGGCCTCTTTAACCGTGAGAGCGCAAATCTCCGTAATCGATTTCCCTGCCACACGCACCGCGCGCGCCTCGGCACGCAACCGCGTTCCACCGCACTCTGGACACGTCGCGTATCCGCGATAGCGGCTCAAAAACACGCGCACGTGCAATTTGTACTTCTTGCGCTCCAGCCAGTTGAAAAAGCCCTTCACGCCGTCGAAATCATTCTCCGGGTCGCCCTCGAGGATCAGTTTCCGCTGATCCGCAGTCAGGTGCCGCCAAGCGACGTTCGTGGGAATATCCTGCGTCCGAGCCCACTTCTTCAGCTCTTGAAACAACGCTTTGTAACGCGGCTTGGTCCACGGCTCGACCGCGCCTTCATCCAGAGATTTGCTCGGGTCGGGCACGACCAGGTTCAAGTCGAAATCGATCGTGTTGCCGAAACCTTGGCAGCGCGGGCAAGCACCGTAAGGATTGTTGAAGGAAAAAAGCCGCGGCTCCGGCTCCTGGTATAGCGTGCCGTCATTCTTGCATTCGAACCGCTCGTTAAAAACCAGGCGTTCCGCCGGATTTCCCTTTGCATCGGGGACAAATTCCAAAATCGCTTCCCCGCCCGCTTCGCGATAGCAAATTTCAATCGAATCCACCAATCGCGCCCGCGAATCGGGGCTCACCGCCAGGCGGTCCACCACTACGTGCACGGTGCGGGAAAAGTCCACGTCCAGCAGAGTTTCCGGAGAGGAAAATTCGTGTAGCCGGCCATCCTGATACAGCCGGTTGAACCCGCGCTTCTGGATATCGCTGAGCGCGGTGCGCAAAGCTTCTTGCGAAGGCGGTGCGAGCTTTTTCTTCCCGCCGCGGCGCGCACCGGCAGGCTGCCCCTGCGCGATTCGAAGCTCGTAGAGCACATAAAATCGCCGCCCGGGAGCCAGCGACAGAATCTTGCCCGCGATTGCTTCCGGATTGTCCCGCCGCACTTCCTCTCCGCACTTGATGCAAAACGTTTGCCCGCAGCGCGCGAACAACAGCCGCAAGTAATCGTAAATTTCCGTAGCTGTCGCCACGGTAGACCGCGGATTGCGCGTGGAATTCTTCTGCCGGATGGCCACGGCCGGCGCAATGCCGGAGATTTCATCCACATCGGGCTTTTCCATGCGCTCAAGAAATTGCCGCGCGTACGCGGAGAGCGATTCCACGTAGCGGCGCTGCCCCTCCGCATATATGGTGTCAAACGCGAGCGAGGATTTGCCGGAGCCGCTGACGCCGGTAACGACGGTAATAGCGTTGTGCGGGACTTCCACACTGATATTTTTCAGGTTGTGAACGCGAGCGCCGCGGATGGAGATCGTGTCTTGGCTGGTGTTCACCGGTATGAGTTCGTTGGTCGCCACAGGGAAGCCCAGACAGCGCGTTCAGCGAGCGCTGCCCAAACTTCAAATTATACGGCGAGCGCGAGGACAGGGCAAACCGAGTGTTTACGGCTCTTCGATCAGGCTGATTTGCCCTACGCCGCCCTCCACTTTAAGGCGAATCGTGGCGGGAGTTTTGCCGTAGGCCTCGTTGGTGTATTCGTCGTTTTCGTGGCGCAATCCGTGCGCGTTTACCGCGCCGATGCCGCCGGAGGCACGGACCACGACGCCGACTTTCCTGGGCAGCCGGATGGTCACTTGGCCGACGCCGCCTTCGAGATTGGCGATTAGATCATTCTTGCGGTCGCCCGTAAGGTCCAAATCCGCCTGGCCCGCGCCCATCGTCATATCCAGGCGCGTCACGGGCATGTCGCGAAGGCGTAGGTGGCCGCGACCCGCGCCCATTTGGACTTTCAACTCGAGCGGCACTTCGTTGCTGAAGCGCAAATTCCACTGGTTATGCGTTGTGCCGAAGTGCGTGCCTTGATCATCCTGGGAAATATTCAGATGGCCGACACCATCAGCGACGTTGTAATCGACGCGAGGCGTTTCGTAAGAATCGCTGTAGGTGAAGTCGGCGTCCAGTAGATGGCTGGAGCCGCTGCTGATATTGAATTCGCCAGCGCTGGTTTCGAGAGACACATCCACGGACTTGGCGCCCTGCCGATCCACAGTGCGGGAGTTGTGCTGCAAATCGCTGGAATAGCGGTGATCCCCTGTGAAGGCGCGCCCGTGCCAGAACAGGATGATCAGCACCAGCACGAACGCCAGGGCTCCGAAGGTCGCTCCCAGGGAAACGCCGGATCGCACCGTGCCGTCCGGATTTTGCCGCGCGCGCGTGGCATCCCACATCTTCCCCAGGCCGATAAATACCAGGATAAGCGGCCAGTAGGTGCGCAGGATGGGCCAGGGATCAAACGCTGGACGCCAGTTCGCATACAGAAACATCCCGCCGACGGTTATGAGCACAATGGGGAGCACAAGCGAAGTTCGGCGAGGAGATTGACCGTCAGCCATTAAACACCTCTACGTTCTTTACTACGCATTGGCGAGAAAAAAAGTTCAGCATACCCGACAGGAATCGTGAAGAGAGCATACCGCCGAAACCGCTAGTGTCGCAACGCCAGCGCCGAGCTGTGCTAGAGTTCGCGGAAGGGCTTGGAAAGGGCAGGAGTGCGGCGATGGTCGCGTGGGAAAGAGTCATTTGGGTGGTGCTGGACAGTGTAGGCATCGGCGAATTGCCGGACGCCGCGAAATACGGTGACGTGGGACGCAACACGCTAGGGCATATCGCGGAATCGCGACCGCTGAAGATTCCAAACCTCTTGCAGTTGGGCTTGGCGAACATCGCGCCGCTGAATCATTTGCAGCCTGCGGCCGCGCCTCTCGCTGCGTACGGCAAAGGCACGACGCATTCGCCTGGAAAAGACACGACTACCGGGCACTGGGAAATGGCGGGGGTGTGGCTGGACCAGGCCTTTCCAGTTTATAAGAACGGATTCCCGCCGGATTTGATTGCCGAATTCGAACGCTTGATTGGGCGCAAGACAATCGGCAACAAACCCGCCTCGGGCACGGAAATCATAAAAGAGTTGGGCGAAGAGCATGTGCGCACGGGCAAGCCCATCGTGTATACGTCCGGCGACAGCGTATTTCAGATCGCCGCGCATGAGGACGTCATCCTGATCGCAGACCTGTATCGCATGTGCGAAATTGCGCGGAAATTGCTGGACGGTCCGCACCGCGTGGGGCGCGTGATCGCCCGGCCGTTCGCGGGCCCCATCGGCAATTTCGCGCGCACTTCGCGGCGGCACGATTATGCCGTCGATCCCCCGAAGCCGATGCTGCTCGATGTGTTGCAGGAGCAGAGCGTGCCGGTTTTCGGCGTCGGGAAGATTCACGATATTTACAACGGGCGCGGCGTGCGGGACTACGTCACGACAAAGAGCAACCTCGATGGCATGGAGAAATTGAGCGCGGCGATTCGGGAGCGAAAGAGTGGGCTGATTTTTTGCAATCTGGTGGACTTCGACATGTTGTACGGCCACCGCAAAGACGTGGAGGGATTTGCAAAATCCCTGGAAGAGTTCGACCGTTTGCTGGCGGACTTCTTGCCGCAACTCGCTCGCACGGACCTGCTGATGATTACCGCGGATCACGGCTGCGACCCCGATCCGCGCTGGGAAACGACGGACCATTCGCGCGAATATGTGCCGATTCTGACGTACTCACCAGCAGGAGGAGCGGGCGCGAACCTCGGCATCCGCGAAACGCTGGCGGACATGGGGCAGACGATTGCGGAAAATTTCTACGCCACGATTCCCCACGGAACAAGCTTTCTCCGCGAAGCCACGGGGTCGCGACGCGATGAGGCGGCCAGAAGAGGAACCGTGAGCGGAAATTAAACCTTCAACCAGTGTGAAATTATAACGCCTGAGACGCCCCTGTCCGAGCGGGCAGTTAACCCCTCTGTTCGTGCGAGCAGTTATCTCCGCCCACACAAAAATTGATTCACACGCCTTGCGCTCCGTGTTTGTTTTCACAATGGAAGCGTTGACGGGGGATGACTTTCCCGCCCGAAGGCACCTTGATGAGCGCTTCCAGTTTCCGCAGTCTACGCAACAAATTATTCTTTGCAGCCGTTCTGGTTTCACCGATCACTTCCCTGGCGCAGTCCGATTCCAAAACACTCAGGAGCAACTACGTTGTTTCCGTGCAGGATCTGAAAATGGCCGGCAAGGGACACGCAGCCTTCGACAAAGGCAGCCGCTTGCTCGAAAAAGGCGACACCGCAGGCAGCGTCGCTTACCTCGAGCACGCAATTGCCGAGTCTCCGGAGCATTACAAGGCCTACTACGACCTCGGCGTCGCGCACTTCCGCCTGGGTCACCTGGCCGAGGCAGAGCAGGCATTTCAGAAAGCAATCGACCTGACCGGCGGGGGGTTCGCCCCGCCGCAATTCGGCCTGGGCGCGACTCTCTGCCAGAAGCAAGAATTTTTGCAGGCGGAAACGATCCTGCAGCGCGGAGTCGAACTCGAGTCCGGCTCGGCGATCGGCAAATATTATCTGGCGTGGGCGCAATTCGGCCTACACCGCCTGGTCGAGGCGGAGCGCAGCGCCGAGCAGGCGCTGTTGCGCAACGCAAACCTGGCCGAAGCGTATTTGTTGCTGGCGCGAATTCACCAGCGGCAGCGGAATATGCCAGCGCTTGCGAAAGATTTGGAAGTGTACGTCAAGGTTGAGCCGCACAAAGAGTTCGCGCGTCGATGGGTCGAAAAGATCCGGCAGGAAATCGCAGAGGATGCCGCCGCCGCAGTGGCCGCTGCGATTCGGCACTAGCCGGACCAACCGACGCCGAGGGGCCTTCCTATATAACGGCGCAGACGCAGCGCCAATGTAGACGACGGCCTTCAGCCTAGTCGGCAATTGCGCAGGCACTCATGCCTATGCCCGCGTGAACAAAGCCAAAACGTCAAGCTTCAGCAAGCGAGGTCAATTACCCGCGGCGTTGGACTTGGGTCCGCCGGGGGCGTAGTAGCCGTTGCGGGTGCGCGCCTGCAGCTTGCCGCGGCCGCGTGGCGGGATGACTTCCACTTGGACAGCGCGGAACGTGCCATCACGATTGATGTTGGTTGGATAGTAGGCCAGCGTGTACTGATTGCGAATATCGTGCGCGACTTGCTCGCAGATGTTGTGCACGTCTTCGACGTTCTCCGGAAAGTAAGCTAGGCCACCAGAGGCTTTGGCGATTTCCTCAAGGGCCCGTTTGGCGCGCTTGGCGCTCTTTTTGCTTTCCTCGCTTAGCAGACCGATGGTGTAGATGACCGTATCGGTCTTCTGGATTTCGCGAACGGTTTTCTCGAGCGAGTTGTGGCTGGTATTGTCTTCGCCATCGGTGACGAGCAGAAGCACCTTTTTGTCCTTGCGGCCCTTCTTCACATGGTCAAGCGAGCCGATGATGGCGTCATAGAGCGCGGTGCTGCCGCGGGAGTCGATGCGCTCGAGCGCTTCTTTTAATTCCGGGACGCTGTTGGTGAAATCTTTGTCGAGATCGAGATAAAAATCGTCGTTGAAATTGACGACGAACGCTTCGTCCTGCGGATTGCTGGCTTCGACGAGGGTGATGGCCGCCCGGTTCACGCGGGAGCGCTTGTCGCGCATGCTGCCGCTGTTATCGATGACCAAGCCCATGCTGACAGGGATGTCCTCGCGCTTGAAGACGGACACCTTTTGCTCGACTTTGTCCTCGAGGACGCGGAAATTTTCCTGTTTCAGGCCATCGGCGAAGCGGCCACGATCGTCGATCACAGTGGTGTGCAGGACGACGAGGTTGACGTCCACGCGAATCTTGGAATCTTGGCCAGACGTAGCCTGTCCTGGAGGCGGCGGAGGGGCGCTCGGAACGGACGGAATTTGCGCCAGCGCAATTCCTACGCCGAAAAGAAGAGTGAAGGAAACGAGCAGGGCGAGAAAGCCGCGGCCGAACGATCGAAAGGCGAAATCAGTGGCTGGGTGCGTAGTACCCGGTCTTCGAGTAGACGTTGAGGGGAGGAAGCCCCTTGGGCGCGCGGAGCTTGATTTTGATTTTTCTCCAGCGCGCGTCATGCGCCTTATTGCTTGGCCGATATCCCAGGACATATTGGTTTCGCAGCTCCATGCCGATTTTCGATGCAATGTCCGGAAGCTCATTGAGGTTCTCGACGGCAAAGACGCGGCCACCGGTCATTTCGGTAACCTCGCCTAGCAAAGAGGGACCGTTAAGCTCCTCGGGCGTCCGGTTCCGATAACCAAGCGGGTCAAAGATGCCGATGGCATAGAGCTGGGTGTCGGCTTCCTTTACGAGACGCTTGATATCGCTTTCATTGTAACGACTATGATTATCGCCTCCATCGGATAGGATGAGCAAGGCGCGTTTGCCGTTGTGTGCACCCCTCATCTGGCTGAGGCCCAGATAGATGGCGTCGAGTAGCGCGGTGCGGCCCTTGGGCGCGGTGAGCATCATGCGGCTTTGCAGATCCTCGATGCTGTTAGTAAAGGCGCTACTGAGCTCGGCGCGCTCGTTGAAGCTAACCAGGAAAAACTCATCCTGGGGATTGGCGGTCTTGAAAAATTGCAGCGCGGCTTCGCGAGCCTTGCCGATTTTGTTGGCCATGCTGCCGCTGAAGTCGAAGATGACGCCGATGGATATGGGCACGTCTTCAGAGGAGAAGGTGACGACTTCCTGCTCGATGTTGTCTTCGTAGACCCGGAAATTGTCGGGATCGAGCCCGGTCACCAAACGATTGTAGGGATCGGTGACCGTGACGTTGATCAGCGCGAGGTCCACATCCATATGCAACCCGTTCGAGGGCCTGACGGCGAAGCCAGGAGTGTCTTTTTTCACGTCCTCTTTGGACTTGCCGTCACCTTTGGCCGTAAGGCTGTCGCCAGACGCGGAAGGATCCTGTGCGGCGATGGGGATGGAGGCGAGAAGCAAGGTCAGGCAGACAGACAGGAGGATAACGAACCAACTCAGAAACCGGAACTGGTATACGTCGCGCTTCACGGCTCCCTCACTCGACCCGGACCTGCCGGAACGGCCGCGCGGTTAGGACTAAAGAGAATTCTATCACCGTAAATATACAAGACAAGAACAATTCCTGAATGCTACCCATAGATTTTGTCAATCTTTTGTCAACACGAGCCAACTCGGGTTCGATGAGGATGCGGTCTTGTCAGCGCCGGGGAGTTACAGTAGAAGTTGCTTATGGACAATGTAGGAAAGGCACTTCAATGAGTTCGGCGAATGTGGTTGTGGTAATTCCGGCACGATATGGCTCGAGCCGGCTTCCAGGGAAGCCGCTGGTATCGCTGGGCGGGAAGCCGATGATTCAGCGGGTATATGAGCGTGCCAAGCTGGCACAACGCGTCAACCGCGTGATCGTAGCCACGGACGATGAGCGGATCGTCAAAGCGGTGCAGGGGTTTGGGGGCGAAGCGCGCATGACGCGCGCGGATCATCGCACCGGCACGGAACGGGTGGCCGAAGTGGCGGCGCATGAGAGCGGAGACGTATTTGTTAACGTGCAAGGCGACGAGCCGCTGCTCGATCCCGCCGCGGTGGACACCGCGGTGGCGGCTTTGCTTGAGGAACCGCAGGCGACAATTGCGACGGTGGCAACTCCGATCAAGACGCCCGGGGACATCATGGATCCCAACGTTTGCAAGGTGGTGCTGGATTTTGACGAGAACGCCCTCTACTTCTCGCGGGCCCCGATCCCCTGGGTGCGTGACACCGGAAACAAGATGCAGGTACGGCATCTGAAGCACTTGGGTTTGTATGTTTTTCGCCGCGATGCCCTGCTGGAATATCCGACCCTGCCGCAAGGCGAGCTCGAACGGATCGAGCAGTTGGAACAGCTTCGCTGGCTCGAGAACGGCTGGAAGATTCGCGTGGCGGAAGTAGAGCACGACGCCGTCAGTGTGGACGTCCCCGAGGACGTCGCCCGGGTGGAGAAGCTCCTCGCTGGTAAGTAGCGGCCCGCCCCCGCATCGACATTCCCCTAGCGAAGGGCTTCCTGTAGCGCAGGGCGGAGTCTTCGCAGCCCTGCGGCCTTTACACCGCGCCAACAGCAGCTCAACCCGTTCCTCTAAGGCTGAAAGGACACGCTACCCGCGATCGTTCGCGTGTCGTCCGCTCCGACCAGGAGGATCAGGTCTGGGTTGGCAATGTAAGCCTTGAAATGAAAAGTGGTCTGGGGCGCGGTGCCGGTAGTTACGGTGTAATCGTTGCTTCCCGTGCCGTTGCCATTCAGAGTGAGCGAGCCCGTAAGCGCCTGGTTCAAGAACGCAGGATTGCGCGTGGAGGAGCCCAATTCCACGAAGTCGACCACGCCGCTGATCGCGCCGGCGCTTGAGAGCGCGTGCTGACCGACGAAGTCTTCCTCAAAGACGAGGTTCGCTGTAGATCCCAGGTTGATCCCGCTCCAATCGAAGACGAAGTTCCCTGCAAGCGCGGGCCCTGAAAACGTGCCGGTTTGGGCGAACATTGTGCCGTCGCCAACGATGCCGTTGCTGGTGTCCTGGATAAAAGCTTCCGTGGGAGAGATGAGGTAGAAAACGAAGAAAAAGGTTCCCAGGTTAGGATTGGCCGACGCGGTGAAACTCATCGTCCCTCGGCCGCTGCCGGCATTTACGGTGTCGATATCGTAAATGGCGTTCGTGATGGTCGTAGAGCCGGTAATCGCCCCATGCGTCCCGGTGTCGTTGTCATCGAGCGCAATGGCGCCGACGTTTCCGCTGCCATCCGCCGTGAAGGCTGCGGCGCGAGCGACCGGTCCGGCGGTGCCAAGCACCGCGGAGCCCCCGATCAAGAATGTGAAGTCGCCCTTGAAGCCGGAGTTCTGCAAAGCCACTGTCGCGCTCTGATGAAGCGCGTCGCCGAAAGTCGCAAACAGCCCGTCGTCCTCCATCAGTTTGAACCGGCTGGCGTCAACGATGTAGAAAATGAACGAAAGGCCCGCGAATCGAATCGTCCCACGGCCGAAATTGGCGCCGTTGGCCGGATCCATCTGATAGGTGCCACCCGCCGGAATTACCTGGGCGCTGAAGAGCTTTCCCGAGTCGTTAGCGTCGTACGAACCGCCTTGAATGTTTCCTGAACCATTGGTAGTGATCTGGCCCACGGTGGAACTCGGGCCTCCCGTTGACGTCGTGCCTGAAATATCAAAGGCGTAGGGACCAGCGATAGCCGTTTGCGTGAAGGCGGCTGGCGATTGGAGGGTGAACGAGCCACTCGCAGTTACGTTGAGATCCGTCTGGATCATCACGCCGGCATTCGCGGAATTAAGGGCGATGCTCAGTTGCAGGGCGCCGCCCGTCGAGCTACCAAGCGTGAGCGTGCCGTTTCCATTCCCTTGAATAGAGTAGCTGCCGCCGGAGAACTGCACCAGTTGCGGAAGGCTGCCGGCGTCGGTGACATCTTCGATCGCGGCGGTGATGCTGCCGTTGCCGTCAGCGGTGAAGCTGCCAACGCGAGCGATGAACGCTCCGAAATTGAGCCCGGCGTCCGTGCCGCTCATAGAAAAAGCGTACGTTCCTCTTAGGTTGGAGTTGGAGAAACCTCCTGTCACCGGCGGTGGAACAGACGGGGCGCTATTGCTGCTGCTGCACGCCGCAGCAAAAAGGGCCACGACCGCGGCCACAACAAACGCTAGCGGCTTCACACGGCACCTGCCTGTGCCTTGCCCGCATTTGGGACCGGGCGGAGCGGGAAGCCGCCCGTACTGCGCAGCGCCAACGTTTGATTGCCCTTCTGGAGGATGCGCGCAAAGAATTGAGCGCCCGTGCCGTACGCAACGTTTTCGCCAATCACACGGATGCTGTCACCCGCGGCAAGGGTTAGGTGATTCGCTTCCAGCAGTCTGGCATCTCCGAGATGAACGTCGATTTGGCCAGAGGCGGTCTGGACCACCACGTGCGGGCCCAAGGGAGGAACCGACGAGTTCGCCGCGAAACTGACCACTGTGCCCTGCAACGACACCTCTCGGCTGAGGTCATAGGAGCGTCTTTGCTGCGGAGCGCTTTGCGTCTTTTGCTGTGCCGCTGCGCTAAACGAGAACATGAGAACGGCGGCGAGCCAAGCTGCGAAAATGTTCAAGCGAATCGGTCGGTTCATTTCTCTTCCCCAGGATAAAAAGCCCCATTTGCGGCTTCTGAATGCGCGGGCGGGCCGGACTTGCTTGCGGCGCTACGCGCTGTTTTTCTTTACCAAGTTGGATGGGCCCTACAGCCCCGGCGTTTACGCTCGAAATGCGCAAGCGTTCCAAAGCGTAAACATCCGTGGCGAAGCGACGACCCTTGGACCATCCGAGCATAAGAACACTGCTGCGCAGAAAATGTTTCTCCCAAAAACTGGCCGCGTAAATAGGGAAATCGTCAAAAATTCGTACCGCAAGCGTCAAAAGATCGTTTCGGAGCGCCAAAATTTCGTTTTAGACGACTCAGGAATGCGATTTGACAGTTTGGGGAGTTGCGACGATAATTGATTGTACGTCACTCCTGCGGAGGGCTAACAAGCCCGCGAAATTGTGCAGCGCGGGCTATAAGGATGGCGCCAAAATATATTTTTGTAACCGGCGGTGTTGTTTCCTCACTCGGAAAAGGCGTAGCGGCCTCCTCAATCGGTTGTCTCCTCGAAAGTCGCGGTTTCAAAGTCACCCTGCAAAAGTGCGATCCGTATCTTAACGTCGATCCCGGTACGATGAGCCCGTTTCAGCACGGCGAAGTCTTTGTCACCGAAGACGGCGCGGAGACCGACCTGGACCTCGGCCACTACGAGCGCTTCACCCACGCCAAGCTTTCCCGCGACAATAACTGGACCACCGGGCGCATTTACGAAACGATTCTGACCAAAGAGCGGCGCGGCGATTTTCTCGGCAAAACCGTGCAGGTCATTCCCCACGTCACCGATGAAATCAAAGCCATCATCAAAAAAGTTTCCGAAGGCGTCGACATAGTCATCGTCGAAATCGGCGGCACCGTCGGCGACATCGAGTCCCTGCCCTTCCTCGAAGCCATCCGCCAGATGCGCCTGGAGCTCGGCGCGGAGAACACCCTCTTCGTCCATGTCACGCTCGTGCCGTTTATCGCCGCCGCCGGTGAGCTGAAAACCAAGCCCACGCAGCACAGCGTGAAAGAGATGCTGGGCATCGGGATTCAGCCGGATATCTTGCTTTGCCGCAGTGACCGCCACATTCCCGCCGACCTGAAGAAGAAAATCGCGCTGTTCTGCAACGTCGCGGAATCCTGCGTCATTTCCATGGAGGACGTGGACACCATTTACGCCGTGCCGGTGGAGCTGGCGCGCGAAGGTTTGGACGCCCAGATTTTGCGCTCGCTCAAGCTGGAGCATCATCCCCAGGATTTGCAACCGTGGGTAGACTTGGTGCAGCGGCTGCATCATCCCGCAGGCGAAGTGCGCATCGCGATCGTCGGCAAATACGTGCAGCTCGAAGACGCCTACAAGAGCTTGCGCGAGGCGCTGCTGCACGGCGGCCTGGCGCACAACCATAAAACCATTCTCGAGTGGATCGAGGCCGAAGAAATTGATTCCGCGGAAACCGCCGCCGCGCGTTTGCGCGGCTACGATGGCATCCTGGTCCCCGGCGGATTCGGCAAGCGCGGCATTCAAGGCATGGTGCACACCATCCAGTACGCCCGCGAGCACAAAGTTCCCTTCTTTGGGATTTGCCTGGGCATGCAGTGCGCCACGATCGAGTACGCCCGCGATGTAGCCGCGCTAAAGACCGCGGACAGCACGGAGTTTGATCCGCAGACGCCGCACCGCGTCATCTACAAATTGCGCGAACTCCTCGGCGTCGACGAAATGGGCGGCACCATGCGCCTGGGCGCCTGGCCCTGCAAGCTCACCCCCGGCTCCTTCGCCCATCGCGCCTACGGCAAGCTCGAAATCAGCGAGCGCCACCGGCACCGCTACGAGTTCAATCGCGATTACGAAAAGACCCTGACCGGCGCCGGCCTGTTAATCACCGGCCGCACACCGGACGAAAATTACGTCGAGATCATCGAAGCCCCGGAACACCCCTGGTTCCTAGGCTGCCAATTCCACCCCGAATTCAAGTCCAAGCCCCTAGAACCGCACCCGCTCTTCGCCGCCTTCATCGGCGCCTCCCTAGAACATAAAAAGCAAAAGAACCGCATAGTCCTAGAGCCAGAGCAAGCACAACCAGTAGCCGTCGGCCCCCACGTCCCCGCATAGCGCCTCTCATCCGTAGGGGCGCAGCACTGCTGCGCCCCAGCTTGGCGCAAACTTTCAGTCAGAGGGGTGTGTAGCTCAGATCCGGTGTTTGGACCTAAGGGTTTTCGCAGGCAACACGACAGGCCGGAGGAGCGATGGATGATTTCCCCGACTTCATGAAGCGCCCTGCAAATAGGATTGCCACGAGCAGTCAAGCGACTCCCGGCGTAGAAGCTTACGTCTTTGATGGAGTAGACGGGAGCCAGATGGCGCCGCACCGTGCGCCAAAAGCGAGCCACAGCAGCTAGACCATCACGGAGAGGGCGCTTGCGATTAAGAACAAAGCGAATAGCGTTCGTTTACGTTCCGCGGCAAGCACAAAAAAAAGGGCGGCTCGATGGACCGCTGTCCCGTGTCACTGGGGCGCTTGACTACGTCTGCGGCGACGCCGCAGGCCCAACCCCAAAAGACCGGCGCTTAACATCGCGAGCGAGGCGGGCTCGGGGACAGGAGCCACCAGAAGTTGTCCCCGAATCTCCCCCGACGGATAAAGCTGTGTGTGCACATCGATATAGACGCCGTCGCGCACAAACGCATCTACCAGGGAGGCAAAGTCTGGGAACCCATAGCCATCACCAGCACTCAGTGGCAGGACGTTCTGCGCAGTTCCTGTCGCTGGAGCGCAGTCGGTCATGAAACCACCACCTGCAAAGCCGCAGGGCACCTGATTACTAAGCGGCACGGACGTGTTATCCAGCACTTCGTGAAAGAAATTGCCATTTGGTGGATTTAAGCGGCTCTGACCTGCGGGAGCATCGTGCAAATGTGCCCGATCGGTAGGACCGGACAGGCCGCTCCAACTCAGATCGGTCGTGATGGTGAAAAGGGTCGTGTCGATGGTTACGGTGGCCAAGCCCGTGGCAGTCGATGTACTGCCGCCGCCATCCACGACCTGTGACGCATTAAGAATGCCGCTCAAGGTAATAGTGTCAGCCTGAGCAGGCCGGGCAAACAGCGCAATTCCCGCCGCGACAATCGCAAGATGCCAGAATGCTGTTCTCATACGAATTTCCATTTTGGCTCCCAGGTTCCGGTCACTCTATCAAAAGGCAGCTTGCCCAGGCCAATGAGCAAACCTAAAGACACGGATTCCCTGGGCGAAGGAGAGCAATCCTGTTACCAAACTGCTTTTGCTGAACACAGAATGGGTTGTCGATTCTTTCCCTTCCTGGCGCGGCAAGTTGTTGCGCTTTCCTCGCAAATTTGTGCCAGCGCGGGGCGGGTAGCCCGGACGTAAGCGGCCAAGATGATTTCGGCGGGCCCCACGTATCGAGGTTACACGTGGCGCGCTTGACCGGTGCCGGTTTTGACTTCCCGTTATCTCTCGGCCCTGCGCGCGCCCTGCTTTGTGCCCAATCCCGAAATACTAGGACCCACTTAATGTATTGACAACTGCGATAATATGTTATATCATAGCTACTGAACACTCGCCGGACCCATCAAGCCACTGCGCGGCTAACTGCGTTAGAATCAACACTTGCAAAAGCGTATCAAAACAAAGGACTTTAACCACCTTTAGAATCAACACTTATAGAAAACCATGGGGAGGGGGGAGGGGCGTGGTTAATCAGCCGACGTAGTCCGACCCGGCGCCCGACCCAGCGTCAACCCTCAAGGTCGTCGCGTGCGCTGAGATCTGCTCGCAATCCCAAGGCTAGGCGGATCGCTGCCCAGACGTCGGAGCGGCCCAACAACTCGCCTTCGTGCTATCTTCATTGCTCCGCATGAACACCACACGTGAGATTGTTGTGGGCTCGCTGCGCCTGGGGGGCGGGAATCCCCTGTTTCTGATCGCCGGGCCGTGCGTGATTGAAAGCGAAGCGCACGCCCGCAAGATAGCCGAGCAGGTCGCCCGGATGGCTGGCGATGTCGATATGCCCTTCATCTTCAAAGCGTCCTATGACAAGGCCAACCGCTCTTCGGCGCAGGGGTTTCGCGGGCCGGGACTGAAGGAAGGGCTGCGGATTCTGCGGAAGATTAAGGCGGACCTCAAGCTGCCAATTCTTACGGATATTCACGAGGCGGCGCAGGCGGCGGAAGCGGCTGAAGTCTGCGATGTGCTGCAGATTCCGGCGTTTCTTTCGCGGCAAACGGATTTGCTGGTGGCCGCGGCGAAAACGGGGCGCGTCGTGAATGTGAAGAAGGGGCAGTTTCTTTCCCCGTGGGACATGAGCAACGTGGTGGAGAAGATTGCCAGCGCGGGGAATACGAATATTGTGGTAACGGAGCGCGGCGCTTCGTTTGGATACCAGAATTTGGTTGTGGATGTGCGGGCGTTTCCGATTTTGCGGAAGCTGGGGTATCCCGTGGTCTTTGATGTGACGCATGCCGTACAGCTCCCGGGTGGGCAGGGCCACGCCAGCGGAGGCCAGCCGGAATTTATTGAGCCGCTGGCTCGAGCAGGAGTCGCAGCCGGCGTGGATGGCATTTTTCTGGAGACACACGATCATCCGTCGGCGGCGTTGTCGGATGGTGCGAATGCGTTGCCGTTGGGGCAATTGGCGGGATTGTTGACGCGGCTGAAGGAATTGTCTTCCCTGGTGCGGCGTTGGAGCGCGCAATGAGTTTGGAGACGGCGCGGCGGGTGCTCGACATTGAGGCGCGGGCGCTGCAAGAGGTAAAGGCGCGGCTGGATGGGAGTTTTGTGAGGGCGGTGGACGTCCTTTTTGCTTGCAAGGGCCGCGTGGCGGTTGCGGGGATGGGGAAATCCGGGCTGATCGGGCGAAAGATTTCGGCGACGCTCTCGAGCACCGGGACGCCATCGTTTTTTCTGCATCCCGCGGAGGCGCTGCACGGGGATTTGGGGATGCTGGCGCGCGGCGATGCGATGCTGGCGGTTTCTTACGGCGGGGAAACAGAAGAGATTATTCGGCTGCTGGAGGCGCTGAAAAGGTTGGAGATGCCGCTGGTGACCCTTACAGGGAAAGTTGCGTCGACGCTGGGAGAAGCGAGCGACGTGGCGCTGGACGTTAGCGTGCGCGAAGAAGCTTGCTCGCTGAATCTGGCGCCCACGGCGAGCACGACGGTCGCAATGGCCGTGGGCGACGCGCTCGCCGTGGCACTGCTGGAGCGCCGCGGATTTCGTCACGATGATTTTGCGGCGCTGCATCCGGCCGGACGGCTGGGGAAGAAATTGCTGCGCGTGGAACACTTGATGCATGCGGGTGAAGCGCTCCCGCGGGTGGCCGAGAAAACGTCGATGCCCGATGTCTTTCACGAAATGAGCAATAAGGGTTTGGGGATGACCACGGTCCTACAGGCCGACGGACGGCTAGCGGGAATTATCACGGACGGGGACTTGCGGCGGTTGATGGAGAAGCATCGCGGCGCGACGCTGGAAATGACCGCTGGGGCGTGCATGACGCGGAGTCCGCAGACGATTGGGCCGCAGGTGCTGGCCAGCGAGGCGCTGAACTTGATGGAGAAGCGCAAGATCACGTCAATTGTTGTGGTGGATGAAGCCGGAGGTGTGCTGGGCGTAGTGCATTTGCACGATTTGTGGGGCCTGGAGCTGATTTAATGTGGCACAGCCAATCTTGGCTGTGCATCGATTCACGAACGCAGAGAGAGGATGAAGCTTGCTCAGAACAGGGAAGAAGATTTCGGCAGCGGTCAGGAAGCGCGCAAAGCAAATACAGGTTCTGCTGATGGATGTGGACGGAACGATCACAAACGGTGCGGTTACACTGCTTTCGCACCCGGATGGAACGGCCCTCGAGATCAAGACGTTTGACGCACACGATGGGCAGGGACTTTCGTTGGCGCGGACGGCAGGGATCCGCACCGGCGTTATTACGGGGCGCGAGAGCGCAGCGACGCGGCGACGGGCGCGCGAACTAGACATTGAATTCGTCTACGAGAAGCAGCCGACCAAGACGGCGGCTTACGAAGAAATCTTGAAGAAGACTGGAGTGCCGGAATCCGCAGTGGCTTACCTGGGCGACGATCTGCCGGATTTGCCGGTCATGCGGCGCGTCGGACTGGCGGTGGCGGTGGGAGATGCGACGCTGGAAGTGAAGCTGGCAGCGCACTTTGTTACCAAGGCGATTGGGGGCAAAGGCGCGGCGAGGGAGTTGGTGGAGCTGATTTTAAAGAGCAAAGGGATTTGGGAACAGATGATTGAGAAGGCGCGTGCTTGAGAAAGGCTCACCGTGGTCCATGCATGGCATGATGTCTCGCCTGGCAACGATCTGCCGCGGGATTTTCAGGCGGTCATCGAGATACCGCTGGGCTCGAACGTTAAGTACGAGCTCGACAAACCCACCGGCCTGCTGAAGGTGGACCGCATCATTCATTCCGCGGTTTTCTATCCGGCGAACTATGGCTTCATTCCGCAGACTTATGCGGAAGACAGCGATCCGTTGGACGTGCTCGTTCTGTGCCAGGAGGCGGTACAGCCTTTGGCACTGATCCGTGCACGCGCTATCGGACTGATGACCATGATCGACTCCGGCGCGAGCGACGACAAAGTGATCGCCGTGGCGACGGACGACCCGGAGTTCAGCGAGTATGTGGAGGCGCGCGATTTGCCGGCGCACCGGCTGCTCGTGCTGAAGCGCTTTTTCCAGGATTACAAGCAGCTCGAAGGCAAGGTCGTCGAAGTGGAAGACATACGGCCGGCGTACGCCGCGGTCACAGTCATAGAGCGGGCGCTGGCGCGTTACCAGCAGCAGCGCGAGAAGCTGATTTCTAGGGAAATCCGGTAATCAGGTTCGGAAGCGCGCCTAATGGTTAAGTATTATTTATAATGGTTAAGTATTATTTAGCTGGCATCGAGTCGATGCTATGGTTCGCGCACGATTTTCCGGGCCAACTGAAAACTCAGGGGAGCAGCACACGATGAGCCGTTTCTGGAAATGGACGCTCGGCATCCTTCTAGGACTGTTGGCGATCGCTTTCGCCGGCCTCTCGTTTATGGCCGGTAGCCCGAAAGACGTCTACGGCATGGTGCGCTATGCCCTGCCGCACATGCATCGCGGCAAGCTGCATCCGGGAGATGACGCGCCGGACGTGCGGCTGCTGGCCTTGGACGGATCGAACCATTTTCATTTGCGGGAACGCACTGGCGCGCGGCCGCTGGTGGTGGTCTTCGGCAGCTACACTTGACCGCCATTCCGGCGCCACGTCGGCGACGTGGTCAAAATTTACAACGACTATAAGGATCACGCGGACTTCCTGACCGTGTACGTGCGCGAAGCGCATCCCACCGACGAGTGGCAGATGAAATCAAACGTGAAAGAGGACGTGTGCTACGCGCAGCCAAAAACGCTGGAGCAGCGCATCGCAATCGCCAACGACTTCGTGCGGCGGCAGAAATATCCGCTTCCATTCGGGATCGACGATATGAATAACGCGGCGGACCTAGCGTACTCCGCATGGCCCGAGCGGCTCTACGTCATCGACGAGCGCGGCCGTATCGCCTATGCAGGCGGCATGGGCCCATTCAAATACGAGCCGGAAGAAGTACGCGCATGGCTGGCCAAGCGTTTCGGCCCCGTGACGCAAACCAGCTCGACTGCCGCGCCCTCCAAACCGTAGTCACGCATCTTTTTGTTTTGGCTGAAGTCCCAGGCGGCGGCAAATCTCGTCGACAATTTCTTCGGGCGAAGCGCGAATGTCCACTGTGATAGCGTCGGTTGGCTCCTCGAGATCAGCGAATTGGCCGGCGAGGATGTGCTCGTCGGCAAAATGGCCGTGGCGCGTGAGCAACCGCTGAGCGATGAGGTCGTAGCTTCCCTTCAAGTACACTAGCTTCACTTCCCCGCTGCGCCAGAGCTGCTCGCGATAGCTTTGCTTCAGCGCAGAGCAGGCCAGCACGACGTTTCGCTTTTCCGCAATCCATCGCAGAATCTGCTGGTGAATGGTGGCGAGCCAGGGAGCGCGGTCGGCATCGGTGAGCGGGGTACCCTGCTGCATTTTTGCCTTGTTGGCCGCGGAGTGAAACGCGTCGGCGTCGACAAAATCCCAGCCCAGCCGTTTGGCGAGCAGGCTGGCAATAGTTGTCTTCCCGGAACCCGTCGGCCCCATCACCACGATGATCATGCGGATTCGGCCTTACTTTCCGCGCAGCAAGAGAATGACGTCGAGCGCAACGAGCACAGCGACGACGAGCTCCAGCACGAACATACGGCGCTCGTTGAATTGAGAGACCATGAACTCGTAGAGTTCGCCGGCCGTCTTCAGCTTCTCGTTGACCAGCGCTTTGTAGTCGTTGACGCCGATCTTTGACGAGATGACTTTGTAGACGCGCGCATAGTACGTGTCGCTGATGAATTTTACGGCGTATTCGGTACGCTCGGCCAAATCCATGATGTCAAGGCGAAGGCGGTTCACGCGGCCGGCGCGGCGGGGCAATCGCCAGCGGGAGAGAAAGCTTTCGTGGCCCTCGAGCGAGCTGTACACATTGGAGAGCAGGCTAGTGAGGAGTTCGTCGTAGTAACGAAACTCCAGCAATTGAGTGTTCGCGTATTCAAGCAGGTCGATGATCGCGGAAGTGGCGTCGGGCTTATCGTAGACAAGCGCGGCGGCCCAGCCGACCACGATCAAGTCTGTCGGATAGTAAGAAAGAGCATCCCGAAGGATCTCGTCGCGCTCCCCGGCAGAGAGCGAGGTCAGCTCGCCGCGCACAAGCTGGGTAAGCTGATCGCCGTAATGTTTGAGCAATTCCTCGGCGGTGGGAGTGTGGCCATCTTGGTGCTGCGCGGATTGAATGTCGATCACGAGGTAATCCTCGTCCAGCCACTTGGTTGAGGGCTTGATAAGCGCGGGCCGAAATCGCTCGAGGTGCGCCCGCAGCAGGTCTTCCGCGGCTTTCTCGACTTCTGGCGCATTCATCCAGCGGTACGAATCCCCGCACAAGGCATCAAAGTCGCACTGGAACGGCGTGGCTAGCTCCACGCAAGCAACACCGAACCAATAGTATTTGATTTTCCCGCCCAACTTTTCGCCACTGGGCAGTGTCAGAGGCGCGAGCGACTCCTCCAGCGGCGGGTTCTGCGCTTGCGCGTATTCGGGAGTGAGATGGACGAACCCGGGAGAGCGCGGTGCCGCCTGCGGGCCGAGAAGCGCACGCAACTTCTCCAGATCAATCGCTTCGGCGATGTCGAAGAAGTTCATTATGCGAAAGTAGCCGCGCGCAATCATTTTTGCGGGAGTGGCGCCCCGGAGTTTTGATTCAGCCGGCGGTGCGAGGGCCATCCTACACTACCTCAGATGCGTGGACATTGCGGCGACCGCTTAGCGTTTACTCGCCGGGCGCTGCGGCATTCGGATTGGCATTGTCGCATTGCGCGTAGTACCCGGCGCGGCAATAGGAACTCTCAGGCAAAGGCTGGGGCAGCGACGCCTCATGACCGAGAACAGTTCCCTCTTGCGTACCAGGCACGGTGCCAAGCACGAAATGCAAATCGGTGTCGCAGATAGCGCTGGCGTTGAAAGTCACAATAGTGTCGAAACCGGGTCGGATGGAAGGCTCGTTGATATTGTCCGGTCGAATGTCTCCAGCCCCATGCAAAATGACGGCTTTCAAAGCCCTCGTCCTGAAAAGTCACTTTCCGAATTTGGCTCGGTTCAAAGCTTTACTGTGGGTAGCGACACAAGTCATGAAGAGCGCCTCTGTCTGGCGACCTTGGCGGCCTGCTTTCCCAGCGCAGTGCGAACCGACTTCGGCAAATGGGCAATGGTTTCCTTGCGTTTGGCCGCCCGCGCAGCCTTCTTAATATTTCTCCGCGCCACTTTCCGCTGTTTTTCAGTCGCCATTGTGTGCCTCTTTCTTTCGAAAATGTTGATTGAGGGAAACGCTTATTCCGTCTGAATGCCGAGCTCCTCGATGTGCCCCAGCAAATCGCCGGGATCTTCATAGACGCGGTAAGCGCCGGCGCGTTCTAACTCCGATTCCGCATAGCCGCCGCAAAGCAAGCCAACTCCGATCGCTTTCATGCGCTGGGCGGCGAGCAGGTCCCAGGGACTGTCGCCAATCACGATGGAGTCATGCGGGGAAACAGCCAGGCGCTGCGCGGCCAGGACGAACGAATCTGGCGCCGGTTTCGCTGTAGTCACGTCGTCGCCGGTTATCACCGGCACTCGGGAGGGAATGTCGAAATCTTTGAGCAGTTGCTCGACTTGGGAGCGGTCGCCACTGGTCGCCACCGCCCAACGCGCGCCGATCCTCTCAAAATACTGCAACAAGTCCTTCGCGCCGGGCTGCATACGGATCTCGGGAATCTTCTTCCTGAAGATGCTGCTGCGTACCTTTTCGATGGACTGGATTTCCCCCTTGTCCGTCTTTTCGCCGAGCTCGCGCAGTAGGGTAGGAAGGAACAGCTTGCCGCTCATCCCGATGCGCCGGTGGATTTTCCAATTGGGCAAGCGGATTTCGGCATCTTCGAGAGCCTCGCGCCAGGCCATCACGTGTTCGTAGACGCTGTCAACGAGCGTGCCATCGAGATCGAGAAGGAAAGGTGGGATGGACTGCGCATCGGCGGACTTCGGGACTACACGGATGCCGCCGTTGCTTTGCGTGCCGGCCCGAAAGGTGCTGTGACTGCCGTGCTGCATTCGTCCTGCCGCAGAACTCTGCTGCGAACGCGTCTCCGGAGTCCATGTTTGTTGCAGCAGCGAAACGTTTCTATACCCAGTTCTTTGTATTTTGTGGGGATTGGGTGAAGCACGGCGCTGTAGTTAGCGCGTGGCAACCCGCTGACAGCTACTTCTTGCCGCTGACAGCGACGGGTTTCAGGTCGGCGGCAATTTTTTGCAGGTCGGCAACGAAGGACGAATCGAGTTGGTACAATGCGGGCTCGTTTTCGCGCTTCGCGATGTAAGTGTCGCCCGCCTTTGAAATCAAAACCTTTTCGACACGCTTGCCGTCGTTGGAGGTGACGGTCACTTCGATGGCCGGCGTGGTGAATCCAGAATCGAGGAATTTGCTGGCGGAGAGCTCGCGAATCTTGTCGATCAGCGACTGGACGCTCGATGCGTCCATCTTTTTACCGTCGGACCACCAATCCTGCCCGCCCTTGGTCAGATAATAGGTTTTCGCGCCATCGCGGAGTTCGACCTTGCCGGGTTCATCGAAGCCGAAATCGAAGAGCTTCTTGCTGCGGAAATCATCGACGTTTTTGTCCAACCCTTGACCGATATCGTTTGGGACTTTGTAGATGCCGGGAACGGCGGTCGATTTTGCGTAGTAGTCGTCCTTGCTCTTTCGGATTTGCAGTTCCTGCGTGCTGGCAGCGTCGGTCACTTTTGCCGTGGCCACTTGCGCTCCGGAGGCAAACGCTGCGGCGGCCTTCTTCGCGTCCGCATCCGTGGAAGAGGCTTCCATCTTGGCGTCGCGCAGCTTGCGGACAATTTCCTCGACCTGGAAATTGTCGGCACGCAGCGGCTTGGGCTTAACGATCTGCCATTCCTGTTTGTTGCGGCCGAACTCGATGTCTTGTTTTTTGGTCACGAGTTCGATCTGGCTGAGCTTTTCAAAATCGATGGTAAGCAAGCGCTTGTCGCGAAGATCGTTGGCGGTCTTATCGATGCTGGTTTTGTTGTAAGTGGCGAGGGTGAAGACGCGCGGATCACCTTCAAGCTTGGCAAAGACGGCGCTGCCGGCTGGAGTGTCGTCGCCCAGGAACAGCTTTTGCGGCTTGCCGTCTTTAGTAGTCACGTCCAGCTCAAGGGAAGGCTGAGCGAGGCCGTATTGGCTCACGTCGCTGGCCTTGTCTTCCACGAGACGATCTGCATTGAGCGAAGAGACAGTGGAGAGCAAGCTGGAGACGGCGTCCTGGTCGGCGCCGAGCGGCTTGGGCGCAGTAATCTGCCATTTGCCGGTATCGCTTTTCGCAAGGGCCAACTCTTCCCCGCCCTTCTTCTTGATCTGAATGTTGGAAATGTCTTCCAGCTTCAGGGAGAGAATCTTTGGCGGAGTATCGAGCGAGGCTTTCGCAGTGCTCTCGGAAGTCGGGTGACGGTTGGACCAGTAGAGCACGCCGGTGAGGGTAGCGAGCATGACTGCGGCGATCATCAATCCGGTGTTCTTCATGACTTTGGTCCTGAGGTCGGCAACTCCGTGGCCGGGCCTGCTACCTTCTGCGCCACCACACCGAGACGCCGGCGAAGATCACGATGAGCGGCAGCAAAAATTGACTGGTGAGCCGAACCCAGCTCATTTGCGCGCGGGTCAGGGTGATGCGGCGATCTTCGGGCTCTTTGGGACGGATAGAGATCAGGTCTTCGTCGGAAGAAAGCCAATTCATGGCATTCAGGGCTAAGTCGCGATTGCCATTGAAATTGATGAAGGAGTTGGCGGCCCAGGCAGAGCTGCCGATCACTACAAATCGACCCTGCGAGTTTTCTTTGCCAGTGCTGTAGGAGCCTGCGGCGGCGATGGTCATGGGACCCTTTTTATTCTTGGGATCATTCGGGTCGACATTTGGGGAATCCAGCTTGTTGGTGGCAAGGCTAGACTCAGAGGAGCCGAAAAGCTTTTGCACGGTGGTTTTCGACCCGCTCTTCACGTCGATAGAGCGCGAGAGCGGGAACCCAGTTGCAGTGCCCTTCATTTCGCCTACGATGGGGTGCGAGTCGTAACTGGTAACCAAGGCAACTTGCGGGCCGAGGCCGGCAAGCTGACCGATGGGATTCATGTCCAGGATCAAATCTTTATCGACGGTGACGCCCCAACTTTGGAGCACGCCGGCGAGCGCATCGTTATCGGCGATCTCGGAGCGACCCATCTTGAGCGGCGGATCGAGCAAGAAAAGGGCGCGGCCCCCCTCTTCGACTAATTTCTTGATGGCATCGACTTCAGGCTGTTGATAATCGCCGCTGGGACCACCGATGACCAGAACCGTGCAGTCGCTGGGAATTTCGGCTTTTTGCAGGAGGTTGATGGACTTCGCGACGTATTCGTCTTTGCCGAGCAATTCCTTGAAGCGGGAATAACCGCTGCGGCTGGAATCATCGATTTGGTGCTCGCCGCTTCCTGTGACAAAGCACACCGTGCGCGTGGTGTTCTTCAAGTTGCGAATGAGCGCGCCGGTGATGCCTTCCTCATTCAAGCCCTTGGCTTCCTGCTTATTCGCGCCCACCTGAACAATGGCAGTTCCGTAGTTCTTGATGCCGGCCTCGCGCGCCACCTGGGGCTTTTTGTCAGGGTCAACGTATTCGACGTGGACCTTGTGAGAGAGATTCGCATACAGATCAAGCTGATCTTTGGCGGATCGGAAGCGACTGGCTTGGTCGAAGTAGGTGATGGTGGCGTCTTGCTTGAGGCCCTTGACGATCTTTACGGTTTGATCGGAGAGGCTGTAGCGCTTGTTGGAAGTGGTGTCGTAGGACTTGTCGTAGCGATTGGCCAGCACGTTGGCGGTCGCGACGATGGCGATAATCACCAAGGTGTATGTAGCAGCGTAGGCCGCGTACCTGGTCTGTCTGGCTTTGAGGAACTGAGTGCTCACTTACGACCTCCACCGCAGAGACTCCATGGAGCGAGCAGTCAGGAAGAGTCCCAGGAAAATTAGCGTGACGTAGAAAACAGCGTCCTTAGAGTCCAGCAATCCCTTTGAGAAGGACTCGAAATGGGTGATCACCGACATATACGACATCACGCGCGCCCACGTGGCGGTTTCGTAGCCACTGACCCACTCGAGAACCCACAGGAGCAAGCAGACGCCGAAGGTGGCGGCCCCGGCAATGATCTGATTTTTTGTCAACGTGGAAATAAACGTACCGATAGCAAGCAAGGCGCCGGCTTGCAATAGCAACCCCAGATAGCCGATGACTAGCGGCTTCCAGTCCGGATGGCCATACCTGAAAATGAAAAGAAAATTCAGGGCCGTGAGCAGCAGCATGGAGGCGTATAGAACCACTGCCGACAGCCACTTGCCCAAGATCACTTCGACATCGCTCACCGGCGAGGTTGCCAGCAGTTCGATGGTGCCGGTGCGCTTTTCTTCCGCAAAAAGGCGCATGGTGATCATGGGGATCAGGAATAAGCCGATGACGCTGATGTTGGAGAGCAGCGGGCGTATAACTTCCTCGTTGACGTTCATCGGCATCATTTGGCCGCGCATCTGCGATTCCATGCCGCGGAAAACGAAGAAGCCGAGAATGTTCCAGAAGAAAAACCCGAAAATGACGGCGAACATGGCCAGCAGCAGGTACGCCACGGGAGAAACGAAATAGCTGCGCAGCTCTTTGCGGCAAATGATCCAAGTGTTTCGCATCTACTTGACTCCTGCGGGAACAGTTTCTTCCGTCGGCGCGGCGGCTGCGTCGCCGGTGAGCTGCAAAAAGACTTCTTCGAGACTTACGGCGGCGGGGCGCAATTCATTGAGATCCCATCCCGCTTCGACCACCACGCGGGCCAAATCGCCGCGGACGAGCCCTTTACGGCTTTCCACTTCAAAGACCGAGCGGTTATCACGCTTATTTTTCAGAGCGACGCGGGTGACGCCGGAAACCAGCTCAAGTCGCGATTGCACTTTTACCGGATCGATGAGACCGTTTCGCGCGCCGACTTCGACCAACAAAGATTCGGCGCCGCGGGCGCGATTCTGCAAATTGCTGACGGAGTCGGTGGCGACGAGCTTGCCCTTGTTGATGATGATGACCTGTTCGCAGGTCTGCTCGACTTCGGGGAGGATGTGCGTGCTCAGGATGATGGTGTGATCGCCGGCGAGGCTCTTGATCAGCTCACGAGTTTCATTAATTTGCTTCGGATCGAGGCCGGAGGTCGGCTCGTCGAGAATCAGCACGTCAGGATTGTGAATGATGGCTTGGGCGAGACCAACGCGCTGGCGATAACCCTTGGAAAGTTTCCCGAGCAGCTTGTCCTTGACATCTAAAATCGCGCACCGTTCGCAAACATAGTCGATGCGCTTGGCAAGCTCGGTCTTGGAAAGGCCCTTCAAGCTGCCGACAAACTGCAGGTACTCCGCCGTGCGCATTTCCGGATAGAGCGGCGGCATTTCCGGCAAGTAGCCAATGCGCTTCTTCACTTCGAAGGATTGCTCGAGAACGTCAAAGCCAGCGACCGTAGCGGTGCCTGACGTGGGCGAAAGAAAACACGTCAGCATGCGCATGGTGGTGGTCTTGCCGGCGCCATTGGGCCCAAGGAATCCGACGATCTGTCCTTTGTGCACCTCGAAGGAGATGTGGTCCACAGCCGTGTGCCGAGCGTACCTCTTGGTAAGGTCCGTTACTGTAATCATAGGAATTTAGCTTTGTACGACGATGTACAACTCTTTGAAGCGCTCCAAACTGTAGTTCCGAACAACTTCAGTGTGAATGCCTATGTTAAGAAGTGGACGCCCCGGTTGTCAAACGGGTGTGGGCTCAACGCGGAAAGAAGCAAGCCGATACACGTCGTGCAGCCGTCGCGACCGGAACCCAGAGTGACCAACGCGAATAGCCAATTCCAGCGCCCACCTAGCCTGCGCAAGGGCCTGCTCACTAGTCTGCGGCACCATCCGTCTATGCCGACAGTAAGTGTGTGGAATCGCGTCAAAAGGGGCGGTTCCCAATCGAAGAGGAGGGTGTGTTCATGCGAAGACTATTTAGTTGTTGCACGATCCTTGCGCTAGCCATCGGCGGTTTCGCCAGCGTTGCGCGAGCCCAGTTCAAAAATGGCGGGCAGGCCGTGGAGCTGCGGCTTCCGACGCTCAGCCAGCGCGCCATCGGCACGCAGCGCATCGGGCTCACCGATATCACTATCAACTATTGCCGGCCACTGGTGAACGGCCGGGAAATCTGGGGCAAGGCAGTTCCCTACGGCAATGTCTGGCGCTCGGGCGCCAATGAGAATACGACCATCTCCTTTACCGACGATGTCTCCGTCGAGGGCCACGCGCTGCCCGCCGGCACCTACGGCCTGCACACTATTCCCACCGCGGATCAATGGACCATCATTTTCTCGAAGAATTCCACCTCCTGGGGCAGCTTCAGCTATGACGAAAAGGAAGACGCGCTGCGCGTCACGGTTAAGCCTCATCCCGCGGAGTTTCAGGAAGCTCTAGCCTATGCCTTCGACGACCCCAAGCCGGATTCCGTCGCCGTGACTTTGCGATGGGAGAAACTGGCGGTCCCGTTCCGCGTGTCGGCAGATGTGAACGCCGTTGTGCTGCGCAGCATCCAAAACCAGCTTCGCAACACGGGAGGATTTACCTGGGCGGGCTTCGACGAGGGCGCGAATTGGCTGATCGACGCGAATCAAAATCTGGATCAGGCGATGAAGTGGGAGGATCGCTCGATTCAGATCGAGGAGCGCTTCGAAAATTTACTGGGCAAATCGATGATCCTGGAAGCACAAGGAAAAAAACAAGAAGCCGAAGCCATGAAAAGCAAGGCGCTGGACGCCGCCAACGGCTTGCAGCTTCACTTCTATGGCCGTAGCCTGCAACAGCAAAAAAAGCAAGATGAAGGTTTCGCCATCTTCAGGATCAATGTGAAGAAGCATCCCAACGAATGGTATACGCATGGCGAGCTGGCACGCATGGCTTCCGCAAAGGGAGACTTTGAAACCGCCAGCAAGGAAATGAAGCTTGCTCTGCCAGGCGCACCCGACTTCGCCAAACAGGGAATTCAGCGCATGATCGTTCGGCTCGACAAAAAGGAAGACGTCAATCCCTAAGCTCTGGACTTGAACTTCGTCACGCTTCGCGTACTACGGAGCTTTGGTCGTCGAGGTGTTAAGCAGCGGGCGAAGCCCCTCTTTTCCTCTGGGCTCTAGGGTTCCCCTTCCCTCCTTTTGGCATATCATCTTGCACGTTGCCGCAGGAGGGTTGGCTCCATGGAATCCCGAATTCGCCGATCGTTCCGAGTACTCGCGCCAGGCAGTTCTCTGCGGCGTCGCGTCGCTTATAGCCTGGCCATCGTTCGCTTGATTCTCGTGCCGGTCATCGTGCTGGCGGTGTACTACCTTTTCCAGATTGGATTCATCGTGGACCGCATCGTCAGCTATGACGCTCCGGCAGCCACGCTGGCCCAGCAAGCCACTATCGAGATGCTCGATGCCCGCCGCGCCGAGCGCAATTACCTGCTGGTTAACGACCCCGCTTCGCTGCAATCCGTGCGCGATTCGATTGCCAGGATCGAACAGATTCTGAACGCCATCCGCGACCTCAATCCCTCCGATCAGGAGCTCACGCAGCAGGCCCTCGACGCCCTTCACCAGTACCGCCAGCGTTTCGAAACTGCGGTTGCGCTTGTGGGAACGCCTGGCCAGGCTCCCGCCGACCGCATCAACGCGGTGGTGGAAGCCTACGAGCGCGATCTCGACAACCTGCTCAAGAACGCGCGCTACAAGAGCCGCGCGCAGTTGGTCGACGAGTTGCGCAAGCGCGTCGATTCCTTCGACGCGCAAATCTCCAAAACCGTTCAGGAAGGAAATCCCGCGCTTCGCCAGATCACCATTGACTTGCAGAATTCCGGCCAAGAGGTGCTCAGTCTAGCTTCCCAACTCGAAGCAAGAAATTGGGGGCGCATCGAGAGTGACCACCACAAAGCGCAGCGCCTGATCTCTCGCGCCGAATGGTCGCTCGGCATCGTCTCCGTAATCACATTCCTAGTCAGCGTGTGGATCAGTTTCATTCTCCCGCGCCAGGTCGTGAAACCGCTGCTGAGCCTCAAGGAAGCCGTCGATCACGCCGCGGCCGGCAACTACGAGATTGAGTTTGATATTCAGGGAGAAGGAGAAGTCGCGGAGCTCGCCAATAGCATTCGCAACTTGATCGCGCACGTGCGCGAGGTCAAATGAGAGCCAAACATTCTAGTGCTGCATATCTCGCGTCCTGCGTACCTCTCTCACCAGGTACAGCACCACTGCGATGTTTACCAGTAGCAAGACGATTCTCGATGCGCTAACGCGCTTTGTGATCTCATAAACTTCCAGCGGTAGCAGTGAGGCTGTGGTGACTATCGTCACGTACTCCGCCCACCGCTTTCGCAAAGCCAGCCCAATACCCTCGGTGAGCAGAAGGCCGGAATAAAAAAAAGTCCCGACACTCAGCTCTTTCAGTTTTCGGTCGTCGATCATTCCGAATTTTTCCAAGAGCTTCTGGACATAGTGGTTCTGCGGATCGACACGCAGAAGGTTTATCCACCGCTCCACTTCAGCGGCGACGTCTTTGTGCAGCAGATTTAGCGCGCCGATGCCGAGGGCCAGCAGCGCTAATCCCTTGATGAGTTTGAACGCGGCGATGAGCCAAAGTCCGCGCGACCCCTTTATTTTCTCAGTCATTGGGAAGCTGCGCTCCCACGAAACTGCGAGAACCCGACAGCCTCTGCTCAGACTGCTGTTTGATTCAGCGAATCGTCTCTTTGGTGCCCACATAAATGGGCATTAACAGGTGGACCGCAACGCCCTGCTTGTTACCCGGCAGGATGTCGACGCGCGTGACCTTTCCGATGAATTCCTGATTGATGGAGCCCGGCCCGGTCGAATAGGGATAGGTCACAAATACGCGCATGTTCAGCTCGAAGATACCGTTTTGCGGAACAAAGTACACACTGTTGCGCGATGCGTTGATCGTCGGCAAGATCTCATCGAACTCTTCGGGAGTAGGCTCAGACGGACGCACTCGTATCATCCGTGGGATTTTTGTGCGTGTCTTGTGGCGGCGTTCCTGGCTGGAAGGGCGAGTCATCGGCTAAAGGATAAAGCGAAAACGCGCGGTACTTGCCACTTTATATAAACACATGCGCAAGGCATCAACCGCGGTTGATTTACAGCGCGGAAGAAACCGAAGTACCGGCTGCAGCGAATACTCCAGCCATTTCGGTTTGCGCAAAGGAAAGGAAGCACTGCACCACAACGGGGTCGAACTGCGTACCGCTGGCCAGAATCAGCCGGCGCACCGCTTCTTCAAACGGCAGCCCCTTGCGGTACGGCCGCGAGGAAACCATGGCGTCAAAGGCGTCGATGACAGAAACGATTCGCGAAACGATGGGAACTTCCGTTTCCTTCAACCCGGCGGGGTAGCCCTTTCCATCGAACGATTCATGGTGATGCAGGATGTCGAGCGCCGCGCGCTCAAATCCCGGGAGCATGCGGAGCACCGCCCAGCCATACTCCGGATGCTTCTTCATCAACGCGTATTCGTCGGATTCCAATTTTCCCGGCTTTCGCAGGATTGCATCGGGGATTCCGACCTTGCCGATGTCATGAAGCAGCGCGGCAATCTCCAAATCTTGAAGGGCTGGCTCTTCCAGCCCGAGTTCCTGCCCGACGCGCATGCCCCACTCCGCTAAGCGCGTGCTGTGCACTCCGGTGTTGAGGTCCTTGAGATCCAGGAGTTGGTTGAACGCGCAGATGACCGAAGTGCGTAGCGCAGAGACTTGCTCTTCCACCTGCTTGATTCGCAGGGAATCCGGCGCTCCGTTGGTTGCAGGACTGAGCGTGAGCACCGGAATGCCCTCGAGGGTCATGGTCCTTACCAGGACCACGACCTGCCGGATGATTTCCACGCGGAAATCGCCTGGTATGCATCCATGCGGCCGTGGTTGAGATCGGGCGTCAACACTCGTCCATGCGCAAGCGCGCTGGCCGCGTGAGATTGATTCAGTCCCGCTTTGGCATCCAGGAGCAATGCCGCGGTGCCCGCGACGAGTGGCGAACTGAAGGAAGTTCCGGACGCGGCCGCATACGATCCGCCGGGGAATGTGCTGATCACGTATTCGCCGGGAGCGGCGATCCACACGTCGGCCGAACCGTAGTTCGAGAACGATGACCGGGCATCCCAATCAGTTGTTGAAGCCACTCCCATGACTTGGCCGCTAAAGGCCGCGGGATAAACACGGGCGCTGGTGTTTTGATTTCCGGCAGCAGCCACCAAGACCACGTTGGCGCGGTTCGCGTAGGAAACGGCCTGCGCCAGTGCAGGCGAGGGCGTGGAGATATCGAAGCTCATGTTCACGACGTTCGCCTTATGCTGCACGGCGTAGTACAGCGCCGCAACGATGTTGGACAAATATCCAGTCCCATCGGAGGAAAACGCCTTCAGCGGCAGGATCTTCGCGTCTGGCGCCACCAGGTGCACCACCCCCGAAGTCATGGTGCCATGACCAAAAGCCCCGCAAGGACGCCCATCGAGGATCGCGGCGGAAGACTGATCCAGGATCGCGGCACTCGACTGCTGAACGACCCCGTACCGCTGGCCCGACACGGGGTCGCTCTCGGTTAGACCGGGCATATCCAGCCATTCCGAAGCCCCTGGCTGGTTGCGCGTAAAGTCGTATCCGGGCACCAGCACCGGAACGAGAACTGGATGATTGACGTCAACGCCGGTATCGATCACCGCGACGATTCCCGTGCCGCTAACTCCAAAACCGTTTTGCGCATCGGTCAGGCGAATGATCTGCCCCGCAGGCTGCGCCGCGTACCCGTGGGTCACCACACTGCCAAAATAGTTCACCGCTGCGGTGTCGCTCAGCCCGTAAGGCGCGCGGTTGATCGGTGGCAGCGGAATTGGCAGTGAGCGGTCCGCCTCAATGCTCTGAATTCCCAGCAGCGCTTCCAACAGGTTCACGACGCCGCCCAGGAGGGCCTGCAATATATTGCCTGTGGACGTCACCAGGTACGTCTGGCCGACCGGCCCGTCCAGCGAACCTTGCACCTGGCAGTTTGCTGACAAGCACAGGTTTAGCACCGAATTCAGCCCGCCCGTGGTGCGAACGATGTAGCGTTGCTGCGCCGCCGCTGGCTTCGAAGTTGCCAACGTCATCACCGCAATGACCACTGCTGAGAATAATTTGCGTTTCATAGACTTGACCCTTCCAGGGTTCTCCTGCACCGCGAATACTCGTCTAATAGCAGCTTTAGCGCGTGCCTAGATTCTTCATTGGCCCGCCAAAACCGCCAATAGTACGAGTGTCCCGTCCGATCCCCAGCGCCCTAGAATCGAGTACCAGTACTATGTTGCCAAGCTGAAAACTGTATCCGCAGCCGGTCCAAGCGACAATACTTAGTTCACTGTATCCAGCCGTCCCAGCGCGTCCCGCAGCGATATAATGACCGCCTTCTCGTCCTCCGCCAAAAGCTTCAGCTCCAGGTCGCTGCTCGACTGGATCTCTTCCCGAAACTCTCCAAACTCGTTCGTCACCGTTTGCACCACGTGCCCGCGCAGGTTAGAGATAATCACCGGCACATCTCGGCCGGGCACATCCGGATTCCGCAAGTCCAGCAATTGACCGGTCACCACCAGCTTGTTTGACCCTGGTTTCGCTTCGATCTGCAGGTCAACTTGATATGGCTCTGCTCGATAAAGCATTTGCCTCATTTCTGAGCCTGATGACGAGCGGGCCCCTGCGACTAACGGTTGCAAGAAACTGTCGAAAAGGACTTCCACCAGCCCTGGCACCCTCGCTGGCTTGCCCTGCGGCCGCGCGCTACTAAACCCTGCTTTTGCAATGCGAACGGCATTCTCGGGCGGCTGGCACTGCGCTGCTGATTTCGCGGTCTGCCGGATCTTCTGCCACAGTGACGTCGCTTTCTTGCATCGCGGGCAGCCTTCCTGGAGGTGCCGGTCCATCTCATGCCGCTTGCTTCCGGCAACCACCTCGTTCGCGAAATCGATCCATTCCTCTGTCGTAAAATGCTTCATTTCCGTTCCCCCCAACCTTTCGTGCCGTCTGCTCCCCAGCAGCCGGTGGCGAGTCTTCTCGCCTCACCACATAAGGGAATGTCGAGATGGAAAAAATATAGGCAGGACCGCACCTGGCAAAAATTAGCTAAGTGCAGCTTTTTCTGCGAGTTTACCGACCAGCACAAACGGTGCCCAGAAATAGGGATGCGGATTCTGCTCCCTCAGCTTACGCATCGATCCCTGCAAAGACCCAGCCATGTCCCCCGACGCGATATAGCCCTTGTAAAACTCCTCCATCAGCTCCGACGTACTCCGGTCATGCACATCCCAAAGCGACAGCAGCAGCGAACTTGCTCCGGCGCAAAACAGCCCCCGTTGCAGGCCCAGCAGCTCATCACCGTCCGCCACGAAGTTCATCCCCGTAGCGCAGCCGCTCAGCGTGACCAGCTTCGCCCCCAACCGCATTTGGTACAGATCATACAAATTCAAATACCCGTCGCCCATCTTGATTCCGGAAAACATCGGGTTGTCCTGCCGGTAGATTCCGTGCGTCGCCACATGCAGCAATCCGATCTCGGGCCCCCGCTCCCGCAGCACCTGTGCGGTAGCCTGTGTGCCCACAAACAGCTCCGTCTGGGGAAGCAGCGCCGCAACGGCCTGCACTTCACCCAATATCAGCGGCGCGCGTTCATCCGGAATTCCCAAAACTAGCGAGTTGCGCCTCTCGCTCACCGCCTTTTGCTGGCACAAACCAAAGAGGGTAGCGCTCGGTGCATACGAGACCGTGTACGCATCGCACAAATACTCCTCTCCATTGCGCAACGCGTGAAACGGCAAGAAATGCAGAGGCCCATGCGGCACAAACACCACGTGCTTGCCGGCAAGGCGTCCGCGGATCGGCTCGATCAGTTCCCGGTACAGCGCCTCCAAGTGCCCCAGTGTCGCGCGCAACAGCGGCTGCGCGAACCGCTCCGTGTACGCCGTCCCCATGCGAAATTTCGCAAACTGAAACCGCAGCAAATGCAACAGGTTCGCAACGCGCGACACCACGCTGACCGTCACGATCTCGATGCTCTTGCTGCTGACCACCGCCGCCAACAAGCGGTCCCCGGCCGAGTAATACTCCACCAGGACGGCCTCTGGCGGCAGGCTGGCCTGTAGCTTCGCCACGGAAAAATCCGCAGGCGCCTCCAGCGTGGCATTTTCCCGTTCCTGGGCCGGCAACTCCCTTAGCGCCCGCAGCAATTCGTTCTCGTGCAATTGCGCTGCCTGCTGCAAAAGCTCGATGCGTTCCCGCGACCTCTCCTCCGGTTTCAGTTGCTCCAACTCGATCCGGTGGTAATACCAGTTCAATTCCTCGCGCAAATCGCGGATCTTGCGCACGAACTCGCTCTGACCCGCTTCTCCCATCGGCAAGCTTTGCCCGCTCTGAAAAATCATCTCGATCATGCTGCGCGACTTCGCCGCCTCGATGCACGAAAACGCTTCGTCAACAGAAATCTCTTCGTTCGCCGGATCGAGATAAAGCTCGACCACCGCCTCGTACACCTGCATGCGATTCTTCACGAACGCGATCTTCAGCTCCTCGCTCTGCAACCGCGTCCGCAACGCCTCCAATGCTTTGCGGGCCTCCTGGTAAGCGGTGTACGCCGCCACGCGATCCCCGCGATTTCCCGCTATTTGCCCCAGCAGCAGGTGCGTCTGGTACACCAGCACTGGCGCCTGCGAATTTGAAAGCTTCGCAACAGCTGCGTTCGTTTCCACTTCCGCCGCTGCCAAATCACCCACCTGCAGCGCAATCCGCGCCAGCAGCAACCGTGCCAGCAGAGCCTTTCCGTGCAGCGGCGTCGAGTCGAAAAAGTCCGCCGCTCCCGCGCACAGCCTGCGCGCCTCGAAGTAGCGCCCTTCATGAAACAAAAGCAGCCCCTGGTACAAATCGAGCAGCCAGGGCCACACCAGGTTCTTTTCCCGCGAGAACATCTCCCGCGCTTTCGCAAACCGCTCTAGCGCCTGCACCGTCTTTCCCTGCTGCCCGTAAGCGATGGCTTCATTCGCCAGCGTTTTCGCCGCTTCGTAGCCCATGCCCAACTTCTCGAAGCGCAAGAATCCCTCGTGCGCCATCTCGCGCGCTTCTTCACTTAAGTTCAGCTCCAGGTAGATGTCGGAAAGGTCCAGGTGGCACAGCGCCAGGTGATACGCGTCGCCGCTCGCCTCGCAAGCCCGCCGCGTCGCAAACAACATCTCGATCGCCCGGCTGTATTCGCCGCGGAAGTAATACAAATACGCGATGTTGTAGTCGGCTTGATCGCGAAGCCGCGGCAGGTCGTAGCGAACGCAAAGCTCCCGCGCCTTCTGATAGCACTCCAACGATCGCGCAAATTCGTTTGAGTTGATCAGGCACATGGCCATGTTGTGCAGCGTCACGGCCACATGTTCCCAATCCTCAAAGTCCGAAAGAGCCTTATACGCACGCTCATAGTGCGCCAGCGCCTCCGCGAAACGGTCCTGCCGGTGAAAAATATTTCCGACATTGTTGTCCAGGCTGGCCAGCCGCCGCCCTTCTCCCAGTCGCGTGAAAATTTCCCGAGCGCGTTCCGAAGCTGCAAACGCCCGGTCATATTCACCCATCAGGATTAGCGGCTGAATGGAGCTGCTGAGCGTGCGCGCCGCTTCTTTAGCTATTCCCAACGACTCATACAGCTTCCAAGCTTGCTCGTGAAGTTCGACGGCTCCGTGATTGTCACCCGAAGCGTACAGCGCGTTGGCCTTCGCCCGCAGCGCCAGCGCCACGTCTTCCTTTCGCCGCAATTTGCGCGCGATTGCCAGCGTACCTTCCGCAAGGCGCAACGCCAGCCCGGCATCGGCTTGAATCTTCTCCACCACTAGCGGCGCCAGCCGCTTGACTACTTCCGAGCGCAGCAAGGATTTATTGCGGGTGAGAAATTTTCGGCGGCCGGCGTCGCTTTCCAGCGCGCCGAGTTCCGAAGCCAGGTCGGCCTCTGAAACCTTTCCGCGAGATTTCGGCATTAGCGGAAACCTAGCTCATCGAGTTGCCGCCGCAGCCGTTCGATGCACTTCTGCCGCGTGAACCCAATCGAGCCCACCGCCAGCCCCAACTCCTTGGCTACTACCGCATAAGGCCGCGCCGGCGTCTCAAAGAAAAGCAGCTCTACTAATCGGCGGCACTGCGGCGAGAGTGCGCCCATCGCCTCGCGCAGCATCTGCTCTTCCTGCGTCCGCTGAATCACGCTTTCCGCTATCGGCGGCGTTTCGGGTTCGGGCAAATCCGGCTCGGCGTCGCGGCTCACCAGGCGCTGCTGCTGCCGCTTCCACCGGTAACATTCGTGATGCGCCACCTGCATCAGCCATTTCGGCAGCGCACGCGGCTCACGAAGGTCCGGCAAACGCGCAAGCAATTCCGCGCATGTCGCCTGAAACACATCTGCCGCTTCCTGCGGAGGCAAACCGTACTTTACGGGAATCGAATAAATCAGCGCTTTGTACTTGTCGATCAGCAGCGACCACGCTTCTTCATTCCTGCCCAGGCACTCCTTCACCAGCCGCGTGTCGTCCCACGACGGAGATGCTCTCTTCCCTGCTGCCACGCGCACTGGGCTCATCGCCGCGCATTCTCCGCCCCGTTTCGCTGATACAACTGTTCAACGTTCCACAGCACGTACGGCTCGAGCACCGCCGGATGAAAATTCCCGATGCTCCGTTTCGCGCCTACCAAAATGTCCGGGCTGGCCAGGAAAATCATCGGCTGGTGCTCTGATAGGATTTCCTGCACGCGGTCATAGAGCTTCTTGCGCTGTGCGGTATTCGTCGCCGTCAACTGCTGCTCCATTAGGCGGTCGATCTCCGCTTCCCAATCCGTGGCAGGGTGCTTTTGCGAAGGATTCCACAGGTGCATGTCGCCATTCGAAAGCCACACGTTCAACTCGGGGTTCGGATCCGCGTCGTAGCTTGTGATGCCCAGGACGCACGCATCGTATTCCTTTGTTTGCGTAACGCGATCGATCAGCGAGCGCAGTTCCAGCGGCACCACTTGCACCCGCATGCCAAGCTGTTTCAAATCATCTTGAATCAGCGCTGCCATCTTCGCCCGGTCCGCATTGGAGGCGCTGGTGATGATCGAAAACTCCACAGGTTTTCCGTCCGCGTCGACAAGCCTCGACTCTCCATTTTCCGCGCTTATCAATCGGAATCCCGCCTCTGCCAGCAACTGGCGTGACTTGTCGAGCGACCGCCCAGCATGAGCAATCGCCGCATTCGCCCATCGTGGATTTCCCGGGGTGACCGGTCCCCACAGCGCCGCACCGCGCCCTTGATACACCAGCCGCACAATCGCTTCACGATCTATCGCTTGCGACACCGCCTGGCGAAATTTCTCAGCGCGAAACCAGCTCTGCTTGCGCGCGATTTCCGCCGGGGCTTTTTCTCCCAGCTCGTTCAAATTGAAAAATAGAAAGTTATACTCCAGCCCCGGCCCGGCGTCCGTCATCGTGTAGTCGCGCGCCTGTCGCGAGAGCACCGAAAAGTTCTCCGCGCCCAGCCGACTGATCATGTCCGTCTCGCCGGACTGGAATCGCAGCACCTGCGCGTCGGCGCTCGGCACAATCAAAAACACGATCTCATCCAGATAAGGCAACCGGCTCCCTTGCTCGTCTGTTTTCCAGTAATACGGATTCCGCTCCAAAACCAGCCGCTGCCCCGCAACGTACTCTTTCAAGCGAAACGCGCCAAGCCCCGCCCACTGATTCGCCGCCGTCCCCAGCGCCCCGCTTTGGGCCAGTTTCCCTTCCTTGTACGCAGTTTCCAGTAAATGCCGCGGCAGAATTGCCCAGCCGTCGAACATTCTCTCGCCCACTCCGTACGGCTTGGCCAATTGAAACACTACAGTCTGCGCATCTACTTTGCGCACCGTAATCGGCTTCCCGTCTATAATCAGCAAATCCCGCTGCGTAGCGTGCACCGCTTCGTCCAGGTAAACGCGAAACGTGAACAGTACGTCTTCCATATCCAGCGGGTGTCCGTCCGAAAATTTCAGCCCTTGCCGCAGCGTCAGCGTGTACCGCAAGCCGTCCGCCGAAATCTTCCAGGACTTCGCTAGCGCCGGCTCGGTCAGTTGCGTCGCTCGATTGATGTGTACTAGATCTGCCTGCATCGCGCTGATGACCTCTCGCGAAGTCCCGTCCGCCGCGATTAGCGGGTTCAGCGTTTTCGGCTCCGACCGCAACGCAATCACAATGCGCCCGCCCCGCCGCCCGCTCTCTCCTGCAACGCGCAGCAGTTCTTCCTTTGCACTCGCTTGTGATGGAAATGATACCGCCGAATGGATGCAGAGCACGCAGCCCAAAGTCACCGCAAAAACCGTGCCTATCTGCCACAAGCTGGCTCTTCGTTCGTTCACGTCAGACCCCGCCGAACACCTCTCCTATCTTGGACGTCCCGCGGCTCCCCTGCAATAAACTCGCAAGCACCAGGTATCCGAGAAAGAACGGCACCATGGCCAGTGCCGGCAAGTACATCCACCAATACGAGACCAGTACGTTGTAATGTTGCAAGCTGGCCAGCATGTTTCCCCAGCTCGGCACAGGCTCCGGGACGCCCAGCCCCAAGAACGACAGCGTCATCTCCGCAAGCACAAACTGCGGCACGAGAATCGCCGCCTGCGTCAACACGACGCTAGCCGTCTCCGGCAAAATGTGCTGTCGCAATAAGTATCCGCCAGACGCGCCGAATCCCCGCGCTGCTCGCACAAAGTCGCGCTCCTTCGCGCTCAGTACAATTCCCCGTACCATCCGCGCTGGACGCGCCCATCCCACCGCTCCGATTACCATGATGACTAGCAGAAACGCCTTCAGGGGAGGCACTGCCAGCGGCAGAAACGCGCGCATCGCAAAAAGCAGGTAAATCCACGGCAGCGCCAGAAACAGTTCCGCCACTCGCATCAACGCTTCGTCTTTCCACCCGCCCCAAAATCCCGCCGCCGCCCCGATACACAATCCAATCGATAGCGTCAGCCCCGCTCCAATCAGGCCCGCAAGCAATGATACTTGCCCTCCGAACAAAACCCGTGAAAGCAAGTCTCGCCCATAACCGTCGCTGCCCAGCAAATACACGGGCACATCGCCGCCAAACAGATGCATTCGCAATGGCAACACTCCCAGCACGCGATACGGCGCGCCGCTGATAAAGAACTTCACTGGAATTGCTCTCGTTCTATTCTCTTCGTATGCATCGAAGCTGCCAGATCGCAGCGCCTGCGCATAGAAAAACGGCCGCAGATGAAGCCCGCCCTGCCCATCTACAAAATGCAACCGCATCGGCGGCGCGTAAGGATGTTCGCGATCCTGCGCAGCAGGGTCATACGGCGCAAAAAATCCCGCGCAGGCCACGCCCAAATGGAGCGCAGCGAGCACCGCCACGCAAAGCAGCAATCGCGAGCGCGTGCTCATCGCCCCGCAGCCTCCGACCTGATTCGCGGGTCGGCCCAATACAGCAGCAAATCCGCCACGAAATTTCCCGTCACCAGGAACAGCGTCGACAGCAGCACGCCCCCAATCACCACATACAAATCCCGCGCAAGAATCGCCTCCAGCAGAAACGGACCGAGCCCCGGCCAGCTCATCACCACTTCCACCAGCAGCGAGCCGCTAAGCAGCGTGCCGAGACTAAATCCAAAGAGCGCAATCAGCGGATGCGCGGCTGCGGCCAGCGCATAACGGTACAGCAATCGCCGGCGCGAAATTCCATGTCCCTCCGCCGCGCGCAGAAAGGGCACTTCCAGCGCCTCCGCCACCGCCGCGCGCACATGCCGCAGCAAAACCGGCAATGCCGCCGCGACAAGTACGGTCACCGGGAGCACCATGTGCAAAGCAACATCCCGGATTTTGTGCGCCGCAGAGAACCCGTCGAATCCCACTGACACCATTCCGCCCGTCGGCAGCCATTCGCTCCGCACCGCCAGCACCAGCAGCCCGAGCGCCAGCGTCAAATCCGGAATAATCAGCAAAACAGCCGTTGCCCAACTTAACGCGACATCTGCCGGCCGTCCAAGCCTCTCCGCGCTCCAGACGCCTAGCGGCAGCGCCAGTATCCACACCAGCACCGTTGCCGTGCCCGTCAGCAGCAGGGTGTTTCGCGCGCGCGTCCAAAGCAGCGGCGCTACCGGTGTGTTGTACGCAAAGGAAAATCCCAAATCTCCGTGCAGCAGCGCGCTCGCCCACCGCGCGTAACGCACCGCCATCGGCCGGTCCACTTGGTACTCCGCTCGTAACGCGCTCAACCGTTCCGCGGAAATCTGCGGATTCAAACGCATTTCGTCAAAATAATTTCCGGGAGCCAGCGTGCTAAACAAAAACGCCAGCAGGGAAACACCAAGCAGCAGAAACGCCGCGTGCGCGAGTCTTCGCACAAGAAAGCGTGTCATCGCTCTCGCACCGCTGCTATCGCCTCCGGCGCTAGAGAAGCGGCCCCAAGCAAACTCTTTGTCTCTTCGCAGCGTGCGTGCCGCAAAATCTTCTCCGCCGCTCCTTGCTCCACAATTTTCCCACGGCTCATCACCGCGATCTCATCAGCTAAATGCGCCGCCATTCTCAAATCGTGCGTGACGAAGAGGTACGCCAGCCCATACGTTCGCTGCAGTTCCACCAGCAGGTTCGCGATTTGCGCTTGAATGGAACAATCCAGCGCCGACAGCACTTCGTCGAGAATGAGCAGCTTCGGCTCGAGAATTAGAGCGCGCGCAATCGCCACCCGCTGCCGCTGTCCGCCGCTCAACTCCTGCGGCCTTCGCTCCAAGTATTCAGCGGAGAGCCCCACTCGCTCTAACACTTGTGCCGCCCGCGCGTCGCGTTCGCGTTTCGCAATTCGCGCCTGCACCAACAGAGGCTCCGCGACAATCTTCCCAACCGCCCATCGCGGGTTCAGCGAATTCGCCGGATCCTGAAATACCAATTGCAGCTTGGGCCGCACGGCGCGCAACTCTTTCTCCTCCAGCGCCGCCAGATCTCGCCCTTCGAACCAAATCTGTCCAGCAGTAACTCGTTCCAAGCACGCCAAGCACAGCGCGAGGCTGCTCTTTCCCGAGCCCGATTCTCCCACCAGCGCCAGCGTGGTCCCTGGCAAAATCGAGAATGAGACCGAATCGACCGCCGTGAAACCCGGCGCGCGCCGCCCGAACCCTCGGCCCGCGTGCCGCTTCACTAAATTTTCGACGCGGATCACTGGTTCCATATCGTTTCCAGCGCCTCAGGCGGGGAACTTCAAGCACGAAACCTCATGACGATTGCCCAGCATCGCCGCCGCCGGCTCTTGAGTTTGGCACATCTCCATCCGCTCTTCGCATCGCGGCTCAAACACGCAGCCCCGCGAAAGTATCGCCAGGCTTGGCGCCGATCCCCCAATCACCGGCAACAGCGCCTTGTGTCGCAGAGCTTCTCCGGCAGCGACCTGCGGCACGCATTTCAGGAGTGCCTGCGTATACGGATGCTGCGGCGAGGAGAGCACCGCGTGCGTCGGACCCACTTCCGCAACCTTGCCCGCGTACAACACCAGCACGCGATCAGCAAATCCCGCCAGCAGCGCCGGATTATGCGTAATGAAAATAAATGCAATTCCAAACTGGTCGCGCAGCGTCTGGAACAGCGTCAGAATCTCACGCTGCGTTGTGGGATCCAAGGATGCGGTCGGTTCGTCCGCAACCACCACTACGGGCTCGCAAGCGATGGCTTGCGCAATCAGCGCGCGCTGCTGCTGCCCTCCGCTCAACTCATGGGGGTAGGAAGAAAAGATACGCTCGATATCGCCTGAGAAAACCTTCGCCAGAATCCCCCGCGCTCGCTCGCCGCGCTCTCGCTTGCTCAGCGTCCCATGCGCATGCAAAACTTCGCCGACCTGCTCCCCGATTCGAATTGTGGGATGCAGGGCAAGTGATGGCTCCTGAAAAACAATCGACACGCGGCGCCCACGCACGCTGCGAAGCCGCTCCGCATCCATTTGAACGACGTCCGCCGCCTCCAGCAAAATCTGTCCCCCTGCAATCCGCCCATTCGCCGGAAGCAGCCGCAACAAAGTCGCCGCCAGCGTGCTCTTCCCCGACCCGGACTCCCCCAGCACCCCCAAAATCTCGCCCGCGCCAACGCCAAAACTCACCCCGTTCAACGCGTACCACACCCCGCCGTCCCGCCCACCATACGCGACGCGAAGGTCCCGCACCTCGAGAATCTGATTCAAGTTTGCCTTTCCCCCTGTAGCGATTCATGTTGAGCCACCCTCCCCTACCCCACAAGCCAAACGTGCCCACCCCGCACACGAACAGTAAGCACACGCCGTCGCCAGCCCTTATGACTGCCGTTAATTTTTGTGGTGTCGAGCGAATGCTGTGGCTACTGCTCTGGGAGCTTCTCTTCCAGTTCACTGGCTAGCTTATGGACGTCGGTGGTCTCGCTAAATCCTTGAACCTGAAGGGCTGCGGATTTTACGTCGACGCCAGTGTGTTGACACAGCTTTTGCAGCATCTGGAGCATCGTGGTGAGTTCCTGTTCGGCGAGCATGCCGACCTGAAGGTCGAGATGAGAGCGCCTCTCCGCCTGGCGGGCCATGCGATTCTGACTGATTAGCACGAAGATGGTCAGGAAAACGCTCTCTGAGGACACAAAAAGCGCCAAAATGCCGAATGGGAAAGGATCGAAAGCTTTCACGTTGGGAATCAAGTTGAGATTCACCGTGCTCCAGACGACAACCAGAATCACGTGCAGCATAAGAAATTTTATACTGCCGATGAATTTTACGATGGCATCGCTGTGGTGCTCGGTGCGTGTCCGGCGATCTAACGCTTCCTCTTCCAGCTTTGCAATGGCCGCAATATTGAATTGCGTAGGATTTTTCGAGATCTGGTCAGACAGCGATTTTCTCATGCACGGAACTCCGACTCGTCCAGGATCGACACTCAAACACGCGATTGACAAGCGACCGAGTACTTCGAAATCTACCGCGGACTGATGGAGCTAGTTTGTGTCGGAGCTTCGGTGTCAACGGGATAGATAATGATCTCGACAGTGCCCCAACTGGAATCAGGGTTCGGACTCTTCCCTTTCCCGAGTCCGAGCGTCTTGAGTTGCACATCATCAAAAGAGAAATTGCCGACCAGGTAGTCTCGCACCACCATGGCGCGGGCGTGTGCCAGCACCAAGTCCTTTTGCGTATCTCCGGTTGTGCCCGTTGAAACGACGACCACGGCGACTCCAAACTCCGTGTCGGCCAAAAACTGGCCGGCAGCACGCAATGATTTCTGGTTCTTTGCTTTGGCCGTATCCACTTTGTCGAAGAGCTGGTTGGACTCGAAAGTGAATGTTTTCAGTGGCGCCGTCTGGGGAAGCTGCGGGATTTCGTTTTTCACCAGCTCGGAAGAGTTTTCATAGCCACGATTCTTGAAATACCCGCGCAACAGGAAATTCTGCTTCATCGCTTCCATGTTTTCCTGGAAGGCGGCGACTCCCGCTTGCGCATGGTTGACCGTGTCGCGCAACCCGACGCTCGTCTGGTCTAGCTGGGTATAAATCTTCTTATCGTTGACCAAAGCCCCTACGGTTCCCTGACCTTGGTTGATCTTGCCGCTGATGGAACCCAGATTGGCCGCGGCCACGGTGACGCTTTCCAGGGCTTCCTGGCTGGTGTCCAGAATGCCGTCAGCCTTCTTCATCAGGTCCGCGATGACAAGCGGGGGTTGGCTGGCGATCGTATCGTCATCCTTTACATTCAGGGCCTGGGCGGATCCAAAGGAGATGGAGACGTATTCGTTCCCCAGAAGGCCTTCGGTCTCGATGGCAGCTACAGAGTCTTGCTTGATGATGTCGTGTGTCGATCGCTGGAGATCCATGAGCACGGTGATTTTATCGGCCGGCTTATTCGGCAGCTCGATACTGCGCACGGTGCCGCTGTGCACACCACCTACGCGAACATCCGCGCCGGGATCAAGGCCCACTACCGTAGCAAACTGCGCCTTCAATCGATAGGTGGAGGTGAAGAGGTACTGCTTGCTCCCGATGAGGAAGATTCCCGCCGCCAGAATTCCCAGCGTTGCAATAATAAAAGCTCCGAGCCTCGCCGCTCTTGACATATGCGCTCCCTATGAATCCCGCTTCAAAAATTCCGAGACAAATTCGTTATCGCTCTTCTCAAGCTCCGTAAACTTGCCTTCGATCAACACGTTCCCTTCGTGCAGCAGCGCTATGCGATCCGCGATGGTTTTTGCGCTGTGCAAGTCATGAGTGACCACAATGGAGGCCATGTCGTGTTCCTCTTGCAACTTGAGAATCAACTCGTCGATTTCGCCGGAGGTGATGGGGTCGAGTCCCGCGGTGGGTTCATCGAGCAAGAGGATGCCGGGCTCGAGAGCCAGCGCGCGCGCCAGCCCCACTCGCTTCTGCATGCCGCCGGAAAGTTCACTGGGCACTTTCTTGAGATCGCCTTCCATGCCCACGCCGGACAGCAGTTCCTTGACGCGATCTCGCCGCTCCGGTTCCGTCATTTTTGTATGGCGTCTCAAGGGGAAAGCAACGTTCTCCTCCACGGTCAGGGAGTCGTACAGCGCAGAGTGCTGGAATAAAAACCCCATCTTCTTCCTGAGCTCATTCATTGCATCGAGGTCGAGGCGGGTGATTTCTTGCCCGTGGATGCGAATCGAGCCGGAGTCGGGCTTTTGCAGGCCGATGATCAGCTTGAGCAGCACGCTCTTGCCGGTGCCGCTACGTCCGAGGACCGCCAAAGTTTCGCCACTCCCCACGGTCAGATCAATCCCGTCCAAGACCATCTGGCTACCGAACGACCTATGTAAGCCTCGCAGGGCCACCGCTGGTCCGTCACTGTCCCCGCCGGAGCCTTCTATGGCCGGAGTGGCATGGCTCTCCTCGGCACCAAGCAAGACTTCTTGTTCAGGGTGCATCATGAAAAGAACACCAGGATGAATTTCACCAAAATGACGTCGGCCAGAATGACAAAGAGCGAAGATAGGACGACCGAACTCGTTGCCGAAAGCCCCACACCCGCGGTACCGCCCTGCGTTCGCATTCCCTGGAAGCACCCGATCATCCCGATAATCAGGCCGAAGACTGCAGTTCTGAAGGTGGGAGCCAGAAAGTCGCTGAAGGTGGCGCCTACAAAACCTTGATTGATGAATCTTTGGAAGGAAACAGGCTCGACCAAAGTATCCGCGACCCAACCGGATAGCACACCGCAGAAATCGGCTGCGAGGGTCAGCAGCGGGAGCATCAGGATGCAGGCCAGAATGCGCGTGAAGGCCAAAAACTTGTAGGGATTTACGCCGCAGGCCTCGATGGCATCGATCTGCTCGGTTACCTTCATGGATCCCAATTCAGCACCGATGCCGGCCCCTACGCGGCCGCTGACAATCAGGCCGGTCACGACAGGACCCGTTTCGTGGATGATCGAGTACACGAGAGCGGCGGGAAGCATGGACTTGGCTCCGAACCGAGCCAGGCTGCTGCGGCTTTCCAGGGCGAGGACAAAACCAATGGCGGCCCCCGCCAAGGCCACCAACGGCAACGACCGGGAGCCTATTTCGTCGAGCTGACGAATCAGCTCGCGACCTTCAAAGGGGCGTCTCACTGCCGCCCGCACCACCTGCCACGCAAAAAGACCGAGATCCCCAAACCACTCGAGGAAGCGGTTGATCAGACTCCAGACGGACGTGAGAGTGGCTGGCATGAGTGATGTAGCCCGCCGTGCGTCCGGGCTGGTCCAGCGGCGAGAAATCCTGGCGTCTTGGCTCATTATTCTGGCTCAGTGCGTCGAGTCTCGGGCCGCGTCCCCTCCCGGAAATGTCTGGCGACGACAATGGCTAAACAGGCGTGCGGTCCTCCCTTGGTCAATTCAGGGGCGCCCATGAACGCGAGGAGTGTATGGTTGCCCACGCGTACGGCCTATTTTGAGCGTTGCCATGCGCCCGCCTATTTGAGATCGCGGATGGTCGCAGCAATAGGCCTGAGGGGAACCAAGATCCTTAAAGGTAGAGATACCACGTTGAGAACTCAGATGTCTGTTCCAAAGGGGACATAAACCGCCCGGCATCTCGTGTTCGCTATGCTCTAAGATTCATCGAAGAATTGAGAAGAGCGGTCTTCAGGGTTGTTAGCTCCCTCGATTTGGGAGCAACCTCAGAACAAGACCGTCGAAATCGGTCTAATTTCATCACTTGTCAGCATGAGGGCAACACAATCGAGGATGAGCGGCCTGACACATGGGTGACAGTTTGTACCGGACACATAGGTGACACTTCCTCCCCGAGGGGAGGAAGTGATGCCTTGGAAGGAGTGTTCGGTTATGGAGGAACGTCTTCGTTTTGTCGCCCGTTTGCTGGAAGGG
>DATNMD010000049.1:0-117463 GCA_035602505.1 Candidatus Acidiferrum sp.
GTGAGTCCAAGCCGCGAGGATTCATTCGGCTTGCCCGTGCTGGAAGCGATGGCCTGCGGCCTTCCGATCATCACGTCGATATTTGCTGGAGTCGCCGAGCTCATCACCAATGGAGTTGATGGTTTCGTTCTTCGCGATCCAAATGACCTGCAAGCACTCGCGCAACTGCTGGAGCGACTTTATGCCGATGAATCATTGCGGAAACGCATCGCGGAAGGTGCCATCCTCACCGCCAAGCATTGGACGTGGGATCGTAACGCTATCGAAATTTGGGAGCTCTTAAAATGCGCTATAGAGAAAAAGATGGCCGCAACGAATTCTGTCCGATAGGCTTTGCTCTTCATTTCTCCAAAACTGGCTAACTGCAAGAGGTCCCATGGCGGTCAAACCGAGTCGCGCTGTAGAGATTCAGCGGAGATATTACACGGATACTGCTGCTCGTTATGATTCCATGCACGCACAAGAAGGTGCCACCGACCCCTCTATAACCAAGTTCGTGCATGCATTCTTGCGGATGACGCAAGCCCGCTCCGTCCTCGACGTTGGCACCGCTACCGGTCGTGGCATTTGCGACTTGAAGCGCGCCTTGCCCGATCTGTTTGTGTGCGGCGTCGAACCTGTGGGTGCTCTTGTCGAACAAGCCGTCAAGGATGGCAACACGTCGTATGTATCAATGATTTGCGCGACGGGCGAGGCGCTCCCATTTGCCGATGGCACCTTCGATGTCGTTTGCGAGTTCGCCACTTTGCATCACGCTGCGAACCCGAATGCTGTCGTCAAAGAAATGCTTCGCGTCGCCAGAAAAGCCGTCATCATTTGCGATAGCAATCGCTTTGGGCAGGGTTCGCGGGCTGCGCGGCTAATGAAGCTGTTCCTTTGCAAAAGCAAGCTTTGGGGCGTGTATACGCTCTTTCGTACCCGCGGGAAAGGTTACCTCATTACCGAAGGCGACGGCCTCGCTTATTCTTATAGCATTTACGATTCGTACGACCTTGTTTCTCGGTGGGCCGACCGCGTAATCCTGATTCCCAGCGCCCCTGGGGAGAAAAGCGCCAGCTGGTTTCATCCACTCCTCAATAGCAGCGGTGTGCTGGTTTGTGCCTTAAAAGAACATTCGTAACTCAGGCGCAAGTCGCGCGATTCTATTTCTTCGTTCCTTTTTCTACCGCCCTTCGCGTCGCCTCCAGCGTAAACGTCAGCGTCTCCTTTGGAATGCTCGTGACGAACGGCCCAATCAGCCATCCCAGGCCGGTGGGAATGTCTCGCGTCAGCGAAGCCACTTCGCTCTGCACGTAGACTCCGCCGTCGCGCTCTTCCATGCGCCACCAGGTCTCCATGCGCCACAAAAATCCGCCGTCCTCGCCCGGCGATTTCTCGCGCTCGTTGCCTTTGCCGGCGCTTTCCACTTCCGCGATGCGCACCGCCGAGCTGCGGCTGTGCTCCCGCGCCTCCGAATCGCGAAAATAATGCACGTCGTGCTGCGTGTTCAGCACCACCGTGATCACTTTGTGGCGACGAAAACGCAGGAACACCAAGAAATGATCGCCGTCGCGCGATTCGATTTTCGAGCGTTCCACGTCCGGCGCGTAATACTGCGCATGATGGTCGTAATCCTGCAGCACTCCCAACACACCGTGCAGATTCGTTCCCGGAATAAAGACCACGCCAGCCCAGTGATGGATCATTCCGCCGGGACATCGGATTTTTTCTCCGTTCTCCCGCGTGTCCAGCATTTGCATTTTGACTTCGCCGCGCCTTAGCGCCTCATACGCCCGCGCTCGCTCATTCTCCTGCAAGCCATCGATCCACAGCAGATTCGTCCCGTGTTGCAGCTCGTCGTTGTTACGTGCTTCGGTCAACTTCACATATTCGTTGAATGCCGACACCGTGTCCGGCTTCAAATTCACCGCAGCTGCGCCAGCCGCCTCCGATGCCCACGGCCCTGACGCAAGTGTCAGTAGGACACCGAAAAGAAGCGCTGCGGCCGGGCCAATGTCTGCCGCAGGCGTCAAGTGTCCTGCGAATCGTTCATTCCACTGGAGCATCTCTTCACGCAAGTCATTGAAACAGCGCCGCATAGGGTTCGCCTCCGCGAGCCTCGGCTCATCGCAACGGCATTTCACCTTCCTATCTTTTCATGGATTCGCGGTCTTGTCTGGCCTCACGCCAACCGTCATGGCTGGCGTGAGCGTTTGGAGGGAAGAACTTGGCGGGTTGGGTAGCTCGCACACGACCCCTTGCGGGGCCGCTGTCCCCGCGCGGCCCCCAACCCGTTCTTCGCACATTACGGGTCCGGTCTGCGCGCCTCAATGGGCCACCCGAGCCACCAAGCGGGGTACGCGGGTCGTGGTACTAGTGCTCTACTGGTCCTTGCGACCAGCATGCTCTCATGTTGTTGACAACAAGCAAGTTATTGTTAGGTCAGCCACCGCTAACACCGCTCAAAAACCCGCCCACGTGCCCCGTCAACGCTACCGCCACTACCGCCACACCTTCGACCATGCGCACGTATCCAGGCAAAGCCGCCCCTTGCCGCCGCGCCCGAAAATGCAGCCACCACACGGCGCAAACCAGCACGCTCGAAGCGGAGCCCGTCACGAGGTGCAGCAGCAAGATCCCCTTCAGCCGCTGCCCTTCCAATTGGAATTGCCATGCAAGCAAGCCCGTAGCAATAACCGGGAGTGTCGAAGCCGCCGCAATCAGCAGATTGTAATAAGCCGCCTCCGCCAACGCCTTTCGCCTCGTCCACCGGCCGGCCCAGTCAAAAGCCACTCCGGCAAGGAACAGCGCGATCGGGAAGTGCACCAAGACGACGTGCTGTGCGTGCTTCGCCAGCAACACCGTGCCGGGATCGAAGATCTTCGCGACGCTCGTCACTGCACCACTACCTTGCCCGTCATTTTCGGATGTATCGAGCAGAAGTAGCCGTACGTTCCCGGTTTCGTAAACGTGAATGAAAACTTCTCATCCGTATCCAGCACCTTCGATTTGAGCACCTTATCCTCGCTGACCACGGTATGAGGGATGTCGTCGCGGTTCGTCCACGTCACCGTGGTTCCCGCGGCCACCGTCAGCGCCGCCGGTCCAAAGCTGAAGTTGTCGATCTTCACTTCCGCGCTCGACGTCTGCGCCTGTTCCACGCTCGCTGCGAAACCTCTTGAACCGCTTACCAACAGCGCCGCCGCCACAACCACCGGCGCCGCCAATTCTAAAATCCACACACCTCTCCTCATGACTTTCCTTCCTTTCTAATTTTTGTCAGATGGAATTCCGCGGTGCTCTCGCGGCTCTTAAGCCAGCGAAGAGTCGACCACCGCCAAGGCATGCTGCCCGCGAACATAATTCACGTCAGTAATTCCCAAGACGCTCCGCAACTGCTCCGCAGGCACTTTCATCGGGCCTGGCGAGTCCGCTTTCCCCGGTTGCGGCTGCGGAAATGCCGTCGATGCCGCGGTGTGAAACGTCACATTGCCTTCCACCTTCTGCATCGTCTGGTGAATGTGCCCGTTTAGCACCGTCACTGAGCCGAATTTTTTCAGATACGCCAACGCTTGCGCGCTATCTTCCGTTCCCCAGCCCCACTCCGGATACACTGCCCACAGCGGAATGTGCGCGAACACCACAATCGGCGTGCTGTGCTTCAAGTGTTTCACGTCATCTTCCAGCCACTCGAGCTGTTCGTGCCCCAGCGTTCCCAGTCCGCCGGCCTTCAGATTCATCACGTTCACCAGCCCGATGAAGTGAACGCCTTTCTTCTCGAAGCTGTACCAGCCCGCGCCCTTCGCGCCTTTGCCGTAGCGCTCGCGAAATTGCGCGCCATCGTCGTTCAAGACGTCGTGCTCGCCCGGCACGAAGAAAACTTCCTTGCTCGTCCCTTTCAAAATCTGGTCCACGTTCTCAAACTCTTCCGGCTTCGACAAATGGCTGATGTCCCCGGTGTGCAGCAAAAACTCCGGCGCGTTCGACAGCGCATTGATTTTGTCCACCGCAGCCTTGAGCGTACCTGCTACGTCCGGATTCGCCGGCTTATTGAATCCCATGTGGCTATCGCTGATCTGCACGAAACTCAGCTCGCCCGCCGTTGCCGCACTCGCTCCCAGGTCCGAGAGCCGGCTCAAGCTGTACGACTTCAGTACGCCGCCCTGCATCACGCACAACGCGCCCGTTCCTGCCCACGCCATGCACTTCAGAAATCCACGGCGATCGATTCCACCCGCGTTGTGATCGTGCAAAATCTCATCTTTCACTTTCTTCGTCATGCCGCTCTCCCAAACACGTCCGAGTGTCGGAAACGCGTCCGCTTGCATTTACAGAGCGGCGCGAGTCGAGAGGCATCTCAAATGCCCGCGCCGCCCTGGGACGTGTTTCGTTTGTGCAGACCAGTCGAGTGGTGCGCTTATTCCAAATCGCCGAACTTTTTAATTCGTTACATCATCCGTATAAACTGGGAATAAAATCGAAGGCCAGGCGGTTCCCTTTATGAGTGCAGGTGTTGAAGGGGAAAGTTTGGACGTGTTGGACTCGCAGGACCGGGCGCGTTTTGAGCAGCTCGTGCTGCCGCACGTGGACGCCGCCTTTAACCTCTCGCGCTGGCTCATGCGTGGCCGCGCCGACGCGGAGGACGTCGCGCAGGAGGCCATGCTGCGTGCGTTCCGCTTCTTCCGCGGCTTTCACGGTGGCGACGCCCGCGCCTGGCTTTTACAGATCGTGCGCAACACTTGCTATACCTGGCTGGAGAAAAATCGTTCCGTGGACTTGACGACCGAATTCGATGAAGAGCTGCACCCGCAGCCGAGTGTGACTCCCGAAACGCTGGCTATTGCCGGCGACAATCGCGAGCGCCTCACCCGCGCGCTCGAAGAGCTTCCCCCGCGTTTTCGCGAAGTGTTGGTTCTTCGCGAACTCGAAGGCTGCTCGTACAAGGAGATTGCCGCCATCACTTCCGCCCCCATCGGCACTGTGATGTCCGCGCTCGCTCGCGCTCGCCAGCGGCTGCAGCGCGTTCTTACCCAGCCTGCCGCTCAGCGCAAACAGGAGGCCGGCCGTGAGTTGTGAGCTTACCCAAACGGTCCTCCACGGCTATCTGGATGGCGAACTCGACGCCGCGCGCGCCGCCGATTTCGAACGCCATCTGATTTCCTGCGCCGCTTGTGTCGCTGCTCTCGAGGCCCACGAAAATTTGCGCTCTTCCCTCCAGCGTGCCGGCCTGTACGAGCGCGCTCCGCTCGCGCTGCGAGAAAAACTACAAGCGCAGCTTGGCGCTCCCGCTCGCGCCTCCGTTATGCCGATTAGGAATCCGGCTCCCTGGCGCTGGCTCGCCGTAGCCGCCACCTTTCTCCTCGCCGTATTTCTCGGCTGGCGTCTGCTTCCTCTCTTGCGCGGCAACCACGGCGAAACCGCTCTGGCTTCGGCCATCGTGGACGCGCATCTGCGCTCGCTGCAGCCCGGACATCTCGAAGATGTGCAGTCAACCGATCAGCACACCGTAAAGCCGTGGTTCGACGGCAAGCTCGATTTCGCTCCGCCCGTGCACGATTTTGTAAACGAAGGATTTCCGCTGCAGGGCGGCCGCCTCGACGTCGTCCACGGCCGCACCGTTGCCGTGCTCGTCTACGCGCGCCGCAAGCATCTCATCAACGTCTTCGTCTGGCCCACGACGGAACCCGATTCCGAGCCGCTCTCCGGCTCACAGCTCGGCTATCACTGGATCGATTTTCGCAAAGCCGGGATGGAGATGTGCGCCGTCTCCGACTTAAACCCCGACGACCTCGCCGAACTCCAGCACCTCCTAATGCAATAGTGTGAAGTGCGACGGTCTTGCCACTGGTTTCGCAGCGCGGCCCCAGAGAATCGGGCAGCCAGGCACGAAACTAGTTGCGTATTCCTCGCAGGTGACTCAGAAGCTTGAAGATTCCTCCGGCGCCGACGAGGGCGGCAGGGGCCAAGGTCACCACCACAGAAAAAATGACGCCGAGTGAAAAGCTCAGCGTTGCGAACCGATCTGCCTTCGAGGCCATATTTTGCGTACGATCAGTTCGGCGACCCATCCACCCGTATAGCATGCATTGGCAAGGATTCCGTAAATGATTACGGCAAAGAGAGCGAAGAGAGGAGGATTGGGAAGGCCAAATTCACTGTGGAACAACACTTCGCTACCCAGCCCGACGATTCCCACAATGACACAAGTAAGAATTCCAACGCTACCGACAATCAAGTTGAACGGGATTCGTCTTGCCTCCCACCAGCCGATTGTGTCGCGGGCACTCTTAAGCGGCATGTCGCGGCGGCAAAGAACCGACGTCCTAAGAGCTGCGAATGGGCTCATCCGTTTTCCGGGTTGATCAACGTTCAAGTCGGAAGTTACCTCCCTACTCTTTCGCTTTGCTCTTCGTATATGCCTTCGGAATCTCCTTCGCGTAAATCAGTCGCAGGGTCACCGACTTCGTCTGCCCCGACCGCACCGTCACATTCTTCTCCCACTCGCTGAAAACGCCCTTGCCTGAAGCGCGCAAATCGTAGTTGTCCGAGCGCAATTTCGTGATCGTAAAATGCCCCTGCGAATCCGTGCGCACAGCGTGCGGCGCAATGCCTGCCGACGATTGATATGTCACGCTGGCATGCGACACCGGCTTGTCATCCGGCCCCAGCACCACGCCGCTCAATACTCCGGAGCCTTTTCTTTGTGCGGCCAAATTCTGCGCTGACATCAGCGCGACCAGCAGCACCATCATCAATAACAAAGCGCGTCTCATACTCTCCGACCTCGTCTCCCGCCAGTGTAGCCCCGCTTTGTTCGCCCGAAGCCTGGGAAGGCGCCGTTGTGCCCACTATCTACCTGCCTGCCGGTACAGGTTGCGGTCAAAAGTGCGAGAATTCTTCGTAACCACAATAGATGTATATGCATCTATATTCGTATGAGCCAATCACCTTTACCAGTGCTGCCCTGCATGTGTGGCAGCTTCCGTCGCACGTCGCGGGCGCTGACCCAACTCTATGAGCAGGCGCTCCGTCCGCTTGGGCTGCGCGCTACGCAGCTCACAATCCTGCAAGCGCTGTCACGTACCGGAGAGGTGTCCCAGGGACAACTGGGCGAAATGCTCGCCATGGATAGCACAAGCCTCACTCGAACGCTCGCAATCATGGGTCGGCAGGGCTGGGTCACTGCGCGCCGTGGTAAAGACCGGCGAGAACGCTGGCTACGTCTGGCCAAGTCCGGAGAAATGCAACTCCGGCGTGCTCTGCCGGTCTGGGAGAAAGTTCAATCGCGCCTGCGCCGTCAGGTGGGGGAGCAGGGTTGGAATAGCCTTTTGCAATTCAATTATCAAGTTACAGGCCTGGTCACGACTCAAGGAGACTCGCTATGAAGAATTATGGAAAGCTCACTACTGGGATCATCGTCGGCTGGTTCATCTTTGCTTTGTCCGCTTCGGCCCTGCATTTGTTCAAGAATAATTCGAATCGCATCGGGCTTGCTGTTGCGATAGCTGCACTGGCGCCGATTGTTGTGTTCTCGCTGTGGTTTGCGGCGTCAGAGACATTTCGACAGTTCGCATTATCTTTGAACCCGAGGATTTTGACCTCAGCACAGTCCGGGAGAATTATCGGCTTCACGTTTGTCCTCTTGGAGGCTCACCGCGTGCTCCCAGGAGTATTTGCATTGCCAGCAGGATATGGTGACATGGCCATCGGTGCGACTGCTGCCTTCGTGGCGTGGAAGCTTGCCGATCCCGCTTATCGCAATTCCTTCATACTTTGGCAGGTGCTTGGAATCCTGGACCTGGTCATTGCCGTGGGCGTGGGCACAACGGCCGGCTTGCTTAGCCCGCAAGGCCCTCCGATGGTTCCAATGACAGTGCTGCCATTGAGCTTGATTCCAACGTTCCTTGTACCGCTATTTGTGATGCTTCATGTAATTTGCATCGCACAGGCAAGGACTTGGAAAATCTCTTCGGAGCGCACCCATCAACCAGCAAGACCGGTGCAGCACCCCGCAATCTAAGAACCCACATCGGAGGACGGCGCTCGCAGACGTGTCATTCGCCGCGCAGCGCCACTGGCGAATTCGAGCCAGAGTTGTCGATCGACTATGGCGACTCCGCGTGCGACACCTTGTAATTTGCCAGGATGCAGCCGCCTTCGATCGGTCGGCATTCCGTAAGCGCCAGTTTCACACGATGTCCGGGATCGCGGAACGTGGGGATTCCCGAGCCGAGAAGAATCGGATGAATGTTCAAACCGATTTCATCCACCAGGCCCGCGCCCAGAAGCGACGTCGCCAATTCGCCGCCGCCCATCAAGCAGATTCGCTTTCCTGGTTGTCGTTTCAGATTTCGCACGAATTCCACCGCGTCGCCCGCCACCAGCTCGACACCCGGTTCGTCACCAACTGCCTCACAATCTGCCCGCGTGTCGCTCCCAGCGCGATGCGCACCGCAATCTCGCGACGCCGGCCCGTCGCCCGCGCCAGCAAAAGATTCGCCAGGTTCGAGCATGCGATCAGCAGCACCAGCCCGGCCGCGATTTGCAGCACCCACAGTCCCGTCGCCGTGTCTCCCGCGAAATCCTCCTTGATTGGAATGACCACCGCTCCCAGGTTGGTGTTGCTCTCCGGATATTGCTGCTGCAGCCGTTTTGCCACGGCGTCCATGTCCCGCCGCGCCCGTTCCAGCGTCACCCCCGGCTTCAGTCTTGCCACCACGTTCAAGTAATGTCGCTGGCGGTGCGTTAGGTCCTCCGGCGTGAACGAAGCCGGGACCCAGTACATTGTTTGTTGATCGGAGAAAAAGAAGCCTCGTGGCATGACGCCCACGACCGTCACTGGCTCCCCGTCCATCAGGATCGAACGGCCGATGATTCCCGGATCTCCCGCGTAGCGCCGTTGCCACAGCTCGTGTCTCAGCACCACTACGCGGCTCTTGGCCGCATCTTCCTGGGCCGTGAATGGCCTCCCGATCGCTGGCTGCACTCCCAGCACATCGAAAAAGTTCGGCGTCACGCCTCGCCCCAGCACCTGCTCCGGCGCCTGATCGCCAGTCAAAGCAGCATTGACGTACCGCGCCGCCATCATATCCGTAAACACCTGGTTCTGCGCCTTCCAGTCCACGTAGTTGGCCGGCGCCGGTGTGTTATGCGCAAACCCAATAAAAGACGCGTCTTCCCACACCATCACCAACCGTTCCGGCTGCGCGTAGGGAAGAGCCCGAAGCAGCACGTCCTCCACCGCGCTGAAAATAGCCGTGTTAGCCCCGATCCCCAGCGCCAGCGCCGCCACTGCCACCGCGAAGAATCCCGGATTGCGCTTCACTTGCCGTAATTAGGTTTAAGAGAAGATAGAAAGTCCATGTGGGAGGATACGTTTTACGTATCAAAACGTTCCCTGACAGCGACCCTTCACTTGGGATAACGACGCGGATGCGATGCGGAAAAAACGTGAACCTAGCCGATCTTCACTCCCTCGAGCGCGAGACATCCAGACCGCGCTTGCAACTCATTGAAAACGAGGGCCTGTATAATTTAACTTGACAAAGATAGTACCAATCATGTAATATTCGGTATGAAGTTCCGCTTCGTCATCCTTTTGCCCCCTCTAAGTTCTTTAGAATGTGCACTTACAGATTTCCCGCCTTTTTCGCCAAAAACTGCTCCTGCAACTCCTTCATATTCCGCACTTACAGACACCCCCACGGTTAAGTCCTTTAGAATACGCACTTACAAAAACAGGGGGGGTGGGGGTGCTTCCGGTTCGCTACTTGGCTCCGCCTTCAACCTGGTACATAGTGATCCCGCTCAGGAGCTTGGGGTAAAAGTCGGTTGATTTCTGCGGCAGGACTTCACCGGCGGTGGCGATGCGCATCACCTGCTCCACGTCGCAGGCGTTGAGGAGAAAGGCGATCTGTGCCGCGCCGCTGTCCACGGCGTCCAGCGCCACCGAGGCTTCGCGCTCGTACGTCAGGTTCTTCTCCGAGGTTACCGCTTGCGGCGTGATACCCAGGGCCGGCTCCAGGATTCCTTCGTGGAGCAACACCACGTCCAGCTCCCGCTGCAGCGGCGAAACATTGGGCAGGAGTTGCGCGAGGTCCGTGCCAGATCGCAGCGTAAGCACATAGTGCGCGTGCTTCGCGCCCTGCGCCGCCGGATACACACCGATGGAGCGTTGCGCACGCGTTTCGGCGAGGCGATTTAAGAATTTGCTGCGAGCTTCAGCTCGCTCTCCTTCGTTGCGAAAAGAAAACGCTTCCGCGGTAAACCACGGCTCAAGGTGGCGGCGCACACTGGGCCAGGAGAAATCGTGCAGGTTGGCCGCGACGCGGTGCGTCGGCAAAATTATCAGCCCTTCGCTGCGCGTATTGATGAAGGTCATCATCGCGAATTCGTAAGGCGCGCTGGGATCTATGTGGCCTGCTTCGCGGCGCCGCTCGTATCGGTAGGTAAGCGCGGTCTCATAGCGGTGATGGCCGTCGGCAATGACCAGCTTTTGATCCGCCATGGCTTGCTGGATCGCCGCCACACGTTCCGGCTCCGCGATGACCCACAGGCGATGCACAACGCCGTATTCGTCGCGCAGCTCAGTGGCGGGAGCCGAGCTTGATTCCGCTTCGGCGAGAATCGCGTCGACGCGCCGCTCCGCGTCCGAGTACAGCATGAAAAGCTGGCCGGTGTGCGTGCGCGTATGGCGAAGAAGTTCCAAGCGATCAGCTTTTGGGCCGGAAAGCGTCTGCTCATGGCGAAAAACAATGCCGGCAGAATAGTCCTCGAGCTTGCCGGTGCCGATGAAGCCGCGGCGCGTGCGTCGCTCCTCGGTGCCGGGAACGGCGTATTCCTGGGTGTAGGCGTAAAACGAAGGAGCAGGGTCCTGTACGACGATATTGCTGCGGATCCAGTCTTGAAACGCTGAGGCCGCGCGCGTGTACACATTGTTTTGCGGAGAATCGTTCGGGAAAACGCGGCCCTTCTCGATGGCGATCAGGTTGTGCGGGTCGGCGGCGTAATACTTCTCCTGCATGGCAGGCGAAATTTTGTCATACGGCTGCGTGAGCACGCGATCGAACGCGGCGCGCGCCGGATTGTAGCGGAAGGCGCGAAAGGGATGAACCTGGGCCATCAAGTCTCCGGTGTCAGTGTGAGCAGCATGCGAAGCCCTCCATTTTACGTGAAGAGTGCGCGTTTCAGAAAACGCGTGAAGTCGCTGACGATTCCGGTGCCGCTTGCGTTTGGAATTTACATCACGGAAGTGAGGACAAACCGCCGCACTCTACAAAGAGCGTATTAGAATGAACGTTTATGGCTGATGCTAAATTTTGCCCGGTACGCGCGCTGATTTTTGACTTGGACGGCACGCTGATCGATTCCAAGGTTGATCTGATCCATTCCGTGAACGCCATGCTGCACGAGATGAAACGGCCGCAGCTTGCGACGGAAACGATTTCCGGTTACATCGGGCATGGCGCTCCGCAGTTGGTGGCGCGCGCGCTGGGCGGCGCTGCAACCGAGGAGGAGCTAAAGCACGCGCTGCAATTTTTTCTCGGTTATTACGAAGAGCACAAAATGGATAACACGTGCGCGTATCCCGATGTGCAGGAAACGCTGGCGCAACTGAGTCACATGCCCATGGCCGTGCTTACCAACAAACCGGCGCGCATCAGCGTGCGCATTCTGAAATCGCTGGGGCTGGAAAACTATTTCCGCACGATCTATGGCGGCAACAGTTTTGAATCGAAGAAGCCGGATCCATTTGGCGCGAAGAAAATCCTGCAGGAGTTTGGCATTGCAGCGCGCGAGGCGCTGCTCGTCGGCGATTCCGAAGTGGACGTACAAACCGCGCGCAACGCAGGCACGCAGGCCGCGGCAGTGAACTATGGATTCGGCGTGCACGACCGCGCAGCGCACCCGGCCGACATTTACTTAGACCGCTTCGCCGATCTCGCGGACGTTGTAGGCAACCACAACGCCGTGTAGAGCGCGGACGGAAACTGTAGCTATGCGGCGTCTTGTGTTCCCGCGCGGCGCTTGGCAGACTCGACGCGTGCTCCTTGGACTCTTCTCTGAGCTGGACACGCCCGGCGGAGTGCAGCGGGCGGGGCGGCACGTTGCCGCGGTGATGAATGAATTTGCCGCGGGCCATGGGATGGAGTGCCGGGTGCTGAGCCTGAACGACTCGCCGGAATTGCACCGCATGACCGTGGGGACGCGCGAATTCGTATTCACCGGCAGCGCACGGGGAAAGGCGCGATTCAGCGTGGCGGCCGCGCGCGCTGCGAGGCGGCGCGCGAAGGTAGTGGTTGCGGGGCATCCGTTTCTTGCCCCGGTTGCGCAAGGGGCGAAGCTTTTCGCGCGGCGAGCAAAATCCATTGTCTGGACGCATGGGCTGGAAGTGTGGGAGCCGCTTTCGATTTTGCGGCGGCGCGCGCTGCGCAGCGCAGACTTGGTTGTTGCGCCGACCAACGACACGGCCGATCACGTGGCCAGCGAGCAGGACGTTCCGCGCGAGCGGATTCGCGTGCTGCCCTGGGCGCTAGACCCGCAGTTCGAGGCGCTGCTCACGGCGAAGCCGGGGGCGGCATTGCCTGCAAACTTTCCTTCGGGGCGGGTCATCTTGACTGTGGGGCGGTGGTTCGCGGACGAGCGCTATAAGGGAATGGACACGCTGATCACAGCGCTGCCGCGTTTGCTGACAGAGTGGCCGGACGTGCAACTTGTTGCCGTCGGCGAAGGCGATGATCAAGGGTGGCTGGAGCAGATTGCGGATGGCCGCGGAGTGCTGCGGCACGTACATTTTTTGAGCGGGCTGACCTATCCGGAAATTGCAGCGTGTTACCAGGCCAGCGAGATTTTCGCGCTGCCGAGCCGCGGAGAAGGCTTTGGCCTTGTGTATCTGGAAGCAATGGCGTGCGGCAAGCCGGTAATCGGCGGAGCGCACGGCGGCGCCCCGGAAGTGATCGACGACGGAAAAACGGGATATTTGGTGCAGCACGGCGACGCGGGGCAACTGGCGACTTCGCTGGAAACGCTCTTGGCCGATCCGGCGTTGGCACGCGAGATGGGCGCGCGCGGGCGCGAACGCGTGGAGCGGGAATTCCGGTTCAATGTTTTCGCGAAATCGCTGAAAAAGATTTTGCGCGATCTATGCGAATCCTGAACGTTACGCAGACCTATTTTCCATTTTTGGAATTCGGCGGCCCGCCGGTAAAAGTGCGGTCGCTATCACAACAGCTCGCAAAGCTGGGGCACCATGTGACGGTGCTAACGGCGGATTGGGGCTTGAAGTCGCGTGCTGCTGCGGCTGCGGCTGCGGTCGAGAGCGGCGGGGAGCGATCGGCATTGGGATGGCAGCTTGAGGAAAGTGGAATCGAGGCGATTTACTTGCCGACCTGGCTGCACTATCGCGCGCTGAGCTGGAATCCCGGGATCGCAAGATTTTGCCGCACGCGATTGTGGAATTTCGACGTGGTGCACATTTTTGGGCTGTACGATTTCTTGGGGCCGGCGGTGGCGGCGGCCTGCCGGCGCAGCGGAATTCCTTATGTGGTCGAACCGATTGGCATGTTCATGCCAATTGTCAGGAATTTTCTGCTTAAACGAATGTATCATTTAGCCTTGGGACAACGGATGCTGCGGGGTTCACGCAAGGTCATCGCCACCTCACCGCAGGAAGTAGCGGAGCTTGCCTCATCGGGATTGCCGGCGGAAAAGATCTTGGTACGCCGTAACGGAGTGGAAGTACCAGAAACGCTGCCAGACCGAGGCAAATTTCGCGCCAGCGCGGGTATACCAGAAAACGCCAAGGTCATCCTGTACCTTGGGCGATTATCCGAAAAGAAAAGTCCGGATGTTCTCCTGCAAGCATTCGCATTGCTTTGCAAAGCGAAGAGCGATGCGGAGCTGCGCCTCGTGTTTGCGGGACCCGATGACGACGGCATGAAGGAGAAACTACTGCGAATGGCCGGCGAGTTAGGAGTTTCGTCGAGCGTGCAAATCCGCGGCGCTGCGTATGGCGAGCAAAAATGGAACGCCTATACGGACGCCGACGTTTTCGTGTTGCCTTCGCAAAGTGAAAATTTCGGAAATACCGCTGGCGAAGCAGTGGCCGCGGGTACTCCGGTGGTGGTCACAGACAAATGCGGAGTCGCGCCGCTGCTCGCGGACGTTGCTGGGCTGGTGGTGGCGCACGATGCAGCGGCCATGGCGCAGGCCCTGGCGCGCGTGTTGTGGGAGCCGGGACTTCACGCGCGGCTGACCGCAGGATGCAGAAAAGTCGCGGCGCGGCTCGATTGGGACGAGCCGGCGCAAGAGATGGAGAACCTGTACGAGCAATTGGTGAAGGACGAAAAGCAGACTGCAGAACTGCTGCACTGAGGGTGGTATTTTGCCGACTCGAAGGCATCGCATCTTTCGCGGAGTGTGGTGGAGCGCGAATTTCCTCCTGCTGTTAGCGCTGCTGGCCTTGGTTTATTCGGGAGGCTGGGAATACTCGGTTCGGCGATATCTCGACGGGTTTTCAGACGCCATCGTGCCGAGCTCGGAGCCTGCCGAGCGGCAAGCGGAGGCCATTCTTGATTGGATGCGGAGAGGCCCGCCGCGCATGGTGGCCATAAACCCAGCGGCGTTGCCCGGGCGCGATCCGGAAACAACACTAAACTATCAGCAACTTCTGTCCGTCTGCGGAACGGGCACGAACGCATTTCTGAACCTTGCACGTAGCAACGGCCTGAGCGTGCGGCGCCTCCTGTTGCTGAATGCGGAGGGCAAGGCGAAGCACGTGGTGGCGGAAGTGTTGATTGAGGGGCGCTGGGTGATCGCCGACCCCGCGTACCGGATTTTGCTGCGCGACGCAAAAGGGCGTCTTCTGACACGCGAAGAGCTGCGCAATCCAGCGGTGTTTGCGGAAGCAACCAGCGTGGTGCCCAACTATTTGAAGGAATACAACTACGAAAAGTTTGCACACGTGCGGCTTGCGCGGCTGCCACTGGAAGGATTTCACCTGAGGCGGTTTCTGGACAAGGCTGTTCCGGGATGGGAGGAGAGCCTTGACTGGACGCTGCTGCTGGAACGCGAGTCATTTTTTGCGCTTTGCGCGTCGGCGCTTGCGTGCTTTGTTTTTCTGCTGCTCAGGATTCTGCTGGGATGGTATGCGGACAACCGCTTGAAGATTCCGCGATTTCAATTGCGCTCGCAGTTCATACGAGCGGGAACAACCTTTTTTCGCGCACCGGAGATCAAGTAAAGCGTGTGCGGCATCTGCGGAATCGCTTTTGCCGGGCGCAGCTCTGAAGCAGAATCGCGAGTGCGGGCGATGGCTACGGCGATGCAGCACCGCGGCCCGGACGATGACGGTTTTCTGGTCAACGAAACGCGCGCTCCGGGCTTGGCGCTGGGCATGCGCCGGCTCAGCATCATCGATCTAAAAACCGGTCGCCAGCCCGTCTGGAACGAAACGCGCGACGTGGCGGTGATTTTCAACGGCGAGCTTTATAATTACCGCCAGCTGCGCGAAAGACTCATACTCTCCGGACATCGATTCGCCACACAATCCGACACGGAAATCCTGGTGCACGCGTGGGAAGAGTGGGGCGAGGACTGCCTGGACGAGCTGCGCGGGATGTTCGCATTGGCGCTTCTGGATTTGCGGAAGCGTTATGCCACGGCGCCTTTGCTTTTTCTGGCGCGCGACCCACTGGGCATCAAGCCTTTGTACTACACGCAAACTGGCGATGGATTTGCGTTCGCCTCAGAAGTTCGCGCGTTAGTGGCCGGGGCAGTGGCGCCGAAAACACTTTCGCCGGACGCGCTGACGTCGTACTTCCTATTTGGCAGTGTTTCGGAACCAGTCACACTTCTGGATGGGGTATTTTCGCTTCCGCCCGGGCATCGCATGCTGCTGTACGTGCCGGAAAGGCGACGCATGCCGCGCGCGCGGGCGTGGTGGGACGCAACGCGGAGCCCGGCGGCGAAGGATGGGCGAGCAACGAGAGATTTTGCTTCCGCGACAAGGGGTTTGCGCCCGCTGCTGGAAGACGCGGTGCGCGCGCACCTGATTGCGGATGTTCCAGTGGGATTATTTCTTTCAAGCGGCCTGGATTCCGGCGCGATTGCGGCGATTGCGGCGCGGGAGCGAGCGGGAATCTGCAGTTTCACGCTCAGCTTTCCGGGAACCGCTTACGATGAGGCGCCGCTTGCGCGCAGCGTCGCGAAACATTGCGGCACACAACATCGCGAAGTTCCGCTGGAAGGCGACGCGGTTGTGTCCAGGCTCGACGAAGCCGTTGCGGCGCTGGACCAGCCGAGCATGGATGGGATTAACACGTATTTCGTCTCATGGGCGGCGCAAGAAGCGGGTCTGAAGGTTGCGTTATCAGGACTTGGAGGCGACGAGCTTTTTGGCGGCTATGCGACGTTCACGGATACGCCGCGAATCACGCGACTGATTCGAACGGCGTGGTTTGTGCCTGCGCCGCTGCGGAAGGCTATTGCCCCGCTGCTGCGCGCCGTAATTGCGGGCAAAAGCAGCCCGGACGCAGCGCGCAAGGCGGTTGCCGCATGGTTGTGGCCGGATGCTTTGCCGCATGCGTATTTTTTCACGCGGGCTTTGTTTCCGCTGGGCGCGGAATTGTCGCGACTGATCGAGCCGCGATTCCGGCCGAGCACGGTGGGCGCCGATGGTGTAACGCTGGAGCCGACGTGGCTGGGCTGGCTGGAAAGAGCGGCGGACGGCGCGCGAAAGCTGGAAGGGATGGGCAGTATTTCGTGGCTGGAGATGCGATGCTACATGGCCAGCACGCTGCTGCGCGATACGGACTCGGTGAGCATGGCGCGCTCGCTGGAAGTGCGCGTGCCGCTGCTGGATACTCCGCTGGTGGAGTTTGTTGGCGCGCTTCCCGATGCAGCCCGACGGCGCGATGGAACGCCGAAGGCTTTGCTAAACGAGGCGATTGCTGATTTGCTGCCTGAGGAGATTTTGACGCAGAGGAAGCGGACATTTACGCTGCCGTGGGAGGAGTGGCTGCGGGGCCCGCTGCGGAAGCGGTTAGAGGCGAGTTTTGCCGAGCCTGCGCCAGGTTTGGCGCCGTATCTTCGCGGCGACGGAGTACGCGAGGTGTGGTGGGATTTTCTTGCGGGCAAGACTTCGTGGTCGCGGCCGTGGTCGATTTACGCGCTGAATGAGTGGTGCCGGCGACATCTCTAGCACTGTCGTCTTGCGGTGTGTGAGAGAGATGAATTTTTGTTTCCTGCCTAGCTGGGGCGCAGCGGTGCCTGTGTTGGGCAGGCTGCGCCCCTACAAAGATGAGGAACCGCGGCGGCTGGTCACCTTGCTGTACGATGCTTCTGCATGAATATTCTGGGCATCAATGCGTATCACGGGAACGCGTCGGCGGCAGTGGTGTGCGACGGCAGGCTTGTGGCCGCGGTTGAGGAAGAGCGGTTCAATCGCGTCAAGTACGCGGCGGGATTTCCGGCGCAGGCGATTCAGTACTGTTTGAAAGAAGCGGGTCTGAAGCTGGAGGAAATCGATCATGTGGCGGTGCCGCGAAATCCGTATGCTCGGCTGGGCACAAAACTGCTTTACGCGCTGCGCATGCCCTCGTTTGCGCGCGGACGGGCCAAGGTGCTTGCGAAATTTACCGGCGTACGCGAAGCATTGGCGGCGGCGTTTGGCAGCGACCCGAAAGCGATTGCGGCGGAATTTCACCGGATCGAGCACCATCAGGCGCATCTGGCCAGCGCGTTTTTTGTTTCGCCGTTCGAGCGCGCGGCGCTACTTTCCGCCGATGGACTTGGGGATTTTGCGAGCACGATGTGGGGAAGCGGAAGCGGAAACCGCATGGATATTGACGATGCGATTGCGTTTCCGCACTCGCTGGGACTGTACTACACGGCGGTGACTCAGTACCTAGGCTTTCTGAAATTCGGCGACGAATACAAAGTGATGGGGCTCGCGGCATACGGCAAGCCCGAGCAGCTCGAAGCGTTTCGCGACATAGTGCGATTTGACGCGAATGGAAACGGCAACGGGTTCCGCCTGGGACTTAATTATTTTGTCCATCATCGCACCGGACCGGAAATGAGCTGGGCAGAGGCGGATAAAACACCGACGCTGGGAAAGCTTTTCTCTGGTGAGATGTCGCGACGGTTGGGTGCGGCACGGGCGCCAGAAGAACCGCTGGAGCAGCGCCACCGGAATTTGGCGGCGTCGCTGCAAGCGCGGCTGGAAGACGTTTATCTGGGGATGCTCAGGAAGCTGGCGAAGGCGACGGAGCTGAAATCGATTTGCCTGGCGGGCGGAGTGGCGTTCAACTGCGTGGCGAACGGGAAAATTTTTGAGAGCACTCCATTTGAGCAGGTGTACGTGCAGCCGGCTGCGGGTGATGCGGGGCTTGCAGTGGGAGCGGCGTACTACGTTTGGCACCAAAAACTGGGCCGGCCGCGCTCGTTTGTGATGGAGCACGCGTATTGGGGCCCGGGATTTTCAACTGCGGAGATTCGCGCGGCGATCGAGACGAGGGGTATGGCGCGCGAGGGCTATAGCGTTACGGAAATGCCGGCGCCGGAGTTGGCGCGGCGCGTGGCCGCGATTATCGCCGAGGGGAAAATATTGGGATGGTTTCAGGGGCGCGCGGAATGGGGGCCGCGAGCGCTCGGAAATCGCAGCATTGTGGCCGATCCGCGGCGGGCGGATATGAAGGAAATTCTGAACCGGCGAATCAAGCACCGAGAGATTTTTCGGCCGTTTGCGCCATCGATTTTAGCGGAGGCGACAGGTGAGTGGTTTGAGAAGTCGCATCCTTCGCCGTTTATGACGCTGGCGTATGCGGTGCGGGCGGAAAAGCGCGCGCTGATTCCGGCGCCAACGCATGTGGACGGCACAGGACGATTGCAGACAGTTGCGCGGGAGTCCAATCCTCGATATCACGCACTGATTTCGGCGTTTCGCGATTTAACGGGTGTGCCGCTGGTGCTAAATACGTCGTTCAATGACAATGAGCCGATTGTTTGCCGGCCGGAAGAAGCAATCGATTGTTTCTTGCGGACTAAGATGGATGCCCTGGTGTTGGGAGATTTTCTTGTGACGCGCGGCTCGTGAGACGCAGTCTCAGCGCATTGCTCCTCTTCGATAACGATCTCATACAACGCGTGAGCACGGTGCCTGCTGCTGCTTGTACAATCTTGCGGTGCGAATTCTCCTGCTGAATCTTTACTACCCGCCGGACACCTCTGCAACGGCGAAGATGGCGCAGACGGTTGTGAATGCGCTTTCGGCTGCGCATGAGGTCACGGTAATTTGCGGGCGGCCCTCATACGACCCTACGGAGCGAAGAGCTTGGCGCTTGTGGCAAACGGAGAAGCCAAGCAGATCGCTGCAACCCGGTGGAGCGAAGATTATCCGCGTGGGATCGACGGACTATTCGCGGACGCAGATGGGGCGGAGGGTGGTGAATTATCTTACATATGTTGCGCTGAGCGTGCCGCGGGCGGTGTTTGTGCGCTGCGATGTGGTGCTTGGGATGACTGACCCGCCGTTCGAGGGAATTGTGGCGGCGTTTGTGGCGCTGCTGAAGGGCAAACGGTTTGTCTACAACATTCGCGATTTGTATCCAGATATGGCTGTAGGTGGTTCGATCATGAAGGAAGGGCTGCTGACGCGGGTGTGGGAGAGACTGCACAGGTGGGCGCTGCGGAAGGCGACGCGCGTGGTGGCGCTTGGCGAAGATATGCGCGCGCGAATTGTCGCGAAGGGCGTGAGGTCGGAACGTGTCGTAGTGGTCCGCGACGGAGCGGAGATTTGTGAAGCGGGGTCTGAGCCTGCGGTGGACGCTGACGTGGTGCGGGCGATTCGAAGCGATTTCAAATTTGTGCTGCTGCACGCCGGGAATCTGGGGTTTTACGGGACGTGGGGAACTTTGATAGCGGCGGCGCAGAAACTGCAGGACGAGGAAATCGGGCTGGTTTTCGTTGGGGACGGCGCGCAACGGGCGCAGATCGAAGCGGCGGCGCTTGGGTGCAGGAACGTGCGCTTCCTCCCATTTTTCCCGGCGAGCAAAATTGCATCCGTGCTGGCGGCGCCGGACGCACACATTGTAACGGTCGGGCGCGGGTTGGAAGGCGTGATCGTACCGAGCAAGATGTACGGAATTCTGGCGGCGGGCAAACCGATTGTGGCTGTTGCATCGCGCGAGACGGATGTTGCTGCTATTGGGGAGAAGCGCGGGTTCGCAATCTGCGCGGACCCGGACGATGCTTTGCAGGTTGCAGATGCGGTTCGCCAGATTTTTCGGAGCGCAGAGAAACTGCGAAGGATGGGCGAGGCAGCGCGGGCGTCAGCTAATGACTATGATAGAGTCAACGAACTGCGGAAATTTGTGCGGATTATTGAGGAGGCGCGTCTAGCGTGACACCGGCGGAGAGTTTTTGGAGCGGGAAACTTGCGCTTGTGACGGGAGGAGCGTCGTTCATCGGCTCGACGCTGACGGATCAGCTTTTGGCACGCGGCGCAAGGGTGCGCATCGTCGACGACCTTTCAAGCGGACACCTGGACAATATTCGCGGGCACCTTGGCGGCGAAGTGGATTTTCTGCATGCGGATTTGCGCGAGCCGGGCGTCACGCGAGCGGCGATGCACGGTGTGGACACGGTGTTCCATCTTGCGGCGGATCACGGCGGCCGGGGATACGTGGATTTGCACCAGGCAGGGCCGGCGTCGAATTTTTTCCTCGACGGGCTGGTGTTTGCGGAAGCGTTGCGGGCGAAGGTGAAAAAAGTGGTGTTCGCTTCGTCGGGCTGCGTGTATCCGAATTTCTTGCAGTCGGACATCCACAAAGAGATTTACCTGACCGAGGATCTGACTAGCGGTCCTAATGACGCGGACAACACGTACGGCTGGGCCAAGCTGATGGGCGAGTTCACGCTGAAGGCATACGCGAAGGAGCACGGCATGGGAGCGGCGTCGTGCCGCTACTTTACGGTGTACGGGCCGCGCGGCGTGGAAAATCATGCGGTGATCGCGATGATCGCGCGCGCGTTTCTGGGGCAGAATCCGTTTGAGATTTGGGGCGACGGCTCGCAAATACGAAATTGGACGTATATTGACGACATTGTCGAGGGCACGATCCTGGCGGGAGAGAAAATCATCGACGGCACAGCCATCAATCTGGGAACGATGGAGCGCATCACGGTGCTCGACTGCGCGAAGATGGTTTGCGAGTTCACCAAACACAAAGCAGAAATAAAAAAGCGGCCGGACATGCCTACCGGGCCGCTGAACCGGGTGGCGGACAACGCGCTTGCCAAACGATTGCTTGGCTGGGAGCCGAAGGTGCCGTTTCGCGAGGGGCTGAAGCGCACGATCGATTGGTACTTCTCGAGCAAGGACCGGAAAGAAGTGGAGCGGATTTTCGGGCGAATGCTCACGGAGCGGTGAGGCGCCGGAATCTTCTGGCAGAGCCGCAATTTCCGAAGTATTGTGATTAGGCTGCGTGGGGCAGTTGTTGGTGTGTCTTGGGAGCCGGCCCCCAACGGGCAATTCATGTGAAACACCGCCTGTGCAGTGTTGCCTGCACCGGTGAGTTACTTCCATTCCGACGAGGTGGTATGTCAGCCGGCGTGCTGGCGTTTTTCATTGCGCTTTTTGCGTCCATGATGCTCACGGTACCGGTGCGTGCGCTGGCGTTGCGCGTGGGGATGGTGGACCTGCCGGGTCCGCGCAAAGTGCATGTGCAGCCGATACCCCTGCTGGGTGGACTGGCGATGTACGGCGGGGTGATGCTGGCGATTATTTTTGCGTTTGACGGAGCCGCGCGAGAGCAAAGCGTGGGGATCGTGACGGGCGCGACGCTGGTGGCAGCGGTTGGCTTTTTGGATGATCGCGGCTGGTTACATCACCAAATCAAGCTTTTCGTAGGAATGCCGTTAGCCGCTTGTATTCTTCTGGCGAGCGGAATTCATGCGCAGGTGTTCGAACTGTTTGTTCCCGGACGCACGGGATACCTGCTGGACGCGGCGCTGACCATCTTCTGGGTGGTGGCTATCACCGCGTCGTTCAGCATACTGGACCACATGGACGGGCTGTGCGCAGGGGTTGCGGCGACAGCTTCGTTCTTTTTTGCATTGCTCGCGTTTTTGAACGGTCAAATCGTGGTGTCGACGCTGGCTGCTGCGGTTTTTGGCGCTGCTAGCGGCTTTCTGCGTTGGAACTTCAAACCGGCGAAGATTTTCATGGGTGACGGCGGAGCGATGTTCCTGGGTTTCCTTATGGCGACGTTGGCGTTGAAGCTGAGACTGAGCCAGGGGAACCATGCAGCGGCGCTTCTGGCTCCGCTGCTGATTCTCGGCGTCACCATTTTCGATACGACGCTGGTCACCATTTCGCGCGCGCGACGAGGACTGCTACCGTTTGCCGCGCCCGGAAAGGATCATGCCGCGCACAGGTTAGCGAATCTAGGATTGGGGCAGCGGGGCGCGGTGTTGGCGCTGTACCTGCTTGGCGCGGTGAGCGGAGCATCGGCAGTCTTGATTTCCTACATTTCGGCGAAGGCGGCGCTGTTGCTCGCCGCCGTCGTGATCGCGGCGATGTTATTTGCCATTGCGATGTTGGAGAGGGCACCATACGAACGGCAGGCGGCAAAGTCCTGAGCGTGTGACCGAGCGCCAGCCAGATCCGGCGTTTTCTCTACAGTTTCGTTGCCGTCGAGGTTTGCCGCGGCAGTCGGATTCGCTATACTTACGTCGGTCGCTCACTCACCCACTCCTTCCGTGCTCAGCAGGATCGGGAAAGCGGTTGCCCCGGGAAACCGCGGAAGCCGATGACCGTGAATTTGCAGACGTGCTGAAGGCCAAGGCAAAAATTGTTGCAACCGAACCAGGAAAAGAGACGGCGCGAACAGGTAATTGTTGTGGGAGGTTCCGCGGCCGGATTTTATACCGCCGCCAAGGTGGCTCAGGGCGGCAAGCGTGTGCGTGTGCTGGAGTCCAAGCGCGGCTTGGAGCCGGCGCCGCGGACGCTCATCGTGACGGATCACTTCCGCAAACAACTGGGAGTTTCGGCTAACGAAAGCGTTCTGAACGAGATTCGGCGTTTCGAACTCTTCACGGACGGCCGCTCCGCCCAGGTCGCGCTGACCAAGCCGGACCTTATCATCGAGCGGGCGAAATTGATTCCGGCGCTGGCGCGAGAGGCGCGGCAGGCTGGCGCGGAAATTTCTTTCGATACTCGCTTTCTCGGATTGTGCACGAACGCGAATAGCATTCACGTGCAGGTTGAATCCAGCGGACGGCGCGAAGAGTTGCCCGCCAACAGCGTGGTGGGAGCGGACGGCGCGGCGAGCCGCGTGGCGCGAACGGCGGGCTGGGCGCCTATTGACACCGTGCCGCTCGTGCAGGCCATTGTGCGCTTGCCGAAGGACTGCCCGGTGGATACGACACGCGTCTGGTTCGTGCCGGACGACACGCCGTATTTCTACTGGCTGATTCCGGAATCAGCGGAGCGTGGCGCGCTGGGCGTAATCGGAGAGGATGGCCGCGATACGGCGCGATGCCTGGCGCGATTCCTGGAGAAAAAAGGAATGGAGCCGCTCGAATGGCAAGGCGCCCGAATCCCCATGTACAAGCGCTGGGTGCCGGTAAAGAGGCGGGTGGGAAAAGGGAACGTGTACCTGGTGGGGGACGCCGCGGCGCAAGTCAAGGTGTCCACCGTAGGGGGAATCGTTACTGGCTTTCGGGGGGCGCAGGCCGTGGCGGAGTCGATTTTGCAAGGCGGCCTGGGCAGGGAACTGCTGGCCCTGCGGCGGGAACTAAGCACGCATTGGCTGCTGCGGCGAACAATGCACTATTTTCAGCAGAAAGATTACTCGCGGTTAGTGGATCTGCTCAACGCGGCTACGCGGGAAACACTTAGTGAAATCACGCGCGATGAATCGACGCGGCTGCTGTGGAACGTGTTGCGCCGCCAGCCTCAACTCGTGCTGCTGGGGCTCCGGGGGCTGCTGTTGGGGTGGAACAGCGAGCGGCGCCAGGACGGCGGCACATAGGAATGTATGTGAGCATAAAGAATCTTTGCCCGGAGGACTAGATTGCGTCTTTCCGTAGTTGGCTGTGGTTACGTCGGGCTGGTGACCGGCGCATGTCTCGCCGAAGCGGGCCACGAGGTCGTTTGCACGGACATTGATGAGAAGCGGATCGCCCAGCTCCAGGCGGGAGGCGTGCCGATCTACGAGCACCACTTGGAGAAAATCCTGGAGTCGGCGCGAAGTGGCGGAAAAATTTCGTACACTTCGGACGCCGGTGAAGCGATACGCAACGGCGACGCCATCTTCATTTGCGTAGGCACACCGCCAAAAGAAGACGGCGATGCGGATCTTTCTGCAATCGACCACGTAGCGCGTCAGATTGCCACGGAGGCGCGATCTCCGAAGCTGGTGATCGAAAAAAGCACGGTGCCGGCTCGTACCGGACTGGAATTGCGGCGAGCGCTCACGGCCTACTCGCGCAACAGCGGCTTGACATTTCGCGTAGCGTCCAATCCGGAGTTCCTTCGCGAAGGGACGGCCGTATCGGATTTTTTTCACCCTGACCGCATTGTGGTCGGCGTGGAGGACGAGGCCTCGGCGCGCGATATGCGGGAGATTTACCGGCCGATCCTGGAGCGCTCCTTTCGCTGCCCGGTGCACGACGGCACGTGCCCTCCCGGGGGTGCCGTGGACCTGCTTATCACCACGATCAACAGCGCGGAGCTCATCAAGCATGCGTCCAACTCATTTTTGGCGTTGAAAATCAGCTACGCCAATGTGATTGCCGACCTTTGCGAGAAAATCGGCGCGAACGTCGAGGAAGTGACGCACGCGATGGGATTGGATCCGCGCATCGGCACGCAATTCCTGCGCGCGGGGCTGGGCTTCGGCGGCTTTTGTTTTCCAAAGGATTTGCAGGCGTTCATCCATCTAGCTGGGACGGTGGGCGTGGATTTCGACATTCTAAAAGCGGCCGAGCGTGTCAATAAGCAGCGGATCGAACGATTTTTCGACAAAGTGCGCCAGGCACTGTGGGTAGTAAAAGGAAAGCGCGTCGCCGTGCTCGGACTGGCGTTCAAAGCGAATACCGACGACATCCGATTCTCGCCGGCGCTGGAAGTCGTGAAAGAACTGCTCCGGCAAGGAGCCCAGGTACAGGCCACGGATCCTGAAGCGATTTCCAGAGCTACGACGCTTTTTCCCGCGGCTAGTTACTACGAAGATCCGTACGATGCTTTGCGTGACGCGGAAGCGGCGCTGGTCTGTACGGAATGGGATGTATTTCGAGACCTCGACTGGGAACGCGCCGGGAAACTCATGGCGCGGCGGCTGGTGATTGACGGCAGGAACCTATATTCGCCGTCGTCGATGCGCGGGCTTGGCTTCGAATACCATTCGTTCGGGCGAGAATAATTTTCACAGATCAGTAAGTTGAACGCTACTAAACAGCGGCGGTCTGCTTGCCAGCGAAGTACTCTTTGAAATAGTCCAGCGTAGTGCGCAAGCCGTCCTCCAGACCCACCTTCGGTTCCCAACCTAGAATACGCTTGGCTTTGCCAATGTCCGGGCAGCGCTGCTTGGGGTCGTCTTGCGGCAAAGGTTCGAAAATAATCTTGGGCGCGTTTTCAAAATGGGCGCGAATGCGTTCCGCAAATTGAAGAATGGTGATTTCCTGCGGATTGCCAATATTCACGGGCAAATGTTCGTCGGATAACATCAGGCGGTAAATTCCCTCAATCAAATCGGAAACGTAGCAGAAGCTACGCGTCTGCTTGCCATCACCGTAGACGGTGAGGGGCTTCCCGGTGAGAGCTTGGTGAACAAAGTTGGGGAGGGCGCGGCCGTCATTTAAACGCATGCGAGGCCCGTAGGTATTGAAAATGCGCACAATGCGCGTGTCCACGCTGTGGGAGCGGTGATACGCCATGGTCATGGCTTCGGCGTAACGTTTGGCTTCGTCGTAGACGCCGCGAGGCCCGATCGAATTCACATGCCCCCAGTATGTTTCCGGCTGCGGAGAAACTTCCGGATCACCGTAGCATTCGCTAGTGGAAGCCAGAAAAAATTTGGCGTTTTTAGCGAGCGCGAGCCCGAGTGCGTTGTGAGTACCCAGCGCGCCGACCTTTAGGGTTTGAATGGGCATTTTCAAATAATCGACGGGACTGGCCGGGGAAGCGAAGTGCAAGACGTAGTCAACCGGGCCGGCAACGTCGATGTAATTGGAGACGTCCGCCCGCGCGATGCGGAAGCGTGGGTGTTTCTGTAGATGAGCGATGTTCGAGTCCACGCCCGTAACAAGGTTGTCGAGCGACAGAACGTCCCATCCCTCCGTGATCAGGCGATCGCAGAGATGTGAACCCAGAAAACCCGCTCCGCCAGTAACTACTGCACGCATGCAACCTCCCAAGAAATGCTGATCGGCAAGTTTATCGCGCCGGACAGCGATTGACCACATTGTTGGGCCGCGATACCATGCGCCCGCTTGTTTATGGACAGCAGCGCAGATGCACCGCACGCCCCGAAGCGCCACTTCCTCCGGGCGATTATTCTCACCTTGATTGTTGGGCTAATCGTCTTGGCCGCGATCATTTTCCTTGGCGTGGGCCGATGGCTGATAGTTGAAGATCCGCTTGACAAGGCCCAAGCAATTGCCGTCCTTAGCGGGCGAATCCCCATGCGGGCCAAGGAAGCGGCACGCTTATACAAAGCCGGCTATGCACCGCAAGTTTGGCTGACCCGCGCCAATGAACCTGCTGCATCACTCCAGGAAATGCATATCGCTTACATCGGCGAGGACTTCTTCAACTCACGAGTTTTGATGCACGAAGGGGTGCCATCGAATGCAATCCTTGCGCTCGAGCCTCCTATAGACAATACGGTTGATGAAGTTCGGGCCATTGCGGCCGAGTTGGAGCGGGAGAAGGGCGGCGCGGTGATTATCGTTACCACGAAGGCGCACACGCGGCGGGTGCGCACGCTGTGGAAGGAGTTTTCGGGTGGGCGGGGGAGAGCCATCGTGCGGGCTGCTCCCACCGATCCGTTTGCGCCTGACCACTGGTGGCGCGCGACGGGTGATGCCCTGGACGTGGTGCGGGAAGTTCTGGGTCTGTTGAACGCATGGGCGGGCCTGCCTCTGCATCCTTCGCGGTGACGGAACTCAGAAGAAGAAAAACCTTCTACGCCGCGGCGAAACCTTTTCATCGGGGATTTCCGGGACGTACGGAAGGTCTCGTCCTTCAAAAGCGGCCAGCGGGTTTTCGAGAAACAGGGCGCGCGCCTTCTCGTCACCAAATTGCTTGCTTACCGCGTCATAAGCGGCCTGCAAACGCAGCGGCCTGCGCTTGGTGTTGTGCGCATCGCTGGCGACAAAGTGCACAAAGCCTTGCGCTATCCAGCACAAAGAATCTTCCTGCGCTCGCGGACCGAAGGTTCCTGTCAGGGAACCGGCCGTGACCTGAACAAAGCAACCCAGCCGCGCCCATTTTGTCAGTCGCTCGGGCTGGCGGCAAAGAATGGCATTCCGCTCGGGATGGGTGATTATGGGTCGCAGGCCCTTGAGCTGCAGACCGTGCAGTGTGTCATCCATGGAGGGCGGGATGGAGATTTCGTTGAACTCGACAAGCAGGTAATCGTGCTGGTTGATGCAAAAGGGCGAGGCGTCAGCCCGCAAGGCCTCGAGATTTTCCGGGTTAAGATGAAAGTCGCATCCCGTAGCCAGCTTAAGCCGGTCACCAATCTCGCCTTGCAGGTGTTCGCGCAGACGCTGGACGCGCGCATAATCGAAAGGATATTCGTTGCTGCAATGCGGCGTAGCGACGACATGCGTGATGCCGTCGGCGATCGCCGATTCGGCCATGGCCAGAGACTCTTCGATGCCCTGGGGGCCGTCATCAAGACCTGGCAAAATGTGGCAGTGCACATCCACCATGGGATTCGCAAACTCCTCGCCGTGCTAGCACCGCAGTGCTGCTATACCTCAGGCGCTCCCGTGCGTCTGAGCGAAAATTGCATCCGCTGCTTGCTGAATGCCGGTTGCGCCTTCGACTGCCGGCTGGAAACGTTGGGCGCGGGCCTACTATCTTGCTCCGTTTTGCCAGGCAATCGCAACGGCCCTGACTTTCGGCAACACCTCTGAAGGGCGTTTTTTTTGCGCGCGCCGTGAACCCTGTTATATTTATTCGGCTCTTCAGGGGGCTTTGCGGCCTGTGTATCCCCAAATAGTTTAGGAGTGCAACGCGACTCATGCCAATTGACCGGAAACCTGAGTTCTTCAAGGGCGCCCAGCTTAAGGTCGCCATTATCGGATGCGGATACGTAGGTTTGCCGCTGGCGCTGCGTTTTGCCGAAGCAGGGCACAAGGTGACGGGATTCGACACCGATCCCAACAAAGTGAATATGCTGAACGCCGGACGATCGTATATCGAGCATATCCCGCAGACGAAGATTCAGCAGTTCGTTAACAGCCGGCATTTTGGGGCGACCACGGACTTCGCGCGCTTGAGGGAGGCGGACGCCATCCTCATTTGCGTGCCGACACCACTGGACGAGCGGCGCGAGCCGGACTTGAGTTACGTCGAGCAAACGGCGATTTCGATTCAGCCGCACCTGCAGAAGGGGCATCTCGTGGTGCTGGAATCCACGACGTACCCAGGGACCACTGAAGAATTGGTGCTGCCGATTCTAGAGAAGAGCGGCCTGCGCTGTCCGATCGCGGCCGGGCCGGAAAATGAGAATGTCCCGTGCGACTTTTGGCTGGCGTTTTCTCCGGAACGCGAAGATCCGGGGAACAAGCAGTTTGGGTTGGCGCAAATCCCGAAAGTCGTCGGCGGCGTAAATCCTCCCAGCGGACGCGCTGCCGTGTCGCTGTACGCGCAAGTTGTTGCCCGAGTCGTTCCGGTAAGCTCCACTCGCGCGGCGGAGATGGCCAAACTGCTGGAAAATATTTTTCGTTGCGTGAATATTGCCATGGTGAACGAACTGAAGATGCTCAGCCTACGCATGGGTATCGACATCTGGGAAGTGATCGACGCAGCGGCAACGAAACCCTTCGGCTTTATGCCTTTTTATCCGGGGCCGGGGCTTGGCGGACACTGCATTCCGGTGGACCCGTTCTATCTTTCGTGGAAGGCGCGCGAGTATGACTTTTCGACGCGCTTCATAGAGCTTGCGGGCGAAGTCAATACGGCTATGCCGTATCACGTCGTTGACGCAATTGCCGCCGCGCTGAACAATCACAAGAAAAGTTTGAAGGGCGCGAAGATCTTGATTTTGGGCGTGGCTTACAAAAAGGATGTGGACGATTTGCGCGAGTCTCCAACGCTCAAGATCATGCAGCTACTGCAACAGCGCGGCGCACAGCTCGATTACAACGATCCGTATTTTCCGCAACTACATAAAATGCGGCATTACAATTATGAGAATATGAAATCCGTACAGTTGAATCCGCAGGCGATTGGCAGCTACGACGCGGTGATCGTGGCCACGGATCATTCAAGCTACGATTACGCGGCCATCGTCGACGCCGCGAAGCTGGTAGTGGACACGCGCAACGCCACGAGGCGTGTGATGCGTCACCGCGACAAGATCGTGCTCTGCTAACCCACATGGCTGCGTCCGCCGAAGAGATTCGCCGCCAGCTAGAGGAAAGCGCTCGCGTCAAGCAGGCTTTCTCCGACGCGCTGATCCGAAACATCCTGCTGTTTGCGCAAAAATGTGCGACAGCCCTTCGCGCCGGCGGCAAAGTGGTGTTCTTTGGTAATGGCGGCAGCGCTGCTGACGCGTTGCACCTCGCGGCGGAGCTGGTAGTGAAATTACGCGACGACCGGCGCGGGCTGGCGGCCTTGGCGCTGACCACCAATCCATCGGTGCTGACTGCTGCGGGAAACGATTATGGGTTCGAGCAGATTTTTGCGCGTCAGATCGAATCGCTTGTTTCGGCGCAGGACGTGTTGGTCGCTCTCTCCACCAGCGGCGACAGCGCAAACATTCTAAGAGGAATTGAAGCGGGGCGCACGCGGCGCGCGTTTCTTGTAGCGCTCACCGGTGAGACGGGCGGCGCGCTGGCGAGCAAGGTGGACCTGCTGCTGAACGTTCCCTCTCGGGATCCCCAGCGCATTCAGGAAGCGCACATCACTGTCGGGCACATCGCTTGCTCATTGATCGAGCAGCTCGCCTTGCTGGAGTAACCGCGGCTCTACTTCATTTTCACCAAGGCCACCCGCGCGGTCGCGAACGGCATTACCGCTTCGAGCAGCACGGGGGTCCGCGAAGGATTGTTTGCGAGATACAGTGCGAAATGGGCGTCCTTCAGTTCGGCTCCTGCGTCGAATATGCGAACTTCGATTTTTGAAGTGGCGAAGGTGCCCGCCGGCACGGTGATATTTTGCGGCGACCCGTCGAGCCTTGCGCTAACGTCGTACAGCTTGTGGCCGTCATAGACTGGGCCGTGCACTTCGTGAATTTTCGTCCAGTCCACCGTGCGCAAATACTGCATTAGCCCCAGCGGGTCGCGGGTTCCCGGCACTACGCGCGTTTCTGTCGCATTTGAGGCAACGCGCTCTGCATCCGCTGTCCTCATGCGCTGAATCGATTCTTGTTTTTGCCCGCGCTCGTTTAAATGCATTTCATATTGCAAACTGGAGAGAGTGGCGGCATCGCTGTAGGAATCAAACTGATCGTCAAGCTCGAAGACCATGCGCAAAGGATTTTCCGTGCGCGCAAAGGCCTGCAGGTGCCAGGCATTCTTCCCGAAGAAGTCACGGCGTTCGGCAATTTGCAAACGTAGATTGGCGACGTTGCTGAGCTTCGCCACGTCCGCGGCAAATTCGAGCACTTCGCCAGGGCGCCAAGGTGTGCCCGCGTCCGCGGCTGCCACGCGGTCGCTGGGCTCGGTCGTTTTTGAGAGCGCGGGTGCGGCGGAAACTGGAGCTGCTTTGTCCGTCGTTACCGATGCTGGAGAAGCCACGGCGGGCTGCGCAGCCTTCGACACTCGACCGAAGGGGCCAATGCCATGCGCCCAGTAATACGCTCCGGCGGCGCATGCCAGCGCTGCTATCGCCGCGGTCGTTGCTGTGAGTTTGGTCATGCTATTTCTGTGAACCTAGTCTGAAACAATCCGTTGCCTCGCTGCCGTCCGTCGTACAATACATTTTACGCGCATGGTGAGCGTCCAAGGATCGGCGGCTCGGCGCGAACTTTGAGATTATCAAAACGCGAGGCGCTCGTCTTTCTGAAGGGCGCGTCGCTTACCACGGCAGCCACCCGCCTGCTGTGAACCTGGTGGAGGAGGATTCCCTGAATGCGCTTCGTCGTCACAGGCGGCGCCGGTTTCATCGGTTCGAATACGGTGGACGAGCTCGTCCGCCGTGGGCACAGCGTCGTGGTGCTGGACGATCTTTCTTCCGGTAAGGAAGAGAACCTCGCGGATATCCGCAACAAAATCACGTTGATTAAGGGCAGCATTACGGACATCGAAGTGGTTCGTAAGGCCATGCACGAAGCCGAATACGTGCTGCACCTGGCGGCGCGCACTTCGGTCCCCAAGTCGGTCAAGGATCCCATTGAGACGAACCGAATCAATATCGACGGCACGTTGAACGTATTGGTCGCGGCGCGTGACGCCAAAGTAAAGCGCATCGTCTTCGCAGCCTCGTCTTCCGCGTATGGAGAAACGCCTACGCTGCCCAAGATCGAAAAGATGGAGCCGCAACCCATCTCGCCCTACGGCGTCACAAAGTATGTCGGCGAGCTGTACGCGCAAACCTTCGGCCGGTGCTATGGACTGGAGAACGTGTCGCTACGCTATTTCAACATCTTCGGTCCTCGCCAGGATCCCAGCTCTCCGTATTCCGGCGTGCTGGCGAAATTTTGCAGCGCTTTTCTCGAAGACACGCAACTTGTGATTTTCGGCGACGGCGAGCAAACGCGCGATTTCACATACGTGGACAATGCCGTGCAAGCCAATTTGCTGGCCTGTGAAGCTCCCAATGTTTCCGGCAAGGTGTTCAATGTTGGGGTCGGCGGACGTTTCAGCCTGAACCAGACCGTGGCGCTGCTCAATCAGATTTCCGGTAAGAACCTCGAAGCGAAATTTGAACCGGCGCGCGACGGAGATATTCGCGACTCGCAAGCAGATGTTTCGCAGGCCCGCGAGTTCCTCGGTTATGAGCCGTCAATCGCATTCGAAGAGGGCCTGCGGCGCACCCTCGACTGGCATCGCGCGACGCAAGTCAAGACGGATGCCGCGCCTGCTACTGCTTCCGCACCCGCGCCGGCTCCTGCAAAATCCTGAAAAGAAAAGGATGGAGCTTGGCTCTCGCTCCGGTGATTCTTCGACTTAGCGGGACCTGTCGCGCCAAGACTCTTACGGCAGGCTCGTCTTTCCGTAGCTCAGCGGCTCGCCGGCTTTCGGAGTATCGTAGTTCCAGAAGAAGAGCGGCTCGAGCTTTTTCTGCTCCGGCCAAATCTGGTCCAGCGTGTCGCCCTCGAACAGCTCGCCATTCTTCATGACCCAATGAACGCTGTTCGTGTTGTGAATATCAGCGAGCGGATCCTTGTCTAGAATAAGCAGATCTGCAAGCTTCCCCGGCTCGATCGAGCCGATATCCTGCGGGCGCCCAACAATCTTTGACCCATTGACCGTTGCGCACCGCAGCACTTCCATCGGCGTCATTCCGCCGCTGGCGAGCATCCACATCTCCCAGTGATACCCGAGCCCTTGCAACTGGCCATGACTGCCCACGCCCACCAGTCCGCCGGCGCGCTCGAGCTTGGCCATCTGCGCGGCCAGCTTGGGGAATGCGTACTCATCTTTCCGGAACCATCCTCCACGCCGCTTTGTTTTTTCGTCGATGATGCGGTGCGGCGTGAAATGGTTGAGCTTGGCGTCGTCGTGAACGTTCGAGGATTCGTAGAAGTAGTCCTCTCCGAACGGCCCGCCGTAGTTCACGATCAGAGTCGGAGTCTCGGCGATACCGGATTGCGCGAACATCTGCAGCACGTCCTTGTAGAGCGGCGTGATTGGCAGCGTGTGTTCGTTGCCGTGAAAGCCGTCGATCACGTGCGTCAGGTTGAGCTTCAGGTCCAGCGCGCCTTCGGTGGTCGGCATCATCTCTAGCTCTTTCGAAGCTTCCACCATGTACTGGCGCTGCTTGCGGTTGCCCACCACGTAGCTCTTGATGTTGTGCGTGCCGTAATATTTCTTGTACTTCGTCAACACGCCCTTCACTTCTTCCGTTGACTGGAAATTGTTGTCAGAGAAAACGCCCGGGCCGGTGGAAAACGCCCGCAGCCCGATGATGTCCCCGGTATCGACCAGGTCCTGATAAGCAAACATGTCGTTAGAGAACGTCTGGACGTCCAGCCCCGAGGTCACGCCGTAGGCCAAGTTCGCTAGGAACGCCCAGTTTTGCGTGTCCAGAATGCCGCGCCGAATTTCCAGCCAGTGCGCATGCGTATCAACAAAGCCCGGTACGATCGTTTTTCCACGAACATCGATCACCTTCGCGCCCGCCGCAACGCTTCCCTTTGCGCCCACACTCTTGATGCGATTGTTTTCCACCACGATGTCGGCATTCTTCAGCACTTCTTCGGAGCCGGCAGCGCCCTTCATCGTGATGACTGTCGCTCCGCGCAGAACTACCGTGCCTTTCGGCACCTTGCGGGGCGCTTCCACACTGACAGCGATCTCTTCAACGTTTTTGTCCAGCTCCTTGAATTTCTTCTCTTCTTTCTTCTCGTCCTTTTTCGCTTCGCTCGCGGAAGCGCCCGCGTCTTTCTTATCCGCGGCCTCCTTGTTGTCTCCGTCCTTTTTCTCGCCTTCTTTTTTTTCGTCCTTCGGTGTTTCAAAAGAGATAGCGCTCACCGGCTCGCGGAACAAGCTCGCGCCTACCGCCCAGGTAATGGTTTTGCCGTCGTCCGCCCAGGCAAAATAGTCCGCGCCGATGTCCGTCAGCCGTTTCACGGGCACCGATGCCGAGGCCAGATTGACGGTCGGCGCTTCGCCCCCCACTATGGGCATGGCGATCAGGTAGAGCTGATTGCTTATATGCGCCAGTACCCACTGCCCGTCGGGACTCGGCTGTACATCGTCGGCGGACACCGGTTCTTCCGCGAAAAATATGCCCTGGCCTTTCACTTGGAGATGTGTGCGACGGTCCGTGCCGTCGTAGCGCAACGACACCAATCCCTGCGGGGTATAAACATAAATGCGGTCCTTTTCATGCGTGAAATGCGGGCCGCCCGCGCCGCGAGCCGGCAGGATCAGATTGGCGTCGCCGCCGGCGGCGGGAATCCACACAAGGTCCGCATTCGCTGTCTGCCCGCCATCAAATGCGCTGTTTTCCCGGTCATACGCGTTTCCGCGCAACGCCACGATTTTCGTGCCATCGGGCGACCACTCTGGATTGCTGTAGACTCCGGCTGACTTCGACAATTGCTGCGAAGTTCCGCCCGCCGCCGGCACCTTCCAGAGCTGCCCTCCTTCATTCGACCAAGTTACGTAGGCGATTGTCTTGCCGTCCGGCGACCATGCCGGCTGAAATTCGCGCGCATTGCCGGTTGTCACGCGTCGCGGTTTCCCGCTGGGCAAGTCCAGCGTGTACAGATGGGTCAGCGCGGAGAACGCCAATTGTTTGCTGTCAGGTGATTCCACGGGGTCCTGAATTAGCCGCGCCTTTACCGGCCCTTCTTCGACTCTCTGCGGAAAATCCAACTTTGGCCCCAGTTCCTGAGAGACTTTGGCGGTAAACGGAATCACCGTCTCCGTTCCCGTTGCCAGATTCAGCCGCCGAATCTTTCCGTCCTGGTTGTAGACAATCTCCTTCCCATCGGGCAGGAATGCAAATCCGGGAAAAAGGTCGCGAGTGAAGCGCGATTCCTGGTCGTCACGCGTGATGGGATACTTTACCCAGCGATCGTCGCCGCTCTGCAAATTGCGAACGCGCAATCCACTTTCCGTCTCGTACCGGGTCACGTACAGAATTTGTGTTCCGTCTGGCGAGAGCACCGGCCGGAAGCTGCTCTCCAGTTGTTGTAGCAGAACGTCCTCGTCTCCCGTCTTGCGGTCGCGGCGTGCGACCTGCCATAGCGGAAGCTGCGCATTGTAAGTAAAGCCGCCATGACGCATCGCGTAGTAAAGATACTTTCCGTCCGCGGAAGCCATCACGCCCAAGGCATTGTGGCGTTGCTCGCGCGGCGTGGTCGGCGCCGGCTTGGCTTTTGTGACCTGCACACCGGAGCCGCCCTGCACGTGGTACATCCAAATCTCGAAAGTATTGATGCCAAAGCCCGCTTTGGACACAAAGACGTAACTGCCATCCGGCGCCCAGCTTGGCGAAGCGAATTCGGCGTTGGGATCCTTGGAAACCTGCTTCGCGTCGCTCCCGTCGGCGCGCATGATCCAGACGTTCTCGCTCCCTTCGCGGTCGGAGAGAAACGCGATCCACTTTCCGTCGGGAGAAAACTTCGGCTGGCTGTCGAAGGCCATTCCGCCGGAGATCAGCTTGGCTTCTCCGCCCGCGATGGGCAGGGTGTAAATGTCCCCGAGCAGTTCGAATGCTATGGTCTTGCCGTCGGGCGCAACGTCCAGCGAGATCCACGTCCCTTCGTCGGTCGTAAATTCGATTTTCCGATCGGACTTCAGCGACAGCCCTTTCTTTTCATCCTTCTTGCCATCTTTCTTTTCTTCCTTCTTTTGTCCGCCGCCGCTTTCCTGCCGGGCAAGATTCCCAGCGAAAAGGTCCCCTGCCGCTAGCCCGAACACCACCGCAAACGCCACCAACCAGGCGCTCACACCACTTCGCTCCAAACGCTTCGCGTTCATGCTCATCCCTCCGAAATCATGAATACATCAGGAATTCAACGCCGCTAGCCCCAGAGCACAGACCACGTGCCAGCCGTCTCTGAGCAACCTTAGACGCGGCCTTCGCGCAAGGGTCTCAGTCTCCGAGCCCTACCGGGCTGACTCTTTGCTATCTCCGCCATCCGGGTGATGCTCCGCCGGCTTCGGCACGATGTGCGGAATTCCCGCATCATTCATCTTCTTGTTGAGCGCCGGCAGGTCCTCGTCAATTAGCTTCTTGACCTGCGCCGAAGCGTCGCTAACGAGCGGGCCTAGTTCTACGAGCTTCTCCTTCTGTTGTCCACCAGGAGCCGCGGCGAATCCATCTAAATCTTGCAAGAGACCCTGCACCTGATCCGGTAAAGGATCGGGCTTCCATTCAAACGGTGGACCTGCATTGCCGAGCTCTCCGCGTTCGCGGATGTATTTTTCGGCGACCTTGTCCACTTTTTTTTGCAGCTCGTCCGCCACCTTCTGTATCTCTTCAGGGATTTTTGGCACATCCGCCTTGCCGGCATCCGCCTTCCACTGTCCGCGCGCCGCATTCAACGCATCCTTCAGTCCCTGGATCGTTTTGCGGTCTTTGGCTGCGGTCTTTTCCATCGCGTAGAGCTGATCGATGGCTGCCCGCCGCGCGGCGCGATCCTCCGGGGAAAACTGAATGTGAGGGTCATCTTCGACCACTACCTCCTGCGTTTCCTCCTTCGTCCCAGATTTGATTTTGACGGTGTACTTTCCGGGCTCGACCCGCGGGCCGCGTGGACCTTCCCAGTATCCGGCGTTGATCATCTCCATCTGTTCCGGCGTGGGCTCGGCTGCCGAGTTGTAGCGCAAATCCCAATTGGTGCGATTCACGCCCGCGGCTCCCGGCCCGTCAAACTCCCGCACTACGTTGCCGTCTTTATCGGTGACGCTGATCTTGACCTTGCCTTCTTTCTTCGGCTCCGCGGCGGATTTGCTCTTATCCTCTGCAGTGCTCTTGCCCTTTTCCTCTTTCTCGCTTTTCGCTGACGCGGCTTTGTCCTTGTCGTCCTTGTCCGTCTTTTGCTCGGTCTTCAGGGGCTCCGGCGGTACGGCTTCCTTCAAGTAGTAGTTCAGAATGGCGCCATAAGGCGGATTCTTTGCAGTAAAGAATTTCTGCCCTCCGCTCCAGCGCCGCATCCTTACGTTGAAAATAGTAGCCGCGTGCGGCGGAAAAAACGTCATGTCGCTATTCAACACGCTCGCGTCCATTTTCTCGATCGGCGTGATGTCGTCGAAAATCCATATCGAGCGCCCGTGTGTAGCCAGCACGAGGTCGTTTTCCCGCGCTTGGATCTCGATATCGTCCACCGGCACGGTTGGGAAATTATTCTTCAGCGCGGTCCAGTTCGCGCCGCGGTCCCAGGAGACCCACAGCCCGAATTCCAGCCCGGCAAACAGCAGGTTTTGATTGCGCGGGTGCTCGCGAACCACGTGCACGCTTCCGGCGGAATCCGGGATGCCGTTGCGAATTGCTTTCCAGCTCTCGCCGTAATCATTGGTGACGAAGATGTAGATTCCGTAGTCATCGTTGCGATGACCATCGAACGTCACAAACGCCGCTCCTTCTCCGGACTTTGACGCCACCACGCGGCTGACGTACGTGCCCTTAGGCACGCCCGGAACACGCGAAGCCACATTCTTCCAATTCTTTCCGCCGTCACGCGTCACTTGCAGATTCCCGTCATCGGTGCCGACCCACAGCACGTTCGGCGTCAGCGGTGATTCGCTGAGCGTGGTGATGGTCGGATATTCCTGCACGCCGTCGTGCCGCGACAACGTGTTTTTGTCGGGCGTCTTTCCAAAGATTTGCAGCCTGTTGCGATCCGCACCCGTGGTCAGGTCTCCGCCGAGCCGCGTCCAGGTATCGCCGCGCTCAGCGGACTTAAACAAATAATTTCCGCCGTAGTAGATCGTCGTGTGATTGTGCGCGGAGACCACCACTGGCGAATTCCACTGGAAGCGGTAATGCGCCTCTCCATATTTCGCTTCTGGCGATATCGAGCGTTGTTGCCCGGCCCGCAAATCGCGCCGATCAATGTTGCCGTCCTGCGATTCGGTGTACACGATCCAGGGCTCGACAGGATCGATCGCTGCGTAAAATCCGTCGCCGCCGTGAATCACATTCCAATCTTCATTCGTGATGCCGTCGCGTGTCAGCGACTGGCTCGGCCCGCACCAGCTTCCGTTGTCCTGCAGCCCTCCGCAAATATGGTAGGGCCTCTCGTTGTCGAGGCCAATTTCGTAAAACTGGCCGATCGCAATCGTATTGACGAAATCCCACGTTCGCCCGCTGTCATAACTCCAGTGGATTCCGCCGTCGCTGCCGGTGATCATGTGATTCGAATCCGCCGGATCGATCCACATCGCGTGAAAATCGCCATGAATGCCCCTCACGCGATCGGTCGCAAATTTCTTGCCGCCGTCTTCGGAGTAAAACATCTGCGCGCCAAGTTCCCAGATGCGCAGATCGTTATTGGGGTCGATGCGGATCTGGCTGTAGTAGGAAGGCCGCGGATTCGTGTCGCCCATCTTCTTCCAGGTCTCGCCTTTGTCTTCGCTGCGGAATGTTCCGCCCTTTTCGTGCTGCACAATCGCGTAAAGGATGTTCGGATCTTTGCGATAAATATCCAGCCCGATGCGTCCGGTGTCGCCGCCGTTCTCGTACGGCAAGCCTTTCGTCAATTTCTTCCATGTCGCGCCGCCATCGGTCGTTTTGTAAATGCCGCTATCCGAGCCGCCGCCGTTGAATCCGTAAGAGGTGCGGCGACGCTCATAGGCCGCGGCGTAGAGAATGTCCGGGCTCTGCGCATCCATGGCGATGTCGCTGACGCCAGTGTCGTCATTTATCTTCAAGACCTGCGACCAAGTTTTTCCGCCGTCCGTCGTCTTGTACACGCCGCGTTCCGCATTCGGCCCCCACAAATGGCCCAGCGCCGCCACGTACACGACGTCCGGATTTCGCGGATGAATCACAATGCGTCCGATGTGATGGGTCGCCGCCAGCCCCATTTTCTGCCAAGTTTTTCCGCCGTCCAGCGACTTGTACGCGCCGTCGCCCCACGACGAGCTCTGCCGGTTGTTCGGCTCGCCCGTTCCCACCCACACCACCGAGGGGTCGGACGGCGCAATCGCTATGTCGCCGATCGTCGACACCGCCTCTTTGTCGAACACCGGCGTCCAGGTGGTGCCGTTGTTGGTGGTCTTCCACACGCCGCCGGAAGCCACGCCTACAAAAACAATGTTCGGGTTGTTTTCCACCACCGCGAAGTCATCGATGCGCCCGCCCATCACCGCGGGACCGATCTCGCGTAGCTCCAGGCTCTTCAGTTTGTCGGTGGGGTTCGCCTGGTCCGCAGGCCGTGCCTCCGCTCCCGCAACAAGCGCTCCGCCAAACAACCCTGCGGCTGCTGCCAACTTCAAAAGAGACGACACTCGCTTCATGATCCTCCCCTCATCACGCGGCGCGGCATCATACTCTGCTGCTTTCCGATGCGCATCATTTGTTTGTGGAAGCGACCCGGCCCCGTGCAGAAAGAGACGCATGCCGCCGCACCGCGGTTTCGCGGCCTGCTACACAACCCGGGAAGCCCGTGCTAGGCTATCGGGCTTACTCCATTGACCACATCGTCAGCGTGAATCGCCACTCTCATGCTCGGAAATTTTCCGCGCTTCAACTCCTTCTGCCGGTAACAGTGCTTTTTTCCGCGTTGATTTTTGACGGCGCAGCTTCGGACGCCGCGCAACAAGCCCGTCCGCCCATTGCCAAGGGCGGTGTCGCCGAGCTTTCTGCCGACGGCCCGCAGCGCCGCCAGGGCAATCTCTTCATTGCCGACGACAACGTCGATATCCACTACGCCGGCCAGCGCCTTCGCGCCGATCACATCGAATACAACGACCAGACCACGGAAGCTTTCGCGCGCGGCCACGTGCGATACGACTTCGAAAATCAGCATCTTGAAGCCGATGAAGCCCACTACAACGTCGGGACCGGCCGCGGCACGTTCATCAACGTTCGCGGCACGGTAAAAATCGAGCGCCGCCCGAATCCCACCTTACTCGTCACTGACAACCCGCTCTATTTCGAAGCTCGCCTGGTCGAAAGATTTGGAAACGACCTCTACATCATCCACCAGGCGTGGATCACGGTCTGCGACCCCCACCGCCCCACGTGGCAGTTCTATGCGCCGCGGGCCCGCGTCCGCCTCGGCAAAACGATGGCCCTCGTCAACACTAACTTCCGCTTATTTCGCGTTCCGCTCATCTGGCTGCCGTACGCCACAGCGCCAGCTGGCCCGAAAATCCGCCAGTCCGGTCTGCTCGTACCCGTGGCCGGAAACAGCACCAGCAAAGGCTTCGTCTTCGGCGATGAATTTTACTGGGCACCCGTGAGCTGGATGGATACCACGGTCGGCGCCGAGCTTCTCAGCAGGCGCGGCTCCGCGGAACGCGCTCAGTTCCGCGCCACGCCCTGGGAGCACACTTCCATCCGCTACAACTATTTCGGCGTGATCGACCGCGAGCGGCAGGGCGGCCACGAGCAGCGCTTCGCCGTGCAATCGCTCCTGCCGCACAATTGGCGCTTTGTCGCCGACGTCAACGAGCTTTCCTCGCTTACGTTCCGGCTGGCTTTCGCCGACACTTTCGGCGACGCCATCAACTCCGATATTCGCAGCTCCATTTTTCTCACCCACAATTTCAGCGGCTTCAGTCTCAACCTCGCGTCACTGAACGACAGGAGCTTCCTCAATACCAATCCGCAAATGAGCGTGACGTTACGCAATACGCCGCAAGCCAGATTCGGTTCCGTCGAGCAGCGACTCTGGCGGCGCCTCCCTGTCTATTTTGGATTTGACGCCTTCGCCGGCGCCGTTGAGCGCGACGATATCGGTTTTGCTCCGAGCGCAACGTACCTGCCTATCGAGACGCCTAGTTTTGTTGCACGCACGGAGTTCGCGCCGCGCGTCACGCTGCCGCTCCACTTCGGACGGTGGCTCAACGCTACGACTACTGCCGCTTTTCGCACCACCTATTACGGAGCGTCCCTCACTCCCGCCGGCGCCGTCAGCACGCAATCCGTCACGCGCAACGATGGCGAGTTCACTCTCGATCTTCGCCTCCCAACCCTGGAACGTTTCTTCGATCCCATCGCGTCCGGCAAGACTAAATCTCGAAGACGCTACAAACACACCATCGAGCCGCGCATTACCTATCGCAATGTCACCGGCATCGACAATTTCCTGCAATTCATTCGCTTTGATTCCGACGCCACACGCACCAACACTAACGAACTCGAATATGGCGTCACGCAACGCTTCTGGATGAAACCCGGCGACGACCAGCCGCAGGAGCTCCTCTCCTGGCGCCTGGTGCAGAAGCATTATTTCGACCCCACGTTCGGCGGCGCCATTCTCAACGGTCAGCGCAACGTTTTCGAGACTTTCGAGTCTATCTCGCCGTTTGCTTTCGCTCTTGGACCGCGCAACTCTTCGCCGATCGTCAGCGACTTCAAGATCACTCCCGGCGGCCTCTTTGATACCGAGCATTTGCTCGAATATGACCCGCAGCTCCACAAAATCACCGTCATCGGCACGCTGGTGAAGGTCAAGCCTTATCGCGAGTTCTTCGCCACCCTTGCCCATTTTCGCTTGCAAGCCGATCCCATCCTGCAGCCGCTCTCTAATCAAGTGCGCGTGCTCATGGGCTACGGCAGCGAAACGCGTCGTGGCTTCAACGTCGCCACGGGCATCAGCTACGACATCACCAACAGCGCCCTGCAAAATCAACTCGTGCAAATCAGCTACAACGGCAAATGCTGCGGCATCGCGGTCGAATACCGCCGCATCGCTCTCGGACAGGTGCGCACCGACAATCAGTTCCGCGTCGCCTTCATAGTCGCCAACATCGGCACCTTCGGAAACCTCCGCCACCAAGAAAAGATCTTCTAGTTCTTTTCATTGTCCTCTGCGTCCTCCGTGCCCCCTCCGTACCCTCTGTGTTAAATTCTTTCCGTTTGCGCCCAATGACCGACACTGATCTAGCCTTCGCCTCCATCGAAGAAGTGGCTCGCCTCTATCGCAAGCGAAAGCTGTCCCCGGTTGAACTAACGAAACTCATGCTCGCGCGAATCGAGCAGTTGAACCCGAAATTAAACGCCTACATTACCGTCACGGCCGAACTCGCGCTCGCTCAAGCCAAAAAAGCCGAAGCCGAGCTTTTCGCGCCCCGAGGGCGCAACACGCGTCGCGGTCCCCTCCACGGCATCCCCATTTCGCTGAAAGACAACATCTACACGAAGGGCATCCGCACCACCGCCGGCTCCAAAATCCTGAAGGATTTCATTCCTGAACATGATGCTGAGGTCTGGGCCAAACTCCAGGAAGCCGGGGCGATCCTTTTAGGCAAGACCAATCTCCACGAATTCGCCTACGGCGTAACCTCGAACAACCCACACTATGGCCCAACCCGCAATCCTTGGCATCTCGCGCGCATCCCTGGGGGTTCGAGCGGCGGTTCCGCAGCAGCCGTCGCCGCAGGCCTATGCTACGGCAGCATCGGAACAGACACCGGCGGCTCGATCCGCATCCCCGCGGCCCTCTGCGGTATCGTCGGCTTCAAGCCCGGGCTCGGCCGCGTCTCAGTCGAAGGCGTCGTGCCTTTATCGCCGCATCTCGATTTCGTCGGCACTCTAGCTCGCACCGTTGCCGATACAGCGCTCTTGCTTGACCCAATTTTCGTCCGTGGCAAGGCTGAACCGAACCTTTCGTCCGCACAAAAATTCTCGAAGCGTGCCAACAAATTCCGTTTGGGATTACCGAAAGAGTTTTTCCTGGATCTTGTCTCTGACGATGTCTACATTGCGTTTCATGAAGCAATCAGGTCCCTGCAAAAGCAAGGCGCGAAGTTCAAAGACGTTTCCATTCCTCTGCTAAGCGAAACAGAAGAAGCCGGCAACCACATCGCGTGGGCCGAAGCCACGCACTATCACCAGCAAGCCGGCTGGTTCCCCGCCCACTCTGCAGATTACGGCGAGGACGTTCGTGCGCGCCTCGAAATGGGTACGAAAGTCTCGGCGACCGCCTATTTGCAAGCCCTCGAAACCCGCAACAAATTCATCCGGCGATTTCATCTCGCCATGACCGAAGCTGGAGTCGACGCACTCGTCGTCCCCACGACTCCCATCGCCGCTCCGCTAATCGGCGAAGAATCCACTCCCATCGGAAAAGCCAATCATCCCACCCGCGCTCTGCTGCTTCGCCTGAATCGCCCTGCAAACTTGGCAGCCGTTCCCGCTCTGTCCGTACCGTGCGGCTTCACCTCTGCCGGCCTCCCCGTTGGCCTGCAACTAATCGGCGCCGTTACGGACGAACCGCTCCTACTCCACATAGCCCAAGTGGCACAGACAATCTTGCCTGTGCTCCAACGACCTAAGCTTTAAGATAGGGGTGCAAATCATGACGGGCTAGCGACTATGCTCTTTCGGCTTTCAATTCTCGACCGTAAATCTCTTCCTGCTTCTTCATAACCCACTTCCCGATCACAAATCCCAGCGTCCCCGTGACCATCCCTCCCAAAATATCCGCTACGTAGTGATACCGCCCCCACACCGTCGAAACACACATGCACAGCACCAGCGGCAGCATCACCCAAAACAACCAGCGCCGGTGCCGCCATGCGCCCCACAGAGCCGCGAACGATCCCGCCACATGCTCCGAAGGAAACGCCGCGCCCCGCACGCGCCCATAATGCTCGATAAAATTAACGACCGCCGTAAACGGCCCGCCGTGCAATTCCCCATGCCACGAGCGTGCCATTGCGAACCATGGGCTCTCAATCGGAAAAAGAATCGCGATCACATACCCGATCGCGTAGGCTACCGCCGAATACGTCATCACCGACCAATATCCGCGCCAATCTTCCCGGTAATACAAAATTCCGCCGAGTACCAGCAAATACAAAAAATAAGTGAAATATGCGAATTGCATAAACTCGTTGCGCGCCGGTGTGGCGAATTGCCCCAGCCAAATCACCGGGTGCACGCCGGTGAGCCAGTGATCGAATGCAATCAGCTTCGCGTCCTGCCATCGCGGCGACACCAAATGCACGAGCGCGCCCAACTCCTCAAAGCAAAATAGGAAAAAAAGATGTGGATACCAATGCCTCCAAAAATGCCAGAATCTCTGCATCAGTGTGAGAGAGCCGTTTCTACTCTCGCCGAGGCTCTCCATCGCTGACATCGAAACAGGACTCCAGACATTAGCCTCAGCTCGACACAAAGCCACGATCAGTAGCGCCACGAGCGCCTGCACACTGAGCAACCGCAGGGGATGTGCCAAATTCCGCGCAAAAATCACAATCAGCGCGCTCGAAATCGCCAAATATCCCAGCGCCACCCATTCAAAGGGCCCGTAAGCCGCCACAGCCGACGCCAATTCCCCACGCAAGCCACCGGCAATGGCACGTCGCGAACCCAGAACCGTTAAGCGCGCTGTCTCTTCCTGCGACCCAATGCCCGGCTGCCAAGCCGCCCCGAATTCATTTCCCCGATACTCGCTCCCAGACGAACGACTCATCCCACGTTCTCCCAAATCTCTTCAGCTCTTCTCCGTGCTCTCTCCATCCTCTGTGAGATCTGCGTTGAGTCTTTTCCCTCCGCCCACTTCAGCATCGACCACCCCCGTCGCCGCGCCAGCCTCTCCATCCTCCGAGAGGGATTCACTGCCACCGCCCGCCCAACAGCTTCGAGCATCCATCGATCACTTGCGCGATCTCCGTAGGCACAGCATTGCGCCAACTCAAATCCCTTTTCCACGGCCAACCGCCGCACAGCCCGCGCCTTTGCCTCGCCGAACATCGCATCCCCAACAATCCTCCCCGTCCAGCGCCCCTCGTTTTCTTCTAACCGCGTAGCGCAAACCGCCACCGAAGCCGCAATTCCGCGCACGGCCAGCCGCACCACCAGCGCCAGCGCTATCTCCTGTGCCAAAAGCGCCAGCGTGCCGCTCACCAAAACAATCGCGTGCCCCTGCTGCGCGTGCCAGGCCACTTGGTCCACCCCTTCCGGAAAGAACCGTGGGACAGCCATTTCTGGCTGTCCACTTCCTCTTCGAGATCCACTCTCCCCGGCGCACACGCCGCGCAAATACATTTTGTTCGCGTGCCGCATCATCTGAATTCCTCGAGGCGCGAGCCACGCCGCCCGCGCCAGCCACAAAAAATAATTCCGCATCGGGATCACGCGCCGATACCGCAATTCCGCAAAAAGTCGCCGCTCGAGCGAAGGCCGCGCTATCAGCGTCCCGTCCAAATCAAAAAACGCCGCAACCCGTCCGCTTGTCCCTAGCCTTTTCATGCGATTTTCCTCGCAATCCTCTTCCCGCCGCGCGCCACTATTCCATCCGCGAAATACTTCCATCCCTCCAGCAGCACCGGCAGCCCCCGCACCAAGCAAAATCCCGCCGTCGCCCACGTCAACAACTGCGCCCCCAAACTAATCAACATCTTAGCGTCGGCAGCTAACTCCCCGATTAACGCTACTGGTCCTCGCGTCAGCGCCAACTCCAATCCCAAATAGCAAAAACACAAGCACTTCATCGCCGCATACAATCCGCGGCTCCACCTCGAAGCCACTAGTCCCCGTCCCCACCAGGTCTGCAGCATCGCGTTCGCTCCCCATCCCGAATGTCCCGCGTGCATCGTCAGCCCGCGAAGAAAATCCGTCGCCGCCCCGCGCGCAAAGAAAAATACCGGCAACCACAGCGACACCATCCCCACCGCGGCAAAGTAAGTGAAGTACACGTTCTCGATCATCCGGTCGCCCAAGATGTCGATCTGCGCCCCCACCGGCGTCGCCAGCTTCTTTGTTCGCGCGATGTGCCCGTCCAGCGCATCGAGTGCTATCGACGCCACCGTCAGTCCCACCGCCGCCAGGTTCGCCCACATGCCGCGGCCAAACAGACTCACCGCCGCAAATCCCACCAGCACCCGCAACAGCGTCACTTTGTTCGGCGTCCAGCACATACTCATTCGGTAGCCCAGCCATTTGCGGCTGTTCTCTGGCCTGCTCGGAGGAATGCAACACCGCTGCCAACAGCGAATTTCTAAGCCATGTATTTCCAGCAGCTTGTGGAGGGCCTTCTTGATTACACTTATCGCCCCGCCAGCCAAATCCCTCATCTGTCGGCCATTCGCTACCCCACCACGCTGCCGTCCGTCCAAACAATTGCTCCGCTGTTGGAATAATCTGGCCGCGAATCCAGGTCATCTCTCGTAGTGGCCACTTCCGGTGGGCGATGCGCCGAAAGGCCGCGATTCGGCGAGTGCCGGCGCAAGCACTCACGCACTTTGTGGGACAATAAGAAGTTGCGCGCCAAGCGCGGCACCGCATATAGTGCGCCGCGCCGGGTATCGAGCCGCTGCGAAAACTGGCCAGGGCAAGCCTGGCCCCAAGCCACGACTCACAGGAAACGAAGGAACGATCACGAATGACCGACGTCTCACTCTTAGGAGCTTTTCTAGCCGGCCTGGTCTCCTTTCTTTCCCCCTGCGTTCTTCCTCTCGTTCCCGGCTACATCTCCATGCTCTCCGGCATCGGTATGGAGCAGCTTCGCCAGGGTCAGCCGCCCCGCGCCGGACTATTCGCTTCTTCTCTAGCTTTCGTTGCCGGTTTCTCTGTCGTCTTTATTTCCTTCGGCGCCTCGGCCAGCGCCGTCGGCACATTTCTGCGTCAAAACCGTTCACTGCTCGCCCCCATCGCCGGCGCGCTGATTCTTCTTTTCGGCCTGCACCTTCTCGGCGTTCTCATCAAGCTGACGGTCCGCACCGGCCTCATACTCGGCGGCGTGCTCGCGCTTCTCGGCCTCGTCGCGCTTCTGCGCGGCGGTCCACTCGTCGCTGGTTTCGGCTTCGTTCACTTTTTCTCGCTGTCGCTGATTGGTTTCTTCGGTCCGGCCATGACGCGCTGGCTTAATCGCGACGTTCGCCTCCGCACCAACAGCACGCAGCCCGGCATTTGGAGCGGGTTCCTCCTCGGCTTTGCCTTTGCCTTCGGCTGGACGCCGTGCATCGGACCAATTCTTGCGACCGTGCTGGCACTCGCAGCAGCCAGCGACACCATCGCCCGCGGCGTTCTCCTTCTCGCCGTGTACTCCGCCGGGCTCGCGGTGCCCTTTCTACTTACCGCTCTAGGCATCGGCCAGTTTTTGCGCTTCTACCAACGCTTCCGAAAGCATCTCCACGCCGTCGAACTTTTTAGCGGCGCTCTGCTTCTTTTTGTCGGCGGCCTGATTTTCACCAACCGCCTCACCTGGATGGCCGGAAAGCTTGGCTTTCTCAACAGCATCGTTCTATGGCTGGAAAGATCCTTGACCGGAGCGAAATGAAGCGCCCACTTTTGCCGTGCTCGCCAACCTGCGAGATAATATTTTCGATAGTTAAATCTGGAGGAGTCGAACGTTGAAGAAATCTGTGCTGGTAATCATCGCGGTGGTGGCGGTCATCGCCGTGACGTATCTTGCGGACCGTGCCACGCGCCAGCCGCGGAAAAGCCACATTCGCCTTACGGTGAGTAATTCTGCCGCGAAGCCCGCGCCAGAAGTGACTCTGAAGGATCTCGACGGCAAAGATCTCTCCCTGGCCCAATACAAGGGCAAAGTAGTGCTCGTCAATTTCTGGGCTACTTGGTGCGAGCCCTGCCTCGTCGAAATTCCCTGGCTCATCGAAATGCAGCAAAAGTACGCCGCCCAAGGCTTCACCGTGCTCGGCATCGCCATGGACGAAGAAGGTGCGAGCGTGGTCACTCCGTGGGTCAAAAAGGAGCGCTTCGACGTCAACGGCTCCAAATCCCAGATGAACTACCCGATCGTCATCGGAAACGACGCCGCAGCCGACAAGTTCGGCGGCCTGCTCGGCTATCCCACTAGCGTCCTCATCACCCGCGACGGCAAAGTCGTCAAGCGCATCACCGGAATCATCAGCTACGACGAAATCTCCAAATCCATCGAGTCTCAGCTCTGATACTCTGAAGCCATGGACGAAAAAGACTTCCAACGAAAGGCCGACGCTGCCTTCGATGATCTCAAGCGTCGCCTGCTCACGCTTGGCGATGAGCATGGCTTTGATGTCGAAGGCGAAAGCGGCAAACTCGAAGTCATCTTCGAGGAGCCTGAAGAAGCCAAATTCGTCGTTTCGCCAAACACTCCCGTTCGCGAAATCTGGATCTCCGCCCTCTCCACCAGTTTCAAGCTCGGCTGGTCCGACTCCAAGAACGCGTTCATTCTCGAAAAAACCGGCGAAAATCTCCTCGACGTTATGAGCCGCGTCGTCTCTCAGCAACTGGGCCAGCAGGTGCATCTGTGAAAGTCGCCGCAGCCATCGTCGTCGCGGCCCTTCTGCTGATCATCGTCGCCGCGCTGCCATCCGCGCAGCCGCAAATTCCGTCCGGCCGCGAAGTGGTCTCTCCCTCCGCATACGTTTCGCTCGAACCGGTCGCGCGCGGCAGCTCTTTCCAACTCGCTGTCGTGCTCAAAATCCGCAATGGCTTCCACATCAACGCGCACAAGCCTTCCGCCGAGTACCTCATTCCCACCGATCTTCGTGCGAACCTCCCGGCCGGTTTTAAATCCGCCGGTGAAATCTCCTACCCCAAAGGCGAGCTCCACACGTTCGCCTTCACCAAGACTCCGCTCAACGTGTACCAGGATAAAGTCGTGCTACGGGTACCGCTCACTGCGCAAGCCGACGCCCCGCTCGGCGCCCAACACATTTCCCTCAAGCTGCGCTACCAAGCCTGCAGCAATGAAGTCTGCCTCCCGCCCGTCACCCTCGATGTCGACGCCCCGGTCACCGTCGCAGTAAATACCGCCAATTCCCGCCCTGCTCACCCAGAACTTTTCCTTGTCCAGTAGCATCTTTTCTTCAGGCACTTTGGAGTGCGGCGGGCTTGAAGCTCGCCGATCCCTTTTTCAAAAAAGACGGCGCCGGCTCCGTAGTACCCATCCGCATCTCCGGCACCCGCGACGATCCCAAGTTCTCCCTCGACCTATTCCATAAATCCGAAAAGAAATAGGTCCACACCAAGCCGAACATCGCCCTGTATTCAAGTCATGTGTGACCCACGCAATGTACCGCGACTCAGAGCCCGCTCCTTCATAAGCGCAAAGAAAACGGGTACGAGTATCAGGACGTGAATGGTTGATGTAATCATACCGCCCACGATGGGAGCCGCGATGGGCTTCATCACATCTGCGCCAACGCCTGACTCCCACAAGATGGGTATCAGACTGGCCAGAACAACGCAGACCGTCATTAGCTTGGGTCGCAACCGCTGCACTGCGCCTTCAATTACTGCTGCCTCGACATCTTCATGCTTCAGCGGCACTCCAGTCGCGAGGCGTCGATTCAGTGCTTCATGGAGATACACGACCATGACCACACCTGTCTCTACGGCAATCCCAAACAGGGCGATGTAGCCGACCCACACCGCCACACTAAAGTTGTATCCGAGGAGCTTTTGCAAGATGAGCCCTCCGGTAAGCGCGTAGATCGTCGGGAAGATGAGCACAACGGCTTCGCTAACAGAGTGGAACACCATATAGAGCAGCAGAAAGATAACAAAAAATACGATTGGCAGAATTAGCTGCAGGCGCTCCTTTGCCCGCAACTGAAACTCGTATTCGCCCGACCATTTGTAAGTAAAGCCGGGTGGCAAGCTGAGTTTTTCGTTGAGCAAGCTGCTCGCACGCGTGACAAAGCCGCCGTAGTCCTTCGTGTTCAGATCGATGTAAACGTAGCCGGTCAGTGCGCCGTCTTCATCGCGGATCATTGAGGGTCCACGAGAGAATGATATTTTCGCCACTTCGGCGATGGGAATCTGCGCGCCGGTGGGCGTGCCAATCAGCACGCGCCGCAATTCCTCGACGTTGTCCCTAAAGTCGCGGTTATACCGGACATTCACCGGATACCGCTCGCGGCCCTCGACGTTTTCAGCGACCATTTCGCCGCCGATTCCCGAAGCGACAGCCTGCTGAACGTCAGCAATAGTCAGACCGTAGCGAGCCGCCTCTGCACGGTTCACTTCGACGTTGAGATAAAAACCTTGCGAAACGCGTTCGGCAAAAATGGATCGCGTCTCAGGAATCGCAGAGAGGATCTGCTGTGTCCGCGCGCCAACTTGCTGGATGCCCTCAAGATTCGGCCCCTGAATCTTCACCCCGAGTGGCGTCTTGATGCCCGTTAATTCCATATCCAGACGGTTTTCCACCGGCATGGTCCAGGTGTTGGACAGGCCAGGAAACTGAAGTTTCGCGTCCATTTCCTGAATCAGCTTTTCGTAGGTCATCCCCGGTCGCCACTGACTGCGCGGCTTGAGCATGACCGTCGTGTCATACATATCGAGAGGAGCGTTATCGGTCGCGCTGTCGGATCGTCCGATGGAACCGAAGACGGTTTCGACTTCGGGGAACGTGCGAATGATCCTGTCCTGTTCTTGGAGCAATTGCGACGCCTGCCCGATGGAGATTCCAGGCAAGGCTGTCGGCATGTAGAGGGCCGAACCTTCAAAGAGGGGCGGCATGAATTGACTGCCGATGTGAAGCGCGAGTGGAAGTGTGACGATCAGAAAGAGCAGATTTAGCAGCAAGGTGGTTTTGCGGAAACGCAAGCAGAGGCGCAGAACTGGCAAATAGAGAGCCTGGGTGATTCTTGAAATTGGATTCCGCGATTCAGGTATCAGCCGCCCCCGGACGAATAGAATCATGAGTACAGGCACAAGGGTGATAGCCAGGATGGAGGAGAAGCCAACAGCCAGCGTCTTCGTCCACGCAAGGGGACGAAACATGCGTCCTTCCTGCGCCTCCAATAAGAAGACGGGCAGAAAGGAAACTACGATGATCACTAGAGAGAAGAAAATAGCGGGACCCACTTGTGTCGCGGCTTGGAGCAGAATCCGCCGCCTTTCTGGCTCTGGCAGTTTCTCAATTTGCTCCGCTTGCCTTTCCGAAAGCTGTCGATAACCGTTTTCGACCATTACGATGCCAGCGTCCACGAGGACGCCAATCGCGAGGGCCAAACCGCCGAGCGACATGATGTTCGAGGTGACATGGAGGTAGTACATCGGGATGAAAGATGCGACCACGGCGATAGGCAGCGTCAGAATCGGAATTAGCGCCGAACGGAAGTGGAATAAGAAGATGACGATCACGATGCTGACGATGATCGCCTCTTCGATCAAGTCGCGTTGCAGAGTTTCGATGGATGCGTGAATTAATCCTGAGCGGTCGTAACCTGCAACGACTTCCACGCCCGGTGGCAGGGAGGGTTTTATTTCCAAGAGTTTCTGCTTGATGCCATTGATGACCTTGAGGGCATTCATCCCATCGCGCATCACGACAATTCCGCCAACCGTTTCCCCTTCGCCTTGCCATTCCGCAACACCTTCACGGATGTCTGGTCCGAAAGTAACTGTCCCGAGATTTCGGACGAGGACCGGCGTGCCGTTCTTGGTTGCAACGGGCACAGTTTCCAGGTCGCTCAGCGAACGCAGATAGCCGAGTCCACGAACCATGTATTCAGCCCCGCCCATTTCAAGCAGGCGTCCACCAACTTCGTTTGTACTTGCTCGAACTTTTTCAATGACCGTCGAGAGAGGGATTCCATAAGCGCGAAGTTTGTCGGGGTCGAGGTTGACCTGGTACTGGCGCACGAATCCGCCAATGGTGGCTACCTCGGCCACTCCGGGAACAGTTTCGAGCTGGTAGCGGAGATACCAATCTTGAAGGCTGCGCAAGTCGGCCAAACTGCGTTGATGGCTGTGGTCCACAAGCGCGTATTCATAAACCCATCCTGCGCCCGTCGCGTCCGGCCCGATGACAGGATGCACGCCCGCTGGCAACCGTCCTGTGATCTGTTGCATGTACTCCAAAACACGCGACCGCGCCCAGTACAGGTCTGTAGTGTCTTCAAAGACGACAAACACATAGGAGTCGCCAAACATGGTTTGTGCTCGCACTGCCTTTACATGGGGTGCCGCAAGAAGCGTCGTGACGATGGGATAAGTGACCTGGTCTTCGATAATGCTCGGGGGCTGACCCGCCCAAGGGGTATGGATAATCACTTCCACATCGGAAATGTCTGGCAACGCGTCGAGCGGTATGTGACGCAGAGCCCAGATTCCTGAGAGCACAAGCAGGAGTGTTCCCATGAAAACGAGGAAGCGATTTCGCGCGCACCAATCAATCCATTGAGAGATCACGTTACATCCCTCCCGTGGCGTTCACGCTGAGCTGTTTGCTGGCGACGATTTGCCCGTTCTTCTTGGCGACGATCATGACCTGCCACGTACCGCCGCTGTCCAATTGCCCGGCTCCCTCATAGAGTCCGTTGCCTTTTTCGGCGAGAGAAACCTGCGTGCGCATTGCCGCCATGCCCATCGCCGGCATGGCAGGCATGGAAAACGTGGCGGAGACTTCCGCGGCAGAGATGGGTCCTCCGCTCGCATCCGTGAGGTTCACACGGAAGGTATTGCTGCCCTTGTGGGGAGGAGCTGGGTCGGTTGTGAGTTCCACGTTCGCCTTTGGAGCATTGATAGCTCCTGCCGCGCCTGCGCCGGGAGGTGGAGGAACAAACGAACCGAGTGCCGCCTGCAGCTGGCTCTCGGAATCGATCAGGAAATTGGCGGACGTGACGATTTCTTCGCCCTCCTTTACTCCTTTCAGCACGATGAAATTGTCGCCAGCGCGCGCGCCTAGTTGCACCTCGCGCGGCTCGATGTAGCCGTCGCCGCGGCTAACGAAAACAATCTGGCGGGTGCCAGATTGCAGCAGGCCGCTTGTAGGAATGACCAACTGCTTTCCCATCGGCACTTTCAGCACGACGTTGACGAACATCCCCGGAGTCAATTTCAGCCCAGGATTCGAAAAGACGAGCCGCGCGTGCGCGGTGCGCGTCATCATGTCCACCTGTGGGTAGATGAAGTTCACCCGGCCTTCGAAGGTGCGGCCCGGATAAGAATCCACGGTGAGGGTCGCGCGTTCGCCGACCTTGATGCGTCCCAAGTCAATTTGAAACACCTCGGCCAAAACCCAAACGGTCGAGAGGTCCGCGACGGAATAAAGGCGCGTCTCCGGCTGAACGGTGAGATTCGGCAGCGCGTTGCGCTCGGTGATGTAGCCGAAGACCGGAGAATCGACTTCCAGTTCCTGTTGCACCTCGCCAGTGGACTCAAGTCGGGCGATTTCCCTCTGAGACACGGCCCACTGCTTGAGTCGTTCTCTGGCAGCTTCCAAGAGGGAAGTGGCACCTTCGGCTACGCCTGTAACCGGGCTTCCGGCCACGCGCTGTTGATTTTGTTTCGCCACCAGGTATTCACGCTCGGTGGCGACGAGGTCCGGGCTGTAGATGGTGAAGAGCGGCTGCCCTTTCCGGAGGTATTGATAGGTGGCGTCCGCGAAGACTTTCTGAATGTAGCCGGAATACCGGACCTGCACTGTGGAAAGCCGTGTTTCATCGACCGCGACGTTTCCGGTGACGCGGATCTCGTTTTCGACCACCTTGCTTTCGACCCGGCCGGTTTTGACGCCGATGCTTTGCAACCGTTCCGGCGAGATCTGCACCGGAACCACCGGCGCTTCTGTTGATGCAGCGGGTGTTGCCATCGAGGTGGCCATAGAATCCTGCGCGGAAGAATTCGCCTGTTTGGTTTGGGCATTTGCCATCGGCTTCGCTGCGCGATAGTGAAGCCACAATCCCACGAGGACTACAGCGAGCAAGATGTTTCCAATCAAAGCCAGCAAGAATCCCGTGCGATAGGTTTTCATCTTTTCGCCCCTTCAACGCGCAAAGACAGTCCAGTGAGTTGTTCGAGCCGCGCCAATGCCGTCTCGCGTTCAGCTATGCTTTTCCAGTACTCCTCGTCTAAATGGAGGACATCGAGAAACGAAGCCAGCAGTGCCGAAAAGTCCTGACGATTGTTTTGGTAGGCTGCAATGCCCGCCTGGAATCCTGCACGCGCCTGTGGCTGAAGTCCTTCACGATAAATTGTTAGCAACTCGGCGGTTTTCTCAGCGGTTTCGTATTCGCTACGCAGTTCAAACGCGACCCGTTGTGATTGAACTTCGGACTCCCTGCGGGAGCGGTTCAGCTCAGCTTCCGCCTGCGCCAGTTCGGGGTGCTGTTTGCGGCCTCGATAAATTGGAACGCGAACGCCAAAGCTGAGCATGTAGTAGGCACGGAATTGAGTCGGGTCAGTGCGTTGCCACATGTATTGAACATTGAAGTCCGGGTAGAAATCCTTGTGTGCAAGTTCGACTTGCAGCTTCTGTCTCTCAAGCATCTTCTCCGCGCCAGAAATCTCTGGGTTCTGCGCTTTCGTCGCGGACAGGAGTTCTTCGAAAGTAAAGGGAAGCGGCGTCTCGGGAAGTTCGGAGGGTTCTATGTCCGGCGAAGACTGTGCGCGGTTGAGAAGTTGCTTGATTTGCGCCTGCAACTTAGCCACTTCCAGGTGATGCATGGTGATTTCGCGCAGCAGTTTCGTTTGTTCGAGTTGCGCCCGTAGCAGGTCTTGTTGATTCTCCATCCCAGAGCGGTAGCGTGCGTCCGCAGCTTTCTCAACCTGCTGGAGCAGTTCTCCGTCGCTCTCAAGAATTCCTAGCGTCTTGGACAGATAGGCAAGCTGGAAATATGCCGATTTGACTCTGGCGAGGATCGAGCGGCGCACGGACTCGTACTGCTGCTGCACAACGTCAGCATCTCGCTTCGCTATCTCGCCTTTTAGCCGCAGTTTTCCTGGGTAGGGAAAGTCCTGAGAGACGCCGAGACCAAAGTAGGCGAAGTCGCTGTTTGTGTATCCGGCGAAAGGTCTCGGGCTTCCGACATTTACCTGCTGCACATTGAATTGAGGATCGGGAAGCGTGGAGACCTGGGAAGGAACCTGCTTCGCGGCCTGCCATCCTTGGCGCGCAGCGTGAATCTGTGGATTATTCTGCTCTGCTTCCTGCAACAATTCGGCAAGCGGCGTGACGGGCTGCGTTTGATGAGGCTGGGACCCCTGCGCGAAGCTCACGCTGACTAAGACGAGGGGGGAGAGCAGAACCAGCAACCTAGTTTCAATGAATCTGAATAAGAATGTTTTTGTCCCGTTCTTTCGCACAATCACTGACATCGCCTTCTCCTAAAGGTGCAAATTCCATCGGCCAGCCATCGGTGAGCGACGAGATAAAATTCGCCGCCGAATAGGCGTGGCGCTCAAATGCCAGACTTAGACAGAGGGATAGAGCGCGGTGCGGGAGCGCACCGTGGAGAGGCGGGCTAGATCAGAAGAGAAGAATGAAGGGTGTACAACTCTGGAGGCGAGTGTTGAGGCGCCTCGGATCTAACGCGAGAGACAGGCGCGAAGATGGGGACTTCGGGCGTAGACAAATGATCGACAACTGCCGCGACAGGAACGCTCAAAGTGGAGTGCTGTGCTGGCAGCACGTTCGATGCGTCCGCAGAAACCATCGTCTTGCAGCAGTCGTGAGACTCATTGGCAGGATTGCAAGGCATCGAGCCGCAGCACTGCATTGTCTGATCGTCGGCGGACACGGGAGACAAACAGTCCGCAAACTGCAACCCTATGAGCGCAGCGAACGACAACAAAAAGAATGTGACTCGGCGAATCATCTATTCAGACTCTAGGGCCGTTAGACGCACCAGTCAAGAAATTGGATTCGGCGTGCAGCCTACTCGCCCGCAACCCGCTCAATTCACAGTCTTTAATTTCTCACTTGACAAATAGTAACGGATGCGGTAATCTGTAGCCAGGTTCTACGGACCGTGTCCCCGTTTCGTCCTTCCTTTCTTCCGCAACCCCGTGTGTCTCCGCCACTCGACCCAGAGCAACGCCGGGGGGACGCTCGTCTACCCCGAGCACTGTCGAGGGGCCACTCACCTGAAATAACTATCTTTAGAATCAACACTTATAAAAGTGATACAAAACAAACGACTTTAACCACCAGTAGAATCAACACTTTATGCAAAAACCCCAGGGGGGTACCCCTCACGGTATGAGAGATCGGCCCTCTTGCCCACCAGTCGCCAGTCACTATTCACCAGTCAGCACCCCGCCTCTGTGGCAAAATCCCAGCCCGGAGGAACCATGCCCGACCGTCTCGACGACTTCCAAAAATTTCGCGCCGACCTCAACGAAGAAATCCTCAGCTGCGGCCACCTTGGCATAAAACGCTTCTTTGCGCTCGATCATCAAGCCTACGAGCCCGGCCCGCTAGGCACTAAGACCAAGGAACTCCTCGGCCTCGTCGCTTCCGCCGTGCTGCGCTGCGACGATTGCATTACCTACCATCTCGTGCGCTGCGGCGAAGAAGGCTGGAAGCGCGAAGAGGTCATCGACGCCCTCAACGTCGCCCTAATCGTCGGCGGCTCCATCACCATCCCGCACGTCCGCCGCGCCTTCGCCCGCATGCGCGAAATCGACGGCCTTAAAAACACCTAATGTGACTACCACTTCTCACGAATTGGTTTTGTTTTTTCCGCGCGCAGTGCTAAAACATTGCACAGCACCAGAACGCACGGTAATGAGCACGACCTCAACCCCAATCGCTCCCCCGCAGGAAACCACCGCTGCCCGGCTCCGCTACTTCGGCCTCGGCGTCCTCTTTGCGCTCGTCCTGCTTCTGCCCAAGCTACTGAATATTCGCCGCGATCGCCGAAGCTGGCTCGCCTTCCGCATCCTGCTCGCGATCGCCGGCGCTTCCCTCGTTACTCTGCCCCTCAGCTTGTGGAACAGTTGGCACGCCGCCATCGCCGGCCTGGCCATGTTTCTCGCCGCCATCTTGCTTCCCGCGGCAAAGCCGGACACGACTCTGGCTGATACCGCCGCGCGGCTCGGAGCCTTGGTGATCGTCAATGGCGGCAGCTATCAAGTGGAAAACGGCCAACTGGAATACGGGCAACTGGAAAATGGGCAACTGGAAAATGGGCCGCCCTCCGCCGTGCAGCTCTTCGTTTGTACTGAACGCATCTGGGCTCTCGATTTCCACCAGCACCCCCTGCTGGTCATTCCCACTGCGCAAATTTCATCCGCCACCGCCGCAGAGTCCGCTGGTGACTGGATCGTTCGCATCCGCTGGGCCGACCACACCGCTGACTTCCACTATCGCGGCATCTTTGCCGAGCACCTCGCGCGCGTGGCCGAATCCACATTGCGCAGCATAATTCACCCGCCACTCCCGGTCCTTCCCCAAAAACGCGCCGCCACCGCCTGAACTGGCGACACACATCCCGCGACTGAAGCCAATCTCTTCAAATCGAAACTTTCCACACAAACGCCCTCATAATTCCGCCGTTTGTGTCAAAATATAGGCATGGCGAGAGGCTGGGAAAGCAAAGACGTAGAAGCACAAGTCGAATCCAAAGAAGGTAGCAAGACGTCATCGGGACGCGACCCAAAGAGTGCTGAGCAACAAGTCCGCGAACAGGACATCCAACAACTGCAACTCTCGCGCACCCGCATTGCGAACGACCTTGCCACCGCCACCCACCCCAATCACCGTAAATCCCTCGAAGCCGCCCTCGCCCACCTCGACAAAAAAATCGCCGATCTCTCTTAGCCTTCTCAGCGGCCTCTGTGCGCCGACCTCTGTGCCCTCTGTGTTAGGTTTTTTCTTCTCTCACTGAATAAAATCCCCCGCCAGCCCCCAAAAATCATTCACGTAATAATGCGACAGCACATTCCCAAACAGATAGCAGATCCCTTGGCATGGCGGAATCTCTCCGTACATCTTCTTTCCATTCGCAAAAATCTTTCGCAATGATCCATCCCGCAGCAAATTCCCCGCAATCTTCCGCAAAGGCTCGCAAGGATAAAACACGTCCCCGTTCGGATATACCCGCGGAAACATCGTCGGATAACACTGGAAATCGCGAAACCGCAGTAGCGTCTCAATCGTCTTGGGCGTTCCGTTGATCGGCTGCGTTCCAGCGCGGCGCCGCGCGATGATTTTGTCTACTAGCGCCTGATACTTTGCATTTCTCAGCAGCGCCAGATTAGGCATTTTCTCCATCTGCGCCGATTGCGCCGCGAACACAAAGTCCCGCTCGCCGCACCAATCCAGCAAGCGCTCCACTTCGCCGATATTCCACTCCTCGATCACCGTGCTGATGGTGATGCGCCGCGGACTCCCCAGCCGCTCCTTCGCAAACTCCAGGTTCTCCATTACCTTCGGCAAAGCCGCCGGTTTTGAAAGCTGATTCGTTGGATCCGCGGCCAGCGCGTCCAGGCTCACCACTAATCCCGTCACTCCCGAGAAAATTCCCGCCTTGCGGTCCAGCAACGTTCCATTCGTAATCAGCAGCACCGACCGAAACTTGCACTCGAATCGCGCCGCATGGACAATTTCCTCAATGTCGCTGCGCAGCGTCGGCTCTCCGCCCGTAATCACGATCGAATCGCTCTCCTTCCGAATCTTTCGCAGCAACCGAATCGTGTCAGACGTCCCCAGTTCCTCGCTGAAAACGTCCGGCTCCTTCTGTGTGCAGTAAGTGCAAGCCAGGTTGCACTTGTGCGTCGCATAAAACGTCACCGCATAAGGCGCCACTACCTTCGTCCGCAAAACATGCCGCCGCCACCCATTCCGAAAATAAAGCCGGAAATTCTTCGCCACAAACGGCGCCTGCCGCACCAATCCGCGCAGTAGTTCGCGCTTCGACGGCACATGCCCAGCCGCCACGCGCTTGTCTAGCACGCTCACCGGCACAAAATTTGCAGTCTTCTCAGTCATACTTCACACACCCAGCGTACAAGACGCGCCTCGCGGGACCAAGCGTATGGGGTGTTTATCGCTGACAGCCATTTAGGTTATAGTCGCGCACCGTAAACGCTGATGCGAAACCCTCGCAAAATTCTGGTCCCTACAGTCTTGGCTGGGTTAGCCATGAGCTCGGCCGCAATTCCAGCTCAAACCGCTTCGCACCTGCCACAATGGACGGCGCGCTGGATAACCTGCCCCGATGCGCCTGTGCGCGACGAGGCGGTGTTCCACTTTCGCAAGCTTTTCAAACTCGAAAACTCACCCGCGCATTTCATCGTGCACGTCAGCGCGGATAACCAGTTTCTTCTTTACGTCAATCAACACCGCGTCGGAAGCGGCCCTGTCCGCGCAGACCTTGCTCATTGGAGATTTGAAACCTATGACCTCGGCCCATATCTGCGCCCGGGAACAAATCTTCTGTCCGCCACGGTCTGGAACTTCGGCGTGCACTCCGCGCTGGCCCAAATGAGCGATCGCACCGGATTGCTATTGCAGGGAGACACCGCAACCGAACAGGTCGCCGATACAAACGAAACATGGGAAGTCGAGCAAGAGAACGGCACCGCCGCCGCGGTTTCCAGCTTACCGCCGGACACCTATTTCGCTGCCGAGCCATCTGAGCGAATCGATGCTGCGGCGTTCGACTGGGTGTGGAATACCGATTCGCAAGCCAATCTGAATCCGCGCTGGAAGAGAGCTGTTCTGATCGGTAAAGCTAGCCTGCGAGGCGAGCGTTTCCCCTCCACGAATTGGCAACTCATCCCCGATCCACTTCCCCACATGACAGTGGAGCTTGCTCCTGTTGGAACAGTTGTTCGCGCATCCGGAATCGATCTCCCCTCGCAATTCCCGGACAAACCTTTCCGCGTCCCTGCCCACGCAAACGCCAGCATTCTTATCGACACGTCGCACCTGACCACTGCGTATCCGGAGCTAACCGTTACCGGTGGAGCGGGTAGCCTCATCCGCGCCACCTATGCGGAGGCGCTTTACGACGAGAAGGGCAACAAAGGGAACCGTAACGAGATCGCCGCCAAACACATCGCAGGCCTCTGCGACGAATTTTTGCCCGACGGTCTGACCCGCACATTCGTTCCTCTAACCTGGAAAACGTGGCGCTTCCTCCAGTTGGATATCACGACCTCCAACGAAGCGTTGGAAGTCGACCGCCTCCGTTCCTGGTTCACTGCCTACCCTTTCGAGCAGCGCGGTCACTTCGACTCAGACGATTCAACCCTGGATTCGATCTGGGAAATCGGTTGGCGGACTGTGCGTCTTGACGCTCACGACACGTACATGGACACTCCCTACTGGGAGCGCCTGCAATATGTGGGAGACACGCGCATTCAGGCTTTGCTCTCCTACACTGTCGCCGGCGACGACCGCCTTGCCCGGCAAGCCATTCAGGCTTACAACGATTCACGCATTCCAGACGGCATCACGCAAAGCCGCTACCCTTCATCCTTGCCGCAATACATTCCCACCTTCTCCCTGTTGTGGATTGGCACGGTCCACGACTTCTGGCTCTATCGTAATGATCCGGATTTTGTTCACGCACAGCTAGCCGGCACGCGCACGGTGTTGGACTGGTTTCTGCAACATCAACGCGCCGATGGCCTGCTTGGAAAACTCCCCTGGTGGGTTTTCGTAGATTGGGCCGCCGACTTCAACGCCGGTGAGCCACCACAAGACGAAGACGGCGGTTCGGCCATTATCACACTGCAATTTATGGAGGCCCTGCGGTACGGAGCAGAACTCGAAGAAGCCTGCGGTCTTCCCGCAAGGGCAGAGATGTATCGCGAAGCGGTGAACCGCGCGACCCAGGGCCTACGTAAACTGTGCTGGAGTCAAAAGTATGATTTGATTGCCGATACTCCCGCGCAAGCTCATTTCAGCCAGCACGCCAACATTCTTGGCATATGGCTAGACGTCATCCCGCAAGAACAACAGCAAAGCGCACTTAAGAAGCTTCTTTCCGTAAGCGACACGCGTTTCAAGAGCAATTCAGCCCTTCCACCGATGTCGCAGGCCACCTACTATTTTCGTTTCTATCTCGCGCGCGCCTTGCAGCATGCTGGTTTGGGCAAGGAATATCTCCCGTTATTGCAGCCGTGGCGCAACATGCTCGCCCTCGGCCTGACCACATGGGCGGAACAGCCGGAGCCTACTCGCTCCGACTCCCACGCCTGGAGCGCTCATCCCAACTACGATCTGTTGACCATAGTTGCCGGAATTCGCCCCGCGAGCCCAGGATTTCGCACTGTAACTATCGAGCCGAATTTGGGGCCGCTCCACCACGTCGTCGGAACCATGCCGCACCCAAATGGCGAAATCAAAGTCGAATACACAAAAAAGGATGCCGCAGTCCATGCAGGAATCACTCTCCCGCCGGGCATTTCAGGCACGCTGCTGTGGGAAGGGAAGACCTATCCACTCCACGAAGGCACGCAAATGATTGAAGTGCCTGGGCTGAGCACAACTCGGTGAAGATGCCCAGTCCAGTCTGTGAAGCTAGCGCAGCTTTGAGAACTCCTCGACAGAGATTCCAAGCTGTCGAAGGATTTTAAAGAAAAGCGGTGGACCGATTTCGCGGCCACCATGTATGGGTATGGTTACAGCTCGGCCATCAGAATGATTCCATCTTTCATGGCTGCCTGTTTGCCTCGTCAAAACGAATCCTAGAAGCCGCGCGATACGTTGGAAGTCGCGCGCCGTCGCGCTAGGCATTCACTATCTCAGTCGTGTCGGAAGGCAGGCTAAGGCCCTTTTCGCGATACTCCTCGGCGATAAGCCCAAAGACGTTGCTCAATTCTGCCAGCGCTGCTTCTCTCGTTTCCATCAGTGCGTAGCAACCGGCAATCGCCGGAATCTCGGCGACCCACGAACCGTCCTGCTGTCGATAAAGAACAGTCTTGTAATCTTCTAATTTCATGTTGCCTAAAGAAATTATACGCCAGAACCAGTCGCTGCCCAGGCGGATCGGAACTAATCCGTGAACACCACGCCTACCGCTGTCTGACCCTTCTCTGTTTCTCCGTCGATTCGCACCACGTACCCGCGCAGTTGCATCTGCTGCATTCCGTTTATACCCGGTGTCTCCATCGTCACCTGAAGCTCGGACTGCAATCGAGGGCTGTGCTTCAAGGAAATCAGTGCACCCTGCAGCGACAAGTCCCTCACCACCGTATCCTCTTCAAACGCGTGCCCGCCTTCCGTTACGCCGCAAACGTGCGCCCGGAATTGAGCCTCACGCCGCAAAGCCGTGCGGCTCCCCGGCATGTGTGCTTCCACGCGCTCCCCGGGCGCGCCCAGGGTAATCACCATGCCTTCGCTAGCAGCAAACACGGAATCGAACTCCTCCCGCGCATGCTTCAAAATCGTATCCACAATACGGTCCGTCGAATCCGGATCGTGATGAAACAGCACCAGCGTCTTCGCGCCCACTTCTCTCGCAACGCGCGCCCCATCGAGCCAGCTCGAATGGCCCCAACCCCGCCGTGTGCTCGCCAGTTGCTCCGGCGTGTACTGCGCGTCGTTGATGAAAATGTCCGCGCCTGCCGCTAATTCCCGCAGGCTCTGGTCCAGCTTCGCGTCGCCTGGCTCGTTGTCCGTCGCATACACCACCGACCCCGCCGGCGTATCGATGCGAAATCCCAGACACCCCTGCGGATGGTTCAGCCACCCCGCGGTAATTTCATTCTCCCCAATTCGAAACGTGTCCCCGCCATCCACCTCTTTGAACTTCCGCTTCGCGCTCATCGCGGACATGTCCACCGGAAAATACGGCACGGCCATCTGCGCTTCGAACACCTGCTTCAAGCTATCGCGTCCCAAAAATTTCGACCGAAAACTGTAAAAGTGAAATTCATTGTTCTCCGCATACAGCGGAGCAAAAAACGGGATTCCCTGGATGTGGTCCCAGTGGTAGTGCGTGACAAAAATATGCGTCTCCGCGGAACTTCCCGCGCTCGGCGAACTTCCGCGGTTCCCTAGCATGCGCAAACCCGTGCCGCAATCCAGAATGAATTGCGTGCCGTCCGGCGCAATTAGCTCCAGGCAAGGCGTGTTTCCGCCGTAGCGCCAAGTCGACGGATCCACCGTCGGCGTGGAGCCTCTCACACCCCAGAAGCTCAACTTGGCAAAGGGAGCGGTCATCTCTCTCCGCGTACCGGCCTCGCAGCCAGACCTCTGCGCGTACGCGTGCAATCAGGAAGCTCATTTGATGTTGGCAGCGAAGCTGGGGAGCGTCAACGAAATCAAGGCGGGGAAGTGTCAAACTGCGTAATAAGCCTGCGGCCGTGCTGCGCGGCGCTGTTCGAACGCGTAGAATATTTCTGGATGCACCAGCACTCTCACGGACCGGCTATCCAGCCCTGCGATTCTTCCGAATCCACGCAGCAGGGCCACGGGCATTTTGGTCATTCCCATCACGGCCACGCTCATGCCCACCCGCATCCCACCTTAAAACCGTCCGTGCTCGGTTGGGCTATGGCCGCCACTCTCGGCCTGGTCGTGGCCGAAGTTGTTGGCGGCCTTCTCGGCCGCTCCGTCGCTCTCCTCAATGACGCGGTCCACAATCTTTCCGACGTTCCTGCCCTCGGCATTTCCTGGCTCGCCATGCGCTGGGCTCAGCGCCCCGCGGACTCGGAGAAAACATACGGCTACCATCGCGCCGGCACGCTTGCCGCTTTCACCAATGCGCTCGTGCTGGTGATTCTGTCGCTGTGGCTCGGCTACGAAGCGTTCCAACGCTTGCGCGCTCCCGTCAACGTCGTCGAAAGCTGGATGATCTGGACCTCGCTCGCAGCACTCGCCGTCAACGGTGGCATCACCCTCGCGTTGGTACGCGGCCGCAACGATCTGAATCTGCGCAGCATTTTGATCCACAATTTTGGCGACGCTCTCTCCAATATCGCCATCATCGCCGGCGCCATTGCTATTCGAATGACCGGCGCGGAATGGCTCGACCCCGTCCTCGGCCTCGCCATTGGCATCCTTGTCCTCTGGTCCAGTATTGGAATCTTGCGCGAATCTTCCCATATTTTGCTGGAAGGGCGCCCGCGCGAAATGCACGTGGAAGAAGTCGCGCGCGCGATGCTTACCATTGAAGGCGTGCAGGAAGTTCACGACGTGCACATCTGGTCGTTGGGCGGAGGGCACAACGCGCTTAGCTTGCACGCGCGCGTGCCAGATATGCACATGGACGAATGCGAACGCATCCTGATTTCTATCCAGGAAAAAGCGGCGAAGAATTTTCAGATTGATCACACTACGGTGCAGTTGGAGCGCGCCGGGCTTCCCGCCACCTCGGGGTACGTGATGCCGGAGCCCGCGAAAAAATAAGTGAGCCGTCGCGTCTTGAGGCGATCTGTGCAGCGCCAGTGAGTCTTAATCTAGCCGGTATTCAGACTCGGCATTTCAGACTGGCGCGTCAGCCCGCGTTTAGGCTGGCGAGCGGAAATTCAGGCCGCGCTGCTCGTTGAATTGCTGTGTGGCGTTCAGATCGAGCGCATCGCGTGCAATACTGCGGCGCAGTCCATCGGGGGTGACGTAGCGCAGTGTGCCGTTCTCCCACGCATACGCCACGGCAAAGACCAGTCCGCCGTCGCGGCGCACAAAAACATATTGCTCGACATCACGCGGCGGTGCGGGCGCGCTCTCTGGTTGTACCTCGGCCGAACGCGAGGCTGGCGAGCGCCGCGGTGCACGCTGCAACGGCGGCGCATCCTCTGCGATTGCCTGTTCGTCCGCTGCGGAAGGTTGCGCGTCTGCGGCCTGTGATTCCGCTGCGGGCGCTTCCTCCACGATCACAGGTGGAGTCAACAGAAAGCCGCTGAATCCGAAGGGAGCTCCGCCGTCAAATCTGCGGCCGTGCCCGCGCCGGTTGCCGCTGATCGCCGCGAGGTGCGGATAATCAAATCCCAAGCCGGGGACATCCTGGAAGTCTGTCCCGTTGAAATTCCCGTTGGATCCGAAATTTGCGCTGTTACCGCGACGGATGGGACGACCCGTATTTCGCCCATGCGCGATGGGTCCGCCAACTCTGGCGGCGCTTTGCATTCCCGATTGCGCTCGCGCGCTTGCGTGCGCTGCAGCCGGAGCCGCTCGAGGTATCGCGGTCGCAGGACGGCTTGGGCCCACCGCTGCCGCCGGCGTCGAAGCGCCTGGGCCGCCGCGATGCTGCGCCGCGGCAAATGTTGGAACCGTGAGAGCAATTATTGCAAGTATTGAAAGGCGACTCATGACCGAACCTCTTCTCATCCCCCACAACCCTTTATTGCTCTTACTAGAAAGATGCGCCGCACAGAGCATTGGTTACCACTGAGCCTTGCACTTCAGCCTCTGCTCACGCGAGGTTTCGCCGCAGTCGGCGCAGGCAGAAGCTGGTGCTACTGGCGCTTCTCCCTTGCAGGGGGATGTGCTATAACCGTCCCCGCCGTGGAACATGCCGTGAAGCCAGGGTCGGCGCCGGTTCGGCCGGAGCCTGCGGGGAGCGCATCTTCGCAGCTCGCGGCGCACGCGGAACAGAGCGCGGTTGCCCCCGAGGAAGATGCTTCGCAATATTGTCCCGTCTGCTCCCAGCGGCTGGAATCGCGGAGCTGCAAACTGATTTGCGCGGTGTGTGGCTATTACATGTCTTGCGCGGACTATTACTGATATGCTTTGCGGGTCCGGCCCGGTTGCCGCTGGAACCGCGATCGACGAGGAGAGAACAACATGGCACTCAAGATGACGAACCGCGAAGTGGATGGCGTGGCTGTGGTGGCGCTGGATGGGCGCATCGTGCTCGGGGAAGAGAGCAACGCGCTTCGCGAAAAAGTGAAAAGCCTGATCGCCGGCGGGAAAAAGAAAATCATTCTCAACATGGACAACGTGACCTTCATTGACAGCGCCGGGCTCGGCACGCTTGTCGCCGCGCATCACAGCGCGAAGTCGCAAGGCGCAGCGCTCAAGCTGTGCCACTTGGGCAGCAAGTTTCAGGAAGTTTTGCAAATCACCAAGCTCCTGACGGTTTTCGACGTGTACAACACGGAAGCCGAAGCGGTGGGCAGCTTCTCCAAAGGTGCCGGCGCATAATCGACGCGTAGCTGATTGCAATTGTGAAGAGGGCACGCGTCTGCGCGCCCTGCTGTTTCCTTCTGTACCACCGCGCATACCCCACACCCCCGGTGTTTTGCAAAAAAGAGGCTGGAAGCTCTTGAAAATAAGGGACGGGAGTGCGGAAAAGAGGGCAAAGAGAGGCGAAAGAGGCCGCAACTGTCTGTAGGCAAAAGAGTCGGCGTTTCCGAAGGCCTGAATGGCCGAGAGTTTGGGAACGGCGAGGGGTACACCCCCCGTGGCGACGTGAAGTATGCGCAACGTGCTGAGAATGGGAGAGATATTGACGCCACGTGGTACAGATGATGGAGGGAGTGGTGGCTGGTTACGAGAAGACACGCGGGGTTGCGGGGGAAAGGAGGGACGAAACGGGGCCACTGTCAGCAGAACCTTGGTTTAGAGGTTACCGCATCCGTTACTATTTGTCAAGTGAGAAATTAAAGACTGTGGATTGAATGGGTTGCGCGTGAGCATGGGAGCGAACCCAGAAGCAGGAAAAAGAAGAACCGAGTGTCCTACCCTTTTTCCCAACCGAGCGGGGGACACCCGCCATTAGAATGATATTCTATGCCATTCTCCCCTTTGTAATCCGATCGAGTGAACACAACATGAAATTGGCATTCGAGCAGATTCGATTGTCGGCGACCGACTTGAGCAATCACTTGGCTTGCCGGCATGTGACCACGCTGGATTTGCAAGTGGTGCGGGGCGAGAAACGGGCGCCGGACTGGGCAGCGCCAGATCTTGTGGTCATTCGGGAACGCGGTGAGCGACACGAAGCAGCCTACCTTGCGTACTTGGCGCAGCAGAAAAAACTGCAAGTGGTGAATCTTTCGGAGATCAAAGACGAGAGGGAGCTTCTCGAGAAAACGCGAAGGCTGATGGAGGAGGGTGCGGAGGTGATTGCGCAGGGTGCGCTCACGGAAGGGTACTGGTTTGGGCGGCCGGATGTGTTGCGGCGGGTGTCGAAGCGCGGACCGAAATGGGACTGGTCGTATGAAGTAGTGGATACAAAGCTGGCGCGGGAAACCAAGGCAGGTACGATTTTACAGATTTCGATGTATTCGGAGCTGCTGGAAAAGGCTCAGGAATGCGCGCCGGAACGGATGTGGGTCATTCCTCCCGGCGAAGATTTTGCGGGCGAAGCGTATAGAGTGGCGGAGTATGCGGCGTACTTCCGATACGTTAAGGACCGGTTGGCGCGGGCGGCGCAGAACGGCGGCGGGAGTGGGACGTACCCAGAGCCGGTGGCGCACTGCGACGTATGCCGGTGGTTTCGCGAGTGCGATACCCAGCGGCGCGGGGAGGATCACTTATCGCTGGTAGCGGGAATTCGGCGGCAGCAACGGAACCAGTTGGAAGAATGGGACACGGAGACGATGGCGAAACTGGCCGTGCTGCCGGTGCCTCTGCAGGAGAGGCCGAAGCACGGTTCGCGAGAAGCAATCGAGCGGGTGCGGGAGCAGGGGCGCGTGCAGGTGACGGGACGCTCGGAGAAGCGGCTGGTGCATGAGCCGCTTTTGCCGGTGGCGGACGGAATGGGTCTTTGCAGATTGCCGGAGCCCTCGGCGAACGATGTGTTTGTGGATTTGGAAGGCGATCCGTTCGTGGAGCAATCGGGACTGCAATATATGTTCGGGTTTGCATTCAAGAATGCGGGCGACGAATGGAGTTACGAGAAGCGGTGGGCGCTGAATTGCGAGGAGGAGAAAAAGGGATTCGAGTGGTTGGTCGACGAAATCATGCGGCGGCGGGAAGCCAATCCGAAGATGCATGTGTATCACTTCGGAGCGTACGAGCCGGGAACGCTGAAGCGGCTGATGGGGATGTATGCGACTCGGGAAGACCAGATCGACCGATTGCTGCGTGCCGGCGTACTGGTGGATTTGCACCAGGCGTTCAAACAAAGCACGCTGGCAAGCGTGGAAGAGTATTCGCTGAAAAAGATTGAGGCGTTTTACAGGTTTGAGCGGAAGACGCCACTGGATGTGTCGCGAGCGGCGATGCGGTATGTGGAGCATCGTCTGGAGTTGGGCTGGGGCGATGAAGAACTGCCGAAGTCGATTCGCGAAGCCATGGAGGGATATAACAGCGAAGATTGTTTTTCTGCGGCGAAGCTGAGGGATTGGTTGGAGGCGAGACGGGAGGAACTGGTGGAGCGCGGAGTGAGCGTTCCGCGGCCGCCGGAGAAGACTGGAGATCCTTCCGAGAAACTGCAAGAGAAACTCGACCGTGCGGCTGCGCTAACCCAACGGCTTTCTGAGGGCATTCCGGCCAACGCAAAGGCATGGTCGGAAGAACAATCAGCACAGTGGCTCTTAGCACAGCTTTTGAGCTGGCACCGGCGCGAGGACAAACGGGCCTGGCAAGAAGGCTATCGATTCGCGGAAATGGAAGATGAAGAGTTGCTGGATGAGCGGGTAGGTCTGACGCGTATGCGCTTTGTGGAACGAGTGGATGCCGGACGACAGGTTCCAACGGACCGGTATATGTTTGACCAGCAAAAGAGCAACGTAAGAGTCGGCAAGAGTGTGTACTTCTGGGATGACCGATTTGGCGAGGTCGTTGCAATCGACCATGCTCAGGGAATCGCTGACATCAAGAAGATGAAAAGAACGGCTGACGTCCATCCTCCGACGGTCTACATGTGGGACGCCCCGCTCAACACCGACGCGCAGGCGGGCTCGCTGTATCGGATCGGCGACTGGGTGGCATCAAAGGAAGTCGACGCACACGGGCCCTATCGTGCGGGACGAGATTTGCTACTGCGAAGGCCGCCGCGTCTTCTGAATGGGGAAAAGCTGAAGCCGCTGGCCTCCGAAAAGCCCGAAAACACCGCAAGCCGCATTGCGCTAGCGCTAGATGACTCGGTTTTTGCGATCCAAGGGCCTCCCGGATCCGGAAAGACGTACACGGGCGCGCGCATGATCTGCGAACTGGTGAAACGAGGGAAAAAGATTGGCGTGACGGCGCTGAGCCACAAAGTGATTCGCAACCTGCTGGAGGCCGTGGTTGAGGCAGGTCGCGAGAAGGGCGTAGACGGAGTGCGATGCATGCATCGACAGCCCGGCGGCGAGGAAAGCGATGGCGTTGCGGTGGCGAAAAAAGATAATGAAGAAGCATGGGACGCTCTGCATTCGCGAAGGACTAATGTTTTGGGAGGGGTTTCGTGGTTGTGGTCGCCGGAGCCAGCATTTGAATCGGTGGACGTGCTGTTCATCGATGAGGCGGGGCAGATGGCGCTTGCGGATGTGATTGCGGTGTCGCAGGCGGCAAAGAACATGGTTTTGCTCGGCGATCCGCAGCAGTTAGAGCGGCCGTTGAAGGGGAGCCATCCGGGTGGAGCAGAAAAATCGGCGCTGGAGCATCTGCTGAATGGGCGGAAGACGATTCCAGAGGATATGGGATTTCTATTGCCGGAGAGCTGGAGATTGCATCCTGAGGTTTGCAAATTTACCTCTGAGGTTTTTTATGAGGGCAAGCTGAGCTCGCATGCGATTGCGCGGAGCAGAGTTTTGGAAGGGCATGCATGGCTGGAGAGGCCTGGGTTGTGGTTTGTTCCGGTGGAGCATGAGGGGAACCGGAACTCGTGCGCGGAGGAAGTGGAAGTCGCGGCGCGGATTGTAGAGGGATTGCTGAAGCCGAAAGTGAAATGGTTTTACGGCGCGGGCAATAGCCGGCGGCTGAAGGAAGAAGACATCTTGATTGTAGCGCCGTATAACGCACAGGTAGCGGATTTGTCGGTGCGGTTGCCGAAAATGCGGATCGGAACGGTGGACAAATTTCAGGGGCAGGAGGCGCCGGTGGTGATTTATTCGCTGACGACGTCGTCGCCGGAAGAGGCGCCACGGGGAATGGAGTTTCTCTACAGCCTGAACCGGTTGAATGTGGCTACATCGCGAGCTATGTCAAATGTGATCGTGGTGGGAAGCCCCAAACTGCTCGAACCAGATTGCCGGACTCCTCGGCAGATGCAATTGGCAAACGCTCTTTGCCGATACCGTGAACTGGCGAAAATCGTTGAGCTGCCCAAACCGTAGGTTGGGTTGGTGAGGCATCGTAACAGCATTCGAAGTAACCGCCAGACTTGCGAGTGGTACGTGATTGCGGAGTTACGGGGCTTTTCAGGGTGGGGGGCAGACAGTATACTCCGGGCAACGAAGTGCCCTTCCGGAGAGAATTCGATGAGCGGTAGCAAGGGTGCGCGGCCTGCGAGCGAGGGCGTGCGGGACCGCGCGGACGATTTTGCGAAGGCTTTCTATGGGCTGAAGCTGGTCTTCGCGAAGTACGAGAAGCATCTGCACGTCAACGCCGATACGCGGGAAAAGTATTATTTGGAGACGCGTGCGCACAGCTACCAGGGGAAACCGCTCTTCTTCGGAGCGGTGATCCGCGGGCGAGCGGACGTCAGCTTCCACCTGATGCCGCTCTACTGGGAGCCTTCCTTGGCGAAAGGGATTTCGGCAAACCTCAAGAATCGCATGCAGGGTAAAAGCTGCTTTAATTTTTTAGGGCCCGATGCGGCCCTCTTTCGTGAACTGGCCCAATTAACCGGCCGCGGCTTCGCGCTATATAAGCGGAAAAACCTGCTCTAAGTCCTTCATATCTAAACGAACCCCGGCCTAGCGAACTCTGCTAAAGCGCACAGCCAAGATTGGCTGTGCCACAAAACCTCAGCCGCCTGCGGGATGTGCTCGGCTATGGAATACTAGGAAAGCGACATTTGCAAACGGAGCTCTATGCCTCGCTATCTCACGCAGCACACGCTCGCATGCCTGACGCGGCAGGGCGCGGAAAATCTTGCGCAACGGATGCAATCGGGCGGCACCGCGCATGCCGAGCGCGTGCTGGTCAACATGCTGGAAGGGAAAATGTTCGTGGAGTTCCGCGCCGAATCGCGAGAAGCGCTGGAGACCTGGCTCAAAACTGAAGGCATGCATTTTGACTGGCTGGTGCGCATCGAGTGGGAAACACGCGGCCAAGATGGCAAACTGCACTCCGCCGATTGAGGTTTCGCGAGATGGACGGATGGGGCGCCTCCAGCAGGAGGTTTACGATATAGCACAGGCGTTAGAGCGATGTGGTGCGAGAGCGGCGGAACTCCACTATTCTTCCTGAGGGCTATCCAATTCCGAACGAAGGAAGGCGCGAATGGCGAATTTGCGCTTTATCGTTTCCCTGACCACGAAAGACAACGATTACCAGCTAGAGCAGGCCGCGTCGGCGCAAGCTGCTGCGCAGAAACTCGGCGTCGACGTACAGATTCTGTATGCCGATAGCGACGCGATCACGCAGAGCACGCAACTGCTCAAAAGCATTCAATCGGACGCAGCGGCGCGTCCGCAGGCGATCGTCTTCGAGCCTGTCGGGGGGACGGCGTTTCCGCAGGTGGCGCAGGCGGCGGTGAGCGCGAAAATCGCGTGGGCGGCGTTGAACCGCGAAGCAGATTACATTCCGCAACTGCGCAAGTCCGCGCAAGTTCCGGTGTTCTCCATCAGCTCCGATCACAAGGAAATCGGGCGCATTCAAGGACGGCAATTTGCGGCGCTGCTGCCGAAGGGCGGCTGTGTCCTGTACATTCAGGGGCCGTCGGAAACTTCGGCGGCGCGTGACCGGACCGCGGGCATGCAGTTGACCGTTCCGCACGGCGTACAAATTATTTCGCTACGCGGCCGCTGGACGGAGGAAAGCGCGCAGCGCGCGGTGGAATCGTGGCTGCGCCTGAACACGTCGAACAAAGTGCAGATCGATGTGGTGGGCGCGCAAAACGATCTGATGGCCATCGGCGCGAGAAAAGCGTTCGAGGGCGTGTCCAATATTGCGGAACGGGAAAAGTGGCTGCGGCTTCCGTTTACCGGGGTCGACGGACTGGCAAAGACCGGGCAGGCCTGGGTGCGCACTGGCATGCTGGCGGCGACCGTCATGGTTCCGACGAACGCGGGTCAAGCCGTATCGATGCTGGTGGAGGCGCTGCGGATGGGCAGAGACGTGCCGGAGCGAACTTTTACGATGCCGGAGTCACTTCCCGCGATCGAGAAACTCCTACCGAAGGGCGAGAAAGTTGCGCCTACTGTTTGACGAACTCCACACACGACGAAAATGAGTTACTTTGGACTGTTACGTGGTGTCTGACCGAGTTGCTGCAGGTTCTCCCTGGCTAACTCGTTGTTCGGATTGAGCCGCAGGGCGCGCTCGTAATGCAGCTTGGCTTGCTTGATATCGCCGATTTCGGCGAAGGCGCTGCCCAGATTCGCTTCGGCGTTGGCGTCTTCGGGATTGATGCGTACGGCGGCCTGAAACTGCGCTAGTGCTCCGCGAAAATCACCCAGGGAAGCGAGCGCGTTGCCCAGATTGTAGCGCGCATCGAAATAATCCGGCCGCGCATTGAGCGCCGCGGTTAAATGCGGAACGGATTCTTCCGTGCGGCCGGCCGCTAGCAGCGCGGCGCCGAATGCGTTGTTCGCCGTAGGTTCATTCGGGCGGATGCGGTTGGCTTCCGCAAATTGCGCGATGGCTTCCGCGACTTCGCCTCGTGCCATCAACAAAGCTGCCAAGTTGTAATGCGCCTCGAAATTCTCGGAACTCTTCTGTAAATTGTGCCGCGCCATGGCCTCTAGAATCAGCGCTCTCGGATCGCCTTTTGCTTGCGCGGAATCTTCCGGCAGCACTTGCAGCCAAAGGTGAGCCATTTCGTCTACAGCGCGGTTTCCCGCGACAACACGCTGCAGCGGATCATTTGGATTGCGCACGTTATCGTCGGAATTGTCGTAAACGAACTTCATTGAAATCGCGGTTCCCTTGGGCAATTTGACCGGTTGGGCGTAGCGATACACCGCCTGCCAATTCAGGTTCCAATCGGAAATATGAATGAGCATCTCGGATCGCCCGTCCGGCAATTTCGCAATGGCTTGCAGATCCTTACCGAGATAGTGCGCGTGCGGATAGATGGCGAGCACATTCACATCCACGGGCAGAGTGAATTCGTCCGTTACTACGAAATGTTTTTCGCCTGGCGGAATATCCAGCATGCGATCGTTTTCCAGTTGCAGGAGAATCGGGTGCCTGGTGGCGGGTTTGTCCGTGAAATACAAACCGAGCGTCGGCTGAATCGTCTCGGGCTTTCCAGAAGGCTGCAGATGCGTGTTGAGAATCAGGTCCGTGCCCTTGTCCAAACGCAAGGCCATGCCGTCGGGCTCCACGTAGGGAATCGAGCCCGGCTTCCAAAACAAGAAATGGCTATCGGGATCAAAGACTTCGGATTCGATGGTCAGTTCCATCCCGGCGAAGCCCGCACCGGGTTCTGGCTCCTGACGCCGCCCAGTCTGCTGGCGGTCCACCAAGACGTTGGCGTGATGCACCAGCCTCTTGTCGCCTGGGCGGATCTCCATCGCTTTCAGCCAGCGCGTGCGCTCAACCGGCGCGCGAAACACGAAGTTCCAGTAATTGTCCGAGCCGCTGGCGGGCAGCGCATAGGCTTTCGTCGCTTTCACAATGACGTCCGGCTTGCCGAGCTGCCAACCCTCTACAAATATCGGCTTTGCCGGCAAGTCCTCAGGATTCCCCTCGACCGTGCCTTGATCCACCCAGGCCTGAATCCGGGCGATGTCGTCCTCCGAGAGCCGAAGCTCGTCGGCAAATTTCAGGTCGCCCTCTTCCGGGAGCCATGGAGGCATGAAGCGCCTCTTCGTGAGGGCCGCAATCTGCCGCGCATGCGATTTCGCGTCCGCGTAGGTCAGCAGCGGAAAAGGGCCAGCCTCGCCGGGGTGATGGCAACGCGCGCACGTGCGATAAAGAATCGGCGCAATATCATGGTTGAAAGTAACCTGCGGCGGTGGCGCAGCGCTCTGTGTTGTGGTTTTTTGCTGCGCCACCGTCTGGCTGCCGACGGCGATGGCCAGTATCGCCGCGCAAGCCAGCGGCAAAAATCTTCGAATTAATTTCCGAGACACAACCGTCATTCGAGATCCGAGATGTAGCATCCGACCGCCGGCGTGGCACTCCCGCTGAGCGTTTTGCCTGCGATGGCCGCTTCAATGGCATCCGCAAGCTCGTGCGTCGTCGCACTCTTCCGCGCGTGGCCAAAATCCTCATATAGATTGTCAATCCGCCCGTGATAAACCAACCGCCGGTTGGCGTCGAAAACCGCCGCTTCCGGAGTGATCTGCGCCTGGCTCTGTTTCACCAAAATATGTTGCGGGTCGCGCAACGCGGTAAACGTATAGCCGAACTCCCGGTCATGCTTGCGAATCGTATCGGCCGGTTCCTTCTTGCTTGGATAAACCAGAAAGAACGCCGCCTTGTCTGCATTCTGCGCGCTGAGCTGCTGAATCGTGGGAGCGTAGCGGTCAGAAATCGGGCAGTCGGTCCGCACGAAAATCAGGACCACGACCTTGCCCTGCGCCGCCCGAAACGGATCAAAGGGTTTGCCGTAAAGATCGGTGGCGAAGCTCTGTAAGCTCGTCGAAATGAGAGGCGCGGTGCCGATGCACAACAGCATAATCGCAAGAAGGATGCGAGAAAAGAATCGGAGGATCTGAAGCCTTTCGCCCATAGGTTTGCAAATCAGAACGCAGAAATTTTACTGCGGGCAAAAACCGTTGTCCATTTGACTGTTCGACGGAAAAGGAAGCGAGCGGTCAAGTTCGAGAAGCAGTTCGCTAGCGCAACTGTCCTGGCTCAATTCCCCTCTTTCGAGCGGCGTCAAAAACCGCATCGATCTGCGTCGCGAGCAACTTCTTCCTTTCCTCGAGCTTCCGCACCTGGTCTTGGACCGGCTCCATGGTGTAGTTCTTGTGCAATTGCAGACCACTGGCCCTTGACGCCTCGCCTTTGCTGAAGCTCTTCAAGTCCGCAATCTGTTTCTCCGCGCCAGCCAATTGCGCTTGCAGAGTTGCGAGTTGTTTGCGAAAGGCGGCGATTTCCTGAGAACTGGCCGGCTTTGCAACTGCGCTCTTCGCCGATGAGCCTTGGTTCGCGCCACCCACCTGCGAGATCGGGCTCCCGCTTACCTCTCCCAGATTTTCATTGGTCCAAACCTTTTTGGTTTTCTTGCGCTCCTCTGGAGATCGAGACGCAGGTTGCGAATCCTGTTCGCTTGGCTTCTGCGGTAACGCTTGTGGGTGTGCTGATGACGAATCCTGCAAGGGCAATGCGGCGGAGGGTAGGGAGGCGCCGGCGAGTAGGGCCGACACGAAAGCCGCTGCTTTAAGAATAACCCGGCGGTTCATGACGCCAGAGTATCAGGGGTCCGCATTCGCGGAAGTTGATTTGCCCAACTCGGCACGGATGGCCTCCAGCGCTTCCTTCGGAGGGCCGATGCGCCGGTACTGGGAATAAGACGTTCGCTCATGAATTGCAAAGCTCACAAACAACCGGCGGCCCTCAAAGTCGTATTGCGCATACGTCGCGAACCATAACCCTGGCACCATCTCATAGCGTTCCTGTATCAAGTGGCTGCCTTTGTAGACTTTCGCCAGAAAGCCGCCAAAGGAAATATCGTCCGTGACTTCGATTTCCAGACGTGCCAGTTGCGCAGCATCCTCATCGATCCACAGATAACCGCGCACCTTCGCAAAAATCGAAGTAGTTCGCGACGTCGGTTTGTACGCTGGATTCGGAACCAAGCGGTACTTCGACAGCATCCGATCGCCGCGGGGTTCACGCGCAACAAACGTGTAAAGAAAAGCGGTGCGCGTCGCGTCGATTAAGTCCGAACGCTCTTTTTGTTTCTTCGCGATTTTCTCGTACGCTTCGCGCTGTGCACGCCCGTCTTCCGCCGCCCAGGAAAGCGCGCGCTCCAGCTTCATCAACTCCGCCCGATAAGCCGCCGCATCGACGGGCTTCCCGTCCGGTCCCACGGGAATACGATCGATTCCCGTTCCTGCCGGGACCGCCCGCGTCGTTTTGATCTCCAGCGGCTGGGACCCAGCGGCGCCTTTCTGGATTTCCAGGCGCTCCAGCCGCTCATAGGTAAACATCGCGAGATCATTTTTTTTCTGATTGGCGATTACACGCTCAAGCAGCGCGCGCTGCTCTTCCACTTCGCTTTGCAGGACTAGGGCTGGAGGCGCATCCTGCGCCAGCGAAATCCCGCCGCAGGCGGCAAGCAGGCACGCGAAAAGAATGGGTGTAGGTGACCGCATAGTCAGGGAATGGCGAGAGGCTCCGTCGACCTCTATATTGGATTCGCAACCGGCGCGGATTGTTGCACCGGGCTTTCCGCTCGGGTCACAGGCCTAGTATCCTGCCGTTGCGCTGACGAAGAAGTTCCGGTGCTTTTGGCGGTGCCTTATGGGGAACGTGCTTTTCTCCGCGGGCTGCTGCTGTTTCTGCTGGGCTTCCCCGTACACGGCGGGTGACGCCGTTCAGGAGCGCGTAGGCAGTGGCTTGCCCCAAATTGCTCGCCAAAATGTCTCATGATGGACGCGCCGCGCCTTGTGGATTAGACGCCCCCGTCTGGCCGCCATGTTCACAAGCAGGTGCTGTGCCCCAATCGCCAAGTCAACGCCAGTGTAAACACAGCAGCAACAAAGAGATACAAGTGTTTCGGCAGTGTGAAGCCTTCCCCGCCCTTCACTGTTCTACCGAATCGGCGCCATGGGCGCCCGCAAAACTACGCAGGGCAGCGGGCAAAGCAAACGGTCTATTTTTGCGTCTAAGCAAGCGTACGGAAACCTATCTGGTGGTTAACTCGTATTAAGATCAGGTAGCGCGAAGCGAGTGAGGTTCTGTTGGGTGTAGCTCCACTGGAAGGTTTGACGCGTCTCCCGCAGGTAACCGCAGTAGCGGGCCGGCGCACTGTTGCGCTTACGGGGTTCCGTGGCGGCGCTGTCACCATGGTGGAAACCATGCGTCTGGCGCTGGACGCCTTGCGAGCGCACAAACTGCGCAGCTTTTTGACCCTGCTGGGCGTAATCCTGGCCGTAACCACTCTCGTCGCGGTGATGAGCGTGGTCTCCGGGATGAACTTTTACGTTGCCGAGCGCATCGCCAACCTGGGCGCCAATGTGTTTATCGTGGATCGCTTCGGCATCATCACGAGCCAGGACGCCTGGGTCAAGGCGCAGAAGCGCCCGCTGATCACCATGGAAGATTACGAGCGCCTGCGCGATAGCATGAAAACCGCCAAAGCGGTTGCCGCGCTCGACGACCACAACGTGGACGTGCGCTCCGGAAACGAGCGCCTGGAAAACACCGATGTGATGGGTGTTTCCTCCAATTATGCGGAGGTGCGCAACATCAACGTCGCGCAGGGCCGATTTATCAACGAAGCTGACGACGATCATCGGGCGCCAGTTGTCTTCATCGGGGCGGATGTGGCGGAGAGGCTTTTCTCCAATGTTGATCCGATCGGGAAAGTAGTGCGCGCGGAAACGCATGAATATCAGGTTATCGGAGTGGCGGAGAGGATTGGCAGCGCCTTCGGGCAGTCGCAAGACAATTTCATGATCATCCCGCTGCACACCTTTGAAAAAGAGCTGCACCGCCCGCGCGATTGGGTGGGTATTTTCGTGCAGGCAGGGAATGCGGAAATGATGAACGCGTGCGAGGACGAAGCACGCATGTTGATGCGCGCCTGGCGCCACTTGCCGTATGACGCGCCGGACAATTTCGCGATTCTAGGCTCCGATTCGATTATGAAACTCTGGCACGACCTCACGGGCACGCTCGCAAGCGTCGCCGTGGGCCTGGTCAGCGTTTTCCTGGTGGTCGGAGGCATCGTGATCATGAACATCATGCTGGCCAGCGTCACCGAGCGCACTCGAGAGATTGGCATCCGCCGTTCGCTTGGGGCGCGTAAGAAACACATTCTGCTGCAATTCATGATGGAGTCCGCGGTGCTCGCTGCGACGGGTGGAGTCATTGGCGTTTTGCTCGCCTACGGCGTGGTTGCGCTCGTGGGAGCGACTACATCGATTCCGGTGAAAACGCCTCTAAGCGCCGTCATCGTTTCGCTATGTGTCTCCACTGCGGTCGGGCTTTTCTTCGGAATTTATCCGGCGACCCGGGCGGCGAAACTGGATCCGATCGAGGCGTTGCGAGCGGAGACCTGAAGTCTGGAACTAGCAAGAAAGACAAAATGGCGCAGGCATACGGCGAAAACCTCAAGCAAGCGATGGACACGCTCCGCACGCACAAAATGCGTAGCGGGCTCACAGTTTTTGGCGTCGTCCTGGGCGTCAGCGTCATTATGCTGGTCGCCGCGCTAATCACCGGCTTCGACGAAACCATCCAGGAAAATATCAAGCAGTTCGGCGCGGACACAGCGTTTATCTCCAAGTGGGACCAGGGCTTTCACGGCGGCAACCGCCCGCTCGAAGAGCGTCAGCGCAAACCGCTGACGCTGGAAGATTCGCAGGCGCTGATTGCCGGCTGTCCAGCATTGAAAAACGTGACGACCTTTTTGCAGACCGGCTGGATGCAGCAGCACACCGTGCGCACTAAGGCCGGTGAAGTCAGCGCCATCGATTTTCGCGGCGTGCAAGCCAATTTCGGCCAGGTGTATGCCAATGCTTCGACGCTCGCCGGACGTTTCATAAGCGAAGGTGACGACCTGCATCGCGAAAAGGTGGTGATGCTCGGCGAAAACGTGGCGCCGGTGCTGTTCCCCGGAGGGGATGCCGTCGGCAAAGACGTGATGATCGATGGCTCCGACTTTCGGGTGATCGGCGTCGTCGAAAAGCCGAAGGGCGGCTTCGGGATGGGCGATGAAGATCGCCGCGTGCTCATTCCCTTCAACACCTTCAAAAAGACGTATCCATCGGCCGATGAGATCAACATGCGCGTCCAGGCATATCCGCGAATGCTCGATCAGGCGGTCGACCAGGCTACCGAAGTGCTGCGCCGGCGCCGCAATGTGGCGTACAACGGCAAGGACAATTTTTCGATTCGCACGGCCGCGCAGGAAGTTGAGGAGTTCCACAACATCATGCTGATGGTGTATGTCGCTACGATCGTGCTCAGCGGCATCGGACTGCTGATCGGGGGCGTGGGCGTGATGAATATCATGCTCGTGAGCGTCACCGAGCGGACACGCGAAATCGGCGTGCGCAAGGCAATTGGCGCCAAGCGCAGCGACATCACCTGGCAATTCCTACTCGAGGCGATGACCCTGACAGCTTCCGGCGGCGTAATTGCGCTCGTTCTGGTAAACGGCCTGGTGCTCCTCATTCGCCTCACGTTGCAGTGGCGAGGGGCCGTTCCGATCTGGGCGGCTACGGCCGGCGTAGTCGTCAGCGTGAGCGTCGGCCTGATCTTCGGCGTGTGGCCTGCAATGAAAGCCGCCAAACTCGACCCAGTCGAAGCCCTGCGGTACGAATAGTTCGCGGCTAAAACACACACAATCAAATCAGAATATCCGTGCGCTGGTGGCTAAGAGCGTTCGAGAAGTTCCCGCGCCTGCGTACCGACGCTTTTGGCGCGCAAGCGATACCAGATGACAATCAGCGCGACGGACACGGCGAAAATCATTGTTGAGATGGCGTTGATTTCGGGGGTGATGCCGCGGCGGAGGCGTCCCCAGATTTCGAGAGGCAGGGTGTTGTCGCGGCCGATGAGGAAGAAGGTTACGGCGATTTCGTCCATGGAGAGGGTGAAGATGAGGAGGCCCGCGGCGATGAGCGAGAGCTTTAGGTTGGGGAGCGTGACGCGCCAGAAGGTTTGCCAGGGTGTGGCGCCGAGGTCAAGAGAGGCTTCTTCTTGCGCGCGATCGAGTTTTTGCAGGCCGGCGAAGAGCTCGGTGGTGGCGACGGAGATGAGCGCGGTGCCGTGGCCGAGGAAAACGGTGAACAGACTGAGGCGCATTCCGGCGACGACGGCGAACATGAGCAGCGAAAGCCCGGTGATGATACCGGGGAGAATCAGGGGGAGGAGGACCAGCCGGCGGAAGAGGGCTTTGCCGGGGAAGGTGGTGCGGTCGAGTGTGAGCGCCGCGAGCAGGCCGAGAGTGAGCGAGAGCGCGACGCTGGCCGCGGCGACGAGGAGGCTGTTTATGACGGAATCCCAGATGGCGGCGTCGCGGAACAATTGGCGATACCAGTCGAGGGTGAAATGGCGCGGGGGAAAGCCGCCGACGCCGTCGCGATTGAAGGAATAAAGGATGAGGACGGCGACGGGCAGGTAGATGAAGGCGAAGACCAGCGCGGCGTAGGCGGCGAGGAAAGGGGAGCGCGAAATAGAGTTGGCTTTGGTCATTTGAAGGACCGGCGTTTTTCGAGGCGTTCGGTGGTGAAGAGTAAGGAGACGGTGATCAGCAGGATGCAGACGGAAATGGCAGCGCCGAGCGGCCAGTCGTAGGCGGCTCCGAAAAGGCTTTGCACGATGTTGGCGATCATGGTGCCGGAGGGGCCGCCGACGAGGAGCGGTGCGAGAAAGTCGCCGAGCGAGAGGACGAAGGCGAAAGTCGCACCGGCGAGCAGACCGGGAATGGACAAGGGAAGAATGACACGGAAGAAAGTTGCGCGGCGATCGGCACCGAGATCTTGCGAGGCTTCAAGGAGCGGGCGGGGGATGTGCTCGAGGGCGGCGTAGATGGGAAGGAAGACGAATGGCGTGTAGATGTGCGTGAGCATGAGGACGACGGCGAAGGGGCTGTAGAGAAAGAAGCCGATGGGTTCGTGGGTGATGTGGAGGTATTGGAGAAAGCCGTTGAGCACGCCGTCGCTGCCGAGAATGGTTTTCCAGGCGTAGCCGCGGACGAGGTAGCTGACCCAGAGAGGAACGATCACGAGTTGATAGAGGAGTTCCTTGCGTGGACCGGCGTGGAAGGAGAGATAGTATGCGAGCGGGTAACCGAGGAGGAGGGAGCAGAGGGTCACAGAGGCTGCGATGCGCGCGGTGCGGAGGAAAACCTGGAAGTAAAGAGGATTGGTGAACAGTGCGCGATAGTTTTGCAGATTCCATTGGTGAACGAGAAAGCCGTCGCGGACGGCCCAGAAACTGTGGGCGAACATGAGTGCGTAGGGGAGAAGGAGAAAGAGGCTGACCCAGAGCAACGGCGGGACAGAGACTAGCGTTTTGTAGGCGCGGGAATACATTTCACCGTGGCTCGCGACCCATGGCCCGTGACGCGTGAGCGGTGGGAGATTCTGTTACGGGAACGGCATAGTCGGCTGAGAAAACGAATTCGTGCTGGCCGGTGAGCGGGCCGCTTGCGGGAATTCTGGCGCGCAAGGTTTGATTGCCGCCGCAATCGATTTCGAGGAGCTCGCTGGCACCGGCGTAAACTTGTTGGCGGATGGTTCCACGGAAACTAACAGTGTCCGGAAGTTGGAAGGAAGAGTCCGCGAGGTGGATCGCTTCGGGTCGAAGCGAGAAGAGAGCGCCGCCGCTGGCTTCTGCGGTCTTCCATTGCAGTGAGCCGCAGCGGAAAACGCCATTATGGACTTCACCGCGGAGCAGATTGGTTTGACCGATGAACTCTGCCGTATAGGCGGTTGCGGGGCGCGAATAAATCTCGCGAGGCGAAGCGACTTGTTCGAGGGCGCCGTTTCGAAGCAGCGCGATGCGATCGGAAAGAGCCATGGCTTCGTCTTGATCGTGGGTGACGAATAGGAAAGCGATGCCGATTTCGCGCTGCAGAGCTTTCAGTTCGCTCTGCATTTCCTTGCGGAGATTGGCGTCGAGGGCAGAGAGCGGCTCGTCCAAGAGCAAGAGCTGAGGGCGATTGATCAGGGCTCGGGCGAGTGCGATGCGCTGCTGCTGGCCGCCGCTTAGGGTCGAAGGGCGCGCGTCGGCGAAGCTGATCATTTTCACCATGCGGAGGGCTTCTTCCACGCGGCCGGCGATTTCCGGCTTCGGGGTGGACTTGACGCGCAGGCCGTAGGCGACGTTTTCGCGGACGTTTAGGTGCGGGAAGAGCGCGTAATTTTGGAAGACGGTGTTGACGCGGCGTTTGTAGGGCGGGAGGGTATCGAGGCGTTCGTCGCTCATCCAGATTTCGCCGGAGGTGGGCTGTTCGAAACCGGCGATGAGGCGGAGAAGAGTGGTCTTGCCAGAACCGCTCTCGCCAAGAAGGGTGAGAAATTCGCCGGCGGCGATTTGCAGCGAAATATTTTTGAGAACTTCGGCGTTGCCAAAACGTTTGGCGATCTCGCGGATTTCGAGGAGCGGAGCACTGCCGGAAGGCGGGTTCTGCGGCGAGATGGCGCCGGCGGCGCTCACTGCGCGCTTTTTACCTCATTCCAGATTTCGTTGTATTTTGTGCGACGGGGCACATCCTGCCAGAAATAGATGCGCTTCATGTACTCGTCGGGATTGTCGAGGTGCAGGCTCTTTCGCTCATCGGGAGTAAGGAGTTCAGACGTGGCGGGATTCGCGGGAGTGTAGTGAGTGACATCGGTGACTAGTTTTTGTGTTTTCGCGTCGACCATAAATTCGAGGAATTGCTGCGCGAGATCTTTTCTTGTGCTGGCGGCGGTGATCATCAAGTGATCGATCCAGCCGGTGGTGTTTTCTTTGGGAATAGTTTCCGCAATCGGGAAGTTCAGCTTGCGAAGCTGGTTGGTCATGAGCGGCCAGCCCATGGCGGCGATAACTTCGTGGTTCTGGAAAAGATTGGTGAGCTCGCCGCCGGTGGACCAGTATTTGCGAATGTTGGGCTTGAGCTCGATGAGCTTCTTCTTTACGGCTTCGAGCTGCGCGTCGCTGAGGTTGTAGAGCTGGCCGGGATCAGGCTTGTCGTAGCCAAGAACTTGCGCGGCCATGTAGACGCTGGAAAGCTCGTCCCACAGAGAGAGCTTGCCCTTGTATTTGGGATCCCACAGGATGCTCCACGAGTCTGGCGGTTGCGGGAAGGCGGTGGTGTCGTAGAGCAGAGGGTTTGGTCCCCAGACGAAGGGCACACCATAGGTTTGGCCATTAGCTTTGACCAACGGAGAATCGCGAAGCCTTGCGGAGAGTTGGCTGTAGGAGGGAATCTTTGAAAGATCCAATGGGGCGGCGAGGCCGGCGCGGACGATGGAGGTGGCGACGTCGCTGGAGGGTGAAATGACGTCGTAGTTGGAGGCGCTGCCGCCGCGAAGCTTGGCGACCAACTCGTCGCTGGAGCCCATGTAGGCCGCAACGACTTTGCAATGGTGGGACTGCTCGAACGGTTGCAGGAAAGACGGGTCGGCGTAGCCTTCCCAAACGAGCAGGCTGAGCGTTTCGGTTTTCGGCTTGCAAGCGCCGAGTGTGGCGGCCAAGAGGGCAATGCAGAAGAGCAGCGAGCGTCGCGTCATTGTGGATGTTCCTCGCCTTTTTACTTTGCTGGTGCTTGATAGACTACACGCCCGCCGACGATGGTCGTCAAGACTTTGGTTTCCGCGATACGGTGCGGATCGATTTCAAAAATGTTTTGCGAAACGATGATGAGATCGGCGAGTTTGCCGGGCTCGATGGAACCTTCGGTTTTTTCGCGGCGTCCCGCATAGGCGGCGCCGAGCGTATACCCGCGAACCGTTTCCTCAACGCTCAGCCGCTGCCCTGGAACAAAGCCGGCGTCAGGCTTGCCTTCCGCGGTCTGGCGGGTGACGGCGGTTTGTACGCCCTCCCAAGGATTCAACGTCACAACGGGCCAATCGCTCCCGAATGCCAAATGCCCGCCAGCCGTCGAAATACTTTTCCAGGCCCAAGCGCGCGAGGCTCGATCGGGGCCGGCGTTGCGGGCCCAAATGTCCAAGGTATCGGCATCCGGATAAGAATGTAGCGGCTGCATGCTGGCGATAACGCCGAGCTTCCCGAAGCGAGGGATATCCGCGGCGGTAATCGTTTCGATGTGCTCGATGCGCGGGCGGCGATCGCGTGTGTGGTTGGCCTCCTCGGCGTGCTCATAGGCATCCAGGGCGGTGCGCACTCCATACTCGCCGATGGCGTGAGTGAAGAGTTGGAGACCGCGTTTATCGAGCGCGGCAACCGCGGCGATGTAATTCGCTGGATTCCAAAAGAGACTGCCTTTGGTCGAGGGGTCGTCGCTGTAAGGGTCCAGCATGGCTGCAGTATGCGATTCGACAACTCCGTCAACCATCATTTTGACGGCATTGGTGTCGATCCAGTCGTCGTGGAATTTTTTTCGAGTTGCTTCGATGGCATCGAGATCTTGAGGTCGAAGCTTGGGTGGATTCAGGAAGTAGGCAATATAGAAGCGCAGACTTTGCTGTCCTTGCCGGCGCAGCTCATCGTAGAGATCAAGCTGCTCAAAATCACCGCCGGCGCTATGAACGCGCGTGAGGCCGTGTTCATTGCCCCAGTTCATGCCGGCGCGGAGAGCCGCAAGTTTTTCATTGCGAGAGGGCTTGGGAACGATTCGTGCGACCAGTTCCTGCGCCGACTCTTTTAGGGCACCGGTAGCTTCGTGCGTTCTGGGATCGCGCACGACGGCGCCGTTGGGAGGATCAGGAGTTTCGTTAGTGATTCCGGCAGCTGATAATGCCTTGGAATTCGCCCAATAAGTGTGGCCATCGAAGCCCTCCAGGAAAACCGGGCGATCTGGAAAAACTTCGTCCAGATATTTCTTGTGGGGTAAAGCCTCCGGGCCGAACATGGCGTAGTTCCAGCCGCGGCCGAGAATCCAATCCTTGCCAGGATGTTTCACAGCGTAGTCGCGCAATCGCTGCTGGATATCGGATGCGTCCTTTGCGCCTTCGAGATTTACGCGACCGAGACTGAGGGAGCCGTCGAGGAAGTGGATGTGGCAATCGACGAAACCGGGAAGGACCAAACGGCCGCCTGCTTCGATCACCTCTGTCCCTGCATAACGCAGCTTGAAGACTGTGGATTCATCTCCGACAGCGATGATTTTTCCAGCGTGGATCGCCACCGCCTGAGCCCAGGGCCGCTCGCTATTACCTGTATACACTTTGCCGCGAGCGATGATGGTGTCAGCAACGGGTATGGGTCCCGATGCCAGCACCACTGTAAGCGACAGAACCATAACGGCAAAAATCGAGAGGAAAACGTGTCTAGTCTTCACCGGTTCACCTTTAAAACGTCGGCGGAGTATTGACCCAGAGCAGCCACGCCTCCGCGCGGCCGGGGTTGCGCCAGCGATGTGGCGTGGAGCTCTCAAAATATAGACTGTCGCCCATTTTAAGGCGGTAATGCTCGCTCTCGCCGAGCCAAATCTCGAACTCACCACGGAGGACGTGAAGGAATTCTTCGCCCTCGTGTGTGTAGGATTCACCGCTGCCGCCGCGGGGCTTTACACGGAAAAGATGCGGCTCCATGGCGGTGTTGCCCCAGGCGAGCAGTTCCATGCGCACGCCGGCGTTGGTTTCCAGGACCTTTCGCTGCGCAGGCCGCACAAGGCGAGGATTCTCGCCGGCGGTTTCGAACAGCGACAGGATATTGGTGTGATAAAAGCGCGCGATTCGGCGCAGGGTGGCGACGGAGGAGCGCATCTGGCCGCGCTCGAGAGCGCTGAGAAAGCCGACAGAAACGCCCGTGGCGCGAGCCACCTGCGCTAGTGAGAGTCCGCGACGCGCGCGCAAGCGGCGAAAGCGCTGTCCCGGGAGCGTCGCGGCTTCGGCGGGAAGCTGAACGGCGCCTTGGCGCTTCAGGACGTGCACGATGGCCGCCGGGTTTAGTCCGCGGGCGCGGCGAAGGAAGAGCGCGCGTTGCAGCAGCCGCACGTCAGCTTCGGTGTACAGGCGGTAGCGGCTCTTGGTGCGCTGCGGGGCGACCAAGCCCAGCGCTTCCCAGGCGCGGAGAGCTGACGAAGATATCCCGACGCGTCGCGCCACTTCACTGATGCGCAGCTTGAGGCGCTCCCCGCGCTCCGGCGATTGGACGGATGAATTCTTTTTCCTTGACACGGATGCTGGCATTCTCTAAGTTTGCTGGATTATAGTAAGGTTCGGGTAATGGGGCAACCTCGAAAAATGGGCTTCGACAAAAATTCCTCATTAGGGGTGGGTTTATGAGGGCAGACAATCATCTTGGGCTGGATGGCAAGCGCTGTCATTCGCTGTATGCGATTTGCATGCTAGCTATCTCTTTGGCCGCCGCGGTTTCTGGCAACGCGCAGAGCACTGGCGGTCGCATTCGCGGCACGGTGACGGATCCCAGCGGGGGAGCGATCACCGGAGCAAAACTCCAGCTCACGAATGAAGCCAACGGAACGCAGCGGGAAACGGAATCGGGCGCCAACGGGGAATACATTTTTCTCGAAGTCCCGGTGGGAACGTACCAGTTGGAGGTCAGCCAGCAGGGCTTCAAGAAGTATGTTCGCAAGGGAATCGTGGTCAACCTGAACGAAGTGGTCGGCCTGGATATCCCACTGCAACTTGGCGGCTCCACGGAAACAGTGGAAGTGACCGGAGCACCGCCACTGGTGGATACCACTTCAACGCAACTGGGCGCAGTGGTGAACGAGCGCGCGGTGAGCCAATTGCCACTGGCGCAGCGCGACGCGTATCAGTTGCTGCAGCTTCAACCGGGTGTGCAGTCGCAGGTGGGATTGGACACGGTGTACGGTAGCGATCGCGCGGGCGTGGTGAGCGTGAACGGAGGCCGCGGGCGCGACAACAATTTCACGGTGAATGGCGGAGACGGAAACGACCAGTTTGCAGGGTTGCCTGCGATTCAGCCTTCCCCGGATGCTATCGCGGAGTTCCGCGTGTTGACGAACACGTTTGACGCCGAGTATGGGCGCAACTCCGGCGCCGTTGTGAACGTGGTGACGAAGTCTGGAACCAACGATTATCACGGCAGCGCGTACGAATTTTTCAGGAACGATAGGCTGAACGCGAAGGGCTTTTTCGACACCACCAAGCTCGACTATCTGCAGAACCAGTTTGGTGCGACGTTAGGCGGGCCGATCAGGAAGGGCAAGACATTTTTCTTCGTGAGTTACGAAGGTGACCGCATTCGTCGAGGTTCATCGGGAGACACAGTAACCGTTCCGACGACGGCCGAGCGTGTCGGTGACTTTTCTGCGGACCCGGTGTTTGCCGGGACGCTGGCCAACTCCAATATCCTGAATAACCGGCCGGGGTGTTTGGCAGCGCTGGGCCGCGGCTCCAATATTGCGGACGGCACCGCATACGCGAATATTTTCACGAATAATCAGATCCCGACGGCGTGCATGGACCAGACCGCATTGGATCTGATGAATCAGTTTGTGCCGCCGGCAAATATCGGTGACAGCCTATTCCAGGGAGTTCCGCTGGGGCACGAGCGCAGCAACCAGTTCACGATAAAGGTCGATCACGAATTGACGAAGAACCAGCACCTGACCGGCTACTACTACTTGACCGATCACTATCTGGCGAAACCGTTCGCGCGATTCCAGGCTGGCGGAGCAAACCTTCCGGGATTCGGCGATCTGACCGACGAGCGCATCCAGCAAATCAATATCAGCCATACGTGGACGATTGGCGCGGCAGCGGTGAACGAAGCACGGTTCACGATGTTCCGCGAAGGCCAGGGAACGTTTCTACATCCGCAACACACCGCGCTGGTGCAAAACTCCTGCAAAACCGTCCCGACGACCAACTGCTTCGCGGACCCGACCAATCCGGACATAGGGATCCACCCTCGTCTGGGCGCCAGCCGCGAAGGAGTGCCGTTCATCAATATTTCGGGCGGCTTCAACATCGGCAACAATTTCGAAGGCGAGTTGCCGCAAGTGGGTAACACTTTCCAGTGGTCGGACAACTTCAGCAAGACCATCGGCAAGCATGATCTGAAGCTCGGAGGAGACGTTCGTTACCAGAAGTTCGACCAATCATTATTTTTTGATGTGAGCGGCCAATATTTCTACTTCGGGGGCGGACCGAACGATCCGTGCCTGGGTACGATTGATCCGACTTCCGGCGTTTGCAGCTCGGTCAATCTTTTTCCGAACTATTTGCTCGGCTTGCCCGACGAATATGGCCAGGGATCGGCGCAGCAAGAGCGCGTGAGAACCAAGTCGCTCTACCTTTTTGCGCAAGACAGTTACAGGATCCGGTCTAACGTAACGCTGAATTACGGGCTGCGGTGGGAGCTAAATACTCCGCAGGCGGACGCGGGGCAAAAGGTGCAGACGTTTCGTCCGGGGCAGGCGACGACGATTTATCCGTGCCAACTGTCGGCGGCGAGTCAGGCGGCGCTTGGCTTCCCGGACGGTAATTGCAACCCCGGCGGTTCGGCGGAGGCGGTATTCCCGTTGGGTCTCGTTGTTCCCGGTGACAAGGGCATTCCCAATGGCTTGTCCAATACATACTACAAATCATTTGCGCCGCGACTCGGCGTGGCATGGAGTCCCGATGCCAAGGATGGATTCTTCGGCAAGTTGTTTGGAGGGCCTGGTAAAACCAGCATCCGCGCGGGCTTCGGAATCTTCTATAATCCGGTGGAGCAATTGGTGTTGGAGCAATTCAGCGCGGAACCACCATTTGGCGGCAGCACATTTGTGTTCAACACACAATTCAACACGCCGTTCCTTGGCCAGGATGGGAGCACGACGTTCCCGAACCCTTTCAATGGCATTCTCAACCCGCCGCGCGGACAAGCGGTTGATTGGTCTGTGTTCCGTCCAATTCTGCTGTTCGGTCAAGCGGCACAGAATCCGCGAACGCAGTATGCCGAGCAGTACAACCTGACGATTCAGCGCGAAGTTGCGAAGGACTTGGTGCTGCAAATGGCATACGTTGGCCGGCAAGGTCATCGGCTGCTGGCCTCGCAGGACCTCAATCCAGGAAACCCGCAGACGTGCCTAGATCTCATTACAATTACGGGCCAGTGCGGGCCATTTCGGGCGGACACCGGATATTCCTTCACTTTACCCGCCGGTGCTACTTTCCATCTGCCCTATGCCTCGGGCTCGACTCCCGGTGGTCCGAACATTCCTTGCCCGATCGTGAACGCTCCGGCGGCCTGCACTGTGACCGGCGCAGCGGGTGGTACTCCAATTAAGCTGGTCGGCACGCGGCCGTACTCCTCACCGTTTTGCGATCCGTTGACTGGGAACGGATGTCCCTCGGATGGGGTGCCTGTGTTCTCAGATATTTTCACGCAGAACACGATTTCCAACTCTTCTTACAATGGATTCCAGGCGAGCCTGGAAAAGCGCTTCTCGCACGGATTGCAGTTTCAGGCGGCGTACACGTACGGAAAGTCCATCGATAACGCATCGACATTTGAAAGCCTGGTGGACCCCGTGAACCCGAGGCGGAACCGCTCGCTGTCGTTGTTCGATGCGCGGCATCGCTTCGTCTTCAGCTATTACTGGGAACTGCCCGTCCCGAAGTATGAAGGTTTCAAGGGTAAAGCGCTGAACGGGTGGGCGATGTCAGGAATCACGACGTTCCAGGCGGGGTTCCCGATTCGAATCACGGAACAGGATGATATCGAGCTGCAGTCCAGCTTCGACTTTGAGACGCCGGGACAGCCGAACATCGCGGCGCCATTCCACAAGCTCGACCCGCGAGGGCCAGGAAACCTGGGATTTAATCCCGATGCGTTCACGGAAAATACCGTGCCGCCCGGCACTATCGGTAACGCGCCGAGGACGGTTTGCTGCGGACCGGGGATCAACAATTGGGAGATCGCCTTCCTGAAGATTACGCCGCTCAGCGAGCGCTTCAAGCTGGAGTTTCGCGGCGAACTCTTCAATGTGTTCAATCATGCGCAATTTTTCCAGCCGGACGGGAACTTCACGGACGGAAGCGATTTCGGTCGTGTGAAGCGCGCGCGCGATCCGCGGTTGATACAGTTTGCCCTCAAGCTGTCTTTCTAGGCAGCGAGAACAGTAAAAGTGGCAAGAAGGCGCGGCTCAAGGGGGCCGCGCCTTGCCGCGCTCGGAAAATGGTTTTGATACATACTGACTACAGGGAATAGACCTGCCGGAAAGCATTGGAGTAAATCATGCATGACGCATTGCAGAAGGAAATGGCGATCTATGAGAAGCGGACACCAAAATCCGCAGAGGCGCACGCGCGGGCGCTGAAGCGCATTCCGTTGGGCGTTGCGAGCAACTATCGAGCGTACGACCCCTATCCGATTTTCGTAAAGGAAGGGCAGGGCAGCAAGATCCGCGACATTGACGGAAATGAGTATGTGGACCACAACCTTTGCTTCGGTGCGTTGATGGCTGGGCACTGCCATCCGGCGGTAGTGAAGGCTATCGAGAGAGCGCTCCACGTCGGAACTACGTTCGGCATGCCTCACGACATGGAGTGGGAGCTTGCGGAGGAAATCTGCGCGCGTTATCCCGTGGAGATGGTGCGGTTTGGGTCGAGCGGGACGGAGGTGACCATGCATGCGTGCCGCATGGCCCGTGCGGCCACCAAGCGCGACAAAATTCTCAAATTTGAGGGCGCATATCACGGCCTGCATGACACGGCGTTGGTCAGCGTGAAGCCGAAAGCTGAAGAGTATGGTGACATCGATGCGCCGACGTCTGTTCCCGGCGGTTTGGGAGTGCCGAAGGCCAGCGTTGAGAACGTGCCCGTGGCCACGTTTAACGATCTCGCAAGCGTCGAGCGGCGTTTCAAGCAATTTCCTGGAGAGATTGCCGCGATTATCCTCGAGCCCATTTTGATGAACGTCGGGCTCTGTATGCCGCAGCCAGGTTTTTTGCAGGGATTGCGGGAGATCGCCACTAAGAACGGCGCGTTGCTTATCTTCGATGAAGTGAAGACAGGCGCGAAGCTGGCCTGGGGCGGCGCAAGCGAATATTTCGGCGTGAAGCCGGACATGATTTGTCTGGCGAAATCGATTGGAGGCGGCGCGCCGCTCGGTGCGTTTGGTGCGAGTCGCGCGGTGATGGACCTGATCTCGCAGCACAAGGTCTTTCACGGCGGGACTTACAACACCAACCGAATCTCGATGGCGGCGGGCCTCGCGACGTTTCGCGAGGTGCTCACGCGCGAGAATTATGCGCACGTCGAGAAACTGAGCAAGAAACTGACGGAAGGTTACCGCAGGATCGTGGCGAAGTCGGGATTGCAGGCGTATGTGGCCAGCGCCGGTGTAAATGGCGCGCTGATGCTGTACCCCAAGGAGATTCGCAACTACCGCGACTGGACCACGATTGACGTCGATCTTTGGCGACAGTACTGGTTCGCCATGGTGAATCGCGGCGTGCTGGCGCAGCCCTATTGGTGGGATGAGCAGTGGACAATTTCGGTGCAGCACACCGAGGCGGATATCGACAAGCACCTGGCGGCGTTTGAAGATGTTGCTCCAGCGCTGGCCAAGGCGCAGTACGAACGCGGCGCTGCGGCGGTAGGTTCGGCTGGACATTAGGAATTCGCCGGCGCTCTCGGGTGCTTGACGGAGAAGAAGGTTGTCCAAAGAAGTCATTGCAACGAGTTTGCCGGCGGAAAGGGAAGCGCCGCGCCTGCGGCGGGTTTTAGGACGCCGCGACCTCGTGCTGCTGTTTGTAGTCGCGGTCTTTAACCTCAATGTGGTGCCGTCCATCGCCGCGAACGGCGGTGTGACAGTTTGGCTATGGATCATTTCGCTGGCCCTATTTTTCTGGCCGCAAGGCATCGCGGTGATTGAATTGGCCCAGCGGTATCCAGGTGAAGGCGGCGTCTACTTGTGGGCCAAGAAGGAATTTGGCGACTTTCACGGTTTTCTGTCGGGCTGGTGCTACTGGACGAACAACATGATGTACGTGCCTACAATCATGTTGTACTTCGTGGGTGTCTCGGTGTTCGTTCTGGGCCCGAGGCACCAGTTATTGGCGGATAACAAGGTGTTCGCACTCAGCGCGTCGATCGCTCTGCTTGCCGTCCTGGTAGTGCTGAACATCATCGGATTAGGCGTGGGAAAGTGGATCAACAATGTCGGCGCGATGGGGACTTTCGTGGCCGCGGCGGTGCTGATTGGACTCGGAGGCATCGTTTGGCTCCGCTTCGGGACGACCGTGACCGCGGCGGATTTTCAGATTCCCGCAAATCCAAGATTCGTTTTGAACTCGTTTGGCGTGATCTGCTTTGGCCTTGTAGGCCTGGAGCTGGCCTCCATCATGGGCGACGAAATCGAAAATCCCAGACGGATTCTGCCTGGCGCGGTGGCCTGGGGCGGGATCTTGTCGGGGCTCCTGTACATTGGTGCGACGCTCACCTTGTTGATTGCGGTCAGCAAGCAAGACATCAGCGTCTTGCAAGGCATCGTTCAAGCGGTCAGCCACATGGCGGGCAGAGTGGGAGCAGGCTGGATTGTCGCACCGTTTGCGTTTCTACTCAGCGTATCGATTGCCGGAATAGGTTCGGCGTGGCTGGCCGGGTCTGCGCGAATTCCGTTCGTTGCGGGGCTCGACTCTTATTTGCCCTCATGGCTCGGCAAAATACATCCCTCCTATTCGACGCCATACGCAGCCCTAATCGTGCATGCCACAGTATCTATGATTCTCGTCATCGTGAATTTTACAGCCGCGGGAGTGCAGGAAACGTTTCAAAAGCTGTTGTCGCTGGCGGTGGTGCTGCAGTTGGTTCCGTTTTTGTACATGTTCGGGGCGCTGCTTAAGATTGCCACTCAGCCTTCCTTCACTAAGACGCAATACAGCAGGGCAACTTTGCTGTTTGCGGGCAGTAGCGGCCTTGTGACCACGACGCTTGGCATCGCGGTGGCCTTTTTCCCAGCGGCGCAAATCACGTCAATTCTTTCGTACGAGGTGTGGATGTTTGGCGGGACGCTGTTGTTTGTGGGATTGGCGGCGTTTTTCTTTTTTGTGTATGGTCGGCGGAAGGCGGCGCGCAAATTTCGCGAAGTCGCGGCAGCAAGTTGAGGATTGGTTCATCCCGGCCTTGAGCGAGCGGAAAGGAATTTGGAGGTTGTTATGTCGAGCAGTGTAAAGACCGAGGTTCGAACGTACCGGAACTACGTGAACGGGCAATGGGTGGCGAGCGCATCAGGTGAAACGTTTCCGGTTTACGACCCTTCGACCGAAGAAGTAATCGCTCGTGTCAATGCGGCCGACAAAGCGGATGTGGATGTAGCGGTGAAGGCAGCGCGGGATGCCTTTGATTCGGGGCCATGGTCGAAGACAACGGCGCAGGACCGCGGGCGCATTTTGTTCAAGTTTGCGGACAAGATTCGACAGAACGCAGCGAGCTTGGCCGATCTCGAATCGCGCAATACTGGCAAACCGATCGTTGAAGCGGAGTACGACATCGCCGACGTGGCAACCTGTTTTGAATACTACGGCGGCCTGGCGACAAAGATTCTGGGGCACGTCAACCCAGTGCCGGCAAATGCGCTGAGCTTCACGCTGCGCGAGCCCATGGGGGTGGCTGCGCAAATCATTCCCTGGAACTACCCGCTTCTGATGGCGGCATGGAAGTTGGCTCCGGCGCTAGCTGCTGGCTGCACCTGCATTCTGAAGCCTGCCGAGCAAACTCCGCTCACTGCTTTGGAGTTCGCCAACTGGTTCGAAGAAGTCGGCCTTCCTCCCGGAGTCGTAAACATTATCAATGGCTTCGGTGAGACCACGGGCGCGGCCCTGGTGGCGCATCCCGGCGTCGATAAGGTTGCGTTCACGGGAAGCGCTGCAGTCGGCAAGATTATCGTGAAGAGCGCGGCAGACACGCTGAAACGCGTGACGTTGGAGCTGGGCGGCAAGTCGCCAAATATTTTCTTCGCGGAAGCGGACTGGGAAGCTGCTGTAGATGGTGCGCTGTTCGGTGTCTTTATCAATCAGGGCGAGGTGTGCTCGGCCGGCAGCCGCATCCTGGTGGAGAAGAAAATCTATTCCAAGTTCGTCGAGTCGATGACGGAGAAGGCGAAGCGCATCAAGCTCGGCCCGCCACTGGAACGCGAAACCAAGATGGGGCCGCTGGTCAGCAAGGAACAGTACGATCGCGTGCAATCCTATCTCGAAGTAGGAAAGAAAGAAGCTAAGGTCGCGATTGGCGGCGGCCGTCCGAAGCAGTTTGGCAAAGGCTATTACGTCGAGCCCACGATTTTCTACGACGTCGAAAACAGCGCACGCATTGCGCGTGAAGAAATCTTCGGCCCGGTTGCATCCGTAATTCCGTTTGACGAAGAAGCGGATGCCATTCGTATCGCCAATGACACGCCCTACGGTTTGGCAGCTGCCGTCTGGACCCGCGACATTTACAAGGCTTTTCGCGTCGTCAAGTCTTTGCGCGCCGGAATCGTGTGGGTGAACCACATGCAGCCGACGTATGTGGAAGCTCCTTGGGGTGGCTATAAGCAGTCCGGCTTTGGGCGCGAGCTCGGCCCTTGGGGCTTGGAAGAATATCTTGAAACCAAACAAGTTTTTGTGAACCTCGACGAAACTCCGATCGGGTGGTACTGAAATGCCTGCGATTCAAATTCGCACAGAAATTCCCGGACCACGGTCGCGGGCGTTGATGGCCCGGCGGGAAGCCGCAGTTCCTCGCGGGCCGTACAACAGCGCGCCGATTTTCATGGCTTCTGCGGAAGGCGCAACGCTCCAGGACGTGGACGGCAATCGTTATCTCGATTTTGCCGGCGGGATCGGCTGCCTCAACATCGGCCACCGCTCGCCCCGCGTAATGTCGGCATTGCGGGAGCAGCTTGAGAAGCACTTGCACCTCTGCTTCGCGGTGACTCCGTATGAAAGCTACATCGCGTTGGCGGAAAAATTGAACACCCTGGCACCTGGCAAGGCTCCCAAGAAGACCATCATCGTGAATACCGGTGCGGAGGCGGTGGAGAATGCTGTGAAGATCGCGCGAGCGTACACCAAGCGCCCCGCGGTAATTTGCTTTGAGGACGCGTTTCATGGCCGAACGTTGCTGACCATGACGCTCACCAGCAAAACGCATCCCTACAAGGCGGGCTTTGAGCCATTTGCCAGCGATGTGTATCGCATACCCTTTGCCTATCCGTATCGCGGACAAAAGGGTGCGACGGCGGAGACATTCGCGCATTATCTCGAGGACGCGTTCAAACGCAACGTCGCGCCGGAATCCGTGGCCGCGGTCATCGCCGAGCCCGTTCTGGGCGAAGGCGGGTTCATCGTTCCGCCGAAAGATTACTTCGCCCTTCTGCAAAAGATTTGCCGCCAACACGGGATTCTCTTCATTGCCGACGAAGTGCAGTCCGGTTTTGCGCGCACCGGGAAATGGTTTGCCAGCGAACACTTCGGGATTGAGCCGGACCTGATCACTATGGCTAAATCGCTCGGCGGGGGCATGCCCATTGCCGCCGTCACGGGTCGCGCAGAAATCATGGACGCCCCGGGCGTCGGAGCACTTGGCGGGACATTCTGTGGTCATCCGCTGTCTTGTGTTGCCGGTCTAGCTGCAATCGAGACTATCGAGAAAGAAAATCTACTCAGCCGTTCCATTGTAATTGGCCGCCACTTTGAAGAGCGCGCCCGTGCCTGGCAGAAGAAATGGGCGCTTATAGGCGAGGTGCGCGGCCTGGGTGGGATGTGCGCGATGGAGTTGGTGCGCGACGCGGCTACACGAGAGCCCGCCGACGCGGAGACCAAGCAAGTGGCGCGATTCTGCTACGAGCATGGGCTCATTACCATCACAGCGGGAACATTCAACAATGTCATTCGGATTTTGGTTCCGCTGGTTGTCACGGATGAACAATTTGATGAAGGCCTCGGCGTGATCGAGGCCGCCCTTGCGGCCGTTGCGGAGCGTAAGCAAGCCGCGCTTTCTCACGCGTAGAGAAAACCATGCCGGCAGCAATCGAATCCATCAACCTGGGCTTTCTTCTCGATGGTCAATGGCGGAATGAAGGCGAGCGTATCGAGATCTTCTCGCCCGGCACCCGCCAACGCGTCGGTGTCACCTACCGCGCTACTTCCGCTGACGCCGAAGCGGCGATCCGTGCCGCCACTCGCGCCTTTGAAGTGACCAGGCGGATGGGCGGGTACGAACGGCAGCGGATCCTGCGTGCCATCTCGTCCGGAATTGAAAAGCACAGCGAAGAACTTGCTCGCATAGTGGCGCTGGAAGCCGGCAAGCCCATCAAGACCGCGTGTATAGAGGTGGATCGCGCTGTCTTCACCTTCAGTGTTGCCGCCGAAGAGGCTGTGCGTGTGGGTGGCGAGTACCTGCCCCTGGATTGGCAGGCATCGACCGCCGGGCGATGGGGAATTGTCCGGCGCTTCCCGCTCGGGCCCATCGCGGCAATCACACCTTTCAATTTTCCGATCAATCTAGTCGCGCACAAAATAGCTCCGGCCATCGCCGCCGGATGCACCATCGTGTTGAAGCCGGCTCCGCAGACGCCGCTCACCGCGCTGCGCTTGGCGCAGATCATCGAGCAGGCAGGATGGCCGGCTGGTGCGCTGAACGCCCTGCCGCTTTCCAACGACGACGCAGCTATCCTGGTCTCCGACGACCGCTTGAAGCTGCTCAGCTTCACGGGCAGCACCGCCGTCGGCTGGGCGCTCAAGCAGAAGGCTGGCAAAAAAAGAGTTGTGCTGGAGCTGGGCGGCAATGCCGGCGTGGTGATCTGTGCGGACGCAACCCTGGAATATGCCGCGGACCGCTGCGTGATTGGTGGCTATAGTTATGCCGGGCAGTCCTGCATCTCCGTGCAGCGGATTCTTGTTGAGGAGAACGCGTACGAGAAATTTCTTTCGGCGCTGGTGTCACGCGTGCAGAAGCTCAAAGTTGGCAATGTCCTCGAGGAAAGTACCGACGTCGGTCCGCTGATCAGCGAAGAAGCGGCGCGCCGCGTGATCGAATGGATTGAGGAAGCCGTGCGTGGCGGAGCCAAGATTGTTTGCGGAGGACATCGCAACGGCGCGATGGTCACACCGACGATCTTGACGAACACAAAACCGGACATGCGCGTGAACTGCATGGAGATTTTCGGCCCAGTGGTTACGGTGGAGAAGTTTTCGGACTATGAGGAATCTCTGAACACGCTGAATCGCTCCGAATTCGGTTTGCAAGCAGGTGTCTTCACGCGCGATTTCAAGCGCATCACGCGGGCGTTCGAGACTCTGGAAGTGGGCGGCTTGATGATCGGAGAAGTTCCCACCTTCCGGATCGATCACATGCCGTACGGCGGCGCAAAGGATTCCGGGCTCGGCCGCGAGGGTCTGCGGTACGCGATTGAAGAAATGACCGAGCCGCGCCTCCTTGCCGTCAATCCCGCGGGCCTGTAAAGTCGCCTAAAGCCACATTCGCTTTCGCGTCGCCCAAAACAAACTTTACCCCCAGCGGCGCGGTCCTCGTATAATCCTGCGTTTCGATTCCGTTGACTGCCAGTAAGACTCCACTGAGGAAAAATCATGCCCGGCGCCAGGGAAAACCCGCGAACGACGATGTTCAACGGAAACAAGCTCAAGCTGGGCATTTTCTCTCCAAATTGCTCCGGCGGCATGGCCGTCACAAAGGTTCCGGAACGCTGGGACGCGTCTTGGGAGCACAACCTGAAGCTGGCGCAAATGGCCGACGAGGCCGGCATCGAGTTCCTGCTGCCCATTGCGCGGTGGAAAGGGTACGGGGGAGAAACGGATTTTGAGGGTCGCACGCTCGAGACAATTACCTGGGCCTGCGGGCTGCTCGCCAAGACCAAACGCATCACCGTCTTCGGAACGGTGCATGCGCCGTTGGTGCATCCGATCTTTGCTGCGAAGCAAATGGTCACCGTTTCCCACGTCAGCGAGGGACGCTTCGGCCTGAATATCGTTTGCGGCTGGAACCAGGATGAATTTGAGATGTTCGGAATCGCGCAGCGCGAGCACGACACCAGATACGAGTACGGGCAAGAGTGGTGGGAGGTGGTGCAGAAGATTTGGCAGGAGAATACTCCGTTTGACTACGATGGCCGTTTCATCAAGCTGAAGGGCGTCGTGGGAAAACCCAAGCCCTACAAGTGGAGGCCGGTAGTGATGAACGCCGGCTCCAGCGGAGCAGGCCGCAGCTTTGGCGCAAAGAACTGCGATTTTTTGTTTACCGTGCTGATCGACCTCGAAAAGGGCAAGCAGGACGTCCAAAGCATAAAGGGAATCGCCGCGGGTTTCGGGCGCAGCATCGATGTGTTCACGACGTCGTATGTGGTGCTCCGTCCGACGCGGAAAGAAGCGCAGGAGTATCACGAGTACTACACAACGAAGATGGGAGACTACGCCGCCGTCGACCACCTGATGGAGCTGCAAGGCCTTCACGCGCAGTCATTCCCGCCGGAGGCATTCAAGCTGTTCCGGCAGCGATTTCTGGGCGGCCATGGCGTGTATCCGCTGATCGGCGATGCGGACGATGTGGCCGCGGAGCTGGCGAAAATCAGCGCCGCCGGATTCATAGGGACGACGATCACCTTCGTCAACTATGTCGATGAGTTCCCTTATTTCCGCGATGAAGTGCTGCCGCGCCTGGAAAGATTGGGCCTACGGCAATCACTAAAAGCTGACCAAGTTGCAGCGCCTGTTGCTGGCGCGCTCTGATATACTCCACGGCATTCTGCTGTTTCCGCAGGTTTTGGGGGTGAGTGTCATGAACCGAATTAAGCCGTGTTTTGTGTGCCTTGTCGTTTCCCTTGCGTGTTTGCTTGCACTTATTAGCACTTCTGCGCCGGTGGCGAACGGGCAGGCCATCACCGCTACGCTATCGGGAAGGATTCTAGATACGTCAGGCGGCAGCATCTCCAAAGCGAAAGTGACGATAGTCAGCGCGTCGACTGGATTCACAAGAACGGTTCAGAGCTCGGACACTGGGGAATACACTATTCCCGCTTTGCCTCCTGGTGAATACACCGTCTCTGTGGAATTCACGGGATTTGGGAAGCAGAGCAAAAACGTGATTTTGCAAGTCGGGCAGTCCGCGGAATTGGATTTCACTTTGACGCCTGGAGGAGTGGAAGAGAAAGTCGAGGTTGCCGTCACCTCTGAGCTGGTCGAGACGACCCGCACGCAAGTGAGCACGGTGATCACCGAGCGCCAGATTGTCAATCTTCCGGTGAACGGCCGCGAGTTCATTGACTTTGCACTGCTCTCGCCCGCGGTAACCATCGGTGACACGACATCAGGAAATACCGACGTGATCGTGGAGCCGGTCACCAAACTCTCCTTCGCCGGCCAAAATATTCATTACAATTTCATCGCCGTTGACGGCGCTGATGACATCTCCACCGCGTCCGGCATCCAGCGCGGCACCCCGCCACAGGAATCCGTGCAGGAGTTCCGCGTGATCAACAGCGATTATTCCGCGGAATTTGGGCGCGCCACCGCGGGAATCGTTAACATCATTACGCGCAGCGGCACCAATGAGTGGCACGGCACGCTTTACGAATACTTCCGAAACGACAAAATGGACGCTGTCAATCTATTGCAGGCTACGGGAGCCCACGTGCTGCGCCAGAATCAGTTCGGCGCCGCGATCGGCGGTCCGCTGCAAAAGGATAAGACCTTTATCTATGCAAATTACGAAGCACAGCGCCGAGGCGAGTCGCCTTTTTACAATTCGGCCGTGCTCGCGAACATTAAGGCAATCAATGAAGTGAAAGCCATCTATGGTCTCGCGCCGGAACCAAACCTCGGCAGTGTCCTGCGCACCAACGACTCCGACAACGGATTCGCCCGCATCGATCATCGCTTCAGCGACAGCGAAAATCTCTTCGTCCGCTATTTCATCAACGAGGGCCGCCTGCTCAACCAGTCCCCGCTGAACGACGGCTTCGATCTGCCGTCCGCGTTCAAGGACAATTTTTACCGCGATCAGTCTCTTGCCGGCACTCTCGCATCGGTCATCAATCCGAAACTGGTGAACGAGCTGCGCATGCAATATGCGCGCCGCTCTTTTGATTTTCCGACCGTTTCCACGCAGCCGCACTTGGAGCTCTCCAATACGTTCACCACGGGAGTCAATCGCGGCAATCCTGATTTTTACCGCGAGTCGCGCTTTGAGATCGTTGACAATGTTACGCGTAGCTTTGACCGTCACACCGTCAGTTTCGGTGGCAACTTCAATTTTGTGGACACCACGGAATCGTTTCCGCTGTTCTATCCATTCGAGGCGGATTTCCCGAGCCTGGGTGCATTTTTGGGAAATGACGGACCGTCGGGCGGCATAGGCGCGCAGTGTGTGTCGCCGGCGTCCGATCCCGGTGGTCCCGGACCTGCTGGCTGCCAGCATCCCAATGTGATCTTCTTCGAGCGTTTTCAAGCTCCGAATTTCAACGAGCAAAGCCTGAATACTTCGGTCTACACAGGGACGCGCTTTTCATCCACCATCCGCAATTCCGCGCAAGGCCAGATGAACCACACGTACAACGGTCTCTACATTCAGGACAAATGGCGCGCCACCAGCCGGCTCACTCTCAATGGAGGCATACGTTGGGAATGGGAAACCTGGCCCTCGAACGTGCTCAACACCCAATGGAAGAACGTCGATCCGCGCCTCGGCTTCGCCTACAATATTGGAACGAAGCGCAACGTTGTTGTGCGCGCCGGGCTGGGGCTGTTCCACGGCATCATTCCAGCGCCATTGCTCGCATGCCAGCAGCCCTCCTGCGGTGGAACAATCGGCAAGTATCCTGGCCGTCCGTTTGAAAATGGACTGAACGCCAAGACGGAACTTTTCGCGTTTGCCAGCTCTCCGGTGATCACTTCTCTTGCATTGCAAGGCCTCGTAAAAGACGGAGCGTATCCGGATAACACCACGGACCCGTTCACGAATCCATTTCCGCCCTGCCAACCAATCTCCAAATGTGGATTCTTTGGGCCGTCCGTGGTCGTGCGCTTCGATCAGGATCACAAGAATCCGTACGGCATACAGGCCAGTCTGGCGCTGGAATTCGATCCGCTGCCGGACACGACCGTCAGCATCAGTGGTTTGCATGTTCGCGGTGTTCACCTTGGCAGCTTCTTCAACGTGAACCAGCCTGATCCAACGCAGGTTGTAACTCTGCACGATTCTCGTGGGCGGACGGGTCCCAAAAATGAGTATTGCGGAGTGGGACCCGTGCCGTGCCCGTTCAATCCGGGCGTACGCACCTTCCCTATTGCGATTTATTTCGAAGCTACGTCGCGGTGGGATTCGCAATATGACGGTTTGCTGGTCAACGTAAACAAGAGGCTGTCGCACAATTTGTCGTACGGCATCAGTTATACTTGGGCAAAGTCCATCGATAATGGGCCGAATCCCAGCTTTGTGCTGATACCCCAGGACAGCCAGAATTTCCGCGCCGAGCGCGCACTCTCGTCCGACGATGTGCGCAACCGGGTGGTCGTGAACGGAACGGTTACAACTCCGAAGACCTGGAATCCGTTTGCGCGCGACTTCCTCTTCAGTTTGATCGCCACGATTCAGTCGCCCATGCGCTTCACCAAATTCGCTGGATTCGACGCCAATGGGGACATCTTTGGAAACAACGACCGCGTCGGCATCGAACCACGCAACACGTTTGCCGGCGACAATTTCCGTTCCGTCGATTTCCGCATCGCACGCACCATTCCCTTCCGCGAAAAGAGAAACGTGGAAGTAATCGCGGAGGCGTTCAATCTTTTCAACACGACCAATATTCGGTTCTTCAACACTGTATATGGTGCGTCGGATTTTTGTCCCGTGGATCCGACGGCATTCGGCTGCACCGGCGCAACCGGAAACCTGGAAGGCTCGCCGAATCCGCTCTACGGCACGCCCCGGGCGGTCAATAACCCACGGCAGATTCAGTTGGCGCTGAAATTCAACTTCTAGCCGAAATCGAACGCTCAGGCGCTAGTAACGTGATCTCCATAGGGGTCAGTCGGACATGAAATCAGTGTCTGTATCTCCCGCTTCCAAGCCCAACCTGCTGGCAACCGAATCGGAACTGGCCTCATTTTCTCCCTTGAGCGCTCGCCGTCTTCTTCTCCTCGGCGGCATCGGCTTAATTCTCAGCGGTATGATCTTCGGCGATATCTTCGCCGTATTCACGTTGCACCAGAACGCCGCGCAGGTCGGTGCGAATTTGGCAGCGGCGGCGCAGGCCGCTCTTGTCGGCGATCGCCACGCGGTGCTCGCCAATTTTAAAAACGTCGGCGCTTTTCTGGAAAATCGCGGCACCAAAGTTGATACCCACGTCCATATGATTGACTTCGGATATCTGGCACTTCTGTTGGCGATACTCCAGCCCTGGGTGGCTTTCACGGATAAATTCAAGAAAAGAATTGCCTGGGTTTTTCTCGCCGGCGCTTGGTTGCTGCCCATTGGCGTCTATCTCATCCATTACGTGGGGCTGGCGTATAGCCCACTGAAGACCATTGGTTGGGCCAGCATTGCCGCAGACTTTGGCGGCGTGCTCGTTCTTATCGCTACATTGGCCTGCCTGATCGGCTTATGGATGCATTTTCGTCGAGAGTCCGTAAGTCCGGCAGATAGACTACTAACCGATCGCAGCACGGAAGGGCGCATGTTATTCGCGGGAGGGATTGCTCTTGTCCTCCTCGGCTTCCTTCATGGGGCCTACTATGCCGCAGCAGACCTCTACAAGCATGAGGCGCAGGATTATTCCCTTTTGGCGCAAATGAGCGCGGGTGCAGCGGCAGGCGCTCGAATCGTGGTCAATAATGCGCTCAGTGATTATGGCCAACTGCAAGGCGCCAAGGCCGTGAATATCGCCGCGCACGCGCACAGCATTGAATTTGGTTTATTGGCCATTATGATGGCTTTTTTTCAGCCGTATGTAAGCTTGCGCAAAAGCTGGAAGTGTCGCTGGGCTGGGGTGCTTCTGCTTGGCTCGCTCTCACTTCCTGTGTGCATACTGCTGGAAATGAGGTACGGCCTGGTCGCCGGCGGCTTGGCGGACTTTGCCGGCCTAATGGTCATTTTCGCGCTGTTGGCTATGTGGATCGGCATCTTGCGGTACACCGGCGAGTTGGACGACGCATCGGTGACATCCGCGTCAGAGTCGGGACTCCCGCAATGAGCGGCTCGCGCCGTCTTCTGATTATCGGAGGGGTCGCCCTCGCGGTTTGGGGCATGAGCTACGGACTGTGGTATGCCGTTTTCGCCGAGCACCAAGCACTCGACAGCATCGGAGCGTCCCTTGCGGAAAGTTTTGCAGCCGCTGCAGACCGGAGTCCCGCAATTATGGAGACTTCCCTCGACCGATACCGCCAAGCAAAATACATCTACGATCGCCAAGTCGATGTGCACGGCCATTGGATTGGATTGGCGATGCTGCTTATCGTTCTCGGCATCGGCTTCGATCGCGTGAGCTTCTCCGAGCGTTTCAAGCTGTTTCTCGCGCTCGGACTTCTCCTCGGGGCCGTAATTTTCCCGCTGGGCGTACTCCTACAGACGACGAGTCACGGCCCGTTGCCGCGAGCCATAGCCATCGCCGGATCCGCATTCGTGATCGCTACCCTCTTAGGATCTGCCGTCGGTGTGGTCATCCGCGCTTCCTCACGTGCAAGCGCCGGGTGAATCTGTCGTCATTCCCGCGCTCTGAACTTGCGCAGGCACTCCTCGTACGATTCCGGTGTGTGGAAGTCCTCGAAAATAGAACTAGTCCTCACGTTCAACACCCGGATGCGTTCAGGCGCGCTATAAATGACCTGGCGCGCAGTTTGAGCTGTGAAGAACTCTGGGCGCACAGCCGCTGAGACAATCACCGGGTGCCCGTAAGCGCCTTTGTGCCGCGGCATCACAATCTCCTGCAATGCTGATCGTGCACGGAAGGCGCGCACCAACTGCTCAACCGTAGCTCGCCTTATCAGAGCATGGTCCACTGGATAAATCAGAAATGCCGCGTCGCTTGCGATGTTATGTAGGGCCGCCTGCAACGATCTGAGTTGGCCCTCACGCCATCTGCGATTCATTACAACCTTTGATGATTTGGGTACCCCAGGCAAGATGCGTGTCGCGTCCGAGCCCAAGACCACCACCCTCCGACCCAAGAAAGAGCAATTCTCAACAGCAATCTCCAGCGCGGTCCTTTGCCCAAAAGGCGCCAACGCTTTTGGAAACGGCAGAGCCTGCGAACTTCCCGCTGCCAGAATGACGGGAATAATTTTCTCGCGTTTGCGCATCCTGCGGCCGCGGCAGCATAAGCGAACACCGCTGCAAACTCCAGCGCCTTTCGTTACGCTCTGTGAAACGTTTTGGCTTCCTCGAAACACGCGTTTAACCTTGCCACCCCGCGGCAATCGCAATAAAATGCGCGCGACGATACAACACCTTCGTTAGCACCGCGGACCAGCCACTCAAAGAGGCGCGCCGAACAACTGTGTACGCATATCCCTTCTCGTACCATCGCGCGAAATCGCTCGCAGAAGCGACAAAGCTCCTGCAGCAGTTGGGGGAAGAATCACGCGTGATCGCTGGTGGGCAAAGCCTCATCCCCTTGATGAAGATGCGCTTGGCGCGTCCGAGTGCGCTGATCGACATCAATTTCATTCCCGACTTGAGTGAAATCAAGAATCAGAACGGAGAGCTTAGGTTTGGAGCACTAGCCCGCCACACGGACATCGAAATCTCCGAGTACGCCGCGGCAATCCCCATTCTTCACGATTGCGCCGCTGGCATAGCTGACGTGCAGGTCCGCAATCAGGGGACCATTGGCGGCTCGCTGGCCGAAGCGGATCCTAGCGGCGATTGGGCCGCAACGCTGTTGGCGCTGGAGACCTCCGTAGTCTGCACCGGTCCGCAGGGCGAGCGCTCCCTAAAACTGGAAGAATTTTTCAAGGATGCGTACACAACGGCTCTGGGACGCGAAGAGTTGGTGCGGGAAGTCATTGTGAAAAAGCCACCAAAGAACAGCGGTGGCGCCTACCTGGCCTTCAAGCGCAGCGCGCCTGTCTACGCGACTGCCAGCGCCGCTGTGCAACTCACGCTCGATGCGAAGGATACCTGTAAGGACGCTCGCATCGTTCTCGGCTGCGTTGGACTCACCGCAATTCGTGCCAAGCAAGCCGAAACCGAGTTGCGAAGCAAGAGAGTCGACGAGCGAACCATCGAGCGGGCCGCTGATGCCGTGCGTGAAGCCGCCGAGCCACAGAGCGATATGCGCGGGTCAGTGGACTATAAGCGCGCTTTGGTGGCCGCATTGGTGAAACGAGCGATTGGAATCGCCGTGCGACGCGCTCGCGGTGAACGCGTGGAGGCAGGGCACGAATATGTTGGCCGCTGAAAAAATAACTGTCCGCGTTCGTGTGAACGGCGAGCCACGAGAAGCGTCGGTCGAGCCGCGAACCCTGCTCGTCGACTTCCTGCGAGAGAATTTGAATCTGACCGGAACGCACATCGGTTGCGACACCACCTATTGTGGCGCCTGTACGGTGCTCCTGAACGGCCGTACCGTGAAGTCCTGCACGCTGTTCGCGCCGATGGCGGATGGCGGCGAAATCACCACAGTGGAAGGTCTGTCCACCAACGGCGCGCTTCATCCCGTGCAGCACGCGTTTGCGGAATGCCACGGGCTGCAGTGCGGCTACTGCACGCCGGGGCTCCTTCTTTCCACGCTTCACCTGCTGAGCAACAATTCGAAACCGACGGAAAAGCAGATTCGCAAAGCCATCGCGGGAAATACTTGCCGTTGCACCGGCTACCAAAACATTCTCAAGGCCATTCATATGGCCGCAGGTGAAATGGGGAAGCGTTAGTTCATGGAGATCAAGTTCAACGGAGGTTTCACGGTCAGGAAAACGCCGCAAGAGGTCTATGATTTTCTCGTGGACCCGAACCGGTTCTGCCCCCTCTTGCCGGACTATCAGAGCATGGAAATTCTCGACGCCAAGAATTTCCTGGTGAAGCTCAGCGTGGGCATCTCGCACATTCGCGGTATCGCAGCCGTAAAGATGTCATTGGTCGAAGCTGAGCGCCCCACTCGTGCGGTTTACGAAGGAAAGGGCGACGTGCCCGGCGGTTCGGCCAGCTTGCGCGCCGGGTTCGACCTGCAAGCCTCACCTGGGGGAGAAACAAAAGTCGTTTGGCTCGGGCAATCGAATGTCGTGGGCCGCATCGCCTCGCTTGCCGGCGGAATGCTGGAGCCGCTTGCGAAGAAGAATGTGCAGAGATTAATCGATGGTTTGCAAAAGGCCTTGGAATAGCCGATAGGCTCAATTATGGCAACGACGCTGCGTGCAAAAAGCAAAAAGCGGAAGGCTCCCGCCAAGAACGGCTCCGCGAAATGGGTCGGGCAGCCCATTCGCCGCAAGGAAGAAGACCGCCTGGTTCGCGGCAAAGGAATTTTCGTCGACGATCAGAAATTGATGGGCATGTTGCACATCCGCTTCGTGCGCTCGTCCTACGGCCACGCTAAAATCACCCGCCTCGACGTTTCGAAAGCCGCGGCGCTTCCGGGTGTCGTCTGCACCTTAACCGGCGCGGAAGTCAAAGGAATGGTCCAGCCTTTCATTCAGATCGGCTCGGACCCTGGACAGAAGATCGCAGACTACCCCATGGCCGTCGACAAAGTCGTATTCCAGGGAGAACCGGTCGCTGCCGTTGTCGCCGAAACGCGCCTGATTGCCGAAGACGCTGCAGAATTGGTCGAAGTGGAATACGAGCCGCTCCCGCCGGTGCTTACCGCCGAGGACGCGCTGAAAGACGAAAGTCTCGTGCACCCGCAGATGGGTACGAATCGCAACTGGCACGGTGTGTTCGAGTACGGCGACATTGGCAAGGCCTTTAAGCAAGCCGCCCATGTCGTGCACATCGGCCGGCTGCATTTTCATCGCTTTTCAAGCACGCCGCTGGAAAACAATGCTGTGATCGCCGTATGGGACCCGCGCTCAGAGCGCATCGAATACTGGTCCAACAATTCTTTCCCGGCGTTCGCGGCACAGTTTCTCTCGCCAGCACTCGGTGTCGGCATCGATCAAATCTTGATGAAGAGCTTCGACATCGGCGGCGGCTTCGGAATTAAAATCACCAACTATCCCTACATGGCTGTTTGCGCTTTAGCCTCCCGCAAAACGGGTGGCCGCCCGATCAAGTGGACTGAAACACGTACCGAGCACATGCAAGCGAGCGCACACGGCAACGAGCGCACCTTTCTCGACACGCGGGTCGCGCTCGACAAAAACGGAGTCATCACCGCCATTGACTCACGCCACGTCGACGATTGCGGCGCCTTCCCGCGCTACGAGCCGCTTGGCTGCGTGATCTGGGCGCAGGTGTTGCCCGGGGCGTATCGTGTGAAGAACGTCCGCATCGACATGAATCAGGTCGTCACCAATAAGTGCCCCGTGGGTCCGAATCGCGGCTATTCGCGCATGCAGCAACTCTGGTTCATGGAGCGCATCCTTGATATTTGCGGGCACACGCTCGGCGTCTCCACTGACGAGATGCGCCTCCGCAACTACATTCGCAAAGAAGAAATGCCGTACACCACGCCGAACGGTTGCGTCTACGATTCCGGCGATTACGCCGGCATGCTCGCGCTCGCCAAAAAGCTAATCGGCTGGGACGACTGGAAGAAAAAACAAGCCGCCGCCCGCAAGGAAGGCCGCTGGATCGGCATGGGCATCGGTTCCACGCTGGATTCTGGTACGAACAATTTCGGTCAGGCGCAGATTATCAATAAGTTCGCTCCTTTCTCCGGTCAGTCCAAAGCCGCCAATGCCAAGCTCGATATCTACGGCGAGGTTGTAATCAGTATGGGATCGGTCCCGCAGGGGCAGGGACACGAGACCACGGCCGCGCAAGTTGTCGCCGATGTGCTTGGAATTTCTCCTGACCTAGTCAAAGTAAAGCCGGGTTTTGACACAGAGCAAAACGTCTACACTGGCCACACAGGAACCTACGCAAGCCAATTTGCGGTCACCGGACTTTCCGCCATTCACGGTGCAGCGGTCAAACTTCGCAAGGAAATGTCGCGGCTGGCGGCTTGGTCATTGAAAGCCAAGGAAAACGACTTGGAGTTTGGAATCGGGGCGCAAGGCCCGGAAGTCCGCGACCAACGCACGAAAAAATCCATGAACTATTGGGCCCTCGCAAATCTAGTGAATGTGAACAATGCCGGCATGCCGGAAACCCTTTGGGACGTCACTCTGAATTGCCGCCACGTCTACCACGCGCCCTTCCAAGTCCCCGATGTGAAACGCAAATACGGCAACTTGACGCTGACGTATGCCGCCCAAATTCATGTGGCCGCAATCGAAGTGGACCGCGAAACGTTCCAACCCAAAATCCTGGCCTACGCCTGCGTCGATGACTGCGGCCGCACCATCAACCCGCGCATCGTCGAAGGCCAAGTCCATGGCTGCACCGCTCACGGAATCGGCGCCGCGCTGATGGAGAACTGCGCCTACGACTCAGACGGTAATTTGCTCGCCTCCACCTTCAGCGACTACACGCCGATTACCGCGGTCAATATGCCCGACCTCCTCTACGGCCACATGGAATCGCCCTCGCCGTTCTCGTACAACGGCGCAAAAGGAATGGGCGAAGGCGGCGCCGCCCCAGTGCACACCCTGTGCGCAGCCTTGCAGGACGCGTTGTATTCGAGCGGGGTGATCATCGACGATTCGCACAACACTGGCGACTCAATCTTTCGCGCGCTTCAGCGCGCCAGTTCAGGAGGATTTGCCTCCATGGTTCGCGTCGAACACCCGCGTGCTTCGCGCTAAGGATCCGAGCCGATGCTGGCCCAGTTCCGAGATCCTCGCGTCCGAGAGTCACTGAATTGATCAAACGCGTTTGCATCATTGGGTGTGGCTCGATCGGAAGCCTCTACGCGGCACACTTGGCCAAGGTGACTGAGGTATGGGCTTTTGTTCGGCGCCCGGAACATGCCGATGCATTGAATCGCGAGGGGTTGCAAGTATCCGGAACGCATCAGTTTCAAGCAAAGCTGCATGCCTCGCACGACCCAGCGCGCCTGCCGGAATTCGATTTGGGCATTGTCTCCAGCAAAGCCACGCAAACCGCCGAAGCCGTCCGTCCGGTTGCGCATCTCTTCAAAAAAGGCGCTATCCTCTCCGCGCAGAACGGCCTTGGTAGTGAAGAAATTGTCGCGGACCTCGCGAAGACCTTCGTGATTCGCGGCGCAACGTTTATGAGCGGCACACGCCACAGCGACACGCACGTTCAATACGAACTCGATACGGCGACGTGGATGGGCCCATTTGAGCCAACCCACACGCCATTCGCCGTCGTGCAAGAAGCTGTGGATCTGATCTGCACGTCAGGGTTGAAAGCCGTGGCTCTGCAAGACGCGCGGCCGGCGCAGTGGTCCAAGCTCATTTTCAATGCGTCGGTCAATGCGGTCTCCGCGCTGACCGAACTGCCCCACAGCTACCATTTCGCGCTCGAAAAGGAATTTACTGACTTGGGCCACCTGCTGCACGCGCTCATCGATGAAGGCAAACAAGTCGCGGCCGGCTTGGGCATCAAACTCCACGAAGATCCTTGGGAAATGAATAAAATCGGCGCGCAAACGGATCATCCCCCCTCCATGCTTTACGACGTCCGCCACAAACTGCGTACGGAGGTCGATTTCCTCGGTGGCGCGATTGCCCGCGAAGCCCAGCGCGCGGGAATCCCTGCGCCGCTTCACACCGCGCTCTATCGATTGATCAAAGGCAAAGAAACTTCGTGGAGCTATCAGGGTAGGGAACGCTCGGCGGCAGAGTGACCGGCAAGATGGCATACCCACTCGATCAGGAAAAATGGCGTCGCGTCCGCGACATGATGGATCGCAACGACCTCGACGCCATCGTCGTTCGCGCGCCCGACAATGTTCTCTACCTCACGAACTACTGGACCATGAAGGGCTACGACCTCGTGATTTTCCCCCGTGAAGGCGACCCAACACTGCTGGTCATCGAGCCGCAATTTCGCGAAGCTCAGCGCACCGCCTGGAATAAAGATGTTCGCTTCTTTCCCTTCTACCATCCGATGGATCCTCGCCCTCCGATGATCCGCGCAGTTGAGATGGCTGTCGATGTGTTGAAGGAACGGAAACTGACCCGCCGCATAGGCATTGAGCTGTCGCAAAATTCCCAGATATGCGATCGCATGGTTGGCGAACCCACCGTGTACTGGCAAGGCTTTTACGATTCCTTTCGCGCCGCTAGCAAAGAAACCATCGACGCGGCGCCTCTCCTCGCGCAAGTGCGCATGATCAAAACGCCGCAAGAGATCGAGCGCATGCGCCTGGCCAATGAACTCGCCGCCATCGGAATGGAGCATGCTCGCGACAACATCAAGCCCGGCATGAAAGAAAGCGAAGTCGCGGCCATGATCGAAGGCCATATCCACCACGTCGGCATCGGCTACAAAGGCAAAGTTGAAATGGCTCGCGCCTTTACCCTTGTCTGGTCCGGTCCCGGCATTGCGACCTTCACTGCCACTAGCCATCGACCGGTCATCGAAAATGAGCCAACGCTTGTCGAAATCTGGGTCTGTGCCGACGGGTATTGGACGGACCTAACAAAAAACCTCTGTCCCGGTCATTTGACGCCCCAATACAACCAGCTTCTGGATCAGTTGCTAAAAACTTTCAATGACGCCATTGCTTCTGTGCGTGACGGTGCCCCCATGGCCGATATCGATCGCATCATTCGCAAAGGAATTGATGCGGCAGGCTATCCTGGCCAGCCATCGCACCCAGTTGGCCACGGTGTAGGCGCTCGCGCGCATGAGCCGCCGTACTCTCATCAGGCGGCACCAGGAACGATGCAGTCCGGCATGGTCTGGGCCATCGAGCCGGGGATTTATTGGGAAGGCGGCGGAGGCTTGCGCCTCGAAGACAATTTCTTGGTGACCGCTACCGGGTGTGAGAAGCTTTGCTCCTATCCGGATGACTTTCGTCGCTGAACAACACTATTATGACGCCACACGCAGCGGAGGCCCACGATTCGATGAAAGATGACTTGGCCAAGGCCATCCTCGCGCAAATTCGCGAGGACGAAATTGTCGCCATGTGCTGCGACGTCGTGAACATTCCCAGCGCAACCGGCGAAGAGCTGGAAATGGGCCGCTACATGCGCAGAGCCCTCGAAGAAATGGGGCTCGCCGTTTCCTGGCAGGAAGTTGAGGAGGGCCGCGCGAACGTCGTCGGCCTATGGGAAGGCGCGGCCAACGGCAAGAGCCTGATGTTCAACGGCCACATGGACACTTCCAACACCGGCCGCGAAAGTTTCCTCACCGGCCTCGGCTACAAACCCAAAGCTGTCATTCGCGACAAGATGATTTACGGCCTCGGCATCTACAACATGAAAGGCGCCCTGGTCTGCTACACACAAGCGGTGAAGGCTCTGATGCGGGCCGGAGTAAAGCTCGAGGGCGACGTCACGATCGCCGCGGTCGTCGGCGAGATCGAAAAAACTCAGTGGAGCGATGAATTCGTCGGCAAGGAATTTCGCGGCTACGGCGTGGGAACGCATCACCTCGTCAATCACGGCGTTTTGCCGGATATGTGCATCCTCGGCGAGCCCACGGACATGCAGCTCGTGCTCGGACACTATGGAACCGTGTGGGTGCGCCTCTCCACGGATGGGCATTACGTACATACTGCCTTCACGCGAGGGAAGCAGGACCATAGCTCCATCTTCCGCATGAAACAAATTCTGGATCCGATCTACAACTGGATTTCCGCCTGGGAGCAGAAGGCCGCCTACGATGGCCAGCCAGGTGTGGTCAACGTCGGCTGCATTCGCGGCGGCTTCCCCTGGCGCGTCAGTCGCACGCCCGATCGCACCGACATATTTCTCGATGTGCGCGTTCCACCTACCATGCCGCTCAAGGAAGTCCGTACCTCCATCAAACAGCTCGTCCTCGATCTGCGAAAAAAACATCCCGACTACGGCATCGAATCCGAAACCTTTGTTTCTGTTCCCGGCGCTCAAATTTCCAAAGACCACCAGCTCGTCAAGACCATCGAGGCCTGTCACCAGCGTGTGCTCGGCCGCGCTCCCAAACACGCTACCGTTCTCTGGGACTCCGATGCTTCCGTAATGACGCGCTTTGGCATCGAGACACTTAATTACGGCCCGTCGAGCGGCCCGCGCGATGCCGAAGGCGAAAAGGTCGCCATCGAAACGCTCGTCGACACCACGAAGGTGTATGCTCTCGCCGCCGCGGAAATCTGCGGAGCGCATTAGCCAGAGGTCAGCCGCAAATGCCCAGCCAAAAAGAGATCGACCGCCGCTACAAAAATATTCGCGCAGCCATGGAAGCCGAAAAGGTTGACGTCATGATTGTCTGCGGCAATCAATACGCCGGCTTCGAAGGCGCCGTGCGGTATACCTCGGACTTTGAAATCGTCCATCGCTACGTCTACGTGTTGATTCCGTTGTCCGGTGATCCTGTTCTCGTTTTCCCGCGCGAGGCACGCTGGATTGGCGACAAGAAGGCTCCGTTCGTTCGCGAGAAAGTTTGGGCGGAGATCCCTGGCAAATGGCTGCGCGAGGAAATCGAAAAGCGCCACTGGAAACGCGTAGCCGTCTATGGCATGGACTTCATCATGGCCGTGCGCGATTATCGCGAACTGCAAGGCCACACTTTCGAGCTGGTACCTTTTGATTTTCAATTCGACATGGCCCGCGCCGTCAAAAGCGAAGAAGAGCTCGAGGGTCTCCGCGACAGCATGGACATTATCCTCGATGGTTTCCAGGCGCTGCTCGCCGCTTACGAACCTGGAAAAACCGAAGCCGAAATCATGGCCCCCGCAGTCGAGCGTTTCTTCGCCCGCGGCGCTGGCCCGCGCATGATGAACATCGTCTTAAGCGGCACAAATGGCGAAGCCGAACCGTTTTTCAAGGTTCCTTCGCTCCGCAAGGTCGGCTCTGACGACTTGTTGCTTTATTCGCTGGAGGTCACCGGAGCGGCCGGCTACTGGATTGAATTTTCCCGCGCACTCATCCGCGGCAAGATCAGCCCGCGCACGCAAGCGATGAGCGAAGTCTATCCGCACGCCATGGAAGCCGCGCGCGTCAGGATGCGCGACGGCATGCTCGCCAGCGAAGTCCACCAAGCCGCGGCCGACATTTTCAGCAAAGCTGGTTTTTCGCTCGGACACCTAACCGGACACTCCATCGGCATGACTATGATCGAATACCCGGCGATTGGCGCGAACACTCAGATCGAGCTGAAAGAAAACATGGTCCTCAGCTTTCATCCCCAAGTTGTTGATCAGGACGGACAAGTCTGCCTCTACACGCAAGACACCTACCGCGTGGGCAAAAACGAAGGCGAGTGTCTCGCGAATGTGCCGTGGCGTTTCTACACGGGGCTCGAAGCGCGGAAGACCGCATGAGCGTCAGGATTTGCATCGTCGGCTGTGGCGCCATCGGCAGCATCTTCGGCGCCCACCTCGCGCGTCTCTCCGATGTAGAAGTCCACGCGTACGATGTCTCACAAGAGCATGCCCGCGCCATCAACGAGCGCGGCCTGCGCATCAGCGGCGCCGCCGATTTCACTTCGCGCCTCCACGCGACGACCAATCCGAAAGAGATCCCTCTCTGCGAATTCGGGATCGTAGCCACCAAAAGCACGCACACGCGCCCTGCTATCGAGCAAACCGCTCACCTCTTCAGCGACTCCAGTACCGTCTGCTCCGTCCAAAACGGCGTCGGCAACGAAGAAATCCTCGCGAAATACGTGCGCTACGTCATTCGCGGCACCACCTTCCCCGCCGGTCACGTCATCGAACCCGGCCACGTAGGCTTCGACATCAATGGCGACACCTGGATCGGCCCTTTTGAACCAACGAACACTTCTTATTCGCGCGTCGAAAAACTTGCGGAGCTGCTGAATCGCGCAGGTCTGAAAGTCATTCCCCTGCAAGACGCCCGCGGCGCCCAGTGGACTAAGCTCATCTTCAACGCCTCCACAAATCCAGTCGGTGCGCTTACGCTGCTCCATCACGGCGCAGCGACCCGATTCGCTCCGACGGGCGCCCTGTTTAACGCTCTCATCTCCGAAGGTGAAGCCGTCGCCAAGGCTCTCGGCATCCAGCTCCATGGCGATCCCCGCGCTCTCGTCCAAAAAGGAGCAAATGCTCCCGGCAAGCACAAGGCCAGCATGCTGCAAGACATTTTCGCCAAGCGCCAAACCGAAGTCGACTTCATGAACGGCGCCATCGCCGACAGTGGCGAAAAACTCGGCGTGCCCACGCCGCTCAACCGCGCCCTATGGCAGCTCGTAAAAGGTTTGGAGCATTCCTGGAGCGATCCCGCCTAGGAACCGCGAGCAGCGACGGCAAATCACGAACGGAGAAAAATCAAAGCAATGAGCATGCCCTTCAAAATCGGTGTGTTACAGCTCAGCATGGAGCCGCTGCAGGAAACCATTCGCATGGCGCAAGCCTGCGACGTTGCCGGCTTCGACACTTTCTGGCTCGCCGAGGCCTATCCGTGGTGGCGCAAGCATTCCATGGAGGCGCGCTCCTCCACCGCTGTCACGGCGATTGCCGCCCGCGAAACAAAACGCATCACCATCGGCTGGGGCATCATTTCTCCTTACACTCGCCACCCCGTGCAGATCGCCATGGAGGCTCGTGTCTTGCAGGAAGCCGCTGGTGAGGACCGTTTTCTTCTAGGCCTCGGCGCCTCAAAAATCTTCATGAAGGAAATCGGCGAGGGCGAAAAAGGCAAAGAAGTCGGCCCCGCCACCGTGATGCGCGAAAGCATCGAGATCATCGAAGCCATGCTCGCTGGCAATGAAGTCAAGTACGAGGGCAAAGCGTTTCAGGCTTTCGCCCCCGCGCTGAAATCCGATACGCACGTGCCCCGCTGGCGCGTCCCAATCTACGTCGGCGCGACCGGTCCAGCCCTTCAGCGCCTGGCTGGCTCGCATTCCGACGGCTTGCTCACCGCCAGCATCACCACGCCCAAATTCGTTCAATATTCCCGCAAGGTGATGGAAGAGGGTGCGCGTAAAGCAGGCAAAGATCCCGCCAACCTCGATCTGGGCTCGGTAATCGTCGGCAGCGTCGGAGAAGACCCGAAAACCGCTCGCGAAGGCGCCCGCGAAATGGCCGCCATGTACCTAGCGAACAAAGTGCAGAACATTCGCGGCTCCGCGGATACGCTCCTCGAATGCGCCGGTCTCACCCTCGACGAAATTCGTCCTATCGCCGACGCCATGGAGCAAGACGGGAGAAAGGCTGCGGCCCGCGCCGTGACCGATGCTGTTCTGCAAAAAGTGTGCCCCATCGCAGGCAACCCGTCGCAGTGCATTGAACGACTAGAGGAGTATCGCGCTTCCGGGTGCACGCACATCATGCTGGAGCTGTGGGGAGACGACCGCCTCGAGCAGGCCCGCCTCTTCGGTGAAAAGGTATTGCCGCACTTCAAAGGGAAATAATCGGCGCGAAGGTCTAAGCCGATGCCGCGCGTTTTACACGCTCGGTGATTGCGCGGAACTCGTTGTCTGTAACCAGTCCGCGTTTTTCGGTCCCCGCCCGCTTCACGGCTGCCAGCGCCGCCTGCTGCTCCTCCGCGGTCAGCGAGATGCCCAACTCCTTCGCCTTGATCGCGATGCTGTCGATACCGCTCTTTTTCCCAAGTACAATCGCGCGCGTCGCTCCAACCAGCTCTGCCGAAAACGGCTCAATCGCTTCCGGAATATGAAACTGGCTCGCCACCGCCCCGCTTTCCCGCATGAATAAATTTTCGCCGACCACCGGCTTCCACGGCTCGAGCTCATGCCCCGCCGCACGGCGGACCAATTTCGAAACTTCTCGAATATTCGTCAAGTTTAGCCTCACGGGCACACCGTAAAGTCCCGTAAGGGCCATCGCCACTTCCCCGATGTCCGCGTTTCCCGCGCGCTCTCCCATCCCATTTATCGTCCCCTGAATCCATTCCGCGCCGCCTCGCACTGCCGCCACCGCGCAAGCCGTCGCCATCCCAAAATCATTGTGCCCATGAAAATGCAGCGGAACTTGCGCACCAACCCACTCCCGCACTTGCCTCACCAAAAACTCTACAGCTTCGGGACCGCACGCGCCGATCGTATCCACCACGACTAACTCTTCTGCGCCGGCATCTAGCGCACGACGATAAAAATCGCGCAGCACTTCCAAGTCCGTGCGCGTGCCGTCCACCGTGAAAAACGCCACGGTGACTCCATTCTTTCGCGCGTAACTGATCGCCTCTGCCGCGCGCCGCTTCGCCTCCTCCACACTCAAGCCATAAGCCTTCAGCTTGATCGCGCTCGTCGGCGTTTCTATAACCGTCGCACGCGCGCCCAACCGAAGCAACTCATCGATGTCAGCTTTCAGCGCGCGCCCAAATCCCCAAATCTCCGCCTTTAAGCCGGCCTTCGCGATCAGCCCAAACGCCTCTGCATCATCGGCGGAAACTCGCGGAAAGCCCGCTTCAATCCGTCCGACACCCAAGCTATCGAGCCCGTGCGCGATCTCCAGCTTCTGCTGCGGCGTCAGCACTACGCCAACGCTCTGCTCCCCATCCCGCAGCGTCGTGTCGTAAAACTGTACAGCGCGCCCCGGAACGAAACCCTTCCGCACCTCTGGCCTGCTGTTCAACTCGCTGACCCAAACGCCGTCTTGTCCCATCCGCTCGCTCATTGCTCCACGCTCAATCACGCAGCCGCCGCAGACTTCCCGCCGTGCTTCTCTTTATACGAAACCACCGGGTTCCGCAGCACGCCAATCTTCTCAATCTCGCATTCCACCACGTCCCCTGGCTTCAGATACAGGGACTTCGGGTCGCCGCTGAACGCCGCCACTCCAGAAACCGTTCCGGTCGATAGCACATCGCCCGCCGAATATCCCATCGGCGAATAATGCGCGATGATCTCCGGCACCGTCACCGACATTTTGCTCGAATGCGACTGCTGCCGCACTTTCCCATTCACCCGCAGCTCCATCGCCAAATTATTCGGGTTCGGTATCTCGTCCGCCGTCACGATGTGCGGCCCCAGCGGGCAAAACGTATCAATCCCCTTGCAAAAGCTGAACACGCCCGACTTCATTTCCGTCCGCTGGATATCCCGCGCCGTAATATCATTAAAAATTACATACCCGCCGATGTACTCGCCCGCGCGCTCCGCCGAGAAATGTTTCCCGGTCTTTTTCATCACCACCGCAAGCTCCAGCTCATAGTCCAGTTCTTCTGTCAGGTGTTCGGGATAGACGATCGCTTCCTCCGGCCCGATAATGGCGTCTACATTCTGAAAGAACACGATCCACGGCAGCACCGGGTGCGAAAATCCCGCCTTCTGCGCCTCCGTATGGTGCTCGCGAAAATTTCCCGCCGTGTGAAAAAACTTCTTTGGAGCAATCGGCGACTTGATCTGAACTGCATCTCTGCTGAACATGATCGCTTCGCCCGACGGACCTGCTGTCTTCCGCCCTTCCTTCACAGCGTAGTCCAGCGCTGTCCGCGCCGCATCCAGCCCGCGGTCGCCATTCTCGAAAAGTCTCCGCATCTCCGCTGGCACGCGCGCGTCCGCCAGCGCGTAAAACGCGCCCTCTCGCTCGACATTCCGCAGATACAGCGCGTACGCCGCATTCAGATCGACGATGCTTCCGTCCGCGGCCGCAGCTCCGACGCGATCTCCGCGTCCCGAATGATGGAACGTAACCAGCTTCATGCCTTCAGCCTCGCTTGATTCATTCGCCGACGGATGTTACCAAAGCACACAGTTCCAGTCACGGCCGCTACAGTCGACGCCGCCCCGCACCTATACTAAACTCATTGCTGCACTCCCCCCGAACGGGCCTGTAGCTCAGCTGGTTAGAGCAGCGGACTCATAATCCGTTGGTCGTAGGTTCGAATCCTACCGGGCCCACCACAACGCCAACGGTCCGGCCCGGACACATAGGTAACAGAACGTACCGGCTACATGGGTAACACTTTGGGGCCAAACGGATTGTCGAGAGGCTGCAGGGTTTTTTCCTCCAGGTCAACGTAGCCGAGATCGTAATCCATAAAGCTGACCAGC
>DATNMD010000007.1:0-70365 GCA_035602505.1 Candidatus Acidiferrum sp.
CAGCTCGGCAGGCCCAATCGCACCGTCGGTGCCTTTGCCACCAGTTTCAAGACGCGTGTGCTGCCCAATTTCCTCAGCGTGGTCGACGATCCGACCTTGCGCGATTTTCAAGGCAAGAGCCTCGTCGGCACGTATGAAGTCGACGACGACGGCGTCAAGGCACAGCCCGTGACCCTCGTCGACGACGGCACGCTCATCAACTATCTCGTCGGCCGCCAGCCCATCCGCGATTTCCCCTCATCCAACGGCCATGGTCGCGCCGGCACCGGGACATATCCCGCGCCCAATCTCGGCGTCCTTCTGCTCAAGAGCAAGGAAGCGCAATCTCCCATCGAATTGAAGAAGCGCGTCATCCAGATGATCAGAGATCAGGGCAAGCCGTACGGCTATCGCGTGGAAACGCTCGGCCCCGGCAACTCGCCGCGCCTCCTGTATCGCGTTTACCCCGATGGCCAAGAGGAGCTCGTCCGCGGCGCCGTCTTCAGCGAGCTGGACGTCCGCGCTCTACGCAGCGACTTAATCGCCGTCGGCAACGATCCGCTGGTCAGCAATCGCAGCGGCGGCATCGCCACCACGGTCATCAGTCCCTCGCTGCTCTTCGACGAGCTCGAAGTAAAGCGCGCCGATACCAGCAAGGACAAGCTCCCGGATTATCCGCCTCCGCCGCTGGAGAAAAAATGACCCTGCGCACGGCATTGACGCAGGCAACTGTAGGGGCGCAGCAAGCTGCGCCCCAGCTTGCTACCATGTCAACGGCATTTTCTCGTTCCAACCGCACCGCCGATGAATGACATTCCCGAGACCGCTCTCGACCCTATCGATGCCCCCGAACCCGGGAACTCTCTGAATTTCCGCAAGCGTCTCGAAGAACTCGGCCAAATGGCCCTGCTGGTCTTCATTCTTGCTTCCGCCGCGTTCCTCAGCGCCATTACCGCGATGCGCATCGCCATTCACGGCCGCGAAGTCACCATGCCCAATCTCACCGGCAAACCCGTCACGGAAGCCACCAGCATGCTCCGCTCGCGCGGCCTCGTGCTGCGCGTCGCCGACCGTATCTACAGTGAGCTGCCCATCAACGTCGTCGTGCGCCAGACTCCACCCGCTGGCCTGCTGATGAAAGAGTCACAGCAGGCTCACGTCGTCCTCAGCCTCGGCCAGCGGGAACTGCAAATCCCGCTGCTCGAAGGTAATTCGCTGCGCGCCTCGCGCATCGAACTCCTCCGCGCCGGACTCCAAGTCGGCGAAGTCTCCGCCGTCACCATGCCCGGAAAACCGGCCGACGAGGTTGTCATCCAAACGCCGCGCCCCGGCGCCGGTGCCGCCACTCCCCGCGTCGACGTCCTCGTCTCGCAAGGCTTTCGCGAATCCGCCTACGTCATGCCCCACTTCGTCGGCATGATCGAATCCGACGCCCAGCGCCGCCTCGACGCCGTCGGTCTCCGCCGCAAAGTAAATTACGTCTCCGCCCCCCAGTGGCCCCACGGCACCGTGATCGACCAATCCCCGTTAGCTGGCTCCCGCCTCCCCGCCGCCTCCACCATCGAACTCACCGTAGCCAACTAAGCCTGAACGCCTGCTTTTTACAGTCGACCCTTCACACAAGGAGCCCTTAGGTCGAGAAAAGAGTCGGATCTGCTAGACTCGCCAAGCCATGTTGCCTCGTACGGCCTTCGTTCTACTCAGAAGCGGGTTTGCAGATTGGGAGGCGGCATCGGCGCTAGCCGAACTGCGACGAACCTTCGAATACTCTGTAAAAACGATTGGGCTGTCCTCACAACCCGTCGTGAGCATGGGAGGGTTCGAGGTGACAGCAGACCTATCCCTGTCTGAGTTTGTGCCTGAGTCAGCGAGTATTCTGATTCTCCCGGGAGGTGATGCCTGGACAGAGGGCGAACTGGCTGAGGTGTCACACGCAGTGCGTGCGATGGTCGCATTGAGTCGGCCGGTGGCCGCAATTTGCGCTGCGACACTGGCTCTGGCCCATGCTGGCTTACTCGATGATCGGTTGCATACCAGCAACGGCAAAGGCTTTATCGAGAAGCATGTCCCTGAGTACCGAGGTCAGAACTTGTATCGCCCATTGCGATCAGTCCGCGATAAGTGTGTTGTAACAGCGAACGGCCTTGCGCCGTTTGCTTTTGCAGCTGAAATATTCCGTGCGCTTGTTCCCGAACGCGAGGAGGACATCGAGATCTACGAGAACCTTTACTCCCGTGGCCTGCTGGACAACTAGGAAGGTCCGGCTTCACTGCAGATCCGAAAATTGCAGCTTGAAGGGTTGATCTAGTGATCGCCCTTCGTCACGAATAGACGAACAATCATCCCCCACGAATAACCGAGCCTTTGAATCTAGTCTTTTTCGTCGTCCCGGTCGTCGTCCCCTCGCGCACGCATCGCGTGTCTCGACACGTAATCCGCCACAGCTCTGCCCAGCGTATTTGCGCGCACGCACGAGGTCCGGAAGTGTATGCCGCCAAAGACGCGCGCATCGGCGATTTCCGATATCGCGTCCGAAAAGTTCGAATACGCACGAGTGCCCGAACGTACTTCCGAAGTGACGGTAAACGTTGTGTTCTCTCCAAACGCGGCGGCAAGGACGAAAGCCGCGGCTCCACTCATCGAGGAATGAGCCGACGGATACTCAGGATGCGGCGGAGTGCCCGTCAGAGAGTTCAGCAATGGCTCCCACAGCGGCTCGGCGTCAGTAGACGTCAGACCCGCGCGGATGGCGGTGATCGGCCGCCAGAAAACGTAGCGGTACTTGCTATCCCAGCACGCAATAAGCGCATCGGAAAGCGTGAGATTCAATAACGCAAATAAGTGCGCATTCTCGGTTAGAGTCAGCCCGCGTGCTGCGGAAATCTGCGCGGTAATACGGTTCCAGGCAAGGGGAGTATTCAATGCCCAAAATAACGCGATTTCCGTTTGCTCCGTAGTGCGCATCGAGCCAGTGAGGACGCCCATAGCCTTCACTTCGTTGAGATCTTTAGCGTACTCCTGGCTGCTTAGGGCCAGGGGCGGCGGCAGGCGGAATTGCGATGGTCGCCTGAGTATCCATGGAGTCATGGTGGCGATCTGCGGCGTTGCGCCGAAAGCGTTAGCGGGCGGCGTGGGGCGCCAAAAGCCGACGGCCGGCGTTCCTACCACACCCTGAACGCCGATGAACGGCGGCGGCGCTGGCGCGAACCCGTCGGTCAGCCGGGAGGTCCAGACGGCATCGGCAACGGTTTGGCCCCAGGCGATACCCGCCGCGATGGCTTCGGCTTTTTCGGTCGACGCGAGCGCCGCGAGCGACGCATTCAGCCGAGTAGTGAGCGTCCCGCTCTGCGCCGGATATAGGTGCAAGAGAATCGCGTAGGCCGCCTGAATTGCCGCTGCGCGCTGCGATGCGTGATGCGGCGCGTCCGCTCCCACCAGCAACGGGCGGAAGCGCGGCTCGATGCCGTTGACGGCGTCGAATACCGAGGCCGATACCAGCGCGACTACGCGGCTGGTTACATTCGGGGCGGTATTGGCCGTAAGGACCGTGGTATTCATGACGTCGATCCATTCCAGCACCGGGTCTGGCGTGGTAGCGGATACCCGTGCGGGACTCGCGGCGAGCAGTGCCACAATCAGCAGCATTGCGCTCCGAATCGTCGCGCCGGCGCCTTGCCGGCAAAATAATAGAGATAGGTCTACGTTAGACCTAGTCGCAATTCGAGTTTTGGACATACGAACCTTCCTTGATAGTCGGTAACTGAGCGCCAAATCGGGTACAAGCACGACGACACACCGGTCACGCCCCGACCTGATCGCTTGTAGCCTGGCATATGCCCCGGCGCAACGTGCAAAGAGGGGCAAAGATGGGCAAAGTGCAACATCCGCAGATTTGTACTTGCATATTTAGGTAGTTACCCCCAAACGACGCCGATGTGATAATCTGCCCCCGCAGGAGCGTCTAGGCCATGTCTGTCGACCTGACATCGAGCCCTAAGACCCATCCCGACTCCCGGTCGCAGCGCCAGCGCCTCGAAGCCTGGAAGGAGATTGCTTCCTATCTGGGGCGTGACGTCACAACCGTCCGCCGGTGGGAGAAGCGCGAGGGCCTCCCGGTCCATCGTCTCCACCACAGCAAGCTCGGATCGGTTTACGCCTTCACCAAGGAACTCGACGCGTGGCGCAAGGAACGCGCGTCTGGCGCAGTTCCCTGCGTCTCGGATTCAGACTTCGTGCCCGCCACCAGCTGGCTTGCAGGCCGTTCACCCAAGGCAATCGTACTGGTGGGACTGGTCCTGATGTTGGCCGCCGCGCTGATCGCGGGGCTAACGTGGTTCGTGCGCGAGCGGACCGTCTCACCGCCGGCCTACGCCGGCGCACGCATCCGAGCACTCGCTGTTCTTCCGCTGGAAAACTTCTCCGGCAATCCCGAGCAGGACTACCTCTCCGATGGCATGACAGAGGCGCTGATTTCGCGGCTTTCCGCAATTCACGCCCTGCGTGTCATCTCGCGCACTTCCGTAATGCACTTCAAGGGCACGCGAAAGTCCTTGCCTGCGATTGGGAAGGAACTGGACGTCGACGCGGTCGTCGAAGGCTCGGTGCTTCGATCGGGTGACAAAATTCGCATCACTGTTCAGTTGATTCGGGCCAACACGGACGAGCACCTGTGGTCTGGTACGTATGACCGCGAACTGCAGGACGTGCTGGCGCTGCAGAACGATGTGACCTACGGCATTGCGCGTCACATTAAGGTTGCGGTTACCGGCGCGCCAACAGGCTCAACCGCAGCCCCGCGCACCGTGGCCCCTGAAGTCTACGAAGCGTACCTGAAGGGCCGTTTTGCCTTGCATAAGAACAGCCGGACCGCGCTTGAGGAGGCTCGTCAGCGCTTCCAGGCCGCTATCGATGCGGACGCTACGTTTGCTCCCGCCTACGCCGGTATCGCGGCTACTTACTCTGCTCTCGGCCTCGTCTTCTACGGCGAGCCTCCTGGCGAAACGCGTCCAAAGGTGCTCGCTGCGGCTCGCAAAGCGTTGGAATTGGATCCTGAGCTTGCGGAGGCCCGCGCGGAGCTTGGAGACGCCCTGCAGAAAGACTGGCACTGGGCGGAAGCGGAAGCCGAATACAGGCAGGCCATCGAACTGAGCCCCAACAATGCGGCCGCTCACGGAGGCTTGGCCCAATGGCTCCTATGCCAGGGTCGCACTGAGGAAGCCCTCGCCTCGGCTCGGCGAGCGCAGGAACTCGACCCGCAGGAATTTAATGGCACTCAGGTAGGGTGGATCTTCTTTCATGGCCGCCGCTACGATGAGGCCATCCGGGAATTGCGTACTGCGCTGACCGTCGAACCTAAGGATCCGATGGCCGTGTGGTTTCTCGGCTTTGCGCTCATAGCCGCCGAACATTTCGACGAAGCGATTTCAACTCTGGAGAGAGCCGCTTCCCTTTCTAACCGTAGCTCGGCTGTGCTGGGCGTGCTCGTGCACGCTTACGCAGCCGCTGGCCGCCGCACCGAAGCCCTACGGATTCTCAGCGAGCTTCACAGGCGCCGGAAAAGTGGTTATGTCCCGCCAGCCGCGTTTCTTAACGCCTACCTGGGACTCCATGACACAGAAGAGGCGTTCACCTGGCTCGGGCGTTCCGCCGAAGAACGATCGAACATCGTGCAATTTCTCAAAACTCATCCCTTCTTCGATCCCCTACGCGGCGACCCCCGTTTCGCCACGTTCCTACGCCAAGCGAACCTCCAATAACCCACTGCTCTGTAACAAGTGGGACAGCCATTTCTGGCTGTCCGCCGTTGCGCATGCTCCCACAGCCCATAGCAGAGCTTGGCCGACCGCGGCACTCATCCCTCGCTGCGCAGCTCCGGTTCTCAATACGAAGCCCACAAATTGGTTTTTTGTCTTGACAACGCTCTAACCGATGAGCTATAGTCTCAGTTGGTTAGATCTGCGTCCGAACTCTCCGCGGCCAATTGTGGCCGTTTTTTTTGTCCGCCCTTGGCTGCCGTATCGCCCAGAATCTGCACACTTTCAGTGCTATCTAAGTCACTTTAGAATCAACACTTGCAAAAGTGTATCAAAACAAACAACTTTAACTTCCTTTAGAATCAACACTTATAAAAAAAAGGGGGGAGGGGGCCTGTGGCAAGATACACTGCTGCCTCCTTAGTCTGCTGTGACTCCAAACCCACGCCCGCCACGATCCGCCGTCCGCAAAGCCACGCTTCTCTCTTTCGTCTTCGTCATGTATTCCTACACCACCGGCGGCCCCTTCGGCCTCGAGGAGCAAGTCAGCAGCTCCGGTCCCGGCATGACCTTGCTCTATCACCTGCTCATTCCATTGTTCTGGTGCATCCCGATCTCCCTCGTCGCCGCGGAGCTCACCACCGCCATGCCCGTGCAAGGCGGCTTCTACCGCTGGGTGCGCGCCGCGTTCGGCGACTTCTGGGGATTCCTCGCCGGCTGGTGGAACTGGACCGCTTCCTTCCTCCTCGGCAGCGTCTATGCCGTGCTCTTCGCGGACTATCTCGGCTTCTACTTCCCTCAACTCACCGGACGCAACCATTACCTCGTAGCCGCCGCGCTGATCGCCGCGATCACCTACGTCAACGTGCGCGGCATCCAGATGGTCGGCCGCATTTCCACTCTGCTGGAAATTTTCGTCCTCGTGCCCATCGCCGTGATGACCGTCATGGGCCTGGCACAGTGGAAGCACAACCCCTTCGTCCCGCTAGTTCCCCCACACAAACCCTTATTCCAAGTCTTCGGCGTAGGACTCGCCCTCGGCGTCTGGCTCTATTCGGGTTACGAACAACTTTCCACCGTCGCCGAAGAAGTGGACAATCCCCGCCGCACCTTCCCCCGTGCACTCGCCATCGTCGTTCCCCTCTCCATCGCCACCTATTTCCTCCCGACCTTCGCCTCCCTCGCCGCACTTGACAACTGGCAGCAATGGCATGGCGACTACTTCTCCGTCGCCGCAAAGCTGATCGGCGGTCCGCTCCTCGGCGCTTGGGTCGCGCTAGCCGCCATGGTCACTAACGCCGCTCTCCTCAACAGCACCGTCCTCGCCACCACGCGCATGCCATTCGCCCTCGCCGAAGACAAATTCCTTCCGCGCTTTCTCACCCGCACCCACCCGCGCTTCGGCACTCCCGCCGTCTCCATCATCACCTCCGGTGCAGTCTACGCCGCCTTCGCCACGCGCACGCTCACGCAACTCATCACGGTCTACGCATGGCTCCGCGTGGCCACATCCGTGATGACGGTGCTCGCCGCCTGGAAACTCCGCCGGATCAAACCAGAAATGCCCCGCCCCTTCGTGATTCCCGGCGGAAGAAAAGGCTTGCTCTACGCCGTGGCCGCACCCGTTTTGCTCGGCATCCTAGCGACAGCGGGAAGCATCGCCGAAAGCGTCCATCGTAGCGAGCATCGAGTCATCCTCTGCACCGCAGCAGCAATCCTGCTCGGCCCGCTGGCCTACGCCGTTTCGCACTGGTGGCGCCGACATCGGCCATAGCCCTGTGCATCGCCGGACCGCTGTTGGGTGACACCTGTAACGCCGGCATCTTGCCGGCGTTCATTCTCGCGGCTACTCTCTGCTACAGTTGCACCGCACAATTTGCAGCTCCCGCGTAATAAATGATGACCATCACCGAAAAAACCTTCTGGCTCGACACCGTCGAGATTCCCACGCCTGCCCCGCACGAATTCCCGCAGCGCGTCGACGTCGCCATAATCGGCGCCGGCTTCACCGGCCTTTCCGCCGCTCGCTCGTTTGCCCGCGGCGGCGCATCCGTCGCCGTGCTCGAATCCCAAACGATCGGCTGGGGCGCCAGCTCCCGCAACGGCGGCATGGTCCTCACCGGACTAAAGCTCCCCGCCAGCACGCTACTCTCGCGCTATGGCAAAGAAGCCGCCGCCCGCATGTACGCCGCTTCGCTCGAATCGATTGATTTTGTTGAAAAATTAGTCCGCGAAGAAAATATCGCCTGCGATTTCGCCCGTTGCGGCCACCTCGAAGTCGCCTGCAAGTCAAAACACTTCGACGACTTCCGCCGCAGCGCCGAAGAAACCGCACGCCACTTTAATCATCAGCAACGCCTAGTCCCAAGAGAGCAGCTTCAATCCGAAATCGGCTCCGCCATCTATCACGGCGGCTTAGTCGATGAATCCAGCGTCGGCGTAAATCCCGCCCGTTTGGTCGCCGGTCTCGCCCGCGCCGCGGAAAGCGCCGGAGCCATGATCTTCGAGCAAGCCCGCGTCGAAGAAATCCAGCGTGAAGGCGCCAGCGGCTGGAAAATCGCCACGCCGCGCGGAACGTTCCGCGCGCAAAACGTCCTCATCGCCACCAGCGGCTACACCAGCCGCGTCACTCCCGCGCTGCAAAAGAAAATCATCCCCATCGGCTCCTACATCATCGTCACCGAAGTCCTGCCGGAAAAATTCGCCGTCGAGCTCAGCCCCCGCAATCGCATGATCTACGATTCTAAAAATTATCTGTACTACTACCGCCTCACGCCCGATCGCCGAATGCTCTTCGGCGGCCGCGCAGCGTTCTTCCCCGAAACCAGCAGCACCATCCGCCGCAGCGCTGAAATCCTCCGCCGCGGCATGCTCACCGTCTATCCCCAATTGCGCGACGCCCAAATCGAATACGCCTGGGGCGGCACGCTCGACTTCACCTTCGACATCATGCCCCACGCCGGCCAGCAAGACGGTCTCCACTTTTCGCTTGGCTACGCCGGCCATGGCGTAGGGATGTCCACTTACCTTGGCGACAAAATCGCGCAATCGATTCTCAGCGGCCGCGACGAAAATCCGTTCGCGCGAATTCCCTTCCCTGGCGCCCCGCTCGGCCTCTATAACGGCCGCCCCTGGTTCCTCCCCGCCGCCGGCCTCTGGTACAAACTCCTCGACTTGCTCACCTGAGAACGCATTTGTAGCGCCCGCTTTCTGAATCGGGCCCTTCGCAATTTTGGGGGGCGGAGCTTTAGCTCCGACATAAAGCAGCACCAAAACGGGGCCTTAGCCCCTGAGGAAAAATCTTTGTCGCGCCGTCAATGAAAATCATGCGAAACCGTCTCCGCTCGCGTAATCGACAACGGCCGCACGCGCTCCGCCTTCACCGAAATTACGTTGTCCTGATTCTGCAGCTGCCCCTCAATCAGCAAAAACTGCTGGTTCACCACCGCAATATGATTCTCCCGAAAAAGCTGCGGCGTAATAATCGCATTAGCAATCCCCGTCTCATCCTCCAGGCTGAGAAACACAAATCCCTTCGCCGTCCCCGGCCGTTGCCGCGCAATCACCGCTCCCGCCACGCGCACTTTCGCCCCATCCGCAACGCGATGCAGATCACGTGCCGACAAAATCCCCTGCCTCCGCAGATTCTCCCGGTGATAGCTCATGGGATGCGGCCCCACCGTCATCCCCATATTGCGAAAATCCGAAACCAGCCGCGCCTCCGGCGTCATCGGCTCCAGCGGAGAATATTTCCCCAGCGAATGCGCCGCACTTTCCTCTTCCGCGAGCAGCGCGTCCGATTCCTCGCAACCTTCCAGCAGCGGCCCCGCCCGCCGCGAAGCGCGTTCAATCTGCCAGAGCGCATCCCGCCGGTGAAACCCAGCCCTGTTCCCCACAAAATTCAGCGCCCCAATCTCCGCCAACGCCGTCAACTCCGATTTCTGCAATCTCGGCACGCGCAACTTCAAATCCTCAATCGAAGCAAATGGTCGAAGCGAACGCTGTCGCACAATCTCGCGTCCCGCATCCTCCTTCAGCCCTTTCACAAAACGCAATCCCAGTCGCACACACAATCTCTCTCCATCCTTTTCAATCGTGCACAGCCAATCCGAACAGATCGCATCGATCGCCCGCACGCGTAACCCGTGCCGCTGCGCATCCTTCACCAGTGTCGCCGGCGAATAAAATCCCATCGGCTGATTGTTCAAAATAGCCGCCGTAAACGCCGCCAGGTAACGGCACTTCAAATACGCGCTCGCATAAGCCAACAGCGCAAAGCTCGCCGCGTGCGATTCCGGAAATCCATACAGCGCAAACGAAGTAATCGACTTCACGATCGTGTCCTGCACCGCGCCGGTGATCCCGTTTTTCTCCATCCCTCGCCGCAGCTTCACCTCCACTTCCTTCATGCGCTTTTCCGAGCGCTTGAACCCAAACGCGCGCCGCAACTCCTCCGCTTCCCCGCCCGTAAATCCCGAGGCAATCATCGCCATACGCAGCAACTGCTCCTGAAACAGCGGCACGCCCAGCGTCCGCGCCAGCACCGGCTCCAGCGAAGGATGCAAACACTCCGGCGCCTCGCGCCCCTGCCGCCGCTTCAAATACGGATGCACCATTTTTCCCACGATCGGCCCCGGCCGGATAATCGCTACCTGCACCACAATGTCGTAAAACTTCACCGGCCGCAGCCGCGGCAAGCAAGCCATCTGCGCGCGGCTCTCGATCTGAAACATGCCGACGGTGTCGGCCTTTTGCAGAGTTTCGTAAACGACGGAATCATCTGCCGGCAATCGCGCCAGGTCCACCTCTTCAGCGCAGTGTTCCCGAATCAGCTTCAGCGAATCTTCCAGCACCGCCATCATCCCCAATCCCAGCAAATCCACTTTTACGATGCCCATGTCCGCGCAATCTTCCTTGTCCCATTGCACCACCACGCGTCCAGGCATCGTCGCCGGCTCCAGCGGCACCACCGCATCCAATTGTCCCTGGCACACGACCATTCCGCCGGAGTGCTGACCTAAATGCCGCGGCAGGTCCTGCACTTTGATGCAGAGTTCGAAGAATTTACGGATTTTGGGATGCCGAATATCGAAACCGGCGTCATGGAAATGGCGTTCGAACGTGTCGTGCTCATCCTTGTATTCCCACGCGCCCACCAAGCTCGCCAGCCGGCCCAAAGTTTCCGGATCGAATGACAACGCTTTCCCAATCTCCCGCGCCGCCGATCGCCCGCGATAGGTAATCACGTTCGCGGTCATCGCCGCGCCCAATTTTCCATACCGTTCGTACACATACTGGATCGCCCGTTCCCGCTGGTCGCCGCTCGGCAAATCCAAATCAATGTCCGGCCACTCTCCGCGCTCTTCGGAAAGAAATCGTTCGAACAACAGCTCCATCCCCACCGGATCAACCGCCGTGATCCCCAACGCATAACAAACCGCGCTGTTCGCCGCCGAGCCGCGCCCCTGGACCAAAATATTTTTCTCCCGGCAAAACCGCACAATGTCCCAAACAATCAGGAAATATCCGGGCAGATCGAGCTTTTCGATCAGCGCCAGCTCGCGGTCGATTTGCTTGCGGACCTTCTCATTCTCCGATCCATAGCGCGAAAGCATCCCTTCATACGTTCGCTCGCGCAAAAACTGCATCTGTGAGCAGCCTTCCGGCGTCGGATACTTAGGAAACTCATATCCCAAATCCTGCAGCGTAAATTCCAAGCGCGACGAAAGTGCCTGCGTATTCGCAATCGCTTCCGGAAGGTCCGCAAACAATCGTTCCATCTCCGCCGGCGATTTCAGGTGCCGCTCCGAATTCCGGCTCAGCAACTGCCCAGCAGTAGCCAGGACGTGGTGATGCCGAATGCAGCTAAGCACGTCCAGTAATTCGCGCTCGTCCGGAACCGCATGACAAACGCCATTCGTCGCCAGCAGCGGCAAAGACAACTTCCGCGCGATCTCCACCGCGGCCTGGTTGCGCGCCTCTTCTTCGCGCCCAAAATGCCGTTGCAGCTCCACATACACATTTCCCCGTCCAAACAAATCGCACAATCCCCGCACGCACTCCGCTCCCAGCGCAACGCCGCCTTGCTGCAAAGCCGCCGCTAGCGGCCCCTCTTCCCCACCAGTCATACAAATCAGTCCCGCGCGCATCTCCACAATCTCTTCGCGCTCGACGTGCCCCTCCCCCTTCCGCGCCTGCAATTTCATCTTCGTAATCAACCGGCACAAATTCTGGTAGCCCTCGCGCGATTCCACCAGCAGCGGATACCGCCATCCACACGCCGAAGTCACCTCCGCCCCGATATGCGCTTTCACAGAACCCTTTTTCGCAGCAAGATAAAAGCGCGGCGCTCCGTAAACGCCGTCGCGGTCCAACACCGCCATCGCGGACATCCCGCGCTCCCCGCAAGCCGCGGCCAACTCTTCCGGCACAGAAGCCCCTTCCAGAAAACTAAACGCCGATCGCGCGTGAAGTTCCGTGTACATCAGTCATAGCTCCCGCGCACAAACCATCCTTGTCGCAGCGCGTCGTAATAAATTCGATAGAGCCTGTGTTGCGTGCCGCTCTGCTTCTTAGGTTGCGACTGCTCACCTTTGTGCTGGCGAGGAGCGGGCGCAGCATGCTGCGCCACTACAACGGAAGGCACAGGGAATTCAATCTCGAGATCCCACTCGTCCTGATGCCACGCATCTTCCTGCCACCAATCCCCGGAGCTACGCCACGGCCCCGAAGCGGCCACAACTTCGCCGCGCATCCCCCGCAAATACACTCTCGCTGGCAGTCCGTCCCGTACTTCCACTCGAACAGCCTGCGCCGGCCGTGCGACACGAAAACCTTGAACCGTAACGCCAGCATCTTGCTGGCGAGCCCTATCCTCGTGTTGCTCGTTGCTCGATCGTCTTGCCTTTTTCTTGCGCTCTGTAATGACCACAAATCGCCTCATCCGAAAACTTTCCGGCCGATGGCTATCCACCAATTCCGCGCAACCCAAATTCGCTTCCCCAACCAGTTTCGCCAGCCGCGCAATCGTCACTTCCAACTTCTCCGGATCCGGCCCGCACGGCACAAACAATCCGTTCTGTGCCACGCGCGGCGCCGCCGCATCCGCCGTCATGCAAATTTTCTGGATTGGCGCGGGCGGCGGATCCCCCTGCAGTTGCAGCCGCAGCAATTTCAATAGTGTCTTCGCATTGCGCATCGGCACCGGTAGCGTCAGCACTTTTTCGTACTGCTTCACGTCCGGTTTTCTTCGCAACTCTTCCTTCAATGTCTGGAAATCCTTTTCAAAAGAAGGCTGCAATTCGAATCGCACCCGCACCGCGCGCACGGAAAGCGCCCGCGCCTCCAGCCGCGCGCAAAGCTGGTCCAGCAACCGCCCCAGCAAAAACGACAGCGGCTCTAGTTCTTCCACCGCATCATCCAGCTCCATTTCTTCTGCAAAGCTGGAAGATGGCTGCGCCAGCACCAGCGCACGCTCGCGCACCCCGCGCGCCAACTCGCTCAGCCGCACGCCTTCCTGTCCTAATCGTTCCGAAAACTGCAAGACCGGTAGCGCCGCCAGCGCCTGCAGCGTCGCAACGCCCCAACGCTCCAAAATGTCCAGGGTTTCTGCTTCGGTGGTAAGAACGCCAACCGGTAAAGCGCCTAAGCGCCGGCGCTCCTCGCCTGCCGGAATGAGGGTGATTCCCGGGAAACCGCGCGCCGCGTGAATCGCCACTTCAATATTCGCGGCCACCGCCACACGCGCCGCCAAGCCAATCGCGGCCACCCGCCGCGCCAATTCCTGCGCAATCTTTTCGTCAGCGCCAAATAAAGACGCCAGCCCCTCGAGATCGAGAACCACTGTGTCCGGCGCCGTATCTTCAACGCGCGGCGAAACGCTCCACGCCGCGTCCAGCAAAGCCGCGCGTGCCGCTTTCTCCTGCGATTCCGAGCGCGCGCAAATCTGCACATTGCCGAACTGCGCCACCTGCGCCTTGGTCATTCCCAACTGGATTCCCGCCTCGAACGCCGCTGGATTCGCCGCCACCACGCTCCACAACGGAGGCACTCCGCCGATCAACGCCAGCGCACCATCGCCAAGCGCGCGCTGGCCGCGCACCACCGCCTGCACCAAAAAATCCGCAATATAAACGCAAGCAAATCCCATAACCCAAACCAATTGGCATCCTGAGTAGCGCTGGCTTCCAGCCGGCGCCGTATCCGTCATCGAAAACTCCAATTCGTACTAGCTTCAAAAATTCTTGACTCCGCCACGCTCCCTGCAAGTGGCACAGCCATTTTTGGCTGTGCTCCTACACGAATATCAATCACACATTGCTCTGGCATTTGTATCCGAGTCCGCACCACGCCCGCGCGCACCGAAAACCCTCGCAGCAGCTTCGCAAAGGGATGGCAACGCGCTGGGGGTCGGAGCTTTAGCTCCGACATAAAGCGCTCGCTCTCACCGGGCTTAAGCCCCTGAGGAAACATCTTGTCGCCCGCCCCCGTCCACCGCGCCTCCCCCGCCTCCAATCGCACCACCAGCGACGCGCACGTCTTCGCATGCGGCTCCTGCTCCAGCAGCAGCAAAATCGTCGGCGTATCCTCCACCGCTCGCCGAAACCGAAACCACGCATTGAGCGGAACCTGGCGCACCGTGCGCGTCGGCACATCGCTCAAATCCACTGCCACCATCCCAAATCCGCCGGCCTGGATCAGCAAATCCGTGGCCCGCAGCGCCTGGTCCAGATTTTGGCAACGCACCCAAAGCAATTTCCCGAGCGCAATCCCCGCCGCATTCCCCGTCAGCGGATCGAAACTGTCGCGCGCATCCACCAGCGCGCAAACTTCTCCGTTCGCCGTTCTCTCCGCCAGCGAAGCCAGAAGCAAACTCGTTCGCCCCGAACCGGCCGCCCCGCAAATCTCCGTCATCGCCCCTCGCGGCAATCCCCCCATCAATGCATCCATTTCCGGAATGCCCGTGGAAACCAATTCGAACGCATTGCGATCGCGGTACGCAAAAGGCGAAGCAACCCGCCCGCGCAAATCCGCTTCGATTTTGGAGCGTAGGGTAGCGAGTGAACTGGCAGTCATGGGAGTTTGCGGCGAGCGGCAAAGGACGGGGATACTTCGCTTTTGTTTCGCCTAGCCAAATTCTCCGCAAATCATCGGCTCATGTCAAGTGCCGGTTTTGGGGATCAATTTCCGATTTTGTGCGTTTAGCAGGACTTGCGCACGCTAGTCGGCAGAATATCGCGAGCCTCTCCACCGGTAGATTGTGTGTGTCTTCTCGTCAGCCCATGTTTTCTGGATGTTGTAGTGGCCATCCGTGATCGTTTTCAAGACTGTGACCCTATCAAGCGCGCCGACTTCTCCGTCTTTCCCTAGAGTCTGAGCGAATTGGGCATCTGGCTGCTGAATGAAGAGATTAAGGGCGCACCCCGCCGACCCGCAGAATCCAGTGTTTCTGTTCTCGACCAGAATAGCGGGAAGTCCTCGCGGCGCTACCGGCAACTCTCGCCACATCAGGTTAGTTCGGAACGTCTCTTCGCAACCCTTCTTGAAGTCATCCTCAAATTCGTCGCAATACTCTGTCTCACTTGCGGCAAGCGCCTTAAGAACACCAGAAGGCAACGATTTCACCTCCGTATTGCCAAGTGATCGAGTGCTGATAGGGGCTGCTACCGCCCTCGCAACTTCAGTGGCATTCAGTTTTCCTCGAACTGCCATGGTTTCCAGAATCTGGTTGCGTCTTTGCAATGCCTTGTCGGGATCCTTAAATGGGGAAAAAATTGCCGGCCCTCGGAGTAGTCCGGCCAGAAGAGCTGCTTCCTCTGCACTCAGAGCATTGGCACCCTTCTGAAAGAAGTGTTCAGAGGCATTCTCAACGCCCGTCGCTCCAGGACCGAAGTAAGCCCTATTCGCATAAATTGTGAATAATTGCTGTTCCGAAAAACGTCTTCGGATGTGCCAACTCAGTCGAAACACGTCCAACTGATATCGTGCGGACCTTTCGAGTGTGTTGCACATAAGTGTGCGCGCAATTTCATCCGAAAACGAAATGCCAGGTTCTGCGCTCACGAGCGCATCCTGGAATGGCTTCCCAATGCCGTCGGACGGATCAGCGAACGAGAGGCCAGCAAGGCAAGAATCCGTCGCGAGATGCCCCGCCGTTGGCGCAAATTCCGATAACTGCTCGGTCTTAGGCAAGTCGCCCGTGTAAAGAAAAAACCAACCGCAAAAGCCGACCGCTGCAATCAAAACTAAAATCGCCAAACCGAGTGACACCTTGTATAGGGCCGCCATAGAACAATCTTAGGACGTGGCTTCGTTGTTGTCTTTTTCCGCCTGTCCATATCGAAGCTAATTCGCCAACTCTTGGTTAGTCCGCGTCGTATCCATCGTGGCCACCGTGCATCCCTCTTCGATCTTGCGCGCACCAGACGACGAAACCCGCCACACGGAATTGCAGCACTTCATCCGAGACCTGAAGCAACTCTCCAGATTCATTTAAGAAATGAAGCTCCCACTCTTTCACTCTTTCATTCTTCCACTGTTGAACTCTTCCACTCTCCCGCGGAGTGCTATACTTCACCTGAAAACTTCCCCGTTTCGTTTCGAGGTGCCCATGGCTACCGCGCCGGTAAAGAATCCTGGTTTCCCGGGACCTCCCAAATTTGCCACTGTCGCGGAAGAGCGCCGGCATCGCAAAGAGCGGTTGGCCGCTTCCTTCCGCCTCTTTTCAAAATTTGGTTTCGATGAAGGCGTCACCGGCCACATCACCGCGCGCGATCCGGAGCAGCCGGCCCATTTCTGGGTGAATCCGTTTGGCGTGCACTTCAGCCAGATTCGCGTCTCCGACCTGATGCTGGTCAACGCCAAGGGCGAAGTGGTCGAAGGCAAGCATCCGCTGAACGGCGCGGCGTTCGCGATTCATTCCAGCGTGCATCACGCGCGGCCGGATGTGATTGCCGCGGCGCATTCGCATTCGCTGCACGGCAAAGCGTGGTCTTCGCTGGGGCGATTGCTCGATCCCATCACGCAAGACGCTTGCGCTTTTTTCGAAGACCACATCGTCTTCGATGATTTCACCGGGGTCGTTTATGACACCAGCGAAGGCGAGCGCATCGCGCGCACGCTCGGGCCGCGGAAGGCGGCGATCCTGCGCAATCACGGCTTGCTCACCGTCGGAGAAACGGTGGACGAAGCAGTGTGGTGGTTCATCACCATGGACCGCAGTTGCCAGGTGCAGCTTCTCGCCGAAGGGGCGGGCAAGCCCATTGCGATCGACCGCGAAAATGCACTGGTCACGCGCGGCCAAGTGGGCACGCACGCGGCGGGTTGGTTCCAGTTCCAGCCGCTGTGGCAGCGCATTACCCGCGAACAGCCCGACCTGTTTGACTAGTGGCGAGTAGCGAGTGGCGAGCAACAAATTGCCGCTCTCCCGCGAGCTCGCCTCGCCGCTCTCACGGCTATTTCGCTCCTTGGAAGAACTCCGCCATGCTGGGCGCGTTTTTTGCGCCTCCGGGCCAGTGCGTTTCGTCCAGGCCGAGCGCTTCCAGCGTCAGGCGCAGCGTGCTTTCATGATGATAAAGCGCGATCGAGCGATACGCCGGCTTGACCTTGGAACTCACGAGAATCGTTGCCACGCGCCCGCCGCCCGAATGCCCCGCTCCATCGCTTTCGTCGTCGCCAGAAGCTTCGTCGTAGGTGATGATCAACAGCCCAGTGTCTTCAAAGATTTTGCTGGCCAGCAGCGGGCTAAAAATATGCCTTAGCCAGTCGTCTGTTTGCTTAAGCGCGCCTGCATCGCCGCATCGCGCGTCTCCCTGGTTGCCGCCGTTGGTGCCTTTGATGCTGTGGCCATCGTCAAAAACATTGGGCACGAAAAAGGAATAATTGGCGAGCCGGTTTTGCGCCAGGTCTTGGGAGAATTGCGAAAATTGGGCGAGATTGGCGCGCTCCGCAGCCGAAATGTCTCGTTCAAAATACGCCAGGGGATTGTGCCGCTTCACATATCCGGTGTTGCCGATATTTCCTCCGGTGTAGCCTGGCCCCGGCACGCCTTCGATGTACGCACGCCAGGTTTTTCCATTTTGCTTGAGCTGGCGAATGACGTTGTCCGCGTCGACGGCCTCGGTGCGAAAATCGCCCAGTCGACCTTTGGAAAGCGCTTGTCCGGTGGTCAGCACAAAATAGTTGCTGATGGAAGGATGCGCGTTGGCGTAAAAAGAGGCCGCGACTGCATACTTGCTCGCCAGGCCGTTCAGAAAGCTCATCGCCGAATTGCCGATGACGCAACTAAAGTCCTGATTTTCTTCGACCACAAGGAACACGTGGTCCACGCGCGGCACTTGGGCGCGAGAAATTGCGCCGCATAGGAAGGACGCCAATGCAGCGGCTATTCCCCATGTCATTCCCTTTGTCAAGAGCATTTCCTCAAAGACTCACTATCGACACGGCTCGGCACTATCAAACGTTCCCCCAAATCTACTTTTGCGACTCGCTTACTTCTCCCCGCTCCGACGCTTCGTGCACCGGGTGCCCGGCGCAGTGCGGGAGATACTAGCTGAACGGCTGCTGAGAATGCTTCTCAAAATAACGTTTCAAGCCGCGCAGTCCCCAACCATCGTTGAAGCCATAATATTTCATCTCCTTGTACGCTTCTTCCTTGGATTTCCCTTTGTAATACATTTAGTAAAGGCCGGTGATGAGCATGGCGCGATCGCGGCCCAGGTCGCAATGAATGTAGATGGGATGATAGCGCCTGTTGCGCAGAAGACAGAGAACGGCGTTGATGTGCTTTTCGGATGGCTCCATTGGCGAAGCGCTGATTGTGCCGGTGAGCAGGGTCATGCCGTATTTCTTCGCTCTTTGTTTCTCCCAGTTGTTGAGCCAAGGGAAAACTTTCAGTTGCACGATGTACTTGATGCCTTTTTCCTGCAGAAATTCGTAGTCGGCGTCGGTTTTTGGTTTCGATCCTTTGTAGACGCCGTCGTCCAATTCTTGAAAGCGGACCAAGTGTGTACCCGGCGCGGGGTGAATGCGCCGAATGCCCTGAGTATTGTTTCGTATCGGTGACTGCGCGACCGAGCGGCATCCGACCGCCGCCAGTGCCAGGAGGAGGAAGAGAGTGTTTCGCATCGGCAGTGGGCGCTACCCCAACCGCGCTAGACGCGTTAGCACATGCGCATTTTCCAGTACTGCGCCAAGTGAGACAAAGTTGCGCCGGTCCATTAGCGCCTTGGTGGCGGCGCGCACGCGGCCTTCGTGCAAATGGTCGAGAGCGTCGCCGAGCGAAACGGCGAAATGCAGCATCACGCTGGAATCGCGATAGCAATCGGCGATGCAAGCTTTGCAACCGTCACGCACCAGCGGCGTCTCGGCAAAGTCCCAGACAGTGCAAAGTTTTTCGCTCCAGGAATCGCAGCGCCACATGTCGTAGTTCCAGTCCACGTAAAAGCTCTTGAAGCCGCCATAGCACTCGAATTTCTCCGTTTCGCCGCGCAGGTGATGCTTCATGTCGGCTACGGAGGCGCGGGGATTGTTGACGGGGAATTCTGTGCGCATGGAATCGAGGGAGTCGAAAGCGGCTACGAGCTCTTGAGTGCTGAAGCTCATGAGTTGCGAATCACTGGACCATGCCAGCGATGAGGAGCCGAGTCGCGCTGTCTGCGGATAGGAAAAGGCCACCGCGTCGAAACCGAGCTCGCGCAGTAGCGGCGCGAGATCGCGATAGTCGCCGAGCAATTTGCTCATGGTGACCTGCGCGAGCGGCGTCATACCGAGTTCGCGCATGCGCGAAGTGCCGGTGCGGATACGTCCGCCAAGCCCCTCGAGGCCGCGATTGGCTTCGTGCTGGGCGATGGTCGCTGCGTCGATCGAGATGTAGACGGTTTTCAGTCCAGCCGCCGCGAGCTTTTCCAGTTGCGACGCGAGCAGCCAGCCATTGGTGATCAGCGCAGGACCCATGTCGCGCTCGACGACCATGGCGATCATGTCCGCGAGGTGTGAGTGAAGAAGCGGCTCGCCGCCGAAGAAGCTGATGTAGCGGATGTCGCGTTTGCGCAGGATGTCCAGGGCGCGGCCGAACTGGTCGGCATCGATCCAGCGGAGATTGTGGGAGCCGACCTTGCCGCGAGCGAAATTGCAGAAGTCGCAAGCCGCGTTGCACGCGTTGGTGACGGCCACATTGCAGAGCGCAGGTCCTCCGCGCCGGATGAGGCGCAGCATGTCCCACGCTTTGGAGGCAAATGTCGTCACGATGTGCGAGCCAAGGTTTTGCGGCTGCGTCCCGTTCCTGGGAAACGGCAAAAGTTAGATTCGCGGGTGCGGGGAAAGGGCGGCGTGCTGAGGTGGTTGACCACGGAGGCGAAACCCAGTCGCGCGGATTGTATGTGCCTCTGCGTCTGTGCGCAATCCTCGTTGTTGTGACGCGCTTACAGCGTTTATGAGAAAGACGGCCGCCACCCTTCGCTACTCAGGGCAAGCAGTCTGGGGCGGCTACACGGGCACGCAAGGATCTGCGAAGTTCCCGGCTACGGCGGTCATTTGGTTGTTATGCGATGATTGTTAGACGGCGGCCACAGGGCTAGTCGTTCCGCGCCTTCCCCGCTTCATACGAGCCTTGCCGACCAACGCGACGATACCGGTGCTCAAAAGGAGCAAGGTGCCGGGTTCCGGAACGGGGGAGACCGTGCCACCTGTCCCAAGCGTACCGCCGCTCAAACCCCCTGTGCCACCCAAGCCAGCAACGTTCGCGCAGGTATTGGAGATGCTGTTATGATCCAGCGTCACTGCACCATTTCGCGCTAGGGCTCTACCGCAGTCGATTGTCGCGCCTGTATCCAAGCCGATGCTCGTAAGCGCCACAATATTTCCTTCGAATGCAGTACCACTTCCGAGAGTCGCGGAGCTGCCGACTTGCCAATACACGCCGGCACCTGAACCTGCATTGGTCACAGCAACAGACGAACCGCTTGCAGTCGTGAGCGTGCTTCCTATCTGGAAGATCCAAAGCGCATTGGGGTCGCCCCCGCCGTTGAGAATGAGTGCTCCCGTCAACTGAGCCGACGACGAAAAATTATAGACGCCCGGCGCGAGCCCCCCCACTCCGAATGAACCCAAATCCGTACCGGTCAAGCTGGCGGTGAATGGCGTGGCTGCCAGAGAATTATACGCAGTGGTAAGCTGCCCCTGAGCTAAACCCTCCGAACCCGGCTGTATCGTTCCTCCAGTCACCTGCGCCGGAAGAAGCCCAGTGATCGAAGAACCTGGGCTGACGCCCACATTTCCGACGATGATGCTGCTCAACGGAACATCGGTCACCGTCGAGCCAGCCAGGACCGCAAAAGTACTCAACTCAGTTCCAAGGACGGCGTCGGCATAGGCACTGGGTGCGAACAACGGTAGAACCAACAAAGGGAGAACCAACAAAGAGAAGCGGCGCAGTTTCATACTTCCTCCGGCATTTTAGGGACCTTGTGAGAGGTGTTACCAGGGAGAACATGGCACGTTGCGTGCCAGTCGAGCGCGTCGCTCCGTGGCGCGCACGACAAAACAACATCCATGTGCTTCTATTTACTGGACTTAACTTGTTCAAGATTGCATAAATGGCTTCAAAACTGTGCGAATGGCTCGCGTGGCGCTAGGTAAATCTCTGCACTCTTTGTCCAACTCTTTGGGGTTTTGGTCCAAAGAGCAAGCTGTAAAGAGCAAGGCAAAGCGCCCGCCACCCTTCGCAACTCAGGGCAAGCAGTCGGCGGGCGCTACGCTGAAATGGGCGGGCCGACCCTTCGAGGCTCCCCTCGAGGCTCGGGGCAAGCAGGGCAAGCCGGCGGTACGGCGAACAGAGGCGAGCAACTAGCTTGCAGATTCGCCGTTGCGGCGCGTTGCAGTTGAGGTCCTTCGGCTACCCGCAGCGGTTTGAGTCAGTCATGCAGCACGACACTCAAGAGAGAAGTATCGATCTGAATTTCGCCGTTGTACTTGATGAAACCCAGCTTCTTGAATTTGTTCATGAACAAATTGACCCGCGTGCGTGTTGTGCCGATCATCTCCGCCAGCGTTTCTTGCGATACTTTGGGGAGTATTCTGTGAGGCTGGTCTTGCTTACCGTATCGGGCAAGCAAGAGAAGAGTACGCGCGAGCCTCTTTTCGGTCGAGTTGAATAGCTGATCGACCAAATCCTCCTCAATCCGAATGTTCCGTGTGAGCACAAAATTGATGAAGAGGTCGGATAACTCATGCTGTTGATGAAGCACTTGCGTCATTTCCTTCTTGTCAATGACGAGTAAAGTGCTAGGAGTAATCGCCGTCGCATTCCCCATGCGAACCGACTGGCCTGCCAGGCACCCCTCGCCAAAGAAGTCGCCAGGCCCCAAAATTGCGATGATCGCCTCTTTGCCGGCTTCACTAACCGCGCTAATCTTCACACCGCCTTCTTGTACATACAAGACGCTCTCAGCGGGGGCACCTTGAGAAAAGACAATCTCTGCTCTCTTACACTGTCTAACTTTTCTGGCCACGCCAGCCGAATCTAGAAAAGCGCGGGCATTGAATGCGCGCTTTTTCTTGGACATACTCTTAGATTTTTTGTTGCTGGGATTCATGATTGGTACCATAACTCCATCCGACGAAATGTGCGAGAAGGATTTCGAGGGTATCGTTTGCAAGAAGAAACTCTCCTGTCGTGCGGCATCGCCGGAATGACGTTTGAGTTCGCGCTGCTTATAGGATTGAAGGACTGGTCTGCCATCGGTGAACCTCGCTTATCTGCTGCTGTCCAGACGAGTATTGGGAGTTTCGAAATGAAATCGATACCGCAGGTCACGTAACGATAACTACATACGTATGGGACCCTATCCTCGGCAGATAGCATCGCGATGATACCAGGAATTTCAAGGGCGGGGAGGTGCACAGCCAAAATTCGCTGTGCCACTAACTTAGGGTTAGGCGGGTTCACTTAGGTCTAGTTCGTGTTCGATTTTGCGGAGGACTTCATTTGTAGGCGTTCTTTTGCCGAGCGTCAACGTCACGAGGCCAAGAATCACAATCAAGAGCACGATGGTGATTAGTGCTCCGACTGAAACTGGAAAGATGCGACCTTGAGCCGGAAGGTCCAAAATTAAACCCTTGGTCGTAAGGAGGCCCTTCGTCGCAAGCCAAACGAGTAACGCCCCAAGAGATGTCGCGAGGCCTAGAAAAAGAATGCCAAGTACTTTCAGCACGGTATGCATTTTCTCCTCCACGTCATGAGTTCGGCGGGCGAACAGGTCTTGTCTGACGCGAACGTAAGTGAGTAGCGCTGTAGCCCTACCTGTCCTCCCTAGCTCGATACGTCATGAACATAGGTGTGGATCGAATGTCTTAGCGTAGCAAATCCCAACAAAACACCCTATTCCGAAAGCGTTTATGTAGAGGTCCCCGCAGAATAGGAACGGGGGACTCAGCTAACGCCGTGTATTTGTTATGTCAATACAAAGCAAAGGCGCCCGCAACCCTTGGCGGTTCCGGGGCTTCGACGTGGTTTGGCACAGGATAAAACTGCGCCACTACGGGCTTTCTTCAGGGGCTGAAGCCCGTTTTTCAGCGGGCCTTTTCCGCGGGCCTGAAAGGCCCGCACACCCGGACTGAAGTCCAGGGCTTCCACCTGAAGCTACTTAGCTTAGGGCTAGGCGGGTTTCACTTAGGTCTAGTTCATGTTCGATTTTGCGGAGGACTTCGTCGTTGATGCGGCCTTCATTGCGAAGGCGGAGGCCGGTTTTTCGTTCGAGGCGGAGGAGTTCGCCGAGGATTTTGCGGTAGCGCTCGAGCTCTTTGTTGCTCATGCCATCGTCGTCGGAGTTTTCTTTGCTCATGCTGGCCAGGCGGCGGGCGTAGCGGCGGGAGAGATCGTCGTAGACAGCGGCAAAATCTTCCAAGTCTTCTCCGCGGGCGCTTTCGAGATGGGTTAGCGCGGTGCTGGTGATGATGCGGCGGGCCTCTTCTTCCTCGTCGTCATTGCCGGTATGGCCGGCCAGGCCGAGGGCGCGGATGAGCGGAGGCAGGGTGAGCCCTTGCAGCACCAGAGTGACCAAAATGACGCTGAAGGTGAGAAAGATGATCAGATTGCGCTGCGGGAACGGCGCGCCATCGGACAGTGTTTCGGGAACAGCTATGGCCGCGGCCAGGGCTACGACGCCGCGCATGCCGGTCCAACCGATGATGAAGATTTGCTTCGCGGAGGGCCTGGGAAGGTCCTGGCAGAGAATGCGTTTGCGAATAAAGTAGGCGAGATAGCCGCCGGGATACATCCAGAGCAGGCGCAGCACGATGACGATGGCGCTGAACAGCGCGCCGTAGAGCAGCAAGTGAAGGAAGCTGTAGCCGCGAATTCCCGCGAGCACGTGGGGAAGCTGAAGGCCGATCAGAACGAAGACCAGTCCATTGACGGCAAAGGTGAGGGAATCCCACACGGCCCAGGCCTGCATCCTGACGGTGGCGGAGAAAAACTCCGAGCTCTGGCGGCTCAGGTACAGGCCGCAGGCGACAACGGCGAGCACTCCGGAAGCGCGCACGGATTCGGCGGCGAGGTAGGCCGCGTATGGCGTGAGGATGCTGACGACGATCTCGATGGGGCCGTCGTCGATGCGGCGCTCGAACCATTCGACAATCAAGCCGAGGACGAGGCCGATGATGAGTCCGACGGCAATCAAATAGGTGAGCCGCAGAGCGCCCTCCGTAACAGTGGGAGTGCGCCCATCGACGACCATGGCGATGGCGAATTCGAGAGCGAGCAGGCCGGTGGCGTCATTTACGAGACTTTCGCCTTCGAGGATGTCCACGATGCGCTGCGGGAGGCCAAGGCGCTTGGCGATGGAGGTGGCGGCGATAGCGTCGGTGGTGGCGACGACGGCACCCAAGACGAAGCCGAGGCGCCAGTCGAAGCCGGGGAACACCCAGTGCGCAGTCTCGGCCACGCCGAGCACCGTGAAACCGACAAGGCCGAAGGCGAGAAGGAGGATGCTGACCAAATTGAATTTGAAATCGCGCCAAGAAGTCAGCCAGGCGGCGGCGTACAGAAGCGGAGGGAGGACGACGAGAAAAACGACGTCGGGATTCAACGAGATTTTGGGGATGCCCGGGATGAAGCCAAGCAGCAGACCGGCGACGACAAGAACAATCGGATAGGGCGTTTGCAGTTTACGCGCGAGGGCCGCGAAGATGACGACGAAGAGAAGCAGTATGAGGAAAACAGTTTCGATTGCGTGGATTCCGCCGCTTTGCATCATGTGAGAAGCGTTCCTTGAACTTGTTAGGTTACGCGAAAACGGGTGAGTTCGAAAATGGGGGCGAGCGTGGAGAAAAGACGAAGAGAGATTCCTCCCTGCGCGACCCGGCGCCCTCAAACCGGGCGCAAGAAACAGCCGGGTCGCTTCGGTCGGAATGACGGGTTCGTTCGGCGCGGCTGCTCGGAGCACAGCCAAGATTGGCTGTGCCACACAAATTATTCGTAGCGGAGGGCGACGAGGGGGTCGACGCGGGAGGCGCGGCGCGCTGGGATCCAGCAGGCTACGATTCCTGTTATGAGGAGGAGCGTGGCGACGGAGGTTAGCGTTACCGGGTCGTAGGCGGAGACGCCCCAAAGTTGCGTGGCGATTACGCGCGCTACGGCGAGGCTGGCGATTATGCCGAGAAGGATGCCCGCGCCGACAAGGCCCACGCCCATGCGGATTACCAAGCCGAGGACGTCGCGCTTCTTCGCTCCGAGGGCCATGCGGATGCCAATTTCGTGGGTGCGGCGGGCGGTGGTGTACGCGAGGACACTATAGACGCCTATGGTGACCAGCACGAGGCCGATGGCGCCAAAGACGGTCATCAGCAGGAAGCCGAAGCGAGGCCCGGCGTAGGAAAACGAGGCGATGAAACTTTCGAGGGTGCCGGTGAAGGTGAGGGCGACGTTGCTGTCGGTGGCCCAGATTTCCTGGCGGACGGCGTTCATCATGGTCATGGGATCCGGGCCGGTGCGGACGAGTACGCCGCGCGCGCCGGAGCCGGTCATCGTGTAGGGCACCCAGACTTCCGGCTGCACGGGATCTTGCAGGCCGTTGTTCTTGACGTCGGCTACGACGCCGATGATCTCGAACCATGGATCGGCGAGCTTATCTGGAAACTGCTCGAGCTGGGCGATGTGCACGCGCTGGCCCATGGGATTTTCTTTGCCGAGATATTTGTGCGCGAAGGTCTGGTTGACGACGGCGAGCTTCCGCTTCCCTTCTACCTCGGCTTCGGTGAAGGCGCGGCCATCGATGAACTGGATTTTGAGAACGGAAAAATAGGCTTCACTGCAAAGCTGAAAGAGCGCGTTCCATTTTTCGGCGTGGGTCTTACCGGGAATTTCGATGTCGGTAGGAATGCCACCGTAGGGAGGAAGCGTGCTGGTTTCGGTGGCTTCGAGGACGCCGGGCACGGCTTTGAGGCGATGCAGCAGAGGACGGAAGAAGCCGGCGACCTGGTCGGAGGTTTTGTAGCGGTCCTCGGGGAGAGGAAGGCGAGCGACGAAGATGTGGTCGGGCTGCAGGCCGAGGTGCACGTCGCGGAGAGCGACGAAGCTGCGCATGAGGAGGCCGGCGGCGACGAGTAGCGTTAGCGAGACGGCGACTTCGAGGACGACGACGGCGTTGCGCAGGCGGCCATGCGTGGACCCGCCGCTGGTGCCTTTGCCGCTGTCGCGCAGGGGATCGTTGAGGTCGCGGCGCACGACTTGCATCGCGGGCGCGAGCCCGAACACGATGGCGGTGAGCACGGCCACGCCGAGAGTGAAGAGAAGGACGGGAAGATTGAGGCGAATCACGGCTTCCGCGGGGACGATCTGCTTGGGAATTAGCGCGACGAGCGCTTTGAGTCCTCCCCAGGCCATGAAGGCGCCGAGGATGGCGCCGCTGACGGCGAGGAGAAAACTTTCCACCAACAATTGGCGGACTATGCGCCAACGGCCGGCGCCGAGCGCGGCGCGGATGGCGAATTCTTTCTCGCGCGTGGTGGCGCGGGCGAGGAGCAGGTTGGCGACGTTGCCGCAACCGATGAGTAGCAGGAGCCCTACAGCAGCGAGGACGATGTACAGAGTGGTGCGGAAGCGGCCGACGACTAGGTCGGTGAGCGTTTCGATGTGGACACTGAACTTTTTCGGGTAGTCCTTGGGGTACACGGTGGAGAGATTTTTGGCCACGACGGTCAGGTCGGATTCGGCTTGGCGGATGGAAACGCCGGGCTTTAGGTGGCCTAGGAAGAACCAGAACATGGGGAATCCGTTGCGCTCCATGGCGGCGGAACGGCTGGGCTTAGTGGGAATCCACATATCGGCATCACCCCAGCCGAAGCGGGGAGGCATGACACCGATCAGGGTGCGCTGCGTACCGTTGAGGACGAAGGTCTTGTTGATGAGCTTGGAATCGGCGCTGAAGCGGGTGACCCATGTTTTGTAGCGCATGACGAAGACCGGAGGCGCGCCAGGTTCGTAGTCGGCGGGCTGCGCGACGCGACCGAGGTAGGCGGGCATGCCCAGGAATTCAAAGGTGCCAGGAGTGATGAGGTTGCCGTCGAAGCGCTCGGTGCCTTCACTGGAGCGGTATAGGACGTCCAGACCGTCGTTGGCGATGACGCGGTCAAAGACGTGATTCTGCGCGACATAGTCGAGGAATTCGGGACCGGAGTAGGCGGCGCGGCCGCCGGGCTCGTTTTGCTCGGTGTCGTGAATCTGGACGGAGACTAGGCGCCCGGGATCGGTGTAGGGAAACGGCTCCATCAAGACATTTTCGATGACGCTGAAGATGGCGGTGGAAGCGCCAATGCCCAGCGCAAGAGTGACAGCCGCGATGATGGCGAAGGCGGGGCTCTTGCGGAGATTGCGAAGGGCGAAGCGGATGTCCTGGCCGAGGGTGCCCATGAAGTGCCTCCTGACGGGTCGAAAGGCGCGTGAAAGTTATACGTGCTCTGGCACTTAAATGTTCCGATACGCAAGCGCACAAGGAGACAGCAGCACGCATGGTCGCATGGTAATGATGACGAGTCTGATGCCGAAAAGTGAGCCTGGAGTTGGCAGGGGGAGGGCTCTGCAGCTTTGGGAAGCCGTCGATTGCCAGGGTGCGAGCTAAAGCGTTAGAAGCAGTTTGTAAAACGTTAGGCCTCGGCGGGTAATGCGCCGAGGCCTTACTGCGGAACTACTCTTCGTCGCCGTCTTGTTCGGCAGCTACGGGAATTAGTGTGCCGAAGAGGCCGTCCTGTTCGTCGTTGATGCCGGCTGTGAAAAACATAGTCGTGGAGGAGCCAGCGGTGCCGTTGTTGCCGAAGGTCAGAGACCAAAGGCCATTGATGGTGAGGATGGAACTATCGGGATTGCGCACGAAGCCGATGAACTTTTTTGTGAAGCCGTTGAAGGCGGCGATGCGGCCGCTGCCGAAATTGCCGACGAGAATGACATTGCTGAACTCGCCGAAGTCGCGCGGCGTCCAGACAACGCCCCAGGGCGAGTTGAACCAGTCGCCGTGTTCGAGGCGGCCCTGGAACCTGCCGGTGGTGCTGAAGATGTCGACGAAGCCGAGGCCGTCACCTGCGACGTCATCGTGGCGGAGGGCATTCTGCTTGGCGTAGGTGACAAAGAGGCTGCCCCCGATGTTCTGGATGTTGAAGGGCGCGAAACCGCGGGGAAGGCTATCGTCGTCAAAGGCGTCTTCGTCCAGGTGTATCTGATGGAAATTTGTGTCGTAGACTTCGACGCGAGCGCTGCGGAAATTTGTGACGTAGAGGAACCGTTTGCCGTGGATTTCGCCGGAAGTCATCCCTTTGTAGACGGCGCCGCGATTGGAACCGTGGTCGGAATTATCGACTTCGAGAACGGCGTTAGGGGAAAAAGGTTTTCCGCCAGGCAGGAGATTCACGAACGGGTTCCAACCGGAAATAGTGCCGTCTTCGGTGGCAAAGATGAAGACGGCTGGTTTGCCAGGGGGATTGCCTTTATTGAGCAGGAAATCGGTGGGGCTGCCGTTGTAGACAACGCCGGTGGGAGTCGATTGCGTCCCCGGAGGGGCAAAACCCGGCGGGGGAACAACGACAAAGTTACTCTTGCTGGCGTCGGCTTCGACGAAAATGTTGATGGGGTTGCCGCTGCCATCGGAGAGGGTGGAGGTGCCGGAATTGTTGTTGGCGATCCACCATGGGCTGCCGGTGGGAGAACGCGTCAGTCCCCACGGATTTTTCAGGTTGGGATCGGTCTTGTCGGCCTTTCCCTGAATATCGGAGATGAGGTTTTTCTGGGTGTAGTGTTGCGCGGGGGTGACGTTGGGAACAGCGAACACGGCTAACGCAAAGGCGGCGGAAAGCTTGGCGCACTTCAAGAGACACTGCATCATGATTTCCTCCAGAACAAGATTGGGGTCAGCGCGGCAAAAATTAAGTCGTGCGGTGACACAGCGGAACAGGTTTCCTGGGCGCGGGCATCGCTTGCTGATTGCTCAAGTTTGCAGAAACCGATGCTCGCGGGCGGAGGTTAAGTTAGCTTGCGGGCAAGGGTGAAATGTCACACAAAGGTCAAAACGGAGTCATCTTCTCGGGAGGGTTGGTTTCGGTTTTTCTTTACGGCGCGAAAGCGGCGGTCATTGGCGGCCCGCGGCAACCACGACCGGCGCACTCCATCGATTTCGCGAACGTTTATGAGAGATTCTACATCGGATGCCGACGGCGGGCGGCACGGTAGCTAGGGCGCAGGGCGTGCTGCGCCCCTGCGACGGTTACGAAGCCTTTTCCTGGGCGTAGGCGAGGTATTCTTCGTAAGGGCCTTTGAAGTCTTCGATCTTGCCACCCTTAAAGTGCCAGATGCGGGTGGCGACTTCGTCGATCACGTCGTGGTCGTGCGTTACGAGCAGGACGGTGCCGTCGTATTTTTGCAGCGCGATGTTCAGCGCGTTGATCGATTCCAGATCGAGATGGTTGGTGGGCTCGTCGAGGACTAGGAAATTGGGCTTTTGCAGCATTAGCTTGCAGAAGATGAGGCGGGCGGATTCACCTCCGGAGAGAGCTTTCGTGGGTTTGAGAGCGTCGTCGCCGCTGAATAGCATCTGACCCATCAGGCCGCGGAGCTCTTGCTGATTGGCGCTGGGGTCAAACTGCCAGAGCCAGTCGATGGCGGTCATGCCTTTGGTGATGGAATCGCCGTGGTCTTGCGCGAAGTAGCCGACGGCGACTTCGTGACCCCAGACGACGGCGCCGCTGTCGATGGGAAAGTCGCGATCTGAATCTTCGATGTAGCCTGTCGCGTTGCGAACCAACGATTTCAGCAGAGTGGTTTTGCCAGTACCGTTGCGGCCCATCAGCGCGATTTTTTCGCCGCGCGTGACGCTGGCGGAGAAGCGCGGGATGACTTTGAGATCATCGTAGGATTTCTCGATGCTGCGGACTTCGAGCGGATGACGGCCGGAAGCGCGCTTCATATCAAAGCGGATATAGGGGCGCTGGATGTTGGATCTGGCTAGCTCGGAAGTTTGCAGGCGCTCGACTTCTTTCTTGCGCGAGGTGGCCTGCGCCGAACGGGTGCCGGCGGAAAAGCGGGCGATGAATTCGTTGAGCTGCGCGATTTTCTTTTCGCGCTGGGCGTTTTCCGATTCGATGCGGGCTCGGATGTGCGTTTTGGCGACGACCATATCGTCGTAGCCGCCGTTGTACATGATGATGGTTTCGTAGTCGATATCGGCGATGTGGGTGCAAACGCTGTTGAGGAAATGGCGGTCGTGGGAGATGACGATCAGGACGCCTTCGTATTCGCGAAGGTAGTCCTGTAACCAGTGCACGGAATCGAGATCGAGGTGGTTCGTAGGCTCGTCGAGAAGGAGGGCGCTGGGATTCCCGAAGAGGGCCTGCGCCAGGAGGACGCGAACCTTCTGGCCGCCTTGCAGCTCGCCCATTTTTCTTTCGTGCAGATCGCTTTCTACGCCTAGGCCATCGAGCAAAATGCCGGCGTCCGCTTCCGCGGTATAGCCGCCTTCTTCCCCGACGATGCCTTCGAGTTCACCGAGGCGCATACCGTCAGCGTCGGTTAGTTCTTCATGGGGCTTGGCGTAGAGCGCGTCGCGCTCTTGCAAGGCATCCCAGAGGACTTGGTTGCCCATGACGACGGTATCGATTACGCGAAACTCGTCGAAGGCAAATTGATCCTGGCGGAGGACACCCATCTTCTTTGGCGCGGTGATGGAGCCTTTGGTGGGCTCGAGCTCGCCGGTGAGAATTTTCATGAACGTGGACTTACCGGCACCGTTGGGGCCGGTGACGGCGTAGCGGCGGCCGGCCATGAAAGTACAGGCGACATCCTCAAAGAGGACGCGCGGGCCGAAGCGCATAGAGATGTTATTGACCGAGAGCATAACCTTTCAATTGTACCGTAGTTTTTGATGAGAGCTAATCGAGAGCGAGCGGTGATTAGAAAAAGATAACGCGGAGACGCAGGGGGCGCGGAGGAAGTTAGGAAGCACTGGCCTGAAGGCCGGCACCACGTGCGGCGGGAAATTCGCCTTCCCAGCGGGCGATTACTACGCAGGCCAAGCAGTTGCCGAGGACGTTGACGGCGGTGCGGCCCATGTCCATGAGTTGATCGATGGCGAAGAGGAGGAAGAGCGGCTCGGTAGGGAGACGGAAGGAAGTGGCGGCGGCGAGGACGATGACGAGGGAGGCGCGGGCTACTCCGGCGGTGCCTTTGCTGCTGATTAGCAGGGTGAGGAGCATGACGGCTTGCTGCGCGATGGTGAGATGAATGCCGGCGGCTTGCGCGATGAAGATTAGCGCGAGGGATTGGTAGAGGCTAGAGCCATCGAGGTTGAAGCTGTACCCGGTGGGGAGAACGAAGGCGACGGTGTCGCGCGGGACGCCAAGAGACTCCATTTCTTCCATGGCACGGGGCAGCGCGGCTTCGGAGCTGGCGGTCGCGAAGGCAATGGTGACGGGCTCGGCGGCGGCGCTGAGGAATCTCTTTATGGGGACGCGCGCAAGAAGCGCGATGGGAAGCAGAACGCAAGTGATGAACACGACTAGCGCGACGTACATTGTAGCGAGCAGCTTTAGCAGCGGAAGCAGGACGCCCAGGCCTAAGTGGCCGACGGTGTAGGCGACGGCGCCGAAGACGCCCATGGGGGCGGCGAGCATGACGATGTTGGTGAACTTGAACATAGTTTCGGAGAGGCTTTCGGCGAAGGCGAGCATAGGGCGGCGCTTTGCCTCGGGGACGAGCGCGAGGGCCATGGCGAAGAGGATGCTGAAGACGACGACCTGCAAGACCTGGTTTTCGGCGACGGACTTAGCGATATTTTCAGGAAAGATGTCGGTGATGAGTTGCGTTGCGGTATGCGGCGTAGCGTTCAGCGATTCGGCCGTGGCGGAGGGTGGGAGATGGACGCCTTCACCGGCGCGGCTGATGTTGATGGCGGCGAAGCCGATGAGCAGCGCGATAGTGGAGACGATTTCGAAGTAGATGAGGGACTTGAGGCCGAGGCGGCCGACGCGCTTGAGGTCGGCGTGGCCGGCGATGCCGACAACCAGCGTGCCGAAGAGGAGCGGGGCGATGATGACGCGGATGAGGCGGAGGAAGATGGTGCCGAGGAATTGGAGATTTATGGCGAATGAGGGGAAGTCGTGACCGACTTCCGCACCCGCCAGCAGACCAACGAGAATCCAGGAAGTGAGAGTGCGGCGCTTGGCGGCGCTGGCGGCGATTAGCACGATGCCTAGCCAGCGGAGCAGAGGCGGGAGAAACGCGGGAATTTGCCTCGCGTGGCTGCCTGCGAAGAGAGACACAGCAATCGCCAGCGTTGCTACGGCGATTACCGCGGCGAGGAGCTTGTTTTTCATCGGCGGTTGCGGGAGAAATTCATTGGCGCGGAAAGGTATGCCGGATGGGTGCGGGTGTCAATGGTTTGAGGCGAGCCAGATGCTCCTCAGGGGCTAAAGCCCGTTTCTTCCTGGAGCCTAAGGTCGGAGGTGAAGCCCCTACTGGCAGAGAGACTGGTGGCGCATCAACCGCAAAAGCGCGGCCCTTCGAAGCTCAGGGTAAACAAGACCGCACCACTCCAAGCGGCAGACTCTACGTTTTCTTTAGGCCATTGGGGATTAGCGGGAGGGCGTTTAGGCGCTGGCCGGTGGCGTCGAAGATGGCGTTGCCGATGGCCGGGGCTACAGCCATGATCGGGGTTTCGCCGGCTCCGGCGGGGGCGATGTCTTTGCGGTCGAGAAGGACGGCTTCGATTTCGGGGACGTCGCGGAAGCGCGGGACGCGGTAGCGGGAGAAACGCGGATTGGTGATGCGGCCGTTTTCGAATTCGATAGCTTCGAAGAGCGCGCCGCCGAGACCTTGGATATTTGCGCCGATGACCTGGTTGCGCAGCCCGTCGGGATTGACGATGGCACCGCATTCGAACGCGGTGACCATGCGAACGACACGCACGCCGCCGGAATTCTTGTCGACGGCGATCTCCGCGCAAGTAGCGACGTAACTTCCCTTCTCGTGGCCGGCGGCGATTCCGAAGCCACGGTCTTCCGCTTTCGCGTGGGGCCAGCCGAAGTTTTTCGCTGCGGCTTCCAGCACGGCACGGAGGCGCGCGTCTTCGAGATTCTTGAGGCGAAATTCGAGCGGATCGATTTTCACCGAGCGCGCGAGTACGTCCATGTGCGTTTCGCGGGCGAAATGATTGGCGGTAGCGGCGAGTCCGCGGTAGGAGCCGCTGCGCAGAACCAGCGGCACGGAATGAAATTCGGTGCGCACGTTGGGGACGGCGTAGGGCGTTTCGATTCCGGAGGAGCCGGAATGATAGTTATGAAAGTCCCAAGCAAGGAGCTTGCCGTCGGGAGCAATGGCGCTTTTGACTTCGATGACGCCGGCGGGACGGAAGTAAGCCCAAGTGAATTCATCCTCGCGGGTCCAGCAAACTTTGACGGGGCGGCCTGCGGCGCGGGCGAGGCGGGCGGCTTCGATTGCGGCGTCGCCGGTGTGCTTGCCGCCGTAGGCGGAGCCAGTGTCGGGGACGATGACGCGGACATTGCTCTCGGGAATGCGGAGACTGTCGGCCAACTCGCCGCGCACACCGAAGGGACGCTGCGAGCCGGTCCACACGGTGAGCTTTTCGCCGGACCATTCGGCGAGGGCGGCGCGCGGCTCGAGCGGCGCGTGGGCGATGTAGGCGACGGTGTAGGTGGCGTCGAGAGGATGCGCGGCACTGGCGAGGGCGTCTTCGACCGAGCCCTTCTGCTTGCGATGACGGTCGTCGGTTTTGGTCTCGGCGTTGTTTTTCAAGTACGAGAATATTTCGCGGCTGGAAACTTGCGGGACTTTTTTCCATTGTGCGCGAATGGAGTCGAGCGCGGCGCCGGCTTCGCGCTCGGTGGGAGCGGCGGCGGCAACGAAATCGCCGTCGCGAACGAGGACTACGCCAGTCATGAGTTTGGCGGCGGTGTCGTCATACGAAGTGAGCGTCGCACCAAAAGAAGGCGGGCGCAAAACTTTGCCGTGGAGCATGCTGGCGGGATGCAGGTCCGGTGTGTACCGGTGGCGACCGGTGACAAAATCGCGGGCGTCTACTTTCGGTAGAGGCCTGCCGGCGATGGTCCAGTCGGCCGGCGGCGTGACGGGATCTTCGGCGGGAAGATTTTGCGCGAGGGTTTTGCCGCGGGCGAGGGACGCGTAGGTGAGGGATCGGCCGGAGGCGGGATCAGTCACCTTCGCGTTTGAGGCTTTGAGGCCATCGGGAGCGACGTTCCATTGCTTCGCGGCGACTTCGATGAGGAGGTCGCGGGCGGCGGAGGCTACGCGGCGGAGTTGCGGCGTCATGGTGGGCGTGGTGCGGCTGCCGAAGGTTCCGGCGTCGAACGGAGTGAGCGCGGTATCGCCCATGACCATGCGCACGGTTTCGAACGGAACGCGCAGTTCGTCGGCGACGGTTTGCGCCAACGAGGTGCGAATGTTCTGACCGATTTCGACTTTGCCGCAGAACACGGTGACGACGCCATCTTCGCCGATGTGCAGCCAGGCGCTGATGTCAGAGGGCAAATCTTGCGGATGGAATCCGTGCGACGGGGCGGTTTCCTGGGCGGCTTCCGAATTTTTCGCGATGGCGAAGACGGCGATGCCGGCGCCGAGGAGCTTGAAGAATTCGCGGCGAGCCAGCTCGAAATGGTGGATCGAGCCGGAGGAGAACTCGTAGCGTTCCGGCTCGAGGATGAGCCCTTGCGGTTGGCTGGGTGTTCTATTTATTGGGCTGCTCATCGGGTGCGCTCCTGCATGGTCTTGGCGGCTTGGTGCACGGCGTCGACGATGCGCGGATGCGCGCCGCAGCGGCAGATGTTGCCCTGCAAAAATTGGACGATTTCGGCGGAGCTGGGATTGGGATTGCTTTGCAGCAGGCCGACGCTGCTCATAATCATGCCGGGCGTGCAGTAGGCGCACTGAAAGGCGCCGGCGTCGATGAAGGCTTGCTGCACGGGATGCAGGCGGCCGTCTTTCTCAAGACCTTCGATGGTGGTGACTGGCTTTCCGACCGCGGCGGTCACGGGAATTTGGCAGGAACGGCGCGGCTGGCCGCCGAGCAGCACGGTGCAGGAGCCGCACTGCCCTTCTCCGCAGCCGTACTTGCTGCCGGTGAGGCCGAGTTCGTCGCGCAAAACGTACAGCAGTGGAGTTTCAGAATTGTAATGAATGGGATAGCGCTTGCCGTTCACTTCAATTTCGGTTGCGGTCGGCATGGTGCTCCTTGCGATTGGGAGACACAGATTCAAGTCAGAGTCGTCGTCCCTGAAAGTATCCGTGCAGAAAAGCAGGACTGTCAAACACAAAGGAAACGTGCGACCACTCGCTCGCCGGGTTTTGACCGCGCGAAGCCGAGTGCGCGCGCAAGCAGGTCTAAAAATATGCCGTAGCGCTCGACTAGTGGCTCGGGCTTGAGGAATCAAGGCCTGTGTGGGCGAGCTGGAACCACTGGCGCAGGTATTGGCCGTTCCGGGACGACCGGCGCAACATGGTGCGGAAATTCTTCATCTCTCATCGGGCCCGGCGGCCTTTCGGCGCGCAGATTATCTAACTGCTGAGGCTCGAGCGGCCGGCCGGGATGTTCCATCATGTGTGAGCGGCGGTCGGCGAATGGCACAGGCGGCGGCGGCGGGGGAGTCCTGGAAAATAATTCCGGATGGGCGGGTGGTGGAGTTGGCGGACGGGCTGCAGGTGGCGGAGTTACCGGATGAGCCGGGGGCGGCGGAGTTGCCGGATGGGCGGGGGCTGGAGCCCTCGGCGCGGGGGCACGCCCGCCGCTTTCGACCGGCGGCCGATTTCTGGTGACCAGCGGCGGGGGGGTCCGAGTTTCGCCAGGTGCTGGCCGAGTTCTCGCGCCCGGCGCATTGCGCGCCGTGACCACGGTTGGATGACGAATGGGCGGCGGAGACACAGGTCTGCCGGGCAGCGCCGCGCGACGCGTGGGATTCACGGTTGGGTGCGGAATCACCGGCGCACGAGCCAGCGCCTTGGGATCGACGTGAACGACATGGTGCGCCACGGGCTGGCCGCTGCTGAAGACGTGCGCCGGTACGGCAGTGGCTGCTACATCGCGATACTTGTAATGGATTTGGTTGATGTCCCTGACGTTCAAGATGTTGGTGATGTTCGTAACATTGCGGATGTTTGTGACATTGATGCGCTGAAGATACTCGACGCTGTAGTGATACCACGGAAAAAACGGCTCGCCGGGACCGAGTGGAAACCAGGCAGCCAATTCGGTGCCGACACCGATGCTAAGAGCGAAACCCGGCCCGCCGACGAATGCTACAAACGCCGGCGCAAATACAGGCAACACCACGTAAGGACCTGGCAGCCATCCCCAGACTGATCCGATGAAAACCCAGCGACCATAGTGGAAGGGACAGAAGCCCCACGCGTCGTCATTGACCCACGTCCAGCCCCATGGATCGATCCAAGCCCAATGGCCGAAGCGATACGGAACCCAATCCGCCGGAACATCGTTGGGATACCAGACGGGACCGTAGTCGCTGACTTCCTGCCAGTGTCCGTAGTCGTCCAGATCGTCGTAACCGACTGCTCCGCGGCTTACATATTTTGCGGAAGCCGATGATGCGGCATGTTCATCGCGCTTTTCGCTCCAGTGGTCAAAATCGTCGAGACTTGGCATGGGAATTGAGTCAATGCTGACGGGATCTCGTCCGGTGAGCCTCACAGCTTGACCGGCTTGCACCGTTTGCGAAACGTCTTCGGCGGTAATCTGCAGGCTTCCGCTATTGACGCTGACGGTCGTACGGTTGCCGTCGGGGTCGACGTCGACGCGGTATGTGCCTGGCTCGAGGACAGTGAGGGCGGCGTTCGGTGTGTCGAGCTCGACGGTGTCGCCGGAAGGCAGTTCATAGACGCTGACGCGAAGGATCCCTTGCTCAAGGCCAAGCTGCATGATCTGGTCATTAAGATTGGTGACGATCAGGTCGGTGTGCTCCGACACGCGAACCGTGTAAGGTCCTACCTCAAGTTCCGCGCGCGCGCCCTTGTCGGCGTAAATGCGATCACCTGTGGTGACAGTGAAGTTCAGCGCGGCCTGGCTCCATACGTCCTGACCTGCCGGCTGGAAGGACACCTTGCCTTTGAGGTAGCTGATGCGCGCGGCGCGAGCGGGTGGATTCTCCTCTTGCGCGAGTGAGGGTGTGGGCCATGAAAGCGCCATGAGAAGTATAAAGGCCTCCGCGAAAATCGAGATTGCGGAAGCGGCTTTGCAGATCCTTGTGGAGCTCATGTCGTCCTGACCTCCGTGCGCAGAACTGCGCGGGGCCGGGGTGCAACAGGGGAGCGGCAGCTTTGGCTCCAAAGTCGCCGCTAATTCAGTATCCGCTTAGCGTCATGACTGGAAGGGCTTAGGGGCAAAGTCAACCAGTTGCGGAAGCGCGGCGGAGCGCGAAGAAGGGCAAGCGTCAACACGATGACAGCGGTCCACCAGTTTCATCGCGCTTCGTAGGGTTTGGGGCGAGAGATGCCGAGCCGCCGCATTTTGTAGAGTAAGGTGGTGCGCTTCACTCCCAGACGCACGGCAGCCCCGTTCTCGCCTCCAACCACCCAATCCGTGTTTCGCAGAGCTTCCTGGATAAATTCGCGTTCCGCCTCGGCAAGCGTGCGAATGTTCGCGGAGGCATTTTTGACGCTATTCCTCAACTCCTGCAAGGGGGGGCGCAACACCATGTCGGGCGACAAGATAACCGAGCGCTCCATGAAGTTCTGCAGTTCGCGAACATTGCCGGGCCAGGAATACTCGACCAGCGTTGCCATATCCTGCGACAGGATAGTATCGATGCGCCTGTTCATGCGGGCAGCATATTTCTTGACAAAATGCCACACGAGGAACGGTATGTCGTCTGCACGGTTGCGGAGCGGCGGGACGGTGAGGGGAAAGACATTCAAGCGATAGAAGAGATCGCTGCGGAAGCGGCCTTCCTTCACCATATGATCCAAATCTCTGTTGGTAGCGGCTAAAAGGCGGAAGTCCACCCGAATGGTACGCGCACTGCCAAGTCTTTCGAATTCCTGCTGCTGTAAAACGCGTAGCAGCTTCGATTGAAGCTCTAACGGTATCTCCCCGATCTCATCGAGAAACAGAGTGCCGCCATTAGCCAGCTCGATGCGTCCGATTTCCCTTGTCACGGCGCCGGTATATGCGCCCTTCTCACGCCCAAAAAGTTCGCTTTCGAGGAGTCCGCCGGGAATGGAGGCGCAGCTGGTTCTCACGAAGGCGCGGTCGCGCCGGGGGCTCAGGTTATGAATGGCCCTGGCGACGAGTTCTTTCCCTGTGCCTGTTTCCCCGAGAATGAGGACGGTGGAATCTGTCGGCGCAACGGTTTCAACGCCATTGAGCAGCGCGGCGAGTCCCGCGCTTTGTCCAATGATGACCTCAGCGAAGTTGGCTGGCTTGCGAGGCATGAGCGTCGCTCCGCTTTCGGGAGACGACCCGCGATAACTTTCCTCGACCCTGTCCATAGGCACCTATCCCGCTGAGAGTTCTTGTACGACCGACTCTCTTCAATTCAGCCGCTCTGTCTGGGAAGCGACCCAGCGCCTTTCGTCCAGCCGGGTAAAATTATCGAGAGCAGTTCTAAAAAGTGATGCTGATACTAGCAGTTTCACACGTCGATACTATGCTTGCTTGATGCGGTTACAGGAAAGACTGTATTGCAACGGCCAACTGCTGACGCGCGCGTCACCCACCTTTGTCGTAATGCTCTAGTGCTAGCACGGTGTCGAGGCGATGTCGAAAAGCTGACGGACGCGCTGCCAGATTGCCGCCACGCCTCTCCATGAGGACTCCGGGCCTGAGCATAAAGCATTGCCACAGACGGGCATGCACGAACTCCTACCCAGCACAAATTCAATTCTGCACTGGTCTCAAAGCTGCTGAACCAAAGACTTCGCGCCTTGTTGCTGCACTTTAGGCGTAGCAGTGTCTCGGGGCATAGCTCAAGCAAAGTAGCGCGCTGCACGAGCCAAACCGAGCGGGCGGCGTGTTGCGAAGAGAGTCGCGCTTTGCGTTTGTCGGTAGCGCCGAAACGTAAACGGAGCGGCAATCTGGTTGGAAAGGAAAACTGACGACCATGACCGATTTGGAGATACGAAAAAACGTGGAAGCGGAGCTCAGTTTTGACCCTAGCATCAACGCCGCCGAGATTGGCGTAGCTGTTAAAGACGGCATTGTGACGCTTACGGGCCGAGTAGACAGCTACTGGGAGAAAATCGCGGCGGAAGAGGCAGCTGCGCGAGTTGAGGGAGTCAAAGCGGTAGCTAACGAGCTCGAAATTCGCCTGCCGTTTTCCAGCGAACGCACGGACGAAGACATAGCACGAGCTGCGGTGAACCGACTGGAGTGGACGATTACGGTTCCGAAAGACCGCGTCAAGGTCAAGGTGTCCAAGGGCTGGGTCACGCTCGAAGGGGAGGTGGACTGGCAGTTTCAGAAGAATGCGGCCGAGCAGGCGATACGCAGCCTCGTCGGGATAAAGGGAGTAATCAACCACATCGTGGTGAAGGAACGGCCGAGCACCGCCGAAGTGAAGGCCAAAATTGAGGAAGCGCTAAAACGAAGCGCGGAGGTGGACGCGAGCCGCATCACGGTGGAAGTCGACGGCGACAAAGTAATTCTGAAAGGCACGGTGCGGTCGTGGTTCGAACGAGAAGAAGCGGAGCGGGCGGCGTGGCGAGCGCCAGGCGTCCGCACCGTGGATAACCGAATCATCGTGAGCACGTCAGCAGCAGCCGCTGCTTAAGAAGCCTAAACAAAAATCTTCAAACACCCGAAAACAACGGGCCGGGGACCCGGGAAGAGGAGCCATGCAGATCGATTTGGTCGATGTCATGAGAAAGCAGGACGACGGCAGCTTGATTTGGGTCGAAGCAGTGCAAAACGTGGAGGTAGCAAGAAGCCGCATCGATAATTTTGGTAAGACAGCGCCGGGCGAGTACGTCATTTTTGATCAAAACACACAGCAAATCGTGGCCTGCATTGAGGCCAACGCGCTGAGGTGCGTGACAACGTCCTAGAAGAATTCCGGAGGAGCGCAATGGACAATGTGACTCGTAGGGATGCTGCAGATACAAATTCCGAGCATGTGCTCATCGCCGTGCCGCCCATTGAGGCCTGGATAGATAAGCACAAGAAGGAATATCGCCTCAGCATCGCCGTCCCCGGCATGGAACAGAAAGATCTTCAGGTCAGCCTGCAAGGCAACAACCTGACGGTTAGCGGGGAACGCAAGGACAGCCAACAAAATCGGGACGTTTATTATCTGCAACAGGAGTTTTCTCGAAGACGTCTTCACCGAACCATTGTTCTACCCGAAGGGGTAGACACGGAAAGACTAACCGCCGAATACAACAACGGCGTGCTGGAGATCAGAGCGCCGCTTCGCGAATCGGCTCTACCCAGGCAAATTGAGGTGACGAACGCCCAAAAGTCCAAAGGGGTCTCGGCCACGTGAGGCATCGGAGCGCTTGTACCGCTTTCCATTGTGGCCAACACGCCTCCCAATGGCCGCCACAACCAGCCGGGCAAGGAAATCGTAAGTAGGTGATTCGGAATCCAGAAGGAGAAGCTCATGCCGCGCATCAGAGGTCCATTTTCGAGAGCAGCGAGAGTGTCAGCCTTGCGCCTGGCACTCTTGGCGCTGGTGGCGATCACCGTCCTGGGAAGCTTGTATCTTTCGCATCACCGTTACGGTCAGTTTGTCATGGCGGCGCGACCCGGGCTCGACGGGCCGGACATCGAGCTGCTGGAAAAAGAGAACAAAGCATATGAGCGCATCATCCAGGCAACGACGCCTGCGATCGTCTACATCCGTACCGAGCAGGTGGTGAAAGCCGAGCAATCTCCCCTGTTCATGGACCCCTCGCTCAGGCAATTCTTTGGCGACCAGTTTCCGCAGATACCGCGCGAACTGCGCCAGCACGCGCTCGGAACAGGCGTCGTCTTCGATCCCACAGGCTATATCGTGACAAACAACCACGTTATTGACCGTGCCACGAGCGTCCAGATCATGCTCAACGACAAACGCGTGTTCAAGGCCAAGATTATCGGCGCGGACCCGGACATCGACATCGCTGTCGTGAAAATCGATGGCCGAAACCTACCCACCATACCGCTAGGTGACTCAAACAATCTGCACGTGGGCGACACGGTCATGGCCTTCGGCAATCCTTTCGGCTTGAACTTCACGGTCACGCGGGGGACAGTGAGCGCGCTCGGACGCTCGGAGGGCAATATCGAGGCCGTGCAAGATTTCATTCAAACCGACGCGGCGATCAATCCTGGGAATTCCGGTGGCGCCCTGGTAGACATTCGGGGCGAAATGGTTGGAATCAATACGGCAATTTTGAGTCCCGGGGGTCCAGGAGGCGAAGGCGCTGGCTTTATCGGCATTGGGTTTGCGATTCCCATCAACATGGCCAAACGCGCCATGGAGTCCTTGATCAAGACCGGCAAGGTGACACGCGGCTATTTGGGCGCGACGATAGGGCCGGTCACCCCGGAGTTGGCACAGGAATTCAAAGTGCCCGACACCTCGGGAGCGTTGGTGCAGGACGTAACCCCCGGAGGCCCGGCCGACAAAGCGGGGTTGAAGCCCGGCGATGTCATTCGGAAGTTTAAGGGCGTACGGTCAATGAGTCGTCAGACCTGCTGGCCATGGTCGCCAGCAGCAACCCGGGAACCCCGGTCACGCTGGAAGTCGTTCGTAATGGCCAGCCGCAAACGGTGACGGTTACGCTCGAGCAGCGTCCCAGCAATCTTTCTTACGTCGGGGGGCCGCGCAGACCGCCAAGTGAAGGAGCCCTGCGCGGCGTCGCCGTGCAGAACCTGACATCGGCGCTGCGGAAGCAGTTGGGCGTGCCGGCGGAAATTCACGGCGTTGTGGTCACGGAAGTTGACCCAGCCAGCCCCGCGGCGCAATATCTAGCGCCGGGAGACGTCATATTGGGCATCAACCACCACGACGTGAACTCGGTGGCCGACTTCAACAAACTAGCGGCCGAGGCCAAAGGTCAAACGCTGCTTCGCGTCATGCGCGACGGACAAGCAGCGTTTGTGGTTATCCCGGACCAGTCCGAAGAGAAGTAGAGAACACCAGGCCCAGCTATCCGGCAAGAAATGGTTCAGAAGGTCCCAGAGGGACCTTCGGAGGAATCTCATGAGTGTCACATCAACTCCCATTCCCGTAATCGTGAGGAAGTCCCTGGGATGGTCCATCGGTCTAAGCGTGCTGATGATCGTGGCGGGAATCCTGGCGATTGTCATACCACCGGCGGCCGGAATCGCAGTGACTGTGCTGTTCGGGTGGCTGCTTGTATTCAGCGGCTTAGCCCACTGGGTGTTCGGATGGCAAACGCGCAGTACGGGCGGGCTTCTCTGGGAATTGCTTCTGGGCGCGGTCTACATCGGCGCGGGCGTCTATTTACTGTGGAACCCGCTGGTGGGCATGGTATCGCTAACGCTCGCACTCGCGATTTATCTATTCGCGGAAAGCATACTCGAATTCATCCTCGCGGTCCGGCTGCGCCCCATGCCTGGCTCCGGATGGCTCTTCGTGGATGCCATCATCACCCTGGTTCTCGCCATCATCATTTGGCGAACTTGGCCGGCGAACGCCGGATGGGTGCTCGGGATACTTGTGGGATTCAGCATGTTGTTCAGCGGTGTTTCGCGGCTGATGCTGTCTCTCGCCGCCCGGCGGCTGGTGTCGGAGATGGCGTAGTCACCGCCAATGCCGCATAGCAGGCCGACGCACAAGATCTGAGGAGATTGCCATGGCCACGATGATTTGTGAGCATGTGGAAGCGATTCGCGACGTGCAGCCTAGCAGCGACGGCTGCCTGGAGTGCCTGCAGACAGGCGACGACTGGGTGCACCTTCGGCTGTGCCTCACTTGCGGGCACGTCGGGTGCTGCGACACCTCCAAGAACAAGCACGCCACGAAACATTTTCGCAAAACCCACCACCCAATCATCCAGTCCTTTGAACCCGGCGAAGACTGGCGCTGGTGCTACGTCGACCAGATCATGCTGGCGTGACTAGCGCCTTTGTAAGGTAGAATCGACGGAAGAGCTCCTGCTACATGCCGCTTGAGCAACAGGAACAGCAGCCGAAGCTGAAGTTGTTCGGGACTCTGGGCTCCCCCGCCGCCTACGCGATTCGCGATTTCCTGCATCGCAGCGATGTTCCGTTCGAATGGGTGGAAATCCGCAACAATCAACACGCCCGCGAAATCGGCGTCGACCACATTCACGATCCGCGGCTGCCCGTGTGCGTATTTTCGGACGGCACGCGCATGGAACGTCCGACCATTCGACAAATTATCGAGAAGCTGGGATGGTTTCGCACTCCGTCGTGTACCGAATATGATCTGGCCATTTATGGCGCCGGTCCCGCGGGGTTGAGCGCCGCGGTGTACGGAGCCTCTGAGGGCTTGAAGACGGTTGTGGTGGAAAGATGGGCAATCGGCGGACAAGCGGCGAGCAGCCCGAAAATCGAGAACTACCTCGGCTTCCCCGCGGGTATCAGCGGCGCGGAGTTGGCGGAGCGCGCCCGCGAGCAAGCCTGCCGCTTTGGCGCGGAGATCCTGCTCGCGCGCGAGGGCGTGCGCGGTGAGTTCCAAGCAGGCAAGCGCATCGGCTACTTGGCCGATGGCACGAAGATTGTGGCACGCACGGCCATCTGCGCCACGGGTATCGAGTACCGGCGCCTGGGTCTGCCGAACGAAGACCGGTTTATCGGGGCGGGTGTGTACTACGGAGCGGGCGCCAGTGAGGCGTCGATGTGCGGGGACGAGCACGTTTTCATTGTGGGAGGCGGCAACTCGGCCGGGCAAGCCGCCCTGCATTTTGCGCGCTTCGCGAGGATCGTGAGCATGGTGGTCCGCGCGGACAACTTGAAGAGCACCCTTTCCACTTACCTGATCGACCGAATCCGTTCCGCGCCCAAGGTCGAAGTCCTGACCAATACGGAAGTGACCAACCTGGAAGGCGATGAATTGCTGCGGTCGATCACGCTAGTAAATCGCAAGACCGGTGAGGAAAAGAGTTTTCAGACAAGGTGGCTCTTTGTTTGTATCGGAGGCTCTCCGCACACCGATTGGGCGGTGGAAGCCGGAGTCGTGCGGGACGAAGCGGGATATCTGGTTACCGGGCCGGATTTGCACTTTGAAGGCCAAGCGTCGAATGGCGGGTGGCCGCTCGATCGAAGTCCCTATTACCTGGAGACGAATGTGCCGGGGCTGTTCGCGGCCGGTGACGTTCGCCACGGATCAGTGAAACGCTGCGCTTCCGCGGTTGGAGAAGGGGCCATGGCGGTCACCTTCGCGCACCGCTATCTTTCAAACGGCTGAGCGACGCTCGGTAGTAGGCTAAGCGCCTGCGCAGAGGAGTTCGCAATCACTCTGCCGCATTAGCGGCCAACGTTTCCACCACTGCTATGTTTTGCACCAACTCGGGCGGGATGCCATGACGTTGCTGCAGATATGCCGGGCTGTTGTACGAAACCCAGACCTTCCCCTGACCATCCTCCCAAACCAGAATCTTTAGAGGCAGATCGATCGCTAGGCTGGGCGCCGCCTGCATTAGCGGCGTGCCCGCCTTCGGGCTGCCAAAGATCAGCAGCTTGGTGGGCCGCATTTTCATCCCCACCTTCTCTGCTTCGCCGCTGTGGTCGATGATCGCAAACAGCGTCACTCCCTTACTCTGCAGAATTCCCTTCAGCGTTCCCACTGTTTCGTCCACGGAATGATGACTGAGCTTGTCGGTAATCCCATTGCTGATGGCCTGATCCATTGCCGCTCCTTTCGGTTTCAAATGCTCTAAATCGCGGATCGCTTCTTACACTCGAATCCAATTAGACAGAATAAGCGCCAACGTGCTGACTCCAACAATGACCCACAGCGTGAGGCCTTGCAACAGAGGGCGAACGCCGACCTTGTTAAGTGTTTCCTTGTTCAGGCTGGCGCCGATCAAAAATAGAGTCACCGTCAGACCCAGCTTTCCGAGATGGTTCAGCGCACCGAAGGCCGGGTTGAAGCCTGGCAGCAAAGTATTGAGCAGCGCGGCCACGCAAAAGAACAGGATGAACCATGGCCACTGAATACGCGCCTTGCTCTTCAAAACTACCGCGGTTCCCACCGACAGCGGAACAATCCATAGCGCCCGCGCAAGCTTGATGGTGGTGCCGATGGCGAGCGCTGTTGGGCCGTATTTCGCCGTCGCACCGACCACGGAGCTCGTGTCGTGAATCGCCAGCGCCGACCATAGCCCGAACTGGCTCTCGCTCATGTGCAGTGCGAATCCAACGGGAGGGAAAACGAACAACGCGACTGAATTCAGGATGAACACCGCTCCGAGCGACACCGCCATTTCTTCTTCGCTCGCCCCGGCGATCGGTCCGACCGCCGCGATAGCGCTGCCGCCGCAAATTGCGGTTCCCGCGCTGATCAGAAAAGAAGGTTTCCTGGCAACGTGAATGACATACCCAAGGCCCAGCCCCAGCAGCATCGCCCCCGTGATGCTCAGCGCGGTGTAAACAAAACCGGATCGCCCAGCTTGAAGAACCTCCTGGAGATTCATCCCAAAGCCTAATGCGACCACCGAGGCTTGTAGCAGAATCTTTGTCAGATTCCTGCTTTCGACGTGAAACGGGTGGGTCAGAATCAAGCCGTAAACGAGCCCGCCGAACAGCGCGATCGCTGGTGAAATCAGCCCGCTGGCCGCCAGGATCACTCCCGCGAAGAATATGATCTTGTTCACGGGCAAAGTCTCGCACGGCGACAGACCCACGTCCAAGAGACAATTGCCGGCCGTGTGCGACGTCAGCCGCTCTGTTGTTCTCCCCACGCAAGCAGCTCTTGATGTCGCGCCGGTCAGTTCCAGTTAGATTTGCTTAAGGGTTGAGCGGCTGCGGACGCAGCATCACTTGAAACGGCTTGCACAGGACCACGTCGCGCGGCTAGAAATTCTCTCGAACCTTCCGCCCAGTCTTCGGCATGCGAGCCTGCCTATAACTGTCCAATTCAGCGCCGCTGATCTCGTACCGCGTCTCGGGAGGATGATTTGAATAAGTGGCCAACTCGACCTGAAGCCTGAGCGCGCAGATACCCGGCGCATCTTGATAGCTCGCGCGATGCGATACAAACGCCTCGTTTGCTATGTGCAGTCTGAACTCGCGCTCCTGCCCGGCTTCGCGCACATTGAATGTGTATTCGCGTGTCAGCGGCTTCGCTTCGAATCCCATGTACTGCACGATGATTCCACTGCCCATTTGGCACCTGTTCCGATTAGAACAAAAGCAGAGCGCGCGTTGTGGAGGCTTAGTAGCTTCGCCGACCGCTGCCGCCTGCGTGCCTCCCAGAGTGGACTGGGCCAACCTGAGAACGACATCCTGCGCCACGGGGTTCCTGCGGACGCGCTTCGTTCACCTGCAACGCGCGGCCTTCTACGCTGAGCCCATTCATCTCTCCGATGGCCCGCGCCACGTCGCCGCCCGACCCGAGTTCAACAAATCCGAATCCGCGCGAGCGCCCACCTTCTCGATCGCAAATCACCCGCGCGGACGCCACTTGAAATCCCTTGCCGGTGAATAACTCTTGCAGGCCGCTGTCCGTTACTTCTCCCGAAAGGTTCCCAACGTACAGCTTAGCCATTTGCTTTTCCTTTGATCTGCATTAGGGATGAAAGATTTTCTGGTTCTTAAGCCGCGTCACTTCGAGGTCGTCCGTTTCCCTTTTGCGGCGCTCCGCTTCTCGCCTTGGACGCTCTTGCTCTTCCAGCTTCACGCCTTCCGCAATCGCCAGCTCCGCGTCTGCATTGACGCGCTTCGAATAAATGATCAGCCCAAAGTCATCGGTGAAAGCGGACCGGACAAGATCAATGGCATACTGCGAATCTTCCCAGGACGCGATGGTCTTGGCCCTCAAATCATATCGGTCGTTCGCTGGGGAATCGATCGCCAGCGCAACATTCGCGATGGGACCATATTTCGCCGTAACCAACTTCATCATATCCGGCGTGGTGAGCCCTTCGGTGGAAGTTCGGTCATAGGTTACCGACATTTTGTATAGCTCGCCGTTGTAGAGCGAGAAAACAATCTCACGCACCGCGTCGGACTGAAACGTCGTTCCCGGGGAGTTCGGCGGCCACCAAGTCACTTCCTGAATCAACGCAGGCTGCGAACGGATCACTTTTACGTCAGCCATTTTCTGCCCGGTGTACTTCAGGACGGTAGACAAGCTCGTTCCGAGGGAGAAGCTGCGATATTTGGAAAAATCCTGCGCCTGGACGGTGGGGACCGTAAAGAGCAGGATGATTAGAGTGAAAAGCAGGTTTCGAATCGTGTTCATTTTCATGTCTCCCACGAGGTCCTAAGAACGTGAAATTAGGGCCGCGTGATGCTGTGGTCGCTTTGCAGGAACAACACAAACGTTCTATTGAATGTGGCCAGAATACTTAACTACAGTAGGTTAATTCACTTGACGTGTCAAGTGTAAACTGGGAGTATTTTAAGTACTTAATTAGACTCAGTTAACGATTCGGGAGAACCCTATGGACGTCTGTTTAGCAATCAAACAGCGGCTGGAAGAATTGGGGCTTGAGCAGAGAGATTTGGCGGCGGCCGCCAAGGTCACCGAATCCTATATCTCGCAATTGCTGACCGGCAAAAAATTGCCTCCCGAGCCGAGCCGTACCGACATCTACGAGAAGATTGGCAAATTCCTAAAACTCCCGAGCGGTAAGCTTTCGAAGTTGGCTGACCATCAGCGACGCGATGTCCTGAAGCGCAATCTGGATGATCCACCCAAGCCCTTGCTTAAGGAGGTTCGAGAGTTAGTTCTGCGCAAGTGCGCACCCGTGAAAGAGAGACAAATACGAGTCATTTTTGAGAAGCAGCCCTTCGGGGAACTGGAACGGCTCGTCACACAAAAGCTGTTGGACGTCGTAAAGACAGTTGCGAAAACCGAATTAGAGAGCGAAACCTGGCTACGGTCCGTAGCGCGACTTAGCGGCCGCAGCTACGAAGCAATGCGCGTCAGCATCCTGGAATTCCTGGACACGGATGTCTTCAACGTTTCGAATGAGAACTGCGTTTTCTTCCTCGATCCACTGATCGAATCCTGGGACATCGATCTCGCGACATTCGGCATGGAAATCGTCTTGAACCGCAGACTTATCCCCGGTTACGCGAAAAAATTTGAGTTTGTCGAGAGAGAACCTGCCGGAACTGAGGACGAGCTAGGTCTCACGCAATTCCTGAGGCAGTCCGTCAACGGTGGTGCGACCGAGGAGGAAGTCGAGTTTCTAAGAAGGCTCCGGTTCAAGGGAAAGCACCCCACGCCGCTCTACTATTACCGGGAATTGCAGAACCTGAGAGATCCGCTCCATTTTCGCGAGCGTTCCACCGCCGCAATGCGCAAACGCCGGGATCCTGATAATGCTGAGAAACAGATGCAGCTTCATTCGAGAAAAAACGCGATCCAGCGCTGGTCAAAAAACAAGACGGCGCCCCGCAAGAGAAGCAAGGCCTGAAGCACTTTCCCGTTGCCGCGCTAAGCCATTGATCTTTCAAGGAGCACTTTCCTTAAATCTGTGATACACTTCTCCTGCGCTTAATACCGCGGTTGTGTTGTGCGGTCCCTCTGGTTCGATACTGATCTGAGAAACCCCGCCCTCAGTCTCCTCCGTACGTTTTCAGCGTAATTTAAGACGAAGACTGGCTATTGAGTCGCCATGCTCGCCCGGAATCCCCGTGTGCGCGCTGCGATTACGCCAGCAAGAAAGCTAAATGCAAATTTTTTCAGAACTTCCGATTTCTCCTTATGTGAAGGAGCGGCTGTCGCATGCTCATTTTTCGACGCCGACGCCGGTCCAGGCCGCGGCCATCCCGCATGCCCTGGAAGGCAAGGATGTAATCGCGACGGCGCAAACCGGCACGGGCAAGACCCTCGCGTTCCTAATTCCGGTGATAGAAAGGCTCCTCCGGCGTAGTTCGCCGGGAATCGCGGCGCTCGTGCTTGTTCCCACCCGCGAACTCGCAATGCAAGTCGTCGACCAGTACGACGCCTTGCGCGGCAAACAACTTTCGCCCGCTGCTCTGGTCGTCGGTGGCTTATCCGAAACTCAACAATTACATGTCATCCGCAAGGGACCCGGCCTGGTGGTGGCCACTCCCGGACGGCTGGAAGACTTTCTCGACCGCAGGCTGATTCATTTCCGCGAACTGCAAGTGCTGGTGCTCGACGAAGCGGATCGCATGCTGGACATGGGATTCCTTCCGGCAATTCGCAGGATAGCTGCAGTCCTGCCCAAAGAGCGCCAAACGATGTGCTTTTCCGCAACGATGGAAGGCGCTATGGAAAACCTAGTGAAGGACTACACAAGAAACCCGGTGCGTCTCGCCTTCGGGTCCACGCTGAAGCCGGTAGAAAGTGTGCGCCTTCAGGCGTTTGAGGTCACCGTTGATGGCAAACAGGAAGCGCTGCACCACCTCCTTACCAAAGAGGTGGGTCGATGCCTCGTTTTCTCGCGCACCAAGCGCGGCACAGAGCGAATTGCCAAAAATCTGAATCGCGAAGGCATCCAAGCCGCGATGATTCACGGCGACCGCTCGCAATCGCAACGCACAGCAGCGCTGGCTGGCTTCCAACAGGGGCGTTACCGCGTTTTGGTGGCCACGGATCTCGCTTCGCGCGGAATTCACGTTCAGGACATCGCCCACGTCATCAATTACGACTTGCCGGAAGTACCCGAAAACTTTATCCATCGAGTCGGACGCACCGGACGTGCAGGCGAACATGGTGTTGCTTCTACTCTATTTACGCGAGAGCAGCGATCCGAACTGTTCCAGTTGGAGCGTACGCTCGGTACTCGGATGGAGAGGCTGACCCTGGGTACCGGTCTCCCTGAGCGCAAAAATCTGACTCGAGACAGAATCGCTTCCGTTTCATCAGCGCAGAGGCCCAGGATGGTCGTGCTTCCGGGGGAAGTCCTGCAAGCGCAAATGGAGAGCTAAACGGCCCGAGCTACGGATTCCCGCGGGAGACCCCGCCGCGCTTGCTGCTTGGTGGAGATCTTGCGCCGCTATTTTGAACAGCTTACGACGCGAAGCTGTTACAATAGAACTTGTTTCTAAGACAAGGCGCACCGTAACGCCCGAGGGGATCTGGACAACCAGAGTTCAACTACAGCGCAGCGTGAAATTCGGTTATCACGACTGCGATCCGTACTCCGTCCTTGTCCTATCTACGAAACGACGTTCCAGTATTCGCTCCGTGATAGTACCGTTTTGAGGAAGGCCCGGCCAACCATGGCAGTGGCTATTGGGGGAACCTTTGTCGCTGGCAATACAGGAAAAAGATGAGCAGGTCCGCAATCTCGTCAATCTCGGCAAGGAACGCGGCTATCTACTCCATGACGAAGTGATTGAGCTCCTCCCCGTCGAGGAACATGTCACGGAAGAGCTCGACAAGCTGTTCTCCACTTTCGAGCGCGAAAGCATCGAAATCTACGAAGACGTGGCGGCAGCGAAGGCTGCGCACCCTACCCTCGTTGTTGCGGAGCACGCCGGAGCCGATCACGACGAGCCGGCCCACAGCGAACAAACGGAGCTCTACCTGGCGCCGCGCCCGTCGGACAACTCCTATGATCCCGTCCGGATGTATCTCCGGGAAATGGGTGTGGTGTCCCTACTGACGCGCGAGCGCGAAGTGGCCATCGCGAAACGCATTGAGCGCGGGCAGGTGCTCGTGCTCAAGACCATTTCTCGTTCTCCGATTGTATTAAAGGAGCTAATGGCCGTTGGCGTCGGACTGCGCGACGGTACTAGACGCATCAAGGAAATTGTCAAGTTCGACGAAGAAGAACTAACGGCAGATATCCTCGAGGATAGGACCCGCTGTACGCTCCGGATTATCGATAAGGTCGAGAAGCTTTACGGTGCGGCGCTCAAGCAGGCATCCCGGATGCAGAACGCGTCAAGATCCAATAAGCGCGCGTCTCTGGCGGCCCGGGGGCAGGTGGCGCGAACGCGCGTCGCAATGTCACGCTTGGTCCGTTCAATCGATTTCAAGGAGCAGGAGAAAAAGCGCCTGATTGACATCATGCGGCACACCATAGAGCGGCTCCACTCACTGGAGCGCGAGGCCGCAAGGCTGGAACGTAAGTCCATTGCGGCTCGCGGCGAAGTCGCCATCGAAGCGCGCAAGCAACTGCGTTCGTGCCGCTCGCAACTCAGGGAAATCGATGATTCCAGCGAGGTCAGCGCGGCCAGCTTGAAGCGCACCCTCACTCTGATCCGGCGTGGTGAGGCGGAAGCCGACCAAGCAAAGAAAGAATTGACTGAGGCAAACCTTCGTCTCGTCGTGTCCATTGCGAAGAAGTACGCCAACCGCGGACTGCAGTTCCTCGACTTGATCCAAGAGGGCAACATCGGCCTCATGAAGGGCACCGACAAGTTCGAGTGGCGGCGCGGCTACAAGTTCTCTACCTACGCCACATGGTGGATTCGCCAGGCTATCACCCGTGCCATCGCCGATCAGGCACGCACGATCCGCGTTCCCGTTCACATGATCGAGTCGATCAACAAACAGGTCCGTACCACCCAGCAATTGCTCCAGGAGCTTGGTCGCGAGCCTACTTCGGAGGAAATCGCGAAGCGGATGGACATTCCTGTGGAGGCCGTGCGCAGGACCAAGAAAATTGCGCAGCAGCCCCTGTCCTTCGAGACTCCCGTTGGAGAGGAAGACGAGGCACATCTAGGGGACTTCATCGAGGACAAGCATATTGAGTCTCCGTCAGACGCGGCCATCAACCTTAATCTCAGGGAGAAAATGGCCTCAATGTTGAAGACGCTCACCCAGCGCGAGGAAAAGATCATCAGGATGCGCTTTGGTTTGGATGACGGAAATGATCACACGCTCGAGGAAGTGGGCCAAACGTTCGCCGTTACGCGCGAACGTATCCGCCAGATCGAAGCCAAAGCATTGCGAAAATTGCGTCATACATCACGCTCGGGCCGATTCCGTATCTTTCTCGAGAGTTCGTTCTAGGAAACTATGAGTAATCAAGGAGATGGGAATGAAGAATCTTTTTGTAGGTAACATGAGCTTCCAAACCACGGAAGCTGAATTAAATGCGCTGTTTACGCCGTTCGGACAGGTGACGCGCGTCCACCTGGTCATGGACAGGGAGACTGGCCGTGCCCGCGGGTTTGCCTTTGTGGAAATGCCCAACGACGAAGAAGCCGCCAAAGCGATTGCAGGCCTTGACGGAAAAGAGCTGGGCGGACGCAACTTGAAAGTGAACGAGGCGCGTCCCAAGGCCGCTGGCGGCGGTCCTCGCCCCGGTGGTGGCGGAGGACGCGGGCGGGAAAGATTCTCCAACGAGGATTATCGCGAAGCCACACGCCAGCCTCGCGAGCCCCGCTGGTAACGTCAAAGCGCAGCGTTCGGCGGTAAGCAGCTTCCCTTGCATTTGGAGGAGACTCGATGACGACTACATTTCAAAAACGCCAGAAAGAAATGAAGCGGCTGGACAAGCAACGTGCGAAAGCGGAACGCCGCGCCCAAAGAAAGCTCGAAAAGCGCGCGGAAAAAGACGCTCCAAGCGACAATATTGCTGTGGAGGACGTCAAGTCAGATCCGCAGGGCGTAGATCCGCAAGGCGGACCTGCTTAGCGGACGGTCTAGCTTTGCTCGTCCATGCGAAACGGGCTAAGCGCGCCCATTCATCCGCACTCTCTGATGCCCTTCCGCATCAACCCGCCATTTTTTGCCAAGACCTGACACAGTTCCGTTCCAAGGCTGAGTGGCTTAGGTCAAGACCCGGCCCTTATCTTTCCGCGAAAATAGTCGCTTACCCAGCGCGCACGCCTAACCAGGAATTAAGATCACATGACGCTAAAACGCTCTAGGTTAATAATCGTGTGGCCTGCTAATCATCCATAGAGTTCACCATGCTGCCCGTCTCCGAAGCCCAGAGAGGAAGTCCTAATTGAGATCGAACAGTCCAACGTATGATCTGGCTCGAGGTAATTGCGCATGCTGAAATCATTCCGGCACCGGTGCTTGGCTGTAGTTGTTCATTGTGCGGTATGGGCCGCGTGGCTTCTGGCTACACCGTTCTTCCCTGCTGCGTCCGCGCAGAATGAGCCTGTGCGCGTCATTCCTTTCGGCGGGCACCCGGACGATTGTGACCTCGGCGCAGGAGGCCTAGCCGCCAAGTATGCAGGGCTCGGTTTTAAGGTGAAGTTCGTGTCGCTAACCAACGGTGACGCAGGCCACCAGACTCAAGGGGGAGAAGAACTCGCCAAGCGCCGCCGCGCAGAAGCGCAGGAAGCCGGCCGACGCATCGACATCGAATACGAGGTGCTCGACAACCATGATGGCAAGCTCTTGCCTACGCTAGATGTCCGCGAGCAAGTCATCCGCGAGATCCGTCAGTGGAAGGCGGACGTCGTGATTGGGCCACGCCCCAACGACTGTCATCCGGACCACCGATACACGGGTGTTTTGGTGCAGGACGCTGCGTACATGGTCATCGTGCCCAACATCGTTAAAGATACCCCGCCCCTGCCTCGGAACCCCTTATTTCTGTACTACAGCGACCGCTTCACGAGGCCGCGGCCGTTCCGGCCAGATATTGTGGTATCGATCGCGTGCGGTTTTGCTCCGCAACGGAGCGAGGTCAAGCCTACCTCGGCTGCTCTGACTTGGTCGGAACGTTAGGGGGCACATGGGGACTGGCAAGTTTGATGCAATTTCGCCCAGCAGCTTTCGCTTTATAGAGGGCCGCATCCACTTCTCGAAGAAGTTCTTCGACTGGCCGAACTCCCCAATCCCTGCTTGAGAGAACACCTAGACTCATGGTGACAGGAATTGGGCCTTGTATTGTTTGCACAGGCACGCTGGCAATCGCTCGACGAATCTCCTCAGCTCGCAGAAGCGAGGACGAAGCGTCACAGTTGTTCAGCACGACGAGGAACTCTTCCCCTCCATATCGTCCCACAAAGTCGTACGGACGCACCGACGCAAGCATACGGCGGGCAATCTCCCTTAGTACTTCGTCTCCCATGAGATGCCCGCGCGTGTCGTTTATGCTCTTGAAGTGATCCACATCTCCCATTAAAACCGTGGTGCAACCATCTTCACGACGCGTGCGGGAAAGCTCGCGGGACAGCAGATCCAAGATCACACCACGGTTCAAAAGACCTGTCAGCGGATCGTATGTTGCCTTGAACCGCATTTCTTCTCGCGCTTCGACCAGCTTGTCTTCCAGCTGCAGTATCCTCAGCCCGGTGCGCAGCCGGGCCGTCAGTTCCGCAGGATCGAATGGCTTAATCAAGTAGTCGTCTGCTCCGGACTCCAGCCCCTCGACGATATCTCTTTTCGATTCCTTGGATGTGAGAAGGACCATATGCACATAAGGCTGCTCGCGTTTTTGGCGGACCTCGCGGCAGACTGCCGGCCCATCCAGCTCTGGCATAACCCAGTCCAGCAGCGCGAGACGTGGTCCATCCTGTCGACACAAGTTTTCGGCAGCTAGCCGCCCGTTCTCGACGGCGATGACTGCGTATCCGGCGCGCTCGAGAGTCGCCACCAGAAGGCGACGGGAGAGCACGTCGTCATCCGCCACAAGAATCATCATGGGTGGATCTTCGCGGTATATGCTTCCAGTTCGGTCATGAGCTTTGCAACCTCGCTCTCAAAAATCGCAACGGCACTGCCCAATGTCGTCGTGTCACCCGAGCGCCCTATTTGCTCCAGGCGGCCTGCAGCGGCGGCGGCTCGCGTGGCGGCGAGATGCAAAAGCATCCCTTTCAACGTGTGACCTAAGTTTTCGACGGCCTTCACGTCTACTTGAGCAACAGCTTCACGCAGTAAGGGGATGTTGCGCGGAATCTCAGCCTTGCAGATACCGATCACCTCGCGCAATAACTCGGAATCGTTGTCCACCCGTTCGAGCAGTTCAGAAAGATTGAAGACAGATTCCGGAGAAAGCTCGTCTGGCTGCCTCATGTAACCCTCATTGATCCGACCATAAGTTCCGATTGGCCGACTACAGGCCCAGGTGAAGATGGCGTCAGCCGTGGCGCGCAGGACGCGCAGACCCTGCGCAGTCCACCCCGGCTTCCATTAGAGTTTCTCTACTTCTGTCCCGCCTCGATCGGCGTTTACGTTCTTGGGGACTTTTGCGTTCTCGGGGAGATGACGTTCCAGCGCTTCGGTCAAATCTGCCTTTCGTATGGGCTTGGATACGTAGTCATCCATTCCCGCATCGAGGCATCGTTTCCGGTCGCCTTGCATGGCGTTCGCTGTCATGGCGATGATTGGGCGGTGAACGCCTGAACCCTCGCGCCTGCGAATCTCCTGTGTGGCTTCAAAGCCATCCATTTCCGGCATCTGACAATCCATGAAGATCACGTCGTAGGGAAGGAGACCGACCATCTCGACTGCCTTCCGGCCATTGGCGGCGACATCCACGCGGCAGCCCAGCTTTTCGAGCAGCCGAGCCGCAATCATCTGATTGACGACGTTGTCTTCGACGATCAGAACACGCGCGCGGAAAATCGGCTCGGCGGGCTCGGCAGGGAAAATCGCCGCAGGGCCCTCCGCCGCGGGGTGACGAGTGACGAAGTGCGCCGACGGGGCGCGCTTCTGGTTGCCCCACACGGTGATAAGCGCATTCAGAAGCTGGGATGCACGCGCTGGTTTGGTGAGGTAGGCCGAAAAACCGGCCTCCTTCATGCGGGTGGCGTCGCCTCGGATACTGATGGAGGTAAGCAGCACTAACGCGGTATTCTTCACCTTCGCGTCGGCCTTGATCGTGCGGGCGAGATTCTCGCCATCCATGGCGGGCATCTGCTGGTCAAGAATCGCGATGTGGTAAGGGTCGCCAACGGACTGCGCGGCACGCAATAGGTTCAGAGCGTCTTCGGCGGAGCTGCTCGAATCGTTGCGGAGGCCCCAGCTATTGAGTCTTTCGCGGAGGACAAAAAGATTCGTCGGATTATCGTCCACGCCCAGCACGCGGACGCCGGTCATATCCATATCGATTGGCGGCGTGTCCGGAGCGGCTAGATCGACGGGAAGGGACAGAGTGAACCAGAATCGAGAGCCCTCCCCGACTTTGCTCTCGACGTCCATTTTGCCGCCCATCAGCTCAACCAACTGCTTCGAAATCGACAGGCCGAGTCCCGTACCACCGTACTTACGGGTCGTGGAAGCATCGGCCTGCGTAAAGCGTTCGAAGATGTGGTCCAGCTTGCTGGCAGGAATGCCGATGCCGGTGTCCGCGACCGAAAAGCGAAGGCGGACCTGCTCGCCGGTGCGCTCCTCGCATTCCACGCTCAGGTAAACGTGTCCCTTGGTCGTGAACTTGACGGCGTTGCCGGAAAGGTTGATGAGAATCTGCCGGATGCGCCCCGGGTCGCCGACAACGCGAGAAGGCGTATCGGGTGAAAATCGCAGAATGAGGTCGAGCCCCTTCTGCTGCGCCTTCGAGGCCATGAGTTCAGCCATATCTTCGACTGCCAGCCGGAGGTCGAAGGGGATGGGCTCCACGGTCATTTTACCCGCTTCGATCTTCGAGACATCGAGGATGTCGTCGATGATCGAGAGCAACGCGTCAGCGGAACGACGCACGATCTCGGCGTATTCGCGCTGTTCGGCGTTGAGAGGAGTATCGAGAAGAAGGCCGGCCATGCCGATTATGCCGTTCATCGGCGTGCGGATCTCGTGGCTCATCACGGCCAGGAACTCACCCTTGGCGGTGTTGGCAGCTTCCGCGCCTTCTTTGGCCTTGTGAAGCTCGTGGCGCGACAGTTCGAGCGCCTCCAACATGCGGTTTATCCCCGCGCCGAGGCCGGCAATTTCGTCGCGGCCTTCTTGGGGGATGCGCTCGGAAAGGTCACCGCTGGCGCCAATGGCGGCTACGCTCGCGCTCAGCCGGATGACACGCGACTGAACTAACGTTTCCATCAGTAGCATGGTCACTAGACCGAACACGAATCCCGCTATGAGCAACGACACCAGGAAATGGAACAGGCTGGCTTCTCCCTGCTGCATTATTTTTCTAGGCATCACTGCCCGCAGAATCAGATCGTCTTTCCCATAGATATCTTCGATCAGTCCATATCCGGCGATATCCTTGGAATTGAGCGGGCGGAGCAAGGTAGGCGAGGATGCGGTGAGCGCGGCGCGCGCGGATTCAACGTCGCTCGGCAACCCGGTTGCATCGAGGCGGTGCACTGTCAACGAGAGGTGGGAGATGCCGGCGAGGCGCGCGATCTCCGCGGCATCCAGACTGCGTCCCGCCACGAACGTGCCCCGAATTGGGCCCCGGCTTTGGCTGTCGATAATGGGCTGCGAATCAATCAGCACTGCGCCGGAGGCAAGCAGCGCTATTCCCAGCACCTTGCTCCCGGGATGTGCGTGGCGCATCAGCAGCGAGCCGGGTGCAAGATGCGCCCGGAGACCTTGAGGAATTTCCGTCTCTTTTCCCCCCGCAGGGTTATAGGCCTTCGCAAACACCTGCCGGCCATAGGGATCGAAGATCAGAACGAAGTCAATCCGCAAACGCGGAAACCACGGATCGGGGAATTCGCTCGTCGGAAGGTTGGGATTCTTGCCCTCAAGGAATGCGCAGGTGTCGTCCCACGCGGCGTAATCACTAGTGGTGTGGTCGAGTGTGGAGAGGTCGTCGGCCAAAACAGCAGTGGCGCGTGCGAGGTTCTGGCGCGTGTCATCCGCTTCGAGCGTTGCAAAACTGTGCATCATAGAAACGCGCGCCACCGAGTACAGGATCGCGACCAGGCTCACCAGGGAGAGAGCGACGCTCAGCAGCGTTCTTGTGCGCAATTTCATCGGTTTAATTAGTCCCTCTGCGTGCATTGACCATATGCCGATTCCCGTCGCCGATAAAACTCGTCGTTTCCTCCACAGTTGATTACGCAACTGCAGGTTTCGGACTCTCGCTTTGGTTGAGGATTCCTGTCCGTACGTCCAAATCTACCGCCTGCGGGAGTGGTCCCAGAGTCTTATATCCGGGAGATCATTCAGCCCTCTCGCTAATGAGAAACGCTCGACTGTTTGCTTCCTAGCACACCCCGAATCGCTTGACTCAGACTCTTCGCGCTGTATGGCTTTTGCAGAACCGTCGCACCCTTCTTGACCAGCGAAGTCAAAGATGCTGCCTCAGCCGTATATCCAGTGGCAAAGACAACTGCAAGGTTGGGCCGAATCGCGGACATGTTTGAGTACGCGTCAGGACCGCTAAGGCCAGGCATTACCACATCCAGAATGACCAGATCTATCCGATCCGAATTAGTCTTGAAAAGCTCGACCGCTTCTGTCCCATTCGTTGCGAGGACAACACGATAGCCAAGCGCTTCCAATGTTTCCTGCGCCAACTCGCGAAGGCCTTCGTGATCTTCCGCCAATAAAATGGTTTCGGTGCCCTCCGCTGGCCCTTCATCAGAGTCTGCCTTAGCCGGGTCCGGTGCGCCGTGATCGCTCGGGAGATAAACACGAAACGTTGTTCCCTTTCCCGGTTCGCTGTATACGTTGATAAACCCACCGTGCTGCTTTACGATGCCAAACACGGTTGCTAAACCGAGCCCGGTGCCCTTGCCAACCTCTTTGGTGGTGAAGAAAGGTTCGAAGATGCGCTCGATCGTCGCCGCGTCCATCCCGATGCCTGTGTCGGACACCGAGAGCAAAACATAACTGCCCGGCCGTACGAAGGCGTGAAGGCGGTAATACTCTTCGTCGAGATCAGCGTTTTGAGTCTCGATGATTAGTCGTCCGCCTTTGGGCATCGCATCTCGGGCATTCAGACAGAGATTCATCAGCACCTGGTCGATCTGAACGGGGTCCGCAACTGTGACGCGAAGATTCGGCGCGGGAACAAGCCGAACCTCCACGTCTGCTCCTATCACTTTTCGCAGGAGGCTGGTTCCTTCCTCGATCAAGCCGTTTAGATCAATCCTTCGCGGCTGCAGAACCTGTTGTCGCGCAAATGCGAGAAGCTGGGAGGTCAGTCCGGCAGTCCGCTGGCTTTGAGCGCATATCTTTTTGAGACGTTCCTGCAGACGCGTACCTGGTTGTGCCTCCTGTAGGGCCAGATCCGCCCAGCCCATGATTGCTCCGATTGCGTTGTTAAAGTCATGAGCAATGCCGCCAGCCAGCCGTCCGATAGCTTCGAACTTCTGGAGCTGTTGCACTTGACGTTCCAGGAGCTTGCGTTGCCGACGCTCTTCCACCTCGCGGAGCTCACGTTGCACGGCCGGAACGAGGCGCTTCAAATTGGTTTTCATGACGTAATCTTGTGCGCCGTCTTTGAGCGCGGCCACCGCGGCTTCTTCGCCCATGGTTCCGGAAACAAAGATGAACGGCACCTCGGATTCCTTTTGCCTCAAAAGTTTCAAAGCGGCGGCACCTGAGAAATGGGGCATCGAATGATCGGAGATAACCATATCCCATTTTTCTTTATTCAATGCAGAGCTCATGGCAGCAGGAGTATCCACGCGCTCGTAGTTCACGTCGTAGCCACCGCGTCGTAGTTCGCGGACAAGCAAAGCGGCGTCATCTTCCGAATCCTCAATCATCAGTACGCGAAGCGGAACACCCATCTGTTATCTCCGGGCCGGGGGAGCTTCATTAAGAATCAGCCAATACAAGCCAAGCTGTCGAGCAGCCTCCATGAACTGCGTGAAGTCAACAGGCTTGCGGACGTAACTATTTGCGCCCAGTCCGTAGCCGTCGATCCGGTCCTGCTCTTCGTTCGAAGAGGTCAGGATCACGACCGGGAGGAGCTTAGTGCGCTTATCCGCACGCACTCGCCGCAAGACTTCCAAACCCTCTACCTTCGGAAGCTTCAAATCCAACAGCACTACTTGCGGCAGAACGTCTGTGTTCCGGCCAGCGTATTTGCCGGTACCGAAGAGATAATCGAGCGCTTCCGCGCCATCATGCGCGACGACCACCTGGTTCTTGATATTGTTCTTCTTCAAAGCCCGCAGCGTCAGCGCTTCGTCGTCCGGGCTGTCCTCGACCAATAAAATCGACCTGTTCTCCATCCCATTCCCTCCCGAGTTGAATGCGTCACAAGGTAAAGTAAAACGTCGCGCCCTTCTCCACGGCTCCTTCCGCCCAGATCTTCCCGCCGTGCCTGTGAATGATTCGCTGCACCGTGGCCAAGCCGATCCCGGTACCAGGGAATTCCGTCACCCCATGAAGCCTCTGGAAGGCGCCAAACAGCCGGTTGGCGTATGCAGGATCAAATCCGGCGCCGTTGTCGCGAACGTAATAGGCCGAGTTCCCGTTCTGATGTGTTTTGCCGAATTCAACGCAGGCGGAACTCATCTTCGAGGTGAACTTACAAGCGTTTCCAATAAGGTTTTCGAGGACGACCCGCACCAGACGAGCGTCTGCTTTCGCCTCGAGGTGATCTTCGATTCGGAAGTCTATCCGCCGCTCCGGCTGAACTTCCTGGAGACCTTGGGCGACTGAACGAGCAAGGGTGCTGAGGTTGACGATTTCCTTACGAATCTCGGCCCGTGTCATACGGGACAGATTCAGGAGGTCGTCAATCAACACTCCCATCCGCTGAGTTGCGGCTCGGATGCGTTGAAGATCATTTTTTCCTTCCTCATCGAGCCGATCGGCATAGTCCTCGAGCAGGGCTAGGCTGAAGCCATCAATACTGCGAAGCGGCGCGCGCAAGTCGTGCGAGACGGAATAGGAGAATGCTTCCAACTCTTTGTTGGCAGCAGCGAGCTGCGCAGTGCGCTCCTCAACGCGCTGCTCCAACTCATCGTGAGCCTGGTGCAAAGCCCCGTCGCGCTCCTGAATCTGCCCCAACATCTCGTTGAACGCTGCGATGAGGACGTCGGGTTCGTCCCGTTTACCGGTTGGGGTCGCTCGCAGCGCATAGTTTTTCTCGCGAGAAACAATTCGCGCAACCTCGGCTAAATGCACGATGGGTTCAGCAACGGCGCGCTGGAATATCGACGCCACTAGGAGCGCGGCAATGAGAGATGCCGACAACACGACGGCAGCGATTCCCCCGTACCGCTTCAGGCGGCGGGTCATTTCCCGCAAGTCGGAACGGATGTAGACAGTGCCTGTCGGCTTTCCATCGAACACAATCGTGCGGACCAGCACCAGTTGCCCATCTTTGAACCAGTGGGTCTCGGTTTGACTCGCGGGAAGCTTCGGCAGGGTCAGGCTTTGGCCATGGGCATTGCGCCAATACGTGGCGAAAGGCCGTCCGTCGAGCGCGTAAATTCCAGCCGATAGGACGTTGGGCGCGGCTTTCAACGCCGACAACGTGTTCTCCGCTGCTTGTGGATCATTGAACAGCAGCGGTGAGACGCTATTGGACCCGGCCATTTGAGCCTGGATCGAGAGGTTGTACACCATGGCCTGTCGAAAAGTAACAAGATCGTAAGCAACAAACGCCGCACAGGCGATCAACAAGGCCGCGCCACTGACCAGCATGTTCATTCTGGTCAGTTTCTTGGTAATCGAGTAGTTCGCAACCCTGGGCATGGTCTGTCAATCTCCAGCCTGAGAACTCCTTTTCACGCTGATTGCCACTTTGAGCAGCTGCGAACTGAGGGTGAGGCCGGCATGCTGAGCGATCGCCAGGTTGACTTCGAAACGTACTCGGTTCGCCTCCGTAACGAACCGGATCATGCCCCCGCGCCGCGTGAACTGGGAGATGTCACTCACCGTCAAGACGCTTGTCTTGTCGAGCGTCGCCAGGATCTCTTTGAGCCGACTCTCCTCTGACGAACTGATGAACAGGATGCGGCAACTCGCCGCGTCTTGCGGTTTCGTGATGCGCGCAACCACTACCTTCTTGCCGTTGATGCTCTCACCCGCGATGGTCGCATCGAAGGTCGCGCCGAAAGGATCCTCGCCGAGTACGCAAATGCTGAAGTACTCGCTGGCGGCGGTGACTTTAGCGGGCCATTCAACGAATCTGCCGAAGTTATAGAGGTAGGCGGCCTTGACTTCGTATTCAGTCGGGTTTGATTGGGCATTCAGGCATGAGGAGCCAACGAGCACCCAGGCGAACAGCCGGACCGTGAATTGAAAAAAGCGGCATCGACGGCCACGAGTCACCCACCGTTGGCGGGCGCATTGGCGAACGTCAGCTCCACAGATCAGTTTCTCTCTCACCTTTGCCATGATTGCCAGGTTAGTTTGATGTAGGCGCTTCGCTCGATCCCGACAAGAGAACCGGGGTCACCCCCGAATTCTGGGTGATGAGGTTGAAACAAGTTCTGCCCCACGACTGACACGTCCAGAGATCGAGTGGCGTGCCAACTGAACCGCACGTCGGCCGTTGTGTAAGCTCGCACCAGTTGGGCAGGCAGGGAGCTCACGTAACGAAAAGTCTGATCGAATTCCAGCTTCTTGGGCAAATCCAGAGAAGATTGGATCGCGACCTGGTGATGGGGGCTTGACCCCTGGGTTGAATTTGCGGTTGAAGCGTCGAGGCTGCTCGCCTTTTTGTTTAAGGCGATGTGCAGGTAGGAATACGACCCTCGTAGCCGCCAAGTGCGTGTCGGCGTCCAATCCGGCGCGATTTCGAATCCAGCCGTGTTGCCAAGCAGCCCATTACGGAAGAAAAGCGGGATAACGGCGTGCGGCGGGGGCGGTGAGCTTTCAGCGAACGGCGCACCGGGCTCGATACTCAGGAGATTGTTATAGTTGTTGTAAAAGGCGGCGATGTCCACGTAGAACTTGGGGCCCACCAGGCTCCGGTATCCGGCTTCATAGCCAACCAGGCTTTCCGAGGAAAAGTTTCTGTCGCCGCTGATCCGGAAAAAAGTCAACGGACTCGGTGCCAATAATGCGGTGAGCTGGAGGTCCTCCTCGACGCGGGAGGGCGTGCGCACGGCGCGAGTGACGGCTCCCCACACGGTTTGCCGTGAACTGGGCGTCCACAGGAGCCGCACAGTCGGTTGGATCTCGAAGCCACTGTAGTTGTTATGTAGGAACTTAGACCCGATGGTTAGCGAAAGCTGGTCTCCAACGATAGGGATTTCATCCTGGATGAATGCGTTGTAAAGTTTGTCCGTATAGTGATTCGGCGTGAACACGACGGTGGACACAACCTCGGAAACATTGCCCGAACTCAGGCGCGCTCCGAGGCCCCATAGGAAGTCCTGCCGCCCCCGTAGAATCAGATGATGGACGAAATCGATGTCAAACGTATCTCGAGACTCGGCAAAGTTGGCTTGTTTCCGGTTCGTACGGTCGTAATAAGTTTGCAACTGAACGTTGGACCCTGAACCCAACTCGCGCTCCCAACGACCGAGCAAATTGCCTCCCGACAGCTCGGCATTCTGTTCCACGTTGGTCATAAACGGTGGAGAGTAACTCGTGATTCCCACGCGTTGTCCGGCATCGCCGTAGTAGATGTCGCCCTGAAGCGTTAGCCGGTCGCGATTGTGTGTATCCCAATCCGTCCTGAAGCCGGTTTGACCCATGCGCCAGTCATCGAACTGTTTGTGATCGGGATGAAACTCGGGGCCCCGGGTGAAAGCCTTCCCGTAGATACGGTAGTTAAGACCCTTGCTGTTGCCGGCACCGTACCGGAAATTGACGAAGCCTTGATCGACATTTCCGCCGCCGGTGGATACCAACGTTCCATGGGTCTCTTGAGCTCTTTTGGTGATGATATTGATCACCGCGTTGACGGCATTCGCTCCCCAGATGGTACCGCCGGGGCCTCGGATGATTTCGATGCGGTCGATATCCTCAAGCAGTGTGTCCTGGACCTGCCAATAAACGCCGGCGAACAGAGGCGTGTAAACGCTCCGGCCGTCGATTAGCACGAGTACTGATCGGGAGAGCGTGCTCTCGAATCCGCGCACACCCAGGGACCACGTGTTGGAGTCGACCCGTGCGACTTCAACACCAGGCGCCATGCGGAGGGCTTCCGGGATGCTTGTGGCCCCGGAACGCCGGATGTCCTCCTGGGTGATGACGTAGATCGCTGCCGGAGTTCGAGTGGCCTTCACAGGCACCTTAGACGCTGTTGTAACCTCGATCTGGCCGAGGTCTTCCAGGCTCACGTGCGTGAGGCGTTGTGCGGCTTTTGGGTTCGTCTGGGCGGAATCACCATGGCTCTCAGTGACCAAGCCGCTCAGCAACATCAAGGACGTTGCGATGCTGACCATCGCACTCCGCCAGATAGATCTCGCCATGAGCCGCGACCACCCTTCATAAAAATCGTACCAGCCCCATCTGGGTGGTCGAGGTCAGCTCTTTCGCCCTTCCCCTCAAGAGTAACTATTGATGTATTGGCAACAGCTCGCTATCACGCCAAACGATACCCTCTCAATTGGAACCAATGTTCCGAATGGAACACGAGCAGTCGCTTGAAGTGTTGATATGAAAGAAGGTTGGTAGGGGCGGTGGGGATCGAAAATCGCATCTACTTTCACAAGTCCTGAGTTGTCAAAGGCGTAGCACCGCTGCCCCTCTTCCAATTGGTGTCAAATGGTGTCAAGTTCTGAGGTCTACAAACACGGCTCCCTGCGCGCCCCAACTCACAGAACGGGCTGAGGCAAAAGTCATGAGTTCAGGAGATTTTGGTGTCGTATGATTTAAGATAGTTTGCGACTGTGAATTATCCTGAGTTTGGAAATCCGAGATTGCGCATAGAGCCCTTCAAGGTAGCGGTCGCTGAGCAGGTCCTCTCAGATCTTAAGACACGCATTCGGAACACGCGTTGGCCTGATAGCGCACCTGGCGCTCCATGGTCGCAGGGGACGGATCTCGAATGGCTGCGGAGTTTGATGGACTATTGGGCCGAGGAATTCGACTGGCGCGCTCAGGAGCAAAGACTCGGGGAACTCGCGCAGTTCCGCATCGAGATAGATGGCGTTCGGATCCACTTCGTCCATGCACGAGCGCGAGGCGGTCGCGGGATTCCGCTGATACTAACTCACGGTTGGCCCAGCGCGTTCTTCGAGTACCTTCCGCTCGTGCCACTACTCACGGATCCGGTCCGACACGGCATCGACGGCCCCGCATTCGACCTTGTCATCCCATCGCTACCGGGCTACGGTTTCTCAGACCGCCCGAGGCGTGCCGGTGTGAATTATCGATATGTGTCGGCACTTTGGCACCGACTCATGACCGAACTCGAATATGAGCGTTATGGGTCTGGCGGTGGCGACTTTGGCGCCGGTGTTGCCACGCTGACGGCACTCGACAGGCCAGATTCAATCATCGGAATCCACCTGACCAACCTGGAGCTTGCCCCTTACATTGGTCCCGGATCACGGGCGTTATCGCCCGCGGAAAAAGCGTATATCCGGACTTCCGACCTGTGGTGGCAATCTGAAGGCGGCTACAAAGCGATCCAGTCAACAAGACCGCAGACACTCGGGTATTCACTCAACGACTCTCCAGCCGGACTGGCCGCATGGATTGCTGAGAAATGGAGATCTTGGAGTGACTGTCATGGCGACCTCGAAGGGCGCATTCCACGTGATTTTTTGCTGACGCTCCTGACTCTGTACTGGGTCACTGGAACAATCACGAGTTCTATTCGCGACTATTTCGATAACCGCTGGCACGGGATTACGCTTGGATCGGAAGACTTCGTCCGCTCGCCCACTGCCATCGCCAACTTCACATCTCAATACGCCTTCGCAGGAGATGCACCGCGCGAGTGGGCTGAGCGCCTATATAACATCCAGCGGTGGACACCAATGGAGCGCGGTGGGCATTTCGCACCCACAGAAGAACCAGTGGCTCTCGCCCGCGACATTGCAGCGTTTTTCGCAAGTTTGATTTAGGAGACAAAGGCGAGGGAGTTGCTGAAGCCGTCCACAGCCAAGGTGATGAAGTCGCATCTGCGTTTCCACCTTGTCCCGGAGTCCGGCCCTATACGGCTGGACGAAATCGGGCAGGAGCAGGTGCAGGCTTTCGTCGGTAAGCTGGCGAAGGGACGGAGTCGGCACACGATTCTGAATGTTCTCGGCACTCTCGCTTCTGTTCTCAAGATGGCGCGAAGGTGGGGCTACGCTGTGGCGGGATTCACGCAAAGTGATCTCGTCATTCCGTGTTCAAAGCCGGCCAAACCCGGACGGTTTTTCACGGCGGAGCACATGCGCTCGATCCTCGCACTTGCTTCGGAGCCTTGGCACACGATCTTCGCGTTTGCAGCGATGACGGGGCTTAGGCCGGGCGAAGTTCTCGGACTCTCGATTGACGATCTGGATTTCGAGCAACGGTTGATTTTTGTCCGGCGGTCAGCATGGTTACAGGCATCTAATCTTGCCAAAGAGCACGCGGAGTGTGGCAACGGTGCTTATGCCTGGGCCGCTGGCCGAAGTGTTGACAAACTACCTAGCGTCGTGGCGTCCCAATGAAGAGCCGCTGCTGTTCTCAAATCGCCGAGGCAATCCCTACAGCGAGAACAAAGTCGTTCAGAAAAGGCTCTGGCCAATTCTGGACACTCTCTCAATTCCGCGCTGTGGGATGCACGCATTCCGTCACGCTCACGGAAGCTTGCTGCATTCGAGTGGGGCATCGTTGAAAGTTGCTCAGACTCAGTTGCGGCATGCCGACGCGAGCACTACGTCGCACTATTACCTGCATGTGCTTGGATCAGAGCAGCGCGATGCAGCGGAGAAAGTGGCGTTGCAGTTGCTGCCAGATGTGGCCAAGTCTGAAAGGAAGTCGGTGCATGTCAATTAGTTGCATAGTAGGGGCGGTGGGGATCGAACTAAAAGCGACGTTGAAGACGCGTAAGTTACTGATTCTATTAAACGAGAAAAACGCCAAAAACACTGAATTCGCCCAAGTGAGGTACACGCCGGGTACACGGACCCTGCGGCGAAGCAGGCGCGAGGTTCTCACCACAACAGGGTGAATGCCAGTCCTACCCGCCCCCCTAATCTGCAAGGTATATGCCTGTAAGTTTCACCACGATGCCGGATAAGCGCAGAGTCTCTGAGATTTTTTCGCCGCAAAGGTATCGCGCAACCTTACATTTAGACCAATCCTCACTTTCACGCCGGTCCTCGTAGGGCTTACTCAGCAGCACTGTTGCTAGCTGTTCGATGGAACGCCAGCGTTCTTTGACTAGGGTTCGTGATTGGTCCTCAAAGCCGTTGAGGACGGTGATGGATGGCGCTTCGTCTTGAAGCTCTTTGATCCGGCTCAAATCAGAAGATGCACTCTTGCCCTCGGCGAGGGGATCAAATTGCATTTCGGCAATCCTTCCAGCAAACAATACGGCGATCGAATCCTCTCGGGTTATCGGATAATCGGCCGAATCTCCGGGAGACCGCAATCTCATCTCAGAATATCCTTTGCCGAATAAGTCGATACACATCCCTATACTTCTGCCGATTTCGATATCACATTTTGCGGCAACCACAACGTGACCCGCCTCATGGTAGGCGGCTTTATGAATGGCCTTCGTCGGATCTTTGCAGTTCAGATATTCCTCGACTAGCTCGGGCAGGACAAACTTTTCCACTTTCTCACCGACAACGGAGCGGAGAGACTCTAGAAGCGCCCGCAATTCTATGTTCGCCTGCTCAGGGTTCTGCGATGCGCAAGCGCAGATATCTGCCAGTTTATCTTGGTGAAAAAGCATTTCCGGTACTTTGGAAGGTTGGTTGCGAAGTAGTGCCGTAATGCTCCTACACATTTCTCGAATGGAAATGCCAAGGTCTGTTTCGCTGGCGGACACGTGCAACCTCGACGAGGACTCTTGTGCTCATACTACCACTCCTGCTGCAACTGCCCCCAGCGGGAGCTGTTGACAAGTCTTGCTTGGTCCATCGCATTCTTAAGGCGGCAGAAGCAAGGCGTTTTGTTCCCTGGGAGGATGCTACATGAGTGCGTATGACGACTACTATTCCTCTAGAAATGAAGAAGCAGAAGCAGAGTTTTGGGACAAGCTACCAGCGCAACTGCATGAAGAATCCGTTTGGTCGTACTTAGGAGTTTATGGGGATGCCATAGCAGCCAGAGTCAAACGCTTAACCGAAACGGCTCTAGCTCTGCACGCAGGCGGATTCTACGGCCCCTCTATCACTGTCAGTGCCACAGCGATTGAAGTAATGATTGCATTCTTCTGCGTCCGCCCAATGGTTGAAGGTGCTTTCGTGTCCGAGACGTGGGCAGAGTGTCTGGCAGGATGGGTGATTGGGACGCGCCCAAAAGACCAAAGAAAGATACTCGTGGCAATACTCAGACTTTGGGACATCGAAGTAGAACAGATTCTCTTGGATGACAAAAAGCCGCTGTGGGCGGCCATCCAATCCGAAGTGTTTGAATCCCGAAACCATTTCGTACATCGCGGAGACGACGTTTCACAGGAACATTCGCAGCTTGGGTTGACCTGCGCCGAGCTATTCCAGAAAGAAATAATTGCGAAAGTCGCAGTGCGTTTGGGTTTCACTCTCGCCAAGACTGGCTGCTGGGCACACATTGCCGGTCAAGGAAAGGACCCGCTACGGCCTGGAATCGTGACAGGTGAACGGCGCTTTACGCCGCGCAACCCGTTCGCAAAATAAACCGAACAGGATTGAATGCCCGTGCTGCATGTGGTAGCGTGCGCGGCAATATGAAGAACTTCTTACTGAGCGCAGTCAAGGCGATAGTCTACATCGTAGCCCTATTTTGCTTGCTGAGCTTTCTGGGTGGCTTCTCCGACAAACAAAGCATTTTGCTGTCGCTACTCTTCTACGCAGCGCTGTCGGGGAACTCGCAATCAGTTACAAAGGAACTAGAATTTGTGCCTTTCAATGTGTTCGTAATTCCTAATCTTTACAACATCCTGCAAGACTTCGATTTGGTCAAACCAACCGAAGAGGGTTGGGCAGAAATTCGCCAAGGCATAGAGAAGCTTTCTAAAGAGCAGTGGAACATATGGAACAACAAGGGATTCTCTTTTTCATTCATCACCCGCGAACTTATCTACAACAAAGATTGGCACAGCTTCTCAACCGAAGAAGTTGACCTGCACGCCAGCTTAGAACCTGCTGTGATTGTGCGTGAGAAGGAAAAACCAGACTCAATGTTTCGCAACTACCCGCCGTACGTGAATTTAACGTCGCACAGAAAATGGGGCTGTGTTCTCAGACTCACTTTGTTGGATTGGCACTGGGAGAAAATTAAACACAAAGAGATTTTTAAATCTATTCCACAAAGCGACGTATCCCTTGACCAAATGTGCGGCACCGTGGAAATCATACTGGCAAGGGTTCCACCGCAAGAGTTTGGCGTCTACCCGGTCATGCGAGGTGCTTGGGATAAGAGTTTCGCCGGTGCTTATGACAAGGTGCTACAACAAAGGAAAGAAGCACGCGTGCGCTTCGGATGGAAGGGAAAATCGCGCAGTGACATGTACGGGCGGGAGACTGACGCAGATCACAACAATGAAGCTGAACACAGATATGGCAGTGTCGCTCACCGTGCTCTGTGAAGTCCGTGCAGCGCATGGCTTCCAGTATCTACAGCCCGAATGAGGCCAACAGTGAAGAGCATCATCTGCCTGAGGGTCATGGTGGTGGCCCAGTCTTGCTTGCTCGCAAAGAAACGCTACCCAGTGACAATGAGTTTTGAGCCTTGACGGAGTTTCCTTGCTCGGTGCAAGCCTCCGTGATATACAGCCGCGCATGAACCGCATCGCGAAAGCAATCTGGGCTAGCTGGGTGAAACCCCTCATCATCTGCGGGCTGCTGTGGGCCGGGTTTCACTACTGGCTTGACTTCAATCAGAAGCAGAGGTGGGGCATCGTTGAAAGTTGCTCAGACTCAGTTGCGGCATGCCGACGCGAGCACTACGTCGCGCTATTACCTGCATGTGCTTGGATCAGAGCAGCGCGATGCAGCGGAGAAAGTGGCGTTGCAGTTGCTGCCAGATGTGGCCAAGTCTGAAAGGAAGTCGGTGCATGTCAGTTATGAGCGGCCTGACACATGGGTGACAGTTTGTACCGGACACATAGGTGACACTTCCTCCCCGAGGGGAGGAAGTGATGCCTTGGAAGGAGTGTTCGGTTATGGAGGAACGTCTTCGTTTTGTCGCCCGTTTGCTGGAAGGG
>DATNMD010000008.1:0-7069 GCA_035602505.1 Candidatus Acidiferrum sp.
CCCCTTCCAGCAAACGGGCGACAAAACGAAGACGTTCCTCCATAACCGAACACTCCTTCCAAGGCATCACTTCCTCCCCTCGGGGAGGAAGTGTCACCTATGTGTCCGGTACAAACTGTCACCCATGTGTCAGGCCGCTCACGCATCCGCTTTTCCCGTGCATACCCACAAGTTCAGTTGCACCCGGCCGTTCGTTCAGCCTTTACGTTCACGGCAAGTCCTATTGTCCGCCCGGTACCGCCAGGCATCCTATTACAGGGCATTCTTGGCTGCTGGTTATCGGATCATGGTACAGACCGACGGCAACAAACATTTAACTGGAGCAAACCGCCTACTGCGAATGGCTGGATGGACTTGTCTGGTTTGCACGTTCACATTAGGCGCATTCGTTCAACGCTGCCGCGCGGCGGCGCTTCCGCAGGAGACTGGCTCGGCGCCACGTCTGTTAACTGCCGAGCAAGGACGCGCCATCGCCGCTGCGGCGCTGGCGCAGGACGAGCCAGTTCGCGGCGCCCAAGACTGCTCCCACCTGGTCCATCAAGTTTATTCCATCGCAGGGTACGAATACCCCTATGCGAGCTCGTTCGACTTGTACGCCGGACGTGGAAATTTTCGCCGGGTGCGACACGCGCAGGCGGGAGATTTGATCACTTGGCCCGGTCACGTCGGCATCGTGCTAAATCCCAGGCAACACAGCTTTTACAGCTTGGTGCGGTCCGGTTTGCAGGCTGAAGATTACCTAGGGCCGTATTGGCGATCGCGGGGGAGGCCGCGGTTATACCGATACGTGATCGACGCTGGCTCGGATGTGGAAACTGCCAAGGCCGCACGACCGGCCTCACCCAGCGGGAACAGCTCGTCGCGCAGAAGCAACGCGGCAACGACAGAAGTACGTGAGGAAGCAGAGAAGGCAAACGGGAAGCAGGCAACGGAAGAAGCGTCGATGCGCTCGAAGGCGAGTGCGGCTCCCCTCGCACCCATAACCGTCACGGTGGCGGAATCGGTCCCTTCCAGCATTCTAATCACGCCGGAACAGCGACGTCCCACTGCTGCGGAAGCTATTGTCGGAATCTCTGAACTCGCCACTGCCGCCGCAAACGCCCTGCGCACCACAGAGCCTCTCAATGTAAAAACGCCGATCGTAATTTTTGACGAGCTTCACGTTGAGCGAATAGAAACCAAACGCGACAAGGGCTGGGCGCATCTGCAAATTGATTCGCACGTGCGCATCGCTGACGATGGAGCAGATTTCAAGCGGCGGCGCGAAAAACTGCGCTGGGAGCTTCGACGCGACGCGTCCGGCTGGGTGGCGATTGCACCGTGGCAGCGAGCCTACGTGGCGCGAGACGTCGCCGTGCGCGTGCTGGCCGCGCAGCTTGCAGAGATGGCCCAGAGCGAGGCCGCCGCGCGGCATGACGAAACTGTGATCGGCCAAGAAGCGCGCATCGCAAAAATGTTGAGCGCCCTACTGGAAAAGTAGCAGCCAGGATATATGAGTGCTTCAGCGCATCGGCCGTCGGCGCCCGCTGGAGGCGTCTGGCTCCCAAAGGCGCGCGACTGATATTGTTCGACAACACGAAATCCGCACGGTATAGTCTCCCACCAACACGCAGTATCGAACTCCTCATGGAAGGAATTCACTAGGCGGTGAAATCCTGACGATGAATCATGCTTTGGCAATGCTGATCCCCGAGAGACTGGTGCGTCTTTCTACGGTCGACCTGGCCATCATCGCGATCTACTTCTTTGTCGTTATATGCATCGGATTCTACCTGAAGCGCTTTGCGCAAAGCGGAGAAGATTTTTTCTTGGCAGGCCGCGAGATGACGGCGTGGGTGGCGGGCCTCAGTTTTCTTTCTGCAAATCTGGGGTCCCTGGAGCTGCTCGGCTGGGCGGGCTCTTCCTATCAGTACGGAATCCTTGCGGCGCACTGGTATTGGATCGGTGCGATTCCGGCAATGCTGTTCCTCGGCATCGTGATGATGCCGTTCTACTACATATCGAGAACCCATTCGGTGCCTGGCTATCTGCAACTGCGCTATGGCAAAGCGACCAGCGGGCTAAGCGCCGTTTCGTTCGGCTTCATGACCATTCTTATGTCCGGCGTGAACATGTTTGCCATGGCTAAGGTGATGCAGGTGGTGCTCGGGTGGAACATTCACTTCAGCATCTGGGTTTCATCGCTGACAGTGGGAATTTACGTGGCCTCCGGCGGACTGTTCTCTGCGATCTTCAATGAGGTCCTGCAGTTTTTCCTCATCTGGTTCGGTGCACTGCTGATTCCCATCCTCGGCCTAATTGAAGCGGGTGGATGGAACGGGCTTGTCGCGCGAATTCAGCACAATTTCCCGGGCCAGAACTTCACGCACGCGTGGAGCACGCTCGGGCGCTTTGAAGACAATCCGATGGGCATGCACTGGACCGGAATCGTCTTCGGGCTCGGTGCGGTGATTTCCATGGGCTACTGGACGACCGACTTTCTGGTGGTCCAGCGCGTGCTCTCGGCGAGGAATTTGCGCTCCGCTAAACTTGCCCCGATTATCGGCTCGTTTTTCAAGATGGCGGTGCCGCTGATCGTGATTCTCCCGGGCTTGATCGGCTTGGCGGTGCTTCCAGAAAAACTGGTACCTGAAAGCGCGCTGCAGCCAGGGCAGCACAGCTACAACGACGTCCTGCCGCTGATGCTGGCGCGCTATTGCGGACCGGGATTGATGGGCCTCGGCGTGACTGCATTGGTCGCTGGATTCATGGCCGGCATGGCCGGCAACGTCAGCGCCTTCGCCACCGTCTGGACTTACGACATCTACCGTCCCTATATCCGCAAGACCGCCACGGACCAACATTACGTCTCTATGGGCCGCTGGTGCACAATCATTGGCTTGTTTATCAGCATCGGAACGGCATATTTGGCGATGGGTTTTGCGAGCATCATGGATTACGTGCAAGCGCTGTTCAGTTTTTTTATCGCGCCACTTTTCGGAACTGTGTTGCTCGGCATGCTGTGGAAGCGCGCGACACCGTTAGGCGGATTCCTTGGGCTGCTGGCTGGAACGCTTACCGCGATTGGTATATTCGTTTCGATGAAGATCGATCACGACCTTGTCGCAGTGTTTGCGCTTTCCCCATTGGCCAAGGGACTGGCGCAGGATATGTATCAGGCGCTGTGGTCTTGTCTGGTGTGCGTCCTTGTCACCGTCGGGGTGAGCCTCGCCACCACGCCCAAGCCTGCGGTGGAATTGACCGGACTCGTGTACGGTGTAACGCCGATACCGAAGGAAGAAAACGTACCGCTGCTGCATAAGCCGATTTTCTGGGCAGGCGTGGCGTTGGCACTTTTCGTGATTCTGCAAGTCATTTTCTGGTAGGGCCCATGAGCGAAAAGCATCACATTATTCCGGTTTGGTTCTTCGTTGGCCTGCTGTTGCTGACCTACGGAGCGCTGATTCTGGCCAGCGGAATCGCGGAGTGGCAGAATCCCCCGCCAACCGTTCTTGCAAATTTGCATGCGCCAGTCTGGTGGGGCAGTCTTATGGTTGTGCTCGGCGGCGCCTACATCAATGCTTTCCGGCCGCGGAGGACTCTGTGAGCACGTTCGGCGTCATTATCGGCAATCGGGGGTTTTTCCCCGACGTGCTGGCGCGGGATGGGCGCGAGGAAGTCCTGCGTGTCCTGGGTGAGCAGGGCCACAAGGCGTTCTGTCTCACGTCGGAGCAGAGCAAATTCGGGTCCACGGAGACGCTGGCCGACGCACGGCGCTGCGCGGACCTTTTCCGCTCTCACGGGGACGAGATCGACGGCGTGCTGGTCTCACTTCCGAATTTCGGCGATGAGCGCGCCATCGCCGATACCCTGCGCCTCGCGCGGCTGAACGTTCCGGTGCTGGTGCAGGCCACTCCGGACGCACCGGGGAAAATGACCATCGCGCACCGGCGCGACAGCTTCTGCGGAAAGATGTCCGCATGCAATAACCTCAAGCAATATGGAATTCCCTATTCGCTGACGACATTGCACACGGTCTCGCCTAGCTCCGCGGAATTCAAGAAGGATCTGGAGTGGTTTTCCGGTGTATGCCGCGTTGTAAAGGGCTTGCGCAATCTCCGCATCGGGGCGATTGGTGCGCGGCCTGCGGCATTCAACACTGTGCGCTACAGCGAAAAACTTCTTGAAGCCAATGGCATTACCGTGGAAACGCTGGACCTTTCCGAGGTGATCGGCCGCATCGGACGCATGAAGGATACTGATGACCGCGCGGTGCAAAAACTAAACAACATCGAGCGCTATGTCACTACCAGTGGCATCCCCCAGCCCGCGCTGCTCAAAATGGCCAAGCTCGGCGCGGTGATCGACGATTGGATGCATAGCGCGCAGGTGCAAATCAGCGCCGTGCAGTGCTGGACCTCACTTGAAGAAAACCTTGGTGTGGTCCCGTGCACGGTCATGAGCATGATGAGCGATTCCCTGATCTCAAGCGCGTGCGAAGTCGACGTCTGCGGGGTCCTGGGAATGCACGCGCTGCAACTTGCCTCGCAAACGCCGAGCGCCTTGCTCGACTGGAACAACAACTACGGCAGCGATCCCAACAAAGCGGTGTGTTTCCACTGCAGCAATTTGCCCAAACATTTTTTTAAAGACGTACAGATGGATTTTCAAGCCATCATCGCCGGCACGGTGGGCAAGGAGAACACCTTTGGCACCTGCGTTGGTCGCGTGAAATCCGGCGCTATGAGCTATGCACGCTTCTCGACCGATGACCTGACCGGCAAAATTCGCGGCTACGCCGGTGAAGGGCGCTTCACGGACGATCCACTGGAAACGTTCGGCGGCGCTGGAGTTGTGGAAATTCCCAACATGCAAAAACTCCTGCACTACATCTGCGAAAACGGATTCGAGCATCACGTCGCCGCGAATTTTTCGACGGTCGGGCCGATAATCCACGAGGCGACCACGCGTTATCTCGGCTGGGACATGTACGCGCACGCGTAAGCAAGGGATGCCGCAGCCGCGAGCGCGATCCAACTTGGAAACCACTTCATGGCCATCGTAGCGGGCGTAGATTTCGGCACCCTCAGCGTGCGCGTCACCCTTGTTGACACTGGGCGCGGCCGCCTCGGCTCCGGCGTTGCCGAGTACCCTCTGCATCGCAAGAAAGATGACCCCGACCACGCCACGCAAAGCCACAACGACCACATGCGCGCCCTCACCGAAGCCACCCGCAAAGCAACCGCGGCGGCGCGCATCTCCGGCGACCAAGTTGCCGCCCTCGCTGTCGACACCACTGGCTCCAGCGTCATTCCGGTTGATGCAAATTTGCAACCGCTCGATGAATATTATCTGTGGTGCGACCATCGCTCTTGGCGCGAGGCCGCCCTGATCACCGAAACCGCTCACCGCCAAAAACTCCAAGCGATAAATTGGTGTGGCGGAACCTATTCCTCCGAGTGGGGCTTTTCCAAGTTGCTCCACTGGCTGCGCCACAACCCGGCTAAGCGCGAGCGTTTCGCCACCGCCTTCGAGCATTGCGATATGGTCGCCGCCGTCCTCTCCGGCATCACCAACCCCGCCGCCGCACCGCGCTCCATTTGCGCAATGGGCCACAAATGGATGTGGAACGCATCCCTCGGTGGCCTGCCTAATGAAGATTTTCTGGCTTCCGTCGATCCCCTTCTCACCGACGTCCGTTCCAAACTAGACGGCCGCTACGCCACCAGCGACCAACTCGCTGGCCACCTCGCTCCCGAACGGGCCGCGCAACTTGGCCTCCGCCCCGGCATTCCCATTCCAGTTGGCGCCTTCGACGCGCACTGGGATGCGGTCGGAGCCGGCGCGCGCACCGGCGACGTAGTAAATGTCGTCGGCACCTCTACGTGCATCATTGCAATGAGCGACGATACACGCCTCATCCCGGGCGTCTGCGGCGTTGTACCCGGCTCCGTGCATCCGAAGAAAACCGGCGTGGAAGCTGGCCTTTCCGCCACCGGGGACATTTTTGAGGCCATCGCTCGCCGCGCGAATACCAGCGTTGCCGCGCTATCGCAGGACCTGGCTTCGTACCGGGCAGGTCAAACCGGTTTGCTCCGCCTAACTTGGGACAACGGTGACCGCACAGTCCTCGTCAATCCTGAACTGGGCGGAATCACGCTGGGCTGGCATCTGACGCACAGTGCGCAAGATGAGTTATTCGCGGCAATCGAGGGCACCGCTTTCCACACCCGCGTTATCCTGGAACGCATGGAACAGCACGGCGTCCCTATCCGGCGCGTCATCAATGCCGGCGGCATTCCGCAGAAGAATGAAGTGCTCAATCGCGTTTACGCCAACGTACTGAACAAGCCCGTGCTGATCCCAAAAACGGACGTTACCAGCCTCGGCTCCGCGATTTTCGCTGCGCTAGCCGCCGGCGCCTTTCGCTCGCTGGAAGCAGCGCAGGACACGCTGTGCCCCGAGTATCGTGTCGTCGAACCCGAGCCCAAAGCCGCCCAAACATACGAAGAGCTTTACGCCCTCTATCGCGAACTCTACTTCGCCTTTGGCAGCTCGAATGCACCCGCGATTCCCGCCGGTAGCATCCTTCCAACATTGCGGCGGGTCGCCGCCGCGGCGCGAGGTCATGCATGATTCTGAAAACCCTGCGTGAAGAAGTGCTGGAAGCCAATCTGGAATTGGTGCGACGTGGGCTGGTGCTCTACACGTTCGGTAACGCCAGCGGCATCGCGCGCAACGAAGGCCTGGTCGTCATCAAGCCCAGCGGCGTTCCCTATGACAAAATCACGCCCGAGGATCTGGTGGTCACCGATCTGCACGGCAAAATCGTCGAAGGCTCGCTTCGTCCTTCTTCCGATCTGCCGACCCATTTAATCCTCTATCGCGAATTCGCCTCCATCGGAGGCATCGCGCACACGCATTCGCGGGCAGCCACTTCGTGGGCTCAGGCGCAACGCGAAATCCCTTGCTTTGGCACCACGCATGCCGACTACTTCCACGGCCCTGTCCCGGTAACCAAACCGCTGCGTCCGGCCCAGATTCGCTCGGACTACGAAGCAAACACCGGCTTGGCCATCGTCCGGCGCTT
>DATNMD010000009.1:0-71247 GCA_035602505.1 Candidatus Acidiferrum sp.
CCCCTTCCAGCAAACGGGCGACAAAACGAAGACGTTCCTCCATAACCGAACACTCCTTCCAAGGCATCACTTCCTCCCCTCGGGGAGGAAGTGTCACCTATGTGTCCGGTACAAACTGTCACCCATGTGTCAGGCCGCTCAACCCATTTCAGGCACTTAGGGCGAACTCGCGATGCGCGGTGAGCAGCGCTTGCTTCATGGAGCTATCTTCCACCACAAACGAAATGTTCGTCTCCGAAGAGCCCTGAGCGATGGCGATGATGTTGACGTTATCGCGGCCCAGCGCGGCAAAGGTGCGCCCGGCGATGCCGCGCGTGCCGCGCATATTTTCTCCGACCACGGCAACAATTGCGATCTTCGGATCGATGGTGATGTGGTCCACGACCTCGTGCGAAAGGTCGCTCGCAAACTCCCGCCGCAGCGCTTCCACCGTGCGCTGCGCATCGGCCGTACCCACGATGAAGCAGATGTCGTTCTGCGACGAGGATTGCGAAATCAGCAGCACGTTCGCGCGCAGCTCCGCCGTGGTCGAAAATGTGCGCCCGACCACGTCCGGCACACCCACAATCCCCGGCCCGCCAATACTGATCAGCGCCACGTCACGAATCGCCGTAAGCGCCTTCACACCGCCACCGATGCTGCGGCCCTGCTGCGAAATTTTCGTGCCCGGCCGCGTGGGCGCAAAGCTGTTGCGAATCCAAACGGGAATGCCCGCGGGCATCACCGCGCGCAGCGTTTTCGGATGCAGCACTTTCGCGCCAAAATAAGCCAACTCCGCAGCCTCACGATAAGAAATTTCCGGAATGGTGCGCGCGTCGGGCACCAGACGCGGGTCCGCCGTAAGCACGCCATCAACGTCGGTCCAGATAATCACCTCGTCCGCTCCAAGCGCCGCCCCCAGGATCGTCGCTGAATAATCGGATCCGCCGCGCCCCAGCGTAGTCAGCACGCCATCAGGCGTAGCGCCGATGAACCCGGTCACAACCGGAACGCAAGATTCGTTGAGCAGCGGCCGCAGCGTGGCTTCGCAACGCGCGCGGGTAAGATCCATGCGAGGCTCGGCGCCGCCGTGAAACGTGTCCGTCACGATCAATTCCGTCGCGGCGACAGCGCGACTCTTCACGCCCAGTTCCGCAAGCGCACCCGCGAAGATCGGCGCGCACAAGCGTTCGCCGAGGCTCGAAATGGCATCCAGCGCTCGAGCAGTGAGCTCGCGAAGCAACGCCGTGCCATCAAAGAGCCGCTGGCCTTCGGCGAAAATTTCATTCAGCGCGCTAATAGTGCTGGCCCGTCGGGTTTCGTCAGGAACAAGCGTCACGAGCGCGGTGGCGTGCTGCTGACGAAGTTCCGCAATCAGCGCCGAACCTGCTTCGCGATCACCGCTTCCCGCGCGATTGGCCGCCTCGACTAGCCGGTTGGTAACGCCGCTCATCGCGGAAACAACTACCGCCACCGCGTTCTCGCGCGCCGCTTTCGCCACAATTTGCGCCGCGCGCGCGATGCACGACGCATCGCCCACCGACGTCCCGCCGAATTTCATCACCTGCAATTTCGATTTCATTTTTACCCTGAGCCTGCCTGCGCAGGCAAGTCGCGAAGGGCCCGACCCTCACCTGTCCAGGAGAATACCAAGTATTATGAAGACCATGAGAATTCAGTGCCGCGGTGTGCTCTTCGATCTCGACGGCGTGTTGGTGGACTCCACTCCCGCGGTAGCGCGCGTTTGGACCATCTGGGCGAAGAAGCACGGATTCGTTCCCGACGAAGTCGTCCGCCAGGCCCACGGCCGCCCCAGCATCACCACCATTCGCGAACTCCTCCCCTACGCCGATCACGACGCCGAAAATCGCGAAGTCGAGCGCGGCGAAATCGAAGACGTCGATGGCGTGATTCCCCTCCCCGGCGCTCTCGAACTCTTGAAAGCTCTCCCGCAAGATCGCTGGGCTATCGCCACCTCCTGCACTCGCCGGCTCGCCCAAGTCCGCATCCGTGCGGCGGGTCTCCGCATGCCGAAGCACCTGATCACCTCCAACGACGTGCAGCATGGCAAGCCCAATCCCGAGCCCTACCTCAAAGCCGCGAAAATTCTCGGCCTCGCCCCCGCCGACTGTATCGTCATCGAAGACGCTCCCGCCGGCATCCGCGCCGGCAAAGCTGCAGGCGCCCGCGTCCTTGCCCTGCGCACAACCGCCCCCGATCCCCGGCTAACCCAATCCGGCGCCGACTGGATCGCCGACGACCTCGCCTCTCTCCGCCTCGACTCCTCCGGTCCTCAAGCTCGACTAGATCTGATTCTCGACCACCAACAACTCGCCGGCAACGTCTGACCCTTCCGCGCGGTTCCTACAAGTACGTCGAAGCTACCCACTTCAGGGCAGTAGGTCGGTTTCCGAGCGGCCCGTGACTCGCGTGTCACTCGAAGAAAAGGCCAGCCTCCAAAACATTCCAAATACTAAGGAGATCACCTGAGCAGAAATTGCAGTCTACACCTGCTAGTCGGCAAGGCAGATCAAATGGTACCCAAACACCAAGACGCGCCAGATAAGGAGAGTGTCCGGCATCCTGTTCCTGGGGGCTGAATTCTTCGATCTCAAGGCGCGAGCACAGACATCCGTCTCACTTGGAAGTCCGTGGCGAAGCATCACGCCACGTAGCGCTGAAAGGAAACTCATCCGCAACTGGCGATGATCTGGCAGAAGTGATACGAGGTCCGGCCTACCTTTGTTCTGGCGGCCGCGCAGCTGATTCTCGGTTCCCGCAGTCTCCGCAAGAAAAACTCGCGGAGAGATGGAAAATGAAAATGCTGCGTCCTAATGTGCTCCTCCTAGCCTCGACCCTCTTTGTTTTGCCCTGGTGCTTCTGGCGGCTCTCGCTTATGCCGCCAATCCCTCCAGCGGAGCGGTCTCGCAAAGCAACTCGACGGTTACCTGGCCGGGCCCCTTATGGGCCGTGGGGATCAACGGTTGTTCCGAGGGAGGTCGCCCTGCGTTGCGGAAGCGGAACATAACGACAGAAGGAGAAAAAATCCATGAGGAAAGCGCTGCTAGTGATGGTCCTTGCAAGTCCCTTGTTGTTTCTGTTGTTTCATGTCCCCACCGTTGATATCCCCGCCGTCTTCGCCCAGACACCGGACGGCGAGCACAATTGCCCCGCGACGACGGCGATTCCACCGTACGTTGGCCTAGGAACCGGAGTTTTCAGCCCGAACCAGAACCTATGCCTGCCCCGGTTGGCTCCCGTCGGCGGTTCAACGGGGCCGATCGCATTCATTGTGCAGGGCGTCGAGCCCAGCGACCGCGTCGATTCGCAGGGAACCGTCTACGTGGTCTCTATCCGGGGCGTACCAGGCGGCGTGGACCTCTGGCGCTGGTATCAAACCGCGGATGGTGCGCCGAGCTTCAATGGAGCGCTCCCGTTCAGATATGAAGGCCAACCCGACAACTGCGGAATCCTCACCAATGGCTGCGCCAAAAACGTGGGCAGCCTGACCAATCTTGGCGTAGCACCGGGTGGTGGCGATGCCGATATCGCCGTCAATGCCCCGGACCCCCTTAACTCCAACACTCCAAACCTGGCGCTGACGAGCCTTTTGCTGGCTCCAGGTGTTACGGCCACGCATTCAACAGATCGAGGCAACACCTTCAGCCCACCCAACGTGGCTGCGGCCCTGATTCCCGGGGACGACCGCCAGTGGAACGACGCTATCGACGTTTCGACGGCTTACCTTGAATACCATGACGCGGCCACCTTCAACATTGACGTGCAGCGGTCGAACGACGGCGGCTTGACCTATGCCAACGGCGTGGGCGAGGCCGTCGATCCGGCGACCGCCCCAACCGCCATAACTCCCCTGGGCGCCGCCAACATCGCCGGGCAGATCCGCATCGACCACAGCCGTTGCCCCAGCCGCGGAAACCTCTACCAAGTCTTTGCGGCCCCTGATAACGCCACAGAAAACCTGACGGGGGCGGCCCTGCGCAGCATGTACGTGGGCGTTTCCATCGATGCGAAGCTGGGCTCGCCAGTCTTCATGTTCACTGACTACAAGATCTTCACGGGCCTGGCAGGCGCAAACAATCAGGGTGCCGTGAATCTTTTCCCCGCCCTCGCCACCGATAATTTCGGTTTTGTTTACGCGGTTTGGTCGGACCAGACTCACATCAATTTCTCCTCGTCTTCCGATCACGGCAAGACCTGGACGGCTCCGATGGCGGTCAACTCGGGTACGACGGTGGGCAAGTCAAACGTATTCCCTTGGGTGGCAGCCGACGCCAACGGCCATGCAGTGGTTACATGGTTCGGCGCTAGCCTTGCCGGCAACTCAAATGACAAAACTGTCATGGAGAAGGCCTGCATGGATGGCACAACCAGTTGCTGGGCACAGTGGAACGTTTACATGGCAGAGACGGTGAACGGTCATGACCCGTCGCCGGCGTTCACGCAATACACCGCTAGCGACCACGTCGTCCACGCTGGGACCATTTCGACGGGCGGTTTGGGTGGCGGAGCCAACCGCAACCTGGCCGACTTCTTCCAGGTAGCGCTCGACCGGCAACACCGCGCCAACATCTCCTTCGCCGACGACCACATCGCCAGCCCAACCTGCACGAGTCAGTCTCCCGGCCATTGTGCGGACAACGACCCGAAGTCGTACCGCACCGGCCAACCCTACTTCACCTACCGACTGCACCCTCCTGCCGGACTCAACACGGAAGGTACGTGTGCTGGACAAGCGACGGAGGGAGAGGAGGAGGACGAGGCTGAGGGAGATGACAATGAAGGCGATCATGTCGATTCCGTTGACCGCCGAGACGACCAGAATCATAAAGAGAACGGCACCTTTCATTACCACGACTCATCGCGGGGTATGGACGTCCTGAGTTCCAATGGAGTCCGGTCGATCACTTACAGCGGAACCTGTGTGAATTTTATCGGCGACGCAAAGGTCAACGGCAAGCTCGGCGGGTATCAATTCACTTTTGCGGCGTGCGACTTATCCGCGACCGGAGGTATCGGCACCTTTGCAATTACCCTCACCGGGCCCGGAGGATTTACCTATTCAAAGAACCGCACGATGACCAAGGGGTTTGTGAAGCTGCACGTTCTTCTATAGCCGGTGCGCGTTCGTACCGTCGGCCTGCATCACGTACAAGAGCGTCTGCGTGTGTTGCCGGATCGAGAATGCGATATACCGTCCATCGGGGGAGATTGCCGGGCCGCCAAAGACTCGCGCTCCCAGACCACTCCACAACTCTTGGCGATGGAAAAATCCAGTGTCGGTCGAGTTTCCATCCTTCTGTAGCAGCCTCCGAATATCGACTAAGATTCGGCGGGAATTCGGCCCACTGACTATTACCGCCGACGCCTAGGTGTTCAGCTGCTTTCAGCCCCTAGACACCGCTTCTTTCGTCCTGCCCTGCTTAGGGATAACCCCGAGTTGTCGCATCAGGCCCAGAGCGTCCCATCTAGCGTACGAATCAAGAATCTTTCCGTTTCTGATGTGGTGAATCGTGATCCCCTCCACGGATATTTTCCTGCCCGTGGCGGGAATTTTCATGTATTCACTTTGATGTGTGCCCGAAATGGTCCAGCAAGCAACAAACTTTTCCCCTTCGGCGATCGTGTCTTCAATGGTGAAACACAGGTCAGGAAAGCCGGTCGTCATTTCCACGACTCGCCGTTTGTACAACTCCGGGCCAACCTGCGAACCGGACACGACGGAGTCGTTGAGTGCATGGCTCGCGGAGAGCAGCTCATCCACAACTTCAAGCTTGCGTTTATTCCAAACTTCCTCATAGAGGCGGCGAACGATGGTCTTGTTCTCCATGGACATTGGGATTCCTCCTACTCCGGACGGTCTCATCCGATATCATTGGAGATCGGCTCTGCCTTGCGGAACTGCGGCTGAGGAAGCTGGGGATGGCAAGGCTGGAGAAAGCCTACTCCGGAGGAGTTTGGCTTGCAATGCTGTTGGATGGCAATGTAGTCCCTGAACCGTGCAAGCTCTAATTGGCGACGGTTTGGTCGTTGAGCAACCACAGCCTGCCCGGGTCGAGAGCCGACATTTGTTACGAAATCAAGTGAAGATCACTTGTCCGATTTGCGCGTTACATGGCCACTGAGCCGCCAGTCATACGGTGGGCCTACAGCAAATCCTGTATTGCGGCCTAAGGGAAACATCTACAGGCTGCTTCCTAGTTAGCAGTCGTGTTTCCCACTGGGCGACACGCTGGCGAGGCCGCCCTCCGGGAACCGGCGTGGAAATTCACTAAATATGCCATCGAACCGAATTAGCAATAGTTCAAACCCGATTGCTGAAATCAATATCCTTTGGATAACTGCAGGACTGGGCTGCGATGGGGACACTATCGCTATGACAGCAGCTACCCAGCCGAGTCTCGAAGACTTAGTTCTCGGCGCTCTTCCGTGGATACCAAAAGTAAATTTCCACAATCCCTTTCTTTCCTATGAAAACGGCGATGAGTTCGTAAGGTATTTTCGGGAAGCCGCAGAGGGACGACTTTCCCCTTTTATTCTTGTGGTCGAAGGCTCGATTCCAAACGAAAAAAACAAGGAAGAAGGATATTGGGCGACTTTCGGCACAGATGCGAAGACCGGGCAGCCGATCACGACATGCGACTGGATCGACCAGTTGGCGCCAAAGGCGTGGGCGGTGGTTGCGGCGGGAACATGCGCCACGTACGGCGGAATCCATGCAATGCAGGGCAACCCCACGGGAGCAATGGGTTTGGCCGACTATCTGGGCTGGGATTGGGAATCGGGCGCGGGCATTCCCATCGTTTGTGTTCCGGGATGCCCGGTACAGCCGGACAATTTCATGGAGGTGATGGAGGTCGCAGTTTTTCAAAGGAATAGAACAATCGAACCGGCTACCTCAGGCGCCCGCCGTTTAGAAATGTTTGAAATGCTTGCGATACCTGCGCAGGCTGCACTTCTGCTGTTAGCGATTCGCCGACGATTTCGACGCTGAGAGGAAAGCCAAATCGCCAGGTGCCCAAGACGTTGATTTTACGTCTGGGCCTTTCTTTTCTTGTCAGAATCCGTCCGCAACCCATTCAATCCACAGCCCTTAATTTCTCACTTGACAAATAGTAACGGATGCGGTATTCTCTAACCCAAGGTTTCGCTGACAGTGTCCCCGTTTCGTCCCTCCTTTCCCCCGCAACCCCGTGTGTATTCGCTCTTTCCAAAATTGTCGAAGATTTGCAAATCTCGTTGGGCCGTGAACCTCGCGCTACAGCCCCGCCGTGCCTGCGGCGTTGCCTCACATTCCCCGCTCTCAACTGTCGAATCTGCGCTACAGTATTGGGTTCTGCTAACCCCCTTTAGAATCAACACTTGTAAAAGTGCATCAAAACAAAGAACTTTAACCACCTGCAGAATCAACACTTATGCAAAAACCGGGGGGAGGGGGTCTCTTCCAACCTCCAACCTCGAACCTCCAATTGCTGTACACTCTCCTGCTCGTTTACCCCGAGGGGTGTTGCGAGGGGTTCACCCTGAGCGCTTATTGCGAAGGGTATTGCAATTCGATCTACGGAGTGCCGATGAAGCCGAATGTGAATCTTGCTGCTGCTTTTGCCGCAACGCTGCTGCTAAGCCTCGCGCCCTTTGCCACGTCCGCCCAGGAACATACTCAGGAGCGCGATACCAAAACCGTCGAGAAAGAAAAGCCGGCCGAGCCCACACCGCCACCGCCGAAAGAAGAGTCCTCCGTCACCGAGCACTCCATCAAAATCGCCGGCCAGACCATCCCCTACAAAGCCATCGCCGGCACCATTCTCCTCAAGAACGAAAAAGACGAGCCGCAAGCTCTGATCTATTCCACTTCCTATATCCGCACGGATAACAAAGACGTCTCGCAGCGTCCCATCTCCTTCATCTACAACGGCGGTCCCGGCTCCGCCTCCGTTTGGCTGCACATGGGCGCCTTCGGACCACGCCGCGTGCTGACCGCCAATGCCGAGGCAACTCCGCCTCCGCCTTACAGGCTTGCGGACAATGCCGGCACGCTCCTGGACAAGACCGACATGGTCTTCCTCGACCCCGTTGGAACTGGCTTCAGCCACGCTGTTGGCAAAGCGCAGGACAAGGATTTTGGGGGCGTCGACCAGGACGTAAAATCCCTCGCGCAGTTCATCACCCTGTACGTCAGCCGCAACGGCCGCTGGAACTCCCCCAAATTCCTGATCGGCGAAAGCTACGGCACCTTCCGCTCCGCCGCTCTCGGCAACTACCTCCAAGCGCACGATGGCATGGACTTCAACGGTATCGTCCTGATCTCCTCCGTCCTCGACCTCGGCACCATTTCCTTCTATCCGGGTTCGGACATGCCCTATATCTTCTATCTCCCCAGCTACGCCGCGACCGCCTGGTATCACAAGGTCCTGAAAGATCGGCCTGAGAACCTGAACGCCTTTCTCGAGGACGCGCGCAAGTTCGCGCAATCCGAATACGCTTCCGCCCTAATGAAAGGCTCGAAACTGACCGCGGCCGAAAAGGCGGACATGGCCAAAAAGCTGTCCCGGTACACCGGATTGACGGAGGATTACCTGATCAAAGCCAACCTGCGCGTGACCCTCGGTCAATTCATGGAGGAACTGCAGCGCCATCGCGGTCTCACGACGGGGCGCTTGGATTCCCGCTATTCCGGCCTGACGTATGATCTTCTGAGTGAATTTGCCGAATCCGACCCGCAAAGCTCGGCGGTCACCGGCGCCTTTACCGCCGCTTTCAACAGCTACGTTCGCGATGAGCTGAAATTCGGCCAGGACAAGACTTACCACGCCATCAGCGAAGGCGTCGGCTCCAACTGGGACTGGAAGCACCAGGCCGGCCGCGGCTTTTTCCCCGGCTCCCCCAATGTCGAAGGTGACTTGGTGCAGGCCTTGCTCGCCAATCCGCACCTCCAGGTCGAGGTCGAAAACGGCTTGTACGACATGGCCACGCCGTTCTTTGCCACCGAATACACCATGGAACATCTCGGCCTGCCCGAGCAGCTACAGAAAAACATTCGAGAGCAGTATTACGATGCCGGCCACATGATGTATCTCCGCGATGAGGATCTGGCCAAACTGAAATCTAACATATCCGCCTTCATCGACTCCGCCGCGAAACATTGAACATGGCCACAATTTCAATGTTTCGGGCGCTGCCAGCCTCTGCGCTGACACCGTCCAAGTACGTAATCTTCTCGCAACCAAGCTCATCGCCGCTCACCGCGGCGTCCCAAAAGTCCCGCATACTTAAGCTGTTACAGGTCAGCGCGTCGACCTATCTTCACAGCAACCCAAGACGTCGCTTCTGTACAAGGACTTCACGGCCCATGGAAACACCTACCGCACCGCCGCCGGCCCAACCAGCTCAGCGCGTCATCCACACCGCGCAACTCATCACTGCGATGCTCAAGTCCAACACGCACGTCAGCGACCTTATCTTCTCTCCCGGCCGCGCCCCGCAAATCGAAGTCAGCGGCCAACTCGTCGAGCTGAAATACAAAGGCCTCGAACGCCTCTCCGCCGCCGACACCAAATCCATCGCCTACGACATCATGGGCGACAACGAGCATCCCCTCCGCAAGCTCGATCAAGACGGCTCCGCCGACCTTTCCTACGGCCTCACCGGCGTCGGCCGTTTTCGCGTCAACATCTTCCGCCAGCGCGGCAGTTGCGCCATCGTCATGCGCGTAATCCCCGACAAGATTCCCGGCTTCGATGACCTCAAGCTCCCCTCGAGCCTCGAAGAAATCGTGCACCTGAAGAACGGCATCGTTCTCGTCACCGGACCCACCGGCTCCGGCAAGTCCTCCACGCTTGCCGCCATCATCGACAAAATGAACACCGAAAAGGCTTATCATATCCTCACCATCGAGGATCCCATCGAGTTTCTGCACCGCCACAAAAAGGCCACCATTCACCAGCGCGAGCTGCACAGCGACACACCCACATTCGCCCTCGCTCTTCGCGCCGCTCTTCGCCAAGCTCCCAAAGTCATCCTCGTCGGCGAAATGCGCGACCGCGAAACCATTGAAATCGCTCTCGAAGCCGCGGAAACCGGCCACCTCGTTCTTTCCACCCTGCACACCATCGACGCCTCGAAAACTGTCGAGCGCATCATCGGCGTTTTTCCCACCACTGACCAGCACGCCGTACGCACCCGCTTCGGCAAAGCGTTCCGCTTCATCATTTCTCAGCGCCTGCTTCCCAAGAAAGACGGCAAAGGCCGCATCGCTGCCATCGAAATCCTGAAGTCCACCCTGCGCACGCGCGACTACGTCGAAAAAGGCGAAGGCGAAGGCAAGACGCTGCTCGACGCCATGCGCGACGGCGACACCGACGGCATGCAGCACTTTGACGGCGAGCTCGAAAAATTGCTTCGCGCCGGAACCATCGATTTCGACACCGCCCTCGCTTATTCCACAAACGCCGGCAACTTCCGCCTCGAAGTAGCCGACTTCCTCGAAGGTGGCGGCAAAGCGAAAGATTCCGAACGCGCCGCAACTGAAATCGAAGTCGAACCTTAGACCTACATTCCCACATTTGGCGGATTTTCCTTCTCGGTGTGGCTCGTCCTCCTGTAGCGTACAATTTCTCACGCATGAACCCTCTCGCCGACCCATCAACCCTCCGCACTCTAACCGTCGTCATCATCTCCGCGTCTCTCACCGTCGTCCTCGGCGGCGGCGCTCTCCTCTTTCCTCAAGCCGCTCAGACCTTTTTCCATCGCCTCGAGCAAGCCGTTTCCCGTTTCGCCGAACGCAAGCGCCTCACCCTCATCGTCTTATTCTTCGCCGTTGTTGTTCTCCGCCTGCTCGCTCTGCCACTGCTACCCGTACCTGTTCCCGGCATTCACGACGAATTCAGCTACCTCCTGATGGCCGACACGTTCGCGCACGGCCGCCTTGCCAATCCGCCCCACCCCATGTGGATCAGCTTCGAAACCTTCCACGTCAACTGGTTTCCCAAGTACGCCTCCATGTATCCGCCCGCACAGGGCTTCGCTTTGGCCCTAGGTCAGATCCTTGGCCATCCGTGGATCGGCGTACTACTCAGCGATGCCGCCATGTGCGCCGCAATTCTCTGGATGCTGCAAGGCTGGCTGCCTGCAAGGTGGGCCTTCCTTGGCGGTGTGCTCGCTGCGCTGAAGTTCGGCATTGCCAGCTACTGGATGAACAGCTATTGGGGAGGCGCCACCGCGGCAATCGGCGGCGCGTTAGTTTTGGGAGCGCTACCCAGAATCGCGAAGCGCCCGAAAATTCGGGATGCCATTCTTCTCGGCCTCGGCGTCGCCATTCTCGCCAACAGCCGACCCTACGAAGGTTTTCTCTTCTGCATTCCTGCCGCAGCGTGCTTTTTCTGGTGGCTCATTGGAAAAACCAAATCGCGACAGCCATTGCGCGTCCGTTTGCAAGACGTTCTTGCGCCATTGACGCTTGTACTTGTTCTCACCGCTGCTTTCATGGGCTACTACAACTGGCGTCTTAGCGGAAACGCGCTCCTCATGCCGCACGTCTTGAACACGCGCGCCTATCACACCACTGGCCTTTTCCTCTGGGATCACAAAGAGCCCGAGATACACTACCGCAATCAACAGTTCGAGGATTTCTACAACGGGTGGGAACGCGAAAACTACGACAACACCTGGGCCGACGTTGTGCGTGTAAGCACGGAAAAATTAGGGCGCTGCGCCATCACCTATTTTTGGGTGGGAGAGCTGCTCGCTCTACCCGCAATCCCTTTTCTCTTCCGCGATCGCAAGACGCGCCTGCTCATTGTTACGTTCTTGCTTGTTACCGTCGGCGTCTTTGCCGTCATCTGGTCCAATGCACACTATGCCGCGCCGGTTACCTGCGTCATCCTTGCGCTTACCGCGCAAGCCATTCGCCACCTGCGAACCATGCGTATCGGCCATCGCCCCGTCGGCGTTGCATTGTCGCGCGCCATCGTCCTTATGCTCGTGCTCGATACCGGGATCAACACCTTTCGCGGGACCTGCGACCCGCTCCTGTGGCCCTGTCAAGGCGATCCCAGCCGCGCTGCCATCGCCGAAGAACTCCAGCACAGTCCCGGCAAACACCTGATCATGGTCCGCTACGACAAAGACGATCACAACATCCACGACGAGTGGGTCTACAACGGCGCCGAAATCGACAATGCCAAAGTCCTGTGGGCACGCGACCTCAACCTCGAGCAAAACGCCAAGCTCCTCGCCTACTTCAAAGACCGCAAAATCTGGCTAGTCACGCCGGACAGCGACAACACCTACCTGGAACCCTACACCCCTCCTGGTGCTCCTGAAAACGATTCCGGCCAGTAGCTGCCAACCCGGTTAGCGCGCCGCCACCATCAAATTGTTCAACCCAAACTCGAACGTGTAGTGAATGAATTCATTGAACCCGATACGATGCAGGATCTGCTGCAGTGTCCCCACCGGGATTCGCTTCTGATGCTCGTCGCTCTCCATCTCATCGCTTACAAGCCTCAGCCCGTGCAGCACTTTCAGAATCGGATCCACCATCGCCGAAGGCCAGGTCAAAATCAGCGACCCGCCAGGCGCCAAAATCCGGCACGCTTCCCGCAGCACCGGCTCCGGCTCCGCCAAATGCTCCAGCACCGCCAGCATCACCACGTTATCGAATTGACCAGACTCCAACGGCAGCGGCCGGCGAATATCCGCGCGCACGCGCTGCCATCGTCCCCCTGCGCCATCTTGCACTTGATCGTCCACGCCGACGCCATGCGCAATCCGCTCCGCCGCATAATCCAGAAACGCCGCATCCAGTCCGCACCCCAAATCGCAAACGCGCGCTCCCTTGCGTATGTGCGGAAATGCCGCTCGAAACCGCTGCCGCGCAATGAATTGATCCAGCCCGGTGTAAGACATTATTTCAAGTCGTAATCGCCGATATACGTTCCGCGGCTAATCCCCAGCATACTCAAGAAAAACGAAGCAAAAATAATCTGCACGCCCAGAAACAGCCACATCGCCCAGAACAAAACCTGCCGCACTTGCTGCAGCGGCCCAAATCCGCTGGCCACCCACTGCCAGGTCACCCAAACGCAACCCGCGAACCCCGCAAGAAACAGGACGCCGCCCAGCAGCAGTCCCGACTCCAACGTCACCCGTTTGAGCACCCGCTTCAGCGACACCGTCCCGCTCCGATCAAACCGCTCCGCATAACTGAATACTTTCGCAAACGCTCCGATCGAAAGTATCTGCGCCCCTAGCAACGTGAAAATCACTCCGAAAATCATAGTGTGCAGATCCAGCGTAATCCGTGGCGTAAGCGCCCGCGGCCCCGGCAGCAGCCAAAACACCAGCACCAATCCCAGCAGCACAAGCGCCGCACCCGGCAACAAGAACAGCCAGTTCGGCGCGTACAACAACATGAACCGCAAGTGCCGCCACCCGTCTCGAAAACTCCGCAAATGCGGCGGCCGCCCGCGCTTGTCCGGCCACAACGTAATCGGAATCTCCGTGATCTTCGCGCCCAATTGCGCCGCCTTGATCACAAACTCCGACGCAAACTCCATCCCCGTGCTGCGCAAATCCATCCGGTTATACACCGCCCGCGTGAACCCGCGCATCCCGCAATGACTATCGCCAATTCCCGTGTTGAAAAATAAATTTAGCAAGGAAGACAGCGCCGGGTTCCCCACATACTTGTGGTGCCACGGCATCGCCCCCGGCTTGATCTCCCCGCGAAACCGGTTTCCCATCACCACGTCATTTCCCTGGCGCCATTTCTCCACAAACCGCGGCACCTCGCTGAAATCATAACTGTCGTCCGCATCGCCCATCACGATGAACGCGCCCCGCGCCGACGCAATCCCCGCACGCAACGCCGAGCCATACCCGCGCGCCTCCACGCGAATCACGCGCGCGCCCAGCTTTTCCGCAATTTCAATCGACCCATCCGTCGACCCGTTGTCCGCCACCAGCACTTCGCCGCGCAAGCCCGCCGCGCGAAACGCTCCCACGGCCTTCTCCACGCAAATTCCAATCGAATTTGCCTCATTCAAACAGGGAATCACCACCGACACATCGACGCCGCCCTGCGCGTCCGATACAACGCGCGCCACATTCTTCGCCTTCAACTCAACACTTTCCTCAGCGTTCACTCCGTCGCCTCGTTCGCCACTTCCAGCTTGCATTTTCTACCACGCCCATTATCATGGCCAAGTTTCCGACAGTCCCTGAGACTCCCAATTGCCGAATCCATCGGACCTATCTTCCACGCCCAGCGCCTCCGCGTCGAGCGACACTTTCGACGCCCTCTCCGCGCAACGCAGCCGCGGCCGCCTCCTCAAAGTCCTCGGCATGTGGTTCGGCATTTCCGCCGCCGTTGGCAACACCATCGCCGCCGGAATCGTTCGCGCCCCCGGCGACATCGCCCAGTGGCTCCCCAACATCTATCTTTTTTTCGGCGTCTGGGTCGTCGGCGGACTCTACGCGCTCTCCGGCGCTTCTTCCATGGCCGAACTCGGCGCCGCCATTCCGCGCAGCGGCGGGCAGTACAATTTTTCGCGACGCGCTCTGGGCGATTACGCCGGCTTCGTTGTCGGCTGGAGCGACTGGCTCTCCACCTGCGGCACTGCCGCCGCTGTAGCCATCGTCATCGGCGAATATAGCGGTGAGCTCCTTCCGGCGCTCGCCGGCCACGTCAAGCTCATCGCCGTCCTCATCATCCTCGGATTTTTCATTTTGCAGTGGCGCGGCATCAAGTGGGGCGGCGGCACTCAGCTTGTCACTGCGGCAATGAAGACTTCAGCTTTTGTGATTCTCGTAGCCGCCTGTTTCCTCTGGGGCGGGCATGCCCGAGCCGGAGCTTCCGCATCGATCGCCGCGACGCCTCCGCTGCCATCCGGATGGCCGCTCGCCTTGGCCATCTTGTTCGGACTCCAAGCCGTCTTTTACACCATCGACGGCTGGGACGGCATCATCTACTTCGGCGAAGAAGTGCGCAATCCCGGCCGCGACATCCCGCGCGCCATTTTCGGCAGCGTCGCTACCATCATGGGAATTTATCTGCTCATCAACGCAGCGGTGCTTTACGTACTTCCGATGTCCCAAATCGCCGGCAACACTTTTGTCCTCGGCACGGCCGCGGAGAGAATCTTCGGCCCCTATGGCGACACCATCATCCGTTCCATCATGGTGATTTCCCTGCTCAGTTGCCTCAACGCCAATCAGCTTTTCTGCTCGCGCACTCTTTACGCCATGAGCTGCGACGGCTTATTCTTCCGCACCTTCACGCGCGTGAACAATGGCGGCACTCCCACTCTTTCTCTCCTCCTCAGCACGATCGTCGGCGTACTCTTCGTGCTTGGCTCCTTTGAAATTGTCATCGCCATGCTCTCGTTTTTCTTCGTCGCCAATTACACGCTCTCCTACTCCTCGCTCTTCGCCCTGCGCAAGAAAGAACCGCAAATGGAGCGCCCCTATCGCGCCTGGGGTTATCCCTGGACAACCGGAATCGCGCTGTTTGCTTCCGCGCTCTTTTTGATCGCGTCCATCGTGCCAGACCTCAAAGACGCCCTCACCAAAGGCAAGGTGTGGCCGCCAAGCCCCGCCATGCTGGCTCTCCTCATCCTGCTGCTAAGCTATCCAGTATTTCGTCTGCTGAAGTGGATCACAGACGCCGGCGAACACAGAGAGCGCTCTAAATTGTAAAGACCGAGCGTGTCGGAATTGAAGCCCCGATCCCCAAATCTAAGAGCGCTCGCGCTGACGCGCTCGCTAGCCGGGCTGAAGCCCGGCCGCTACAAAAACATAAACGCTACGCTCGCCTGAGAAAACTTTCCCTGCCTAACTCACTTTCTCCGCGACCGTTTTCGCTTGCAGGAACAGCAACAAATAATCTTTCCCGCCTGTCTTGGAGTCCGTGCCGGACATATTGAATCCGCCAAACGGATGCGCGCCAACCATCGCGCCCGTGCACTTGCGATTCAAATACAAATTTCCGACGTGAAACACTTCCTGCGCCTTCTCCAATTTTTCTTTGTTCCGCGAATACACGCCGCCGGTCAACCCAAACTCCGTATTATTCGCAATCTCCAGCGCGTGGTCGAAATCCCGCGCCTTGATCACCGCCAGCACCGGACCAAAAATTTCCTCCTGCGAAATGCGCGCTTTCGGGTCCACGTCCGCAATAATCGTCGGCTGCACAAAATAACCATCTCCCGGCGCGCGGTCGCCGCCGTGCACCAGCTTCCCTTCCTTCTTGCCTACGTCGATGTAACCCAAAATCGTGGTCATCGCGCTCTTGCTGACCACTGGCCCCATGTAATTGTTCGGATCCTCGCTCGGGCCCACGTTAATTTTCTTGGTGCGCTCGACCAGCTTCTGCACAAAGTTGTCGTAAATCTTCTGCGAAACAATCGCGCGCGAGCACGCCGAGCATTTCTGCCCCTGATACCCGAACGCCGACTGCACCACGCCTTCCACCGCGGCCTCGACGTCCGCCTCTTCATCGACAATGATGGAATCCTTGCCGCCCATCTCCAGCACTGTGCGCTTGATCCACATCTGCCCCGGCACGGTCTTCCCCGCCAGCTCGCTGATGCGCAGCCCCACTTCCTTCGATCCCGTAAACGCGATGTAGCGCGTCTTCGGATGCTGCACCAGCGTATCGCCCACGGTGCTGCCTGCGCCGGTCACAAAGTTCAGCGCCTCTTTCGGAATCCCGGCCTCATACGCAATCTCCACAAATTTCGCCGCTACCGTCATCGTGTCGCCCGCCGGCTTCAGCACCACCGTATTCCCTGTCACCAGCGACGCCATCGCCATTCCCGCCATGATCGCCGCCGGAAAATTCCACGGCGGAATCACTACGCCCACGCCCAGCGGAATATAGACGAGATAATTCTTCTCGCCCTTCATTGGCACAACTTTCTGCGGACCCGCCAGCCGCAGCATTTCCCGCCCGTAAAATTCCAGAAAATCGATCGTCTCCGCCGTATCGGCGTCCGCTTCCGGCCAAGTCTTCCCCGCCTCGTAAACAATCAGCGCGTTCATCTCAAATTTGCGCTCCCGCAAAATCTGCGCCGCGCGAAACAAGCACTGCACCCGCTGCTCCGCGGGCACCCGCTTCCACGTTTCAAACGCCTTCGCGGCCGCTGCCACCGCCTGATTCGCCTGCTCCACGCTCGCTGACTGAAACACCCCAATGGCCTGCGACGGATGCGAAGGATTCGTCGAAATCTTCTTCTCCGTGGTAATCACCTTCTGCCCGCCAATGTACATTGGGTACTCGCGCCCAAACTCCGCGGCCACTTTCGCCAGGGCCTCTTCCATCCGTTTGCGGTTTTCGGGCTTGGAAAAATCCAGGAACGTTTCATTCACGAACTCCGAAACCTGCGGTTTCGTCTCAGCAGTCGCCATGGTCAATCTCCTCTTCCACGCATAAGGCCCAATTCTACTGCGCGCCTCGTGAGTGCCACAAGGCAAGGGCAAGTTGAGGCTAGGGCAGCGAAACGACCTTGCTCGACGGCAAGCGTAGGAGTAGAACTGGTCGCGCGTCGCGAAATATCTTTGCTCAGGGAGAGCGGCTTTGAAGCGAGCTTGCTACCAGTTGGGATTGGTAATCGCGCTGTATACGCTGGCATTGTGTTGCGTGGGGGCGGAACAGGCGGCGGGAACGAAGGTGGTGCTGCTGGGGACGGGAACGCCGCGGCCGTCTACGGACCGTTTTGGTCCGGCGACAGCGATTGTGGTGGGGGATCGAGCTTACTTGGTGGACTTCGGTCCGGGAGTGGTGCGGCGGGCGGCGGCTGCGGCGGCGCAAGGCACGGCGGCGCTGGAGCCTGCGAAGATCACCGTCGCGTTTGTGACGCATTTGCATTCCGACCACACGGCGGGATATCCCGACTTGATTCTTACGCCGTGGATCCAAGGCCGGAGCGAATTGAATGTGTACGGGCCGGAAGGAATCGAGGAGATGACCCAGCACGTGCTCGAAGCGTGGAAGCGTGACATCGAGATTCGCATGACAGGACTGGAGCAGAGGGCGGCGCTAGTGGTCCATGCGCACGACGTGAAGCCTGGAGTGGCGTACAAAGACGACAAGGTCATGGTAACTGCGTTCCGGGTCCCGCATGGACAATGGCCGCAAGCGTTTGGTTATCGCTTTGACACGCCGGGGCGCAGCATTGTGATTTCCGGGGATACGAGTCCGAGCGAGGAGTTGATTGCGCACTGCCAGCCGTGCGATGTGCTGATTCACGAAGCGTACTCGCCGACCGCGAAAGTGCCAATCATGCCGGACTGGCCTGCGTATAGCGCGAAGTATCACACTTCGACGGAGCAACTGGCGGAGATTGCCAACCGGGCGAAGCCAGGGCTGTTGATCATGTATCACATTTCCGGCCGGACGCCGGACGAGCAGTTGAAGGCGGAGGTGGAGAAGACGTACCACGGGAAGGTTGTGATTGGGCATGATTTGGAAGTTTATTAGGCGAGGGGCCTACAGCAGCGTATTCAGTCAAGGGCCTTGCCGGAAGGCGCTTCTCGGTCAGAGAGATTCCTCTCTTCGCGACCCGGCGCACAAAAACCGTGCGGCGAAAAAACGGGACAATCTTCGGAGCGCTCGCTTTGCTCGCTAGCTGGGCTGAAGCCCAGCCTCTACATTGGAGTGAATTAGGGTGAGCGTGCTTTTTCGGCGGGCCTGGAAGGCCCGCCTCCCCGGACTGAAGTCCGGGGCTTACACCTGAGGCGGTCAGCGGGGGAAGGCGATTACTTGGTAGGCCTTGGTTACGTTGGCGGTTACGGATTTGGGGAAGTTGGGGTCGAATTTGTCGGCGTATTTTTTTGTGAGGAAGTCGGAGACGGTTTTCTTGACTTCGTCGAGGGAGGCGCCTTCGGCGTAGACGGCGGCGGTGCGGTCCATCAGATCTTGAAAATATTGTTTCCATAACTCGAATTTTTGCTTGCCGTGCATTACGTCGCCGTGGCCGCCGAGTACGGAGTCGAAATCGAGTTTTTCGGCGGCGTCGAGGGTTTGGATCCAGTCGTAGGGATAGGAGTCGCCCATGAAGGGAGTCCAGCCGTGGAGGGCGTCGCCAGTGACGATGACTTTTTCGTTGGGGAGGAAGACGAAGACGTCGCCGTCGGTGTGGGCGCGGCCGAGCCATAGAATTTCGACCGTTCTGGAGCCGCGGCGGAGGATGAGGCTGCGGTCAAAGGTCATGGTGGGCAGAGTGACTTGCATGAGCTTCAGTTCGGCGAAGTAGGCTTCGGCCTGGCGAAGGTTCTCCTGGATGGCGGCTTTCTGTTCCGCGGTGGTAGCTTTTTCCAAATCCTTTTTCAAATTGGCGATTTCCTGGGGCATGGTGACGATTTCGTTTTTGATGCGCGGTATGCCGATGCGCTGAATGTTTTGGCGCGTGGCTTCGGAGGAGATGATCTCGACGCCGGCGGGCCAGGAACTGGGATAGGCTTCGTTGCCCTGATAGTGGTCCCAGTGAAAGTGCGTGTTGACGACGAATTTCACGGGCTTGGGAGTGAGTTTTTTGATTTGTTCGATGAGCGCGCGGGCGGCGGAAGGCTTGGAGTGCGTGTCGACGACGAGCACGCTGTCGCCGAGGATGATGATGGCGGCGTTGCAATTCACCTTGTAGGCGGGCTTGGCGATGGCGGCGTAGACGCCATCGGCGATGGGGTTGATGTCAAAGAAATCTTCGGCGGCGGCGCACGTGGCCGGGAACAATAAGAAGAGAAACAGCAAGAGGCGAGATTTCACGGCGGGTCTCCGTTTGCGCGGCTTAGATGGCGGAGAGGGTACTACAAGCGAAGTGCAGACTAAAAGCCACGGTTCGTGTTGCAGCGTCGCGCAGACCGGTGCATCCATTACGTCAATTGAACGCCCCGATTGTGTTTGGTACCATCCGCCCAATGCCCGACGAGCCCACGAACCGCGAAGGGACCACGGACCACTCGCTCGACTATCTCCGCAAAGCGGAAGTGGCCCTCTACCACATCGTTGCCGTGCTCCTTTCCATCACCGCCGCCGCGGCCATCGCCAGCGCGGCCCGCATGCTTTGGACCGGTCTCGTCAACTGGACCATCGCCACGGAAACGCTCCGCGTGCTGGATCAACTGTTGATCGTTCTCATGCTCGTAGAGATTTTGCACACCGTCCGCATCTCCATTCGCTCGCACATTCTGCTCGCCACCGAGCCTTTCCTTGTCGTCGGCTTGATTGCTTCGATTCGGCGCGTTCTTATCATCAGCTTGCAAATGACCAGCCTCACCAGAGAAGGAAAATGGTCCACCGACGGCGCAAGCATTTTTCATGCCTCCATGATTGAGCTCGCGCTGCTCGTGATCCTCATTCTGGTCTTGGTGTTCTCGATCACGCTGCTGCGTCGCTATGCTCCGGCCCCCAAGGAACTTATGGAGAGCATGCACTAGCAGCGCGGCCAACACGCCGGGTTGGCGCCGGAACCTTCCCGGTGCGCTCGGCGTATCTTGAGGTACAAGGAGGATCAATCCATGTTTTGCGATAAATGCGGGACGCCCATCACCGCCGGTGCGCAATTCTGCAGCTCCTGCGGGAAGGCGGTCGGCGCCGCGCCCAACGCGGTTCCGGTTCCCGCGGCCCAGGCAGTCTCCGACGGACGGGTTCAGCGCCACATTCAGCTTCTGGCAAGCCTTTGGCTGGCCAACGGAATTCTGCGCTTCGTGGAAGTCGGATCGATTTTCATCGCCGGCCGAATACTGCCTCTTTTGACAGGCTGGGGAGTCGGGCGGCCTTTCACAAACTGGCCATTCGATTTTCTGCCCTTCGGACTTTATATGATCGGTGGGTTGCTGGCGCTATTTGGCGTCGCGCATCTGGTTTTGGCTTGGGGACTATTTCACCGGGAGCCCTGGGCACGCATGCTCGGCCTAGTCATCGGATTCTTGGCGCTGCTGCGCCCCCCATTTGGCACCGCGCTCGGTATTTACACCATTTGGGTGCTCCTGCCCGAGCATTCCGGCCAAGAGTATGAACGCCTTTCGCGGGCCTACTCAAACTGACCGCGTGAGCCCAGGATCTTTAGCGGCTGCGCATACGCTGCAAAGCGCTGGCTAAGGCCGCTTTGACATCGTCGCGCAGCGGATTCCGCAGGACGGCTTCGACAGCGCTTCGGGCTTCTGTTCCGCCGATGGCGGCAAGCGCTGCGGCGGCGCGAATCTGGTATCGCGCCGAATAGTTGTCCAGGTAGGTGCGAACGTACTCTTCTTCGCTTAGAGGTACTGTGGCTTGCGGGTGGCGCTTTTCATATTCCTTGAGGTCGTGGTATGCGCTGACGAGCTGACGCCGCACCAGTTCACGCTTCTCGGGTGAAGGTCCTTCGCGCAAGTATTGAACGAGAACCGGAACGGCGGCTTGACCCGCTTTAAAGACGGCGTTTTGCTGGCTTTCGTTGCAATCGTCGCATTCGATCCAGGCATCGATGGAACGGTGCATTTGGGAGAGTTTTGAGTTTTCCGCGGGCGCCCTTGGTGCCCCGGCCTGTGCGGGCGCGCCCACCAGCAGGGACGAAAGGAAAATGGTGCTCAGGCTCTCTAAGAACATCGGCTACCTCCGGTGCGGCAAAACACAATGCTCACGGAACGTCAAAGCTTAACGGCGGGCACGTGGAGTTGGTGGTGCCGTCCGGGCAATCGCGAATGAATCCGCCACGGACAAGATTAGTATTCAAGCTCGAAGTCTTGTTTACGTTGACACGAAAGCATTGGCCCTCTGTAAGTGCGTTGCGTCCGGTTACGCCGGTCATCATGAGGTTGGTTGGCAAAAAGCCTGGCAACCCAGTGGTGTGCAGGAGAGTAAAGGAATGGCCAAGCTCGTGGGCAAGCGTCTCAGGTTGAGCAGTGGTGTCGACGCCGATGATGTTGCTGTTGTAGGGACTGGCATTGAATCCGCTGGCGCTCTGACCGCTGAAAGGACTGCCTACATAGTAGACGTTGATTCTGCCAGTGGTGAAAAACGCGCTTCCGGCGAGAGCAGCCCTCCACGCCGCGTTTTGCATAGTGTTTATGTTGGTTCCGAAAAGAGCAGCGGCAGCGGGAGTGCCGGAGACATCCTTGAAGGTGGGATTGAAAGCGACACCGCAGCGGGAGGTGTCATAAATCATGTCGGCGTTCGCGAAATCAGCGGTGGCGCGCGTTTGCAGTCCGGCACCGAGCAGCCAAACGTCGACGGGAACTTGCAAGAGACCAGAATTTAGATTCACCAGAGCGAAGTCACGCAAGGAATCGGTCCAGATGCCTGATGTCAGCTTCGCGAAGAGCTGGACAGCATTGCCTTTGGTGAAGACTACGATCTCTTCGTTGCAGCCACCGCTAGCGCGCATGTCACCGACATCAATGATGTGGTTACCCCGCCACAATTCGTCATCCACACAGCCGGAAATGCGCTGGCCATCGAGCAAAACGACCTGGCTGTCGTTTTCCGGATTAAACGGCACTGAAACCCAATCGGGAATGCCGATGGCCACTTTCACTGTCAATGTTCCGCTGCGTGGGGTTGTGGAATTACTGGAGGTGTCCGTGAGGCCGATGGTGAATCGCTCGCTGGTCCTGAGAGCGGGTGGGGCGGCAACGGCAATGTCCCACCGTGGAGTGCCGGCAACATTTAGGTTCGGAGAGCCGCTTCTGTGGAGCCAGAAGCCGAGGCCCTGCGATTCAAGCGTTTGCTGGCGTGCGATATCTGAGGTCTGCTCGAGAATGACCCCGTTGACGGTCACTTCGACGCCAGTCGGGTACGGAGCTCGGAACCAAACGATGACCGAGGGACTCGGGAGCGCCTCGAATTCGCCATTGGAATCGATCCCGAGGTTAGTCAGTGTTGTGCCGGGTTTGAAGACGTCTTCCAGAACAGGGGTCGAGGCGGGAGGCGCCGAAGAGCAGCCGCCGCCAGCGGGGCCACATCCTGTGAAGAATAGAGTAAAGGTGAAGAGAATTCTACTGCCGCGGAAGGTGTCGCCCATGGATTGCTCCTGGGGGCGGAGGTTACGCCCCGGCAATGCCCTGGAGTGATTTGCGGCAAAGTATACACGGGTGATTATAGTGTGCAACTTAAGACCAATGCTGGCCCGGGCCGAGGGTCCGGACCTGCTTGCGCTCGTGGCGCGTGGGAATTTACGAAAACGACGATGTGACCAAACATCTTAGGCATCGTCTATTTCAGTGACGGCAGGCGAGTGGAGGTGTGGCGATGGGAATCCTGTGGCAGGATCTGAAGTTTGGCGCGCGGCTGCTGCGTCTGAATCCCGGCTTTGCGGCCATCGCGATGTTGTCGCTGGCGCTGGGCATCGGCGCGAACACCGCGATCTTCCAGTTGCTGGACGCAGTTCGCCTACGAACTCTGCCGGTAAAGAATCCGCAGGAACTTGCCGTCGTTCGCGTCGACGAACGCCATTGGGCTTCGGGGCGCATGGAGGGGCCGTATTCCTCGCTCACCAATCCGATGTGGGACCAGATTCGCGACCACCAGGAAGGCTTCTCCGGAATTTTTGGGTGGGCCGCGACCGAGTTCAATTTGGCGACCGGCGGCGAAGCGCATTATGTTCGCGGGAATTGGGTCAGCGGGGATTACTTCCGCGTCCTCGGTGAACAACCAATCGTCGGACGCGTGTTTACCGCCGCGGATGACCATCGCGGCTGCGGCGCTCCCGGCGCTGTGATCAGCTACGGATTTTGGCAGCGCGAATTTGGCGGTGATGCTTCTGCGCTCGGCCGACAAATTACGATCGAGGGGCACCCGTTTGAAATTATCGGCATCACCTCGCCGAGCTTTTATGGCGTGGAAGTGGGTCGGTCGTATGACGTGGCGGTGCCGATTTGCTCAGAGCCTGTAATACGCGGCGAAGAAAGCATGTACGACATGCGGCACGGCTGGTGGCTTTCCGCGATGGGCCGGCTGAAACCAGGATGGACGCTGGCGCGCGCGACGGCGCAGCTCAAATCCATTTCCCCGGCGATTCTCGAAGCCACCCTTCCGCCGGTTTACAAATCCGATGATGCGAAGAAATACATGGAGTACCGCTTCGCCGCGTTTTCCGCGGAAAACGGATTCTCGAATTTGCGGCGGGAATATGAAAATCCGCTGTGGACGCTGCTAGCGATTGCGGGGCTGGTGTTGCTGATTGCCTGCGCAAACCTGGCGAACCTGATGCTGGCGCGCGCCAGCGCACGCGAGCGAGAGATCGGTGTGCGGCTCTCGCTGGGAGCTTCGCGGGGCCGCTTGATTCGGCAATTGCTGGCGGAGAGTTTGCTGTTGGCGGTTGCCGGTGGGGCGCTGGGCACGCTGCTGTCCCAGGCATTGAGCCGCGGAATGGTTGCATTCCTGAGCACACAAAATGCTCGCACATTTGTGGACTTGCATCCGGACTGGCGCGTACTTGGATTCACCACGGCGCTGGCGATTTTGACGTGCGCGATTTTTGGGCTCGCGCCAGCGTTGCGCGCCACGCGGGTGGCTCCGGTGGTGGTGCTGAAATCCACGGGGCGCGGCATGACCGCGGGACGGGAACGCTTCGGGCTGCGGCGCGCCTTAGTCGTCTCACAGGTAGCTTTGTCGCTGGTGCTGTTGGTGGGCGCGTTGCTCTTTGTGCGCACGCTGCGCAACTTGCTGACGCTTGATCCGGGATTTCAGCAGCAAGGCGTGTTGGTGACAGCGCTGGATTTGACGCGGCTGAATCTTGCCGTGGACCGGCGGCAAGAGTTCAAGCGCGAACTCCTGAATCGCATTCGCGCTATTCCGGGCGTCGATTCAGGCGCCGACGTGGGCATCGTGCCCATCAGCGGAAACGGTTGGAACGAAAACGTGTTGATAGAAGGGCCAGAAAAGCTGAAGGGCACCCCCAATTTCAACCGCGTCTCGCCGGGCTTTTTCAAAACAATGCGAACACCATTTTTGGCGGGGAGAGATTTTGACGATCACGACACGGCTATTGCGCCCAAAGTCGCCATCGTGAATGAAACGTTCGTCAGCAAGATTTTGAATGGCGCCAATCCGATCGGCGCCCGGTTTCGCGAGGAAGGCTATGTGGGGAAGGCCACGCCCGTTTACGAGATCGTCGGCTTCGTTAAAAACACCAAGTACCGCGACCTGCGTGAAGAGCCGATTCCGATTGTCTTTGTCGCCGCGGCGCAAGACGACCGGCCGGATCTGTATCCGCAGTTCCTGATTCACTCGAACTTGCCCGCTTCAGTTTTACTTGGTGGGGTGAAACAGGTGATCGGCGAAACGAGTCCAGACATCAGCGTTGAATTTCATCTGCTGAGCACGCAAATCCGCGAGTCTCTTTTGAAAGAGCGTTTGATGGCGACGCTCTCTGGCTTCTTCGGTTTTCTCGCAGCGCTGCTCGCGACGGTGGGTTTGTACGGCGTGATTTCCTACACCGTCGCGCGGCGCACGAATGAGATTGGCATCCGCATGGCGCTCGGCGCGCAACGAGGAAACGTCGTGGGGTTGATTATGCGCGAAGCGGGAATGCTGCTAGCGATGGGCATCGCCATCGGCGCCGCGCTATCGCTGGCTGCTGCGCGCACAGCGACTTCGCTGCTGTTCGGTTTGAAACCGCACGACCCGATGACGATTCTGCTGGCAATCGTTGCGCTGGCGGCGGTCGCGGCTGCTGCAAGCTTCTTGCCGGCGCACCGCGCTTCGCGCCTGGATCCGATTGCCGCGCTGCGCGAGGAGTGAGCGGCGTGGTCGTGGTATCTTTACCGCCATGCGAATTTCAAAGCTTGCAGTACTCTGCGTGCTGGACGCCCTGGCTTTAGCTGGAACACTTTCCGTTGGCGCGAAGAGCGACATTCCGCCGCACGGCAAGGCCGTGGTCTTGTTCGATGGCCGCGACCTCGCGAACTTCGATACGTTTTTGAAGGAACATGGACTGAACAACGATCCCGATCACGTTTTCCTGGTCGAGAACGGGACCATTCATGTTTCGGGAAAGGAATTCGGGTACGTCATCACGAAGAAGGAGTTTGCGAATTACTATTTGCGTGCGGAGTTCAAGTGGGGTGAGGGTACGTACGCTCCGCGCGAGGGACAGGCACGTGACAGCGGAATTTTATATCACGTGCAGGGCGAGCAGAAGGTTTGGCCGCGGTCGGTGGAATTTCAGATTATCGAGGGTGGAACAGGGGATTTTTGGATGACGGATGGCGGCGCGGTGACGGGAAGAGATGGCGTGCGGGTGGTTGGGCCGCCGGGAACAGCGCTGAAAATCGACCGGATCGGCAAAGGGCCATGGAATAACGTGACGGGTTATCGCGATCCCGTGAGCGAGGTGGAAAAACCGCATGGGGAGTGGAATTTGCTGGAGCTGGTGGCACAAGGCGATCACGTCAAGCAATTCGTAAACGGAAAACTGGCCAATGAAGGGTCGCAAGCGTTCCCTGCGAGCGGGAAGATTTTGTTTCAGTCCGAAGGCGCCGAAGTATTTTTTCGGGATATCCAGTTGTTTCCGCTAAAGAAGTGATCGCTACCCAATAAGCATCTGCTACTTTGCCGTTTCGATGAGACGGTACTGCGTGATGATGTTCTGTGCGGCGTCGCCCAGCCTTGAAAGCGGATGACGATGCGAAGTCAATTCCTCTTCACTTGCGTTCGCGGTGAACACTGCCAGGTCAGCAATACAGTAAAAAATAACCTGACCTCGTTCAGGCAACGGGTAGGTCGTCGCTGGTCGCATTTGTGATCGGAACTCGGCCGCCACAGATACCATTTTCTGGGCAGCTTTGTGAATCGGATCGTGCGATTGCCCTCCTCCAATCGATCCACCTCCGCTGCTGAGGTAGACACTGGCGGTTCCATCCGAGATAGCTACGACGGTGGCGGTGCCGTTTAGCACGCCCCAATCCATAATGACTGCCCATGGTTCGGTCGGCTTAGACGGAGCTGCGAGTCCGATCTTCTCGCGTTTCAGTTGTAGGATTTGGTTACGAAGTTCCAGGTATGCACTCTTCGGATCGGATGTTGCGGCAGAGCTGGAAGTTTGTACACGATCTTGTCTGCTGGTTAAAAAGGCCGCCACCAGCCTGACACAAAGTATGGTTAAAGCCAGGAACAAAACGACTTTGATAGTGCTGGACATCTTTGGCGAATCATAGCCGAAAAGTGGAATAGTCGCACGCTCGACCAGACGCCTATGCCATCAAGATGTTAGTTCGCGGAGGGCTTCGGCGAAGATTTTGGTGTGCAGGTCAACGTCGAAGGAGTGCGACTGGCGGATATGCAGAGGCGATTTCGAGCGCTCGTTCCGTCAGTCAGACATTGTGAGTCATAAGGGACAGGCAGATTCGCTAGTCATCGTCACCTTTGGAGAAGACGGGATTTTGGATGGTGCCGGTGATGCGAAAGGGAAACGTCAACTTGCCGTCCACCAATTTGCCTCCGGACAGACGGCCGAAGATGTTGGTGAAGAACCCTTGGTTCGTGGTGATTTGCGCGGTGCCGCGATAGTCGAGCTCGTTCGAGCCGGAAACACTGACACCGCCGGAGCCATCAATATCGACGCCGTAGCCGTCGACATCGATTTTGGTGCTGGCAATGCGCAGGTTGGCAAGCTGCAGATCGGTGGAAATAAAATTAAACGAGGACGGATTCTTTTTGGCGGGGCCAAGATCGTTGAAATGCATTAGCTTCATCAGATTAGCGTTTAGCTCGAGACTGGGCACTTCCCCGTTGCGCACAGTTACGTGTCCAACTCCGCGCATGCCCGCTAGTGGATGTGAGGAGTGCTCGATGTCCCCAATTAGCGTCAAGTCTCCCGACATCTTCCCGGTCATGAAGCCGCGGGCATTGCCAAATGAGGCAAGAAGATGGGCCATCTCGATTCCATGTACTTCCGCTTTGGTCGCGAAGCTTGGGGTTTTTCCCGATAGTTTGAAGACAAACTCGCCGTTCATGTTCCCGCCATACGTTTCCGCGGTGACATTGCTGAAAACAATCTGCCTTGCCTCGAGGCGGACCTCGGCACTTACATTTGTGGCGTGAACCGAACCGAAACGCAGGCGGTTGGCCTTCAAAGTACCTTGGCCGTCGACGGAGGATGAAGAAGGATTGAGAATTGCGTCGAGATCTACATTCGCGAGTTCACTGGAGATATCGTGAGCTTCGAACAAAACGGGGCCCGGGGCGTCGGACGGCAGGAGATTTGATGCAATCACCTCGCCGCGCTTGATTTGTACGAGGGCAATCGGTCCGAGAGGAAATACTTTTTGGGACGAGTTCGCTTGAGGATTTTCGAAATTCCAGGGGCCATCGGGATCCGAAATCAGGTGAATGACGGGATTTTCCAGCACGAGGGATTTGATGACTACCCGGCGATGCAGAAGCGGGGCAGCATCAAGGCCAGCGTCGATCCGCGCCACCTGGACGACATAACCGCGCGGAAACAATGGTGAATTCTTCACACCGAAGCCATCGACCTGAATGGAAAGAGGAAAGAAGCTTAGGGCCAACCGCCCGATCTCGACCTGCTTTCCCGTTTTCTGCTGAAGGTAGGAGATTACCTGGCCGCGATAACGATCCACGTCGATGAGAGCTGGTACGGCAAATAGCAGCGCAGCCAGGAGTATGGCGGCGACAACGAGAACAGTGGTGCGGCGGATGGCCATGGTTAGCTCGAGATCGGGACTCCATCACGGATTCGTTGGTTATGATCCGAGGAACAGAAATAATACGACAGCGTGGTAGGGGGCTCCAAGGATCAGGCGGTTAGCTCGCGGATGGCTTCTGCGAAGATTTTGGTGTGTAGGTCGATGTCCGCGGTCGCGGTGGCTGGGCACATTAACGCCATGTTATGGAATGGCGTTAGCAGGACGCCGCGATTTAGAGCGTAGAGGTGGAGGAAGCGCTCTAGCTCGAAGTCGGCGGCTGCGGCGGATTGGCCGCCATTGCGCGGGGGTTTGGCGGCGAAGGTGTATTCGGCGCGGGCGCCGAGTTGCTGGACGTTCCAGGGGAGATTGACGGCGCGAATGTGTTCGGCTACGCCATCGGTGAAGCGCTTGGCTAGCGGGATCATTTTTTCGAAGGCAGCCTGCGTGAGAACGTGTTCTAGCGTGGCGCGCATCGCGGCCAGGGAGAGTGCGTTGCCGGCTAGGGTGCCGCCGATGCCGCCTACGTCGCAGTCTTCGAGTTGAATGCGGGCGGAGATGCGCTGGGCGACTTCTTCGGTGACGCCGTAGGTGGCGCCGGGAATGCCGCTGCCGATGGGTTTTCCGAAGACGACGAAATCGGGATCGAGTTTCCATTCGCGGGTGCAGCCGCCGGGGCCAGCGCAGATGGTGTGCGTTTCGTCGGCGATTAGGAGCGTGCCGTAGCGGCGGGTGAGTTCGCGGGCGGCGCGCCAGTAGCCGTCGTCGGGAAGGAGGATGCCGACGTTGGTCATGGCGGGCTCGGCTAGGACGCAGGCGACGTCGTTGTGTTTGAGGGCGGCTTCGAGGGCGTTGAGATCGTTGAACTCGACTACGCGGGTGGTTTCGGCGGGATTTACGGGCGGACCGATGTTGCCGCGGCGGGGGCCGACCGTGCCGTTATTGTCGAGGAGCGTGGCGAAGGATTCGTCGACGGTGCCGTGGTAGCAATAGTGGAAGACGAGAATTTTTGGGCGTTGAGTGATTTCGCGGACGATGCGAATGGCGAAGCGGTTGGCGTCGGTGGCGGTCAGGGTGAATTGCCAGTACGGGAGGCCGAAGCGGCGTTTTAGATCTTCGCCGACCCAGAGGGAATCTTCGGTGGGGAGCATGAGAGTGATGCCTTCGCGGACGCGGCGGGCGACGGCTTCGGCGACGACGTCGGGGGAGTGGCCGGTCATGGCGCCGGTGTCGCCGAGGCAAAGGTCGACGTAATCGCGATTGTCGACGTCGGTGAAGTGCGCGCCTTTGGCGGATTTGACGAAGATGGGGAAAGCGCCGGCCCATTTTTTCATCCAGTTCATGGGGACGCCGCCGAGGAGGGAAGATTGGGCGCGTTGGTAGAGAGTGCTGGAGCGGGGATGGTCAGCGACGAAGCGTTGAGATTCGCGTTGGTGGAGGGCGTGGAGTTTTTTGCGGTCGATGGTGGTCATGGTGGGTTGGGAGGAGAAAAGATAGTCGGAACGGGGGAGAATGGGCAAGGAGGGCGTGAAGGTATTGTGTTCCGTTAGCAGGGCTTCCGCCCGATTAGCGTGCGGACCGGACAGAGCCGACGCTGGCGGCGAATGCGTCGAAGTTTCTAATCGGCTCCGGTTAATTTGAGCCACCTGCCGGCGTGGAAGTAATGCACAACCGATGCTTTTCCCACGAAAGCATCGTCAATCCCTTGGTGATCGATTGTCGGAGGTTTGGGCCCGCCATAGGCGCGGTGATGGCTGAGAATGTATTCCTGGCCAACCCTAGAGATGGCCCGGGAGTATGCGATGGCGTTTCCACCGACGGCCTGAAGCTTGTCAATATCGGCTTCACGCGCAAGCTCTAACGGATTCCGGTCGGATGCATTTCGAAAGACGAGAATCGTGGAAACCCGATTCACCGAACATAATACCGCCCAGTCAGTTTGTCCCTTACGCGTGAACTCTCCCTCGATTACGTTCCGCGGCTTCTCGTCTGCCCGCACCTGAGGAATGGTGCATCCGCAACGTTCAAGTTCTCGCCGTATGTTCGCGGGCAATTCCGGAAACGCTGACGGGGCAACCCGTGTTACCTGAAAATCCGCCTCGTTAAACTTTCTTGTGGGTTCCTGGGAACGTCGGGCGAGACCAATAGCCGCTGTCAAGGATACAAGCGCTGTCAGAGCTACTAGGCAATAGCGATGCAAGATCGTTTCCCGGAGATCACAGCATAGCAAAACGTTACGTGCAATGTTTGCGGTGGTGGCCATTGGTGTGGGGCCTCGATGAATGTGGCAGAAGGCGCCCGCGACGGTCCGCGGCCGCTACGTGAGCTAGGGGGCGATCAAGTCCAGCGGCTGGCGTTGGTAAAGGCGTTTAAACTGAGATCGAGTCAGCGGAGGGCGTGGATTATTTCGCGGGCGGCGTTGGCGCCGGAGGAGCCAGTTAGGCCGTTGCCGGGGTGGGTGCCGGAGCCGCAGAGGAAGAGGTTGCGGATGGGAGTTTTGTAGCGGGCCCAATCTAGGACTGGGCGCATGGTGAAGAGCTGGTCGAGGGCTAGCTCGCCGTGGAAGATGTGGCCTCCGGTGAAGCCGTAGGAGGTTTCTAAATCCTGCGGCGTGATGACTTGCATGGCTTCGACTAGGCCGGGAAGATTTGGCGCGTAGGCGGAGAGCGTTTTTACTACGGTGTCGCCGAGTTGCTTGCGGCGGTCGTCCCAATTCCCTTCTTTCAATTTGAATGGCGCGAATTGCACGTAGGCGGAGAGGACGTGTTTGCCTTCGGGGGCGAGGGTGGGATCGAGCAGCGTGGGAATGGTGACGTCGAGATACGGCGCGGAGGAAAATTCGCCGTATTTGGAGGCGTCGAAGGCGCGCTCGAGGTAATCGATCTCGGGACCGATGTGGATGCGGCCGGATAGAGCTTTGAGGAAACCGTCGGGGGCGACGGCATCGGTTAGCGCGGGGAAGGTCGGGAGATCGTTGAGAGCGAGATGAACTTTAGCTACGGTCCCGTTCGAACGGAAATTGCGGATGCGCAGGGCGAAGGCGGGATCGAGCTGAGAGGGGTCGAGGAGATGGAAGAAGGTGCGCTTGGGATCGAGGCCGGAGACTACGGCATTGGCAGAAATTTCTTCGCCGCCCGCGAGGACGAGGCTGGTGACGGCGCCGTCTTGGACGCGGATGTGGCGAACTTCGGCGTCGGTGCGGATTTCTGCGCCAGCTTGGCGCGCGGATTCGGCGAGCGCGCGGGTGAAGGAGCCGAGGCCTCCATGAGGGAACGAAGCGGAGCCGATAGGATGCGGGTCAGCGGCGGCGCGCAAGAGAAGGACGGCGGTAGAGCCCGCGGACCACGGGCCTAGCGCGGTGCCGAAGATGCCGCGGGCAGCGACTACGGCGCGGAGGAGTTCGGTGTCGAAGAATTCGGCGACAAAATCCGCGACGGCCATAGGGCCCCAGCGGACGAGATCGAACATGCCCCATTTGCCGAGGCTGCGAATGCCGCGGCCGGTCTTGAGAAGATTCCACAAATCTTCGGGAGAGGGAGAATCAATGGAGGGAGGAGTGGTGGAGAGGAGCTGGTTGAGGACTGGGAAAAGATGCTCGAGCGTTTCCGCGAACTCGATGTATTTCGCGGCGTCTTTGGCGGAGAAGCGCGCGATCCCGCCGGCGGTTTTGGCGTGGTCGTTGTAGAAGATGAGGGCTTTACTGTCGGGAGTGGGCGCGAAGACGCGCGGGTTGGGATGCACCATGTGGCATTGGTATTTTTCGAGCTCCATGTCCGCGGCGACATCAGCGCGAAGCGGGCCAACGGTGTGCGCGAGCGTGGAGGCGCGGAAGCCGGGATGGAATTCTTCGGTGATGGCGCCGCCGCCGACGAATTCGCGGCGCTCGAGGATTAAAGGCTTGAAGCCGCCTTTGGCGAGGTAGAAGGCGGTGACCAACGCGTTGTGACCGCCGCCGATGAGAACTACGCGCTGTCCGATGGGCATGGTCAGTTTTTCTCGACGGAGGCGGGCTGGGGCTGCGTGATGACGGCTGGCGGCGAGGGTTGAGATGTCGGGGAAGATTTCGATGAGTTCGAACGAGAGGATCGAAAACCCTTGCTCCAGTCTTTGAGAATGACTTGGCTGGCGATGCGGCCAGGCGCGCCCATGATGCCGCCGCCGGGATGCGTGGCGGAGCCGCACATATAAAGGCTGTTGATCGGAGTGCGGTAGTAGGCCCAGCCGGGGACGGGGCGGAGGAAGAAAAGCTGTTCGAGCGAGAGCTCGCCCTGGAAGATGTTGCCCTGCGTGAGGCCGAATTCGCGCTCGAGGTCGAGCGGCGTGAGGATTTGGCGGCCGATGATAATTTTTTTGATGTTAGGGGCGTGCTCGACGATGGTGTTGATGACGGTGTCGCCGAAGGCTTCGCGCTGATCGTCCCAGTTGCCGTGCGCGAGTTTGTAGGGCGCGTATTGCACGAAGCAGGAGAGAACGTGCTTGCCGGGGGGCGCGACGCTGGGATCGGTGAGGCTGGGGATCACGATGTCGATGTACGGCTTGCGGGAGTAGCGGCCGTACTTGGCGTCGTCGTAGGCGCGCTCCATGTACTCGATGCTGGGGGAGATGGAAATTGCGCCGCGCAGATGCGCGCCTTGCCCGGGCATGGACTTGAAATCGGGGAGCGCGTCGAGCGCGAGATTCACTTTCCCGGAGGAGCCGCGGAACTTGTAGCGGCGGACGCTTTCGAGGAAATCGGCAGGGAGTTCGCTGGGCGCTAGAAATTTTTCGAAGGTGAGATGCGGGTCGACGCTGGAGGAGACAACCTTGGCGGAGATTTCTTCGCCGGACTTGAGGGCTACGCCAGTGGTGCGGCCGTTTTTTACGAGAATCTTTTCCACCGGAGCTTGCGTGCGGATTTCCGCGCCAGCTTCGCGGGCGGCGGCGGCGATGGCGTTGCTGATGGCCCCGGTGCCGCCGCGGCTGAATCCCCAGGAGCGGAAGGCGCCGTCGATTTCGCCCATGTAGTGGTGCAAGAGAACGTAGGCGGTGCCGGGCGAGCGGATGCCGAGGAAGGTGCCGATGATTCCGGAGGCGGACATCGTGGCTTTGAGGACGTCGGTTTCGAACCATTGATCGAGAAAATCGGCGGCGCTCATGGTCATGAGCTGAATGAGCGTGTAGCGCTCGTCGGAGGAGAGATCGCGAAAACGCTGACCGAGAAAATAGAGGCGGTGGAGATCCTTGGGATGAAGCGTGGTGGGATCGGGCGGGATCATGGAGAGGATGGGCTTCACGAAGCGGCACATGGGGGTCATCATCTTGGAGAATTCGTCGTAGGCTTCGGCGTCGACGCGGGAATGGCGGCGAATTTCGCGCTGCGTGCGAGCGTGATCGTTCATGCGCCAGAGGTAGTCGCCGTTGGGCATGGGGGTGAAGGTGCCGTCGAGGGGAAGAATCTCGAGGCCGTGGCGGGGAAGATCGAGTTCGCGAATGATTTCGGGGCGGAGGAGCGAGACGACGTAGGAGCATTCGGAGAAAAGGAAGCCGGGGATGATTTCTTCCGTGACGGCGGCGCCGCCGAGGATGTGGCGGCGTTCGAGGACGAGAACTTTTTTGCCGGCTTTGGCGAGATACGCGGCGTTGACCAGGCCGTTGTGGCCGCCGCCGATGACGATTGCGTCGTAATGCTGAGGCATGCAGGAAACTCCACTATTGTTGCGAGATGATGCGAAAAACGCGCGAAGCGAGATTGGTTATTTTACTGGCAGCGGTAGTGTGGCACAAGTCGCCTTGCTGCTGTTTCGCTTCGCACCTATAATTCGCTGGCAACGCCGAAAAGGAGATCACGTGCCGGTTGGGACTGCGTTTCATGAGCGGACGTTGGCGCTTTGCGAGAGTTTGAGTTATCGCGAGTGGGCGGGCTACTACACGGTGAGCGTGTATGAGACGCACCACGAGCATGAGTACAACGCGATACGGAATTCGGCGGCGCTGATTGATATTTCGCCACTGTTCAAGTATCGAGTGACTGGGCGTGATGCGACCAAGCTGGTGAATCGCGTGATTGCGCGGGACATCAACAAGGTCGCGGTGGACCAGCTGATTTATTGCTGTTGGTGCGACACCGAAGGGAAAGTGATCGATGACGGCACGATCACGCGGCTCGGGGAGAACGAATATCGGTGGACGGCGGCGGACCCGAGCTTGCGATGGTTTCAGCAGAACGCGCTGGGGCTGGATGTGAAGATCGAGGATATTTCGGAGAAAGTGGCGGCCCTGGCGCTGCAGGGGCCGACTTCGGGGAAGGTGTTGCGCGCGGTGACGGACGCGAACATCGCGAACCTGAAATATTTTCGCGTGACGCGCGGGAAAATCGCGGGCGTGCCGGTGGATATTTCGCGGACGGGCTATACGGGAGATTTGGGATTTGAGATCTGGATGCCGTGGAAGGATGCGCTGCGCGTTTGGGACAAGTTGATGAATGAGGGCGAAGTGTTCGATATTCATCCCGCGGGGATGATTGCGCTGGACGTGGCGCGGATCGAGGCGGGACTGATTTTGATCGAGGTGGATTACACGTCGAGCAAGAAGGCGCTGATTGATTCGCAAAAATATTCGCCATCGGAGATTGGGTTGGGGAAGCTGGTGGATTTGAAGAAAGATACTTTTGTGGGGCGCGAGGCGCTGGCATTGGAGGCGAAGAAGGGCGCGGAGCGAGCGCTGGTGGGGCTGGAGATTGATTGGAACGAGGTGGAGGCGCTGTACGAGGAGCTGGAGATGGCACCGCAGGTGCCGAGCATGGCGTCGCGCGTGGCAGTGCCGGTGTATCGCGCGGGGAAGCAGGTGGGGAAGGCGACTTCGACGACGTGGTCGCCGACGCTGAAGAAGATGATTGCGCTGGCTTGCGTGAAGCGCGAGCAGTCGGCGGTAGGGACGATGCTGGCGATGGAGATGACGGTGGAGGCGGTGCGGCGGACGGTTTCGGCGAAGGTTGTTGCGACGCCATTTTTTAATCCGCCGAGGAAGACGGCGGTGCCGGTGCTTTAAACGCAAAGGACCTGCGCTGATTATTCAGTGCTCGAAGGCTCGGAAAACAAGGCATGGATGTAGTGTTCGGGAGCAACGACAAAACGACTCACCAGTTGAAAAGGCTGGCTTTCGCGACAGTTAATTTCGTGAATTTGGCCGCCGTCGAACGAAAGGATTTGTGCGCCGGGGTACGCGAGTAAGATCGGCGAGTGCGTGGCAATCAGAAATTGCATGTTCTCATTGTCCTTCAACAAGTCATGCAGTAAAACGAGAAAGCTCAATTGACGCTGGGGAGATAGAGCTGCTTCAGGCTCATCCATGACGTAGAAGCCTGAACGGGTAAAGCGATTTTGTAACAACGAGATAAACGATTCCCCGTGCGACTGGTCATGGAGACTCTTCCCTCCGTAACTGTCGAACCCACCCACGGAATCAACATAACTTGCCACGTTGAAAAAGCTCTCCGCTCTCAGATAGAAGCCTGAGCCGGTCCTAACGGTGAATCCGACTCGTAAGGAGCGGACGAGAGGGTCGATGGAGCGCACGCTGGAGGTGGTTTCAAAAGAGAAATTACGGTTTCCGCCTTCGTGCCCGAAACCATAATGCGCAGCGATAGCTTCCAATAACGTCGATTTGCCGGTTCCGTTCTCGCCGACGAAAAAGCAGACGCGACTCGTAATCGCGAGGGCATCGATACAATAGGTGGGACGTTAAACGGATACTCGTCCCACCGCACGAAACTTTCGCGGAGCAGTTTTACCGTTTTGAGGCGGGGCATCGGAGATCTCTCCGACTTGAATATGTCAGAAGAGAAGACGAACAGAGCATAGGTCCTGAAGTGAGGCGCTTTCTAACTCTTCATCTTCTGGCACAGGCTAAAGCCTTGCTACTGGAGGCGGTTGTATTTTTTTAGGACGGCGCGCAGGCGTTCGCGGGGGAGGGCGATGACTTTGTGATTTTCGATGCCGGTCATGGTTTCGGCGGCGACCATGGCGTTGATGATGGCTTCTTCGGTGGCTTCCACGGTGGCGGCGAAGACCGGCTCGATCCGGTCGTTGGGCAACATTTTTAGATCGACGACGTGATCGACGGCGGCGGCTCCGGAGTTGGCGGTGGAGAAGGCAATGAAGATGTCGCCGGAACCGTTGCCGGAGATGCTGCCATTGCGGCCGAGACCGAGCGAGACGCGGCGCGCGAGGCGCTTGAGTTGGTGGGCGAGCAGAGGTGCGTCGGTGGCGACGACGACGATGATGGAACCGCGCTCGGCGACGTCCGAAGGCATGAACGCGTAGGGGTCCTCGGAGGGAATTTCGCGGCCGACGGGAATGCCGGCGATGCGGAGATTATTGCGCGAGCCGTAGTTGCATTGCACCAGCACGCCGACGGTATAGCCGTCTTTTGCAGAAAGTACGCGCGACGCGGTGCCGATGCCTCCCTTATAGCCGTTGCAGATCATGCCGGTGCCGCCGCCTACGTTGCCTTCTTCGACGGGACCGGATTTCGCGGAGTCGATGGCGTGGAAGGCGTGCTCGGGCTTGACGTGGAAGCCGTTGATGTCGTTGAGCCAGCCATCCCAAGTTTCGGCAACGACGGGGAGCGACCACCAGTAGCCGGTGGGGTCGGGCTGGCCGTGCGCTACGCGCCACTGGATGACCGCGTCGCGGACCACGCCGACGCTGTGCGTGTTGGTGATCATCACGGGGCCTTCTAGAAAGCCGGACTCTTCGACCCAAGTGGTGCCAGTCATTTCCCCATTGCCATTGAGAGACCACCAACCGGCGAACACGGGATTGCTCATGGAATCCTTGCCACGCGGGAGGATTGCGGTGACGCCCGTGCGGACCGGGCCTTTGCCAATTTGGAGTTTGCCTTCGCCAGCTATGAGCGTCGTGTGGCCGACGGCGATGCCTGGGACATCGGTGATGGCATTGAGCGAGCCTGGAGCGCCGTCGAAGGGAACGCCGAGATCGCGGGCGCGGGGCTTGGCGACGGGTTTTTCCTGCGCGTTCAATGCTGGAGCGAGAAAACAAAAGGCAGAAATAGCCACAACAAGCCGTCGCAAATCACTCCTCATGATTTTGGCTCTCCCGAGATGAATGAAACGAAAAACGCCCGCCTCCCTTCGACACTCAGGGCAAGCAGAAGGCGGTCGCTACAACTGCGTGCAGTATGAACGAACCGAACTACGTTCACAGAAACTCGCGGCGGGTTCAAGTGGGAAAAACTTTTTGTAGCGCAGAATGTAAAGAGCGGGCGATTTGCGCGGATTCCTGGTGGGAGATGATAAAAGGCGGAGCAAGCAGGATGTGATCGCCGTTAATGCCGTCGACGCAGCCCTGCGCGGGGTAGATGAGGACGTCTTCGTCGAGGGCGGCTTGGCGGAAACGTTCGGCGATATTTTGCTCTCTGGGGAATGAGTCGCGAGTGGATTTGTTCTTTACAAATTCGACGCCGAGGAGCAGGCCGAGGCCGCGAATTTCGCCTACATGCGGATGCGATTGCAGCGCGGACAATTCGGTGCGAAGAATTTGGGCGGCCGGAGTGACGCGATCAAAAAGCTTGTGGGATTCGATGTAGTCGAGCACGGCGTTGCCCGCGGCGGTGGCGACCGGATGGGCTTGATAGGTGCAGCCGTGTTGGAAAGCGCCGGAGCCGCGTTCGAATGCCTCGACGACACGCGGGGCAACGAGGACGGCGCCGAGGGGCGCGTAACCGCTGGCGATTCCCTTCCCCACGAGGATAATGTCGGGCTCAACGTTCCAGTGCTGGACTGCGAAGGGTTTTCCTGTGCGGCCCATGCCGCTCATGATTTCGTCGGCGATGAGTAGAATGCCGCGGCTGCGGCAGATTTCGGCAATGCGCTGGGCGTAGCCGTCGGGAGGGACGACGGCGCCGAGGGTTGCGCCGACGACAGGCTCGAAGATGAACGCGGCGACGCTTGCGGCGTCATTTTTGGCCAGAAAGTGAGTAAGGTCATCCGCGCAGGCGATTCCGCACTCGGGAAAATTCTTGTCGAAGGGGCAGTGGTAGCAGAAGCAGGGGGCGATGTGTCCCCATTCAGGAAGGAGCGGTTCATAGGGGGCGCGGCGGGCGACGTTGCCGCTGACGGTCATGGCGCCGAGGGTGCTGCCGTGATAACTCTGGCAGCGAGAGACAACACGAAAGCGTGATGGCTCACCGCTCTCGAGGTGAAATTGTCTGGCCAGCTTGATGGCGGTTTCCGTGGCTTCGGAGCCGCCGGAAGTGAAATAGACGCGGCCGGCGTGAAAATTCGGCGGGGCGAGCGCGAGGAGGCGCTGCGCTAATTTTTCGGCGGGCTCGGAATGAAATTGCGTGGTGTGCGCGAAGGCGAGTTGCGAAGACTGCGCGGCCATGGCGCGGCCGATTTCGGCGACGCCGTGGCCAATGCTGACGACGGCGGCTTGGCCGCTGGCATCAAGGAAGCGGCGGCCCTCCTGGTCGATGATCCAGCAACCTTCGCCGCGCACGGCAACGGGATACGATTTGCGGAAATTTCGAGGGAAGAGAGCGGAGTTGGACGGCATGGCGATAGGCGAATTGTAGCAGAGGCGGAAACGCGCGTGAGCCGAGCACGTGCGAACTTGCCGACTAGGGGCGCAGCCGTGCTGCGCCCCTACACCGGAAGGAAAGCGTGGTAGGCTGGCGCGATTTTAATTTTTCGACCTCCTAGAAAGCAGAATCCGAGATTGGCAACAGTTGATGCCGGATTAGTACGGACGATTGGGCGATGGAGCCTGGCGGCTCTGATGCTCAACACGATGATTGGCGCGAGCATTTTTGGTTTGCCTTCGCTGATTGCGGCGCGGCTTGGGCGATTGAGTCCGATCGCTTATTTCATCGCGTTTGCGGGAGTGGCGGTGATTGCGGCGTGTTTGGCGGAGGTGGCGTCGTATTTTCAGGAGGCGGGCGGGCCGTATCTTTACGCGCGCGAGGCTTTTGGGCGATTTGTGGGCATTCAGATCGGATGGCTTACGTGGCTATCGCGCATTTCTGCTTGTTCGGGCGTGGCTAATCTTTTCATAACGTATCTGACGGCGTTTGTGCCGGCAGCGAAGGCACCGCTGGTTCACGCCGGCGTGTTGACGGTGCTGATTGGATTTTTGGCGGGGGTGAACTATCGCGGCGTTACGGACGGAAAATGGCTGAGCAACTTTTTTACGATCACGAAGGTACTGCTGCTGACGCTTTTCGTCGCGGCGGGACTCACGGCGCTGGCGCTACATCCGGAAATTCGCGTGGTTCCCGAAGCGGTGCCTGCTGGTGCCCGGGATTGGTTTGCGGCGGTGCTGCTGATGGTGTACGCGTATGGCGGATTTGAGGCGGCGCTCTTTGCGTCGGGGGAGGCGAGCAACCCGCGCAAGGATTCGCCGACGGCGCTGGCGATCGCACTGGTGACCGCGACATCGCTGTACGTTGCAGTGCAGTACGTGGTGATTTACACGCTGCCGAATCCCGCGGCTACGACCAAGCCTGCTCTGGACGCGGCGCGGCAGTTCCTGGGACCTGTGGGAGTATCGCTGGTTGCGGCAGGCACTTTGGTTTCAGTGTATGGCTACTTGAGCGCGAATATGCTGCACACGCCGCGCGTTACGTTTGCGATGGGAGAGCGCGGGGACTTCCCCGCTTTCTTCGCGGCGATTCATCCGAAGTTTCGAACTCCGCACGTTTCGATCTTGGCATTCGCTGCGCTCCTGATTGCGTTTTCGATTTTCGGGGATTTTCGGTGGAATGCGACGCTTTCGGCAGTCGCGCGGCTGTTTATGTATGGGGCCGTGGCAGCAGCCTTGCCGGCATTGCGGCGAAAAAATCCGGAGGGCGCGGCTTTTCGGTTGCCGGGCGGGACAGCGTTTGCGGTGGTGGCACTGGTCTTCACCGGTTTGCTGCTGACGACTGTGCGGTGGGGAGAGGGTGCGGTGGTGCTCATCACATTCGCGATTGCGGCAGTGAATTGGTTTTGGGCGCGGCGCAGCGGTCTTGGAAACCCCGCGGAATCGTGACAATATCCACGGCTAGTGCCCTTAATTTGGGATCTACCTCGGAAAGAGAAGGGAAAATTCATGATGCAAACTGTTTTGCGGAGCAGCTGTCTGGCCGCCGGACTGCTTTTGTATTGCGCGACGAACACATTTTCGCAAGAAGCGGCGAAGCACCCGATTTCGTTTGACGACATGATTCAGCTGCATCGAGTGGGCGACCCGAAGATTTCTCCGGACGGGAAATGGGTGGCGTATGCAGTGGCGACTCCGGACATGAGCGCGAACCGCAATGCGAGCAACATCTGGATTGTCGCTACTGGCGGCGGGGAGGCGATGCAGCTTACGCAGAGCGGCCACGATTCTTCACCTGCGTGGTCGCCGGATGGAAAGACGCTGGCGTTTTTATCGTCGCGGGAAGGGACTTCGCAGGTGTACGTGCTGTCGATGGAAGGCGGCGAGGCTCATGCGGTGACGCATCTCTCGACCGGCGCGGATTTGGTGAAGTGGTCGCCGGACGGGAAGACGATTGTCTTTACATCATCGGTCTACTTGGATTGCAAGGACGATGCGTGCAACAAAAAACGCGACGAGGAGAAGGAAAAAAACAAGGTAAAGGCGCGCGTGTACGAACAGCTTTTGTATCGTCATTGGGACCACTGGTTTGAGGGCAAGCGCAGCCATTTGTTTGTGGAGCCGGCGGACGGTAGCGGTGAAGCACGGGATTTGAATGCCGGGGCAAATTACGACGTGCCTCCTGACCAGCGAGGAGGCCCTGACGACATAGATTTTTCTCCGGATTCAAAGGAAATTTGCTTCACGGCGGTGACGGACAAAGTGGAAGCCATCAGCACGAATGGTGATCTCTTCCTCGTGCCGGTAGCTGGAGGCGAAGCAAACCGGATTACGACGAATCCCGGATTCGATGGCAATCCGGTGTACTCGCCGGATGGGCGCTTCATCGCGTATCACGCGCAGCTTACACCGGGATATGAGTCCGACCGCTGGCGGGTAATGTTGTACGACCGGCAGAGCGGCAAGATTGAGAACCTTTCCGAGGGCTTTGACCGCAGCGCGAGCGAGCTGAATTGGTCGGCCGACAGCAAGACGATTTTCTTCACGGCGGAGAACGAGTCGCTGCAGCCGGTTTATGCGATGGCGGCACGCGCGGGAGCGGAGCCGAAGAAAATTATCGCGGACGGCTTTAACACCGGATTGACGATCAGCGGCGACGGGAAGATGCTGGCGTTCGAACGCACTAGCTTAACGATGCCGGCGGAAGTGTTTGTTGCGGGAAGCGACGGCTCCGCAGCACGACAACTCACGCACCAGAATGAATCGATCCTCTCGAAGTTAGAAATGAACGCGCCAGAGACGTTCTGGTTCGACAGCGCGGACGGAACACGAGTACAGGCGATGATGATTCGTCCGCCGCATTTTGATGCCTCGAAGAAATATCCGCTACTGGTGCTGCTGCACGGCGGACCGCAGACGATGTGGTCGAACGCGTGGGGTTATCGCTGGAACGCGCAGGTATTTTCGGCGGCGGGCTACGTGACATTGATGATCAACCGGCGCGGGTCGACGGGATATGGGCAGAAATTCACGGACGAAATTACGAACGATTGGGGCGGGAAGCCGTATGTGGACGTGATGAAGGGCGTGGATACGGCGCTGGCGAAATACAAATTCGTCGACGGAACGCGGATGGCTGCGGCGGGCGGCTCCTACGGCGGATACATGGCGGATTGGATCGCGACGCATAACGGGCGCTTCAAGGCGATCATTAGCCATGCGGGCATTTACGACAAATTCTCGATGTATGCGACGGAGGAGTTGTGGTTTGAAGAACACGACATGCAGGGCACACCGTGGACAAATCCGGAGAGCTATCGAAAGTGGGCGCCACTGACATACGCGGGGGAGTTGGGGAAGTTCAAGACACCGACGCTAGTGATCTGCGGGGAGCGCGATTACCGCGTGCCGTACACGCAAGCGCTGGAATTTTTCAATACGCTCCAGAGGCAGGGTGTGCCGTCGAAGCTGATAGTGTTTCCGGATGAAGGGCATTGGATTCTGAAGCCGCAGAACGCGCAGTTTTGGTACAAGACGTTTTTTGATTGGCTGGGGCAATGGATGAAGTAGGCGGGCCAAGACAAGAAGCCCGCGCGAAGGAGGTCGCTATCTCAAGCGAGCAGGCGCTGTAAGGAGCGGCGCAAGAAGCGAAAGAGACGGAAGAGAAGGAATCCGGCGAGCACGATTAGGAACGTCACGATGATGATCGTTGCAGTGGGATGGACGGTGGCCATCCAGGTGAGCCAAACTGCAAGGGCATCCTCTCCAAGACTGAGGAGCCAATTGCTGAAAGGCTCGGGGCTGCTGTTGACGGCGGCGCGAGCGCTGGCCTTTGTGCCGTGAGAAGTCAACGCGACGCCACCGGCAAGCAGTGCGGCGCCCCAGCGCCACTCCGGCGGAGCGGCGACAGTCGCGCTATATGCAAGAAGCGCCGCCGCAGGCGGGCGGATCAAGGTGTGGACGGCATCCCACACGGTGTCGACGTACGGAATTTTATCGGCGAGGAATTCAATCGCATAGAGCACGAGCGCGATTCCGAGGACCCACGGATGCGAGAGCACCTGCAGCGAGGCCGGCAAATGGATGACGCCGTAACGCTGAAGAAGACCGAGCGTCGCGATGGTGGCATAGAGATTCAAGCCGGAAGAAAATCCGGCGCCGAGCGCCAGGCCAAGGGTTTGCAGCGGGTTCACAATCTACATGGTAACAGCGCCTGAGAATCCCGGCAGGGCGTAACTTTCTATCCATACGGCAGCAACGTTGTGTTTGATTCTTGTGGACGGAAAACAGATGCTGTTAACTGCGCGGTCATCCCATGTTCGGACTCCGACAACTTTTTTATCCGTGGGGCTTTCTGGTGCAGATCGTCGCGCTGGTACATTTTGTGCGCCGCCGCCCGGACAACTATTGGCTATACATCATCTTTTTCGGAGGACTCGTTGGAGCCAGCGCATACATCGTGGTGGAGGCCCTGCCGGACGCGGGACTCCTTCGCGGCGTGTTCCAGGGATTCGGGCGAAGATCACGCATCCAGGCTCTGGAAACGCTAATTATCGACAATCCCTCCGCTGGGAATTACGAGGAACTGGGCGACCTCTACCTGGAACAGAAGCAGTACGCGAAGGCGCGCGACGCGTTTGACAAGGCCATTGCGGCGCGTAGTGATTCGCCTCACGCGTTTTATAACCGAGCGAAATGCTATTTGGGCCTGGGCGATCTGGCCCGCGCGATTCCGGACCTTGAGCACGTAGTGAGAACTGATGGCAAGTTCGATTGCTACCGCGCTGCCGGCTTGCTAGCGGATGCGTACGCCCGCACCGGGCAGCTCGAGCGTGCTGCACCGTACTTTGCCGAGGTCACGCAGTTTTCGACCACTCCGGAAACGCTCTACAACTATGCGAACTTTCTGCGCCTGCAGAATCGCCGCGACGAAGCGCGCGAATGGACGCAGAAGCTTCTGACCAAGAAGCGGACGCTGCCGCGTTACATGCAAAGAGTGGAGCGGCCGTGGTTCCGAAAAGGCAAGACGCTAATGAAAGAGCTTTCGACGGCCTAAGCTTTTTAAGCGAGAGCGCCGGCTTTCCGCAACTGTTGTTTCATTCCAGCCCAACTCTGACGAGAGGATTCTTCCGGAGTGCCTGCGCCGCGCCAGTGGGTCTCGAGGCTGACGGCATAGTGGTAGCCGTCACGCTTGAGCGCTGCAAATTGACCAACCCAATCGATCGCGCCCGCACCCATGGCCGCCCAGCCAGGCTCCTTAGAATCCGTGGCTTTGGCGATTTCCTTGATGTCCTTACAGTGGCAATGGCCGATGCGATTCTTGGGAAGGAGATTATATCCGTCCGGGTACGGAATCTCGCCGCGCGCCGCTGCGTTGCCTGGATCCCAATTGACCATGAAGGAGGGTGACTGCACGGCGGCAAGAGTCTTTGCGGCTTCAGCAGCGGTCGCCGTGTTACAGGCGAATTCGTTTTCTAGGATCAGAACAATTCCCTGCTTGCCTGCTGCGTTTGCTGCGTCCAACAATCTTGAGTTGATCCCCGCGCGGTACGGAGCCTGATCTTCCAGGCGCCAAAAATCGAAGCAGCGAACTCGCTCCGTCCGAAACGCTTTTGCCACGGCGATACTGCGCTCGAGCACTTCGCCTTGCTGATCGTAAGTGAAGTCGGCGTTGAATTGCGCACCCTTGGGGCTAAATTGCGATTTGGGCGCGCCGGGCCAATCCACCTTGAAGAGCGGGCTGGCGATATCGGTCACGCGCAGTTTGTATTTTTCGAGAATGCGGCGCGCTTCGGCGATTCCCGCTGCATCGAGGCTGAGAATATTTTTATTCCACATACCGCGGAGCTCGATCCACTCCATGCCAAATTCGCGAGAAGCGATTTCGCATGCGCGGCCGAAATCCTGACCAAGTTCATCGTTGATGACGGCAATCCGGAATGGAGAGTTCATACGGTCATTCCCAGCTTTTCCTGGAGATATTGCTTGTTTGCCGCGGCGGCTTCTTTGGGGCTATGGGCGTTGTCGGGAACTCCGTCGAGTTCGACGACTGCCCAGCCGCGGAAATTGACTCTGCGCAGAGATTCGAAGACGGCGGGGACGTCCACGAGTCCGTGCCCAAGCCCGACGAAACGATAGGAATGCTCCGGGTCCTTGTCTCCCTGGAGGCGCTCGACGTCTTTAATGTGCAGGAAGAGCAGGCGATCGCTGAATTTCTCGATGGCTTTCGCGGGGTCGCCGCCGCCTTGAAAATGGTGCGCGATGTCCAATTGCAGTTTGACGTAGCGCGGATCAGAAAGACCCATAACTTGATCGAGTTCTTCGGGGCGCTCGCCCAGCGAGCCCATGTGATTGTGATAGCCGAGCGGGATTCCGAGATCCGCGGTGCGCTTGCCGAGTTCGGTGAGAGCCTTGCCAAACTGTTTGAAGTCTGCCGGAGTCGCGGCACGGCCTTTCGGTCGATTGTCGATTACTTGGAGGTAGAGTCCGCCCGCGTCGCGCAAAAACTTGGCGTGCGCCGTGTGCTCGGCGATGCTTTTTTTCGCCACGCCGGGGTCGCTGAGCAGATCGCCGCTGGAAAGCGCCACGAACTTCAAGTCGCGCTGGCTAAGTAGATCGCGCACAGCGGCGGAACTACCGAACTCCGCGATGCTGTTGGAGCGCAACTGTATGCCGCGAAAACCGACGGCGGCGATGTCGTCGATGGCCTGACGATCGTTGCCGCCCCAGGTGATGGCCGCGTAGCCGAAATGGATCTCGGAAGGCGCTGGGGTGATGGGCGTGTCAAAGTGCGACAGGTCCATTGGCGGATAAAGCCGTTCGCGTGCGAATAGCGTGTCGCAGGGAAATGCCGAAGCTGCCGCCAGGGCGCTCATTGCGCCGAGAAACTCGCGTCGCGGCATGCGATGCGTCATGAGTCCTCCTCCTTTTCGTTCTGACACCGACGTCTCAAATGACTGCGAACCGCAACTAGGAGGCGTAGCCGTCAGGATGTGCGCGCCGCCATTCCCAGGCGCTGCGCACGATGCTCTCGAGCGTCGGAAATTGCGGCTGCCAATGCAAATCGCGCTTGATGCTGCCTGAGCCCGCCACCAATACGGCCGGATCACCGGGACGCCGCGCCACTTCGCGCGCGGGAATCGGATGCCCAGTTACGCGGCGAACGCTTTCGACAACTTCGCGAACGCTAAAGCCGCGGCCGGTGCCGAGATTGTAGATGAGCTTGTCGCGCTCACGCAAAGCATCGAGCACCAGAATATGCGCGCTGGCGAGATCGCTCACGTGAATGTAATCACGAACGCAGGTGCCATCGGGCGTGGGATAGTCGGTTCCGAAGATGGAGATGTGTTCACGCTTTCCGAGCACGACTTGCAACGTCAGGGGAATCAAGTGCGACTCCGGCACATGGTCCTCGCCCAGATCCCCGGCGGCTCCCGCGGCGTTGAAGTAGCGAAGGCTGGCATACCTTAAGCCATGGATGCGGTGAAACCAGGCGAGCATTTGCTCGACGAGCAATTTGGATTCTCCGTAAGCGTTCGTGGGGCGAAGCGGGTCGGTTTCTTCAATGGGCGTACGATCGGGCGTGCCGTAGAGCGCGGCCGTCGAGGAAAATACCAGGCGCTGCACTTTGCACGCCAACATGGCTTCCAACAAAGTGAGAGAGTTAACCGTGTTATTACGAAAATATTTTTCGGGCGCCTGCATGGATTCGCCGGCTTCGATGAATGCCGCGAAGTGCATGACCGCATCGATACGGTGTTCCTGAAAAATGCGATCCAACACAGCTCGGTCAGCGGTGTCCGCAACGATGAGCTTTGCTCCGGCGGGAACGGCCTTCTTGCTGCCATGCGAAAGATTGTCGCAGACGATAACGTCGCAGCCCTTAGCGAGGAGCTGCGAAGTAACTACGCTGCCTATGTACCCGGCTCCTCCGGTAACAAGAACGCGATCGGCCATGTGGCTTTGTTCCTTTGCGGCGTCAGAGTTTTGGCTTGTCCCAAAAGCCAAAGGATTACACCAAGAATCGAGCGGGAGCGCCAGCGTGCATCTGAGATGACGTGTTCGACTGCGCCACTAGCCCCCTCGAAGTCGTCGAACCTGCGCAATCGCCGCACGCAGCGCGCTCAATACGGCACTGGTCTCTTCAGCGCTTTTATATTTGCGGCGCGGCCAGAAGAAGCCCTTTAGGCCGTCGCCTTTCCTACGCGGAACAATGTGCACGTGGAAATGCGGTACGCTTTGGCTGACGCGATTGTTGGAGGCGATAAATGTGCCTTCCGCGCGCATGCCCAATTCGACAGCGGCGGAAAGCATTCGCACATTGGCGAACAGCGGCGCGAGGAGAGAATCTGGCAGGTCTTGGATGGTTTCGAAGTGGCTCCTGGGGATAAGCAGGCAGTGGCCGGGAAACAAAGGCCGATGGTCCAGGAAAGCAATCGTGTGCTCGTCCTCGAACACACGCAACCCTTCGTCATTGCGCACTATTTTGCAGAAGGCGCAGTTTTCTTCGAATGCATAGCCCTGCGTACCCATATGTGCTCGGGAGCGATCACTTCGCAAGAAGAACGCATCAGGCCAGTGCAGAAAACAAGAGATTTTTCCATTTCGGAATGTCGAGGTTCCAGCACACATGGATTTTGCGCTCGCGTTCGATGGCATTCGCCCAGACACCTCTGTTCCGAGAATCCGCGGCGACGTCCAGGCGATCGACAACCGTCATACCGCGCGTGAGCTCGCTGGAGATTTCGATTTCGACGTAGTGCTCACTGGAAGAGGTGCAAAGCGCAGGATGCAGCGCGATGCCCATAGCCACGGGGTCTGGCAGGGATATGCCTCTTTGCCCGGTTTGCTTGAAGAAAGCCTCCACAGCGGTGCTGTTGCAACGGATCGCGAACTCCGCGATGGGATTCTTTAGGTCGAGCACGCGTTCAATTTCGCGCGGGTTGACGACCGCGTCCCCTCGGCACAGCTGCCAACCAACCATTTCCAGGGGCAGTCCGGACCGGAACACGATGCGGGCGGCTTCCGGATCCACCCAGATGTTGAATTCCGCCGCAGGAGTCACGTTGCCCTCGCAACAAGGAGCGCCGCCCATCACTACGCAGCGCTTCGCCAAAGCCGCGAGTTTCGGCTCGCGCAGCAGGGCCATGGCCAAATTCGTGAGCGGGCCCAGCGTGACGATCTCGATGCCGGGATTTTCGTGCACCGTCTGAATGAGTGCGTCCACGGCATGGCGAGGCTCTGCGCGGCGCTTGGCCGGCTTGTACCCGTGGTCACCAAGGCCGTCGGCGCCGTGGAACCAATCCGCAATCACGAGCTTTCGCAACAGCGGAGCCTCGGCTCCGGAGTAAACCGGCACGTCCGCGCCGCACAGTTCTACCGTGAACAAAGCATTGCTGGTGGCCTGTGCGACGGGAACGTTCCCCGCAACCACAGTTATGGCCGCGACCCGGACTTCGGGCGAGCGCAGGGCCATGATGAGCGCCACGGCGTCGTCGGAGGCTGTATCGGTATCAATTAGAAGAGCTCGTGTCATGCAGGCAGCGCGGCGGCGAAGTGTTACGCCGGCAATTTTACGCTGCCCAGTGTGAACCCTTTGCGTCGTTCCATCCAGAACATTCTGTGTTCATCCGCTGTCGGGTAGTCAATCAGTCTTGAACTTCCCGGGTGAATCAAATCGGATGCTCTGCGATGCGCTATTATTTGAATGTGCCAAGTCTTCCAGTGAAGCCCCAATTAAATCCGGGCGGTGCGCGGTGCGCAAAGCGGGTTTCTTCTTTCCCCCGCGCACGCCGGCGGCAAACGCGCGCAGCTCCTCTTGCGGGAAGCCGCCACATTCGAATTGGCTGAGCGGCTCCGGGAGCGCGGAGTGCTGCTCGGGGAAGCTTTCAGCTTCATCAGCGGACTGTATTTTCGCGGCAAGCTGGCATACGCCAGCGCGTTCGCGGCTCCTCCCCACGGGGCACCCGGCGTCTTGGTAATCACCGCATGTGGGGGACTTATGTCACCCGCCGCTCTGATTACCCGGTCGGAGCTTTGCGAGATTTCAGCCGCGCCCGTGGAAGCATCAGAACCACGCTACCGAGTTCCCTTAGAGCGCGATGCGCACCGTCTGGACGAGCAGGTCGGCGACGATTGCGAGGTTGTGCTGCTCGGTAGCGTTGCGACGCCAAAATATGTGGAGCCCCTGATGGCTATTTTTGGCGAGAGGCTGTTTTTCCCCGCGGAATTTGCCGGACGCGGCGACATGAGCCGCGGCGGACTGATGCTCCGGTGCGTCCGTCAGGGAGTGGAACTGAATTACGTTTCGATTATGAGTGCTGATCGGCGCGGCCGCAGGCCCGCTAAGCTTCCAAAGCTGATCGCGAGCGGTGCTACGCGAAAGCGCACACTGGTGCCCTCAGAGTAGTCCCAGCGCGGAACGATTCATGGATTTGAGGTGTCCCATTTCGAACAGATTGTTACACCCTTCTTTTGGTTGAATAGACATGGAATCTCAGATGTCATGAAGTTTGACGCAATGCAGGCAAGGCACTTTGGTGCCGTTCAGGATTGACATGAGTGGGAAAAACTTTCGAGTCGCACCGACAGGGCAGCGGACCAACGCCGAGGGAAAACAAGTAAGCAACAAAGTATTGCTGGCGGCGCCGGATAATGAATACGAGCTGATGCGTGCCGATTTGACATACGTCGAACTGCCGGATCATCTTAGCCTTCATGAGCCGACGCAAAACATCGAGTTTGTCTATTTTCCCAACCGAGGAATGGTTTCCCAAGTTGTAGTGACCAAAGACGGCCGAACCGTGGAAGTGGGTGTAGTGGGGAACGAGGGTTACGTTGGGGCAGGATTGGCAGTCGGCTTGAGCAGAAGTTCCGTGCGTGAGGTAGTCCAGATCGCAGGCGATGGCTTCCGAATGATTGGGAGTGCGCTAGAACGAATTCTGCAGGCTGCTCCGCAGTTGCAGATGATCTTGAGCAGGCATTCGGGGCTTCAAGGGATGCAAGTGGCACAGACCGCGGCGTGCAATCGACTCCACGATATACAGCAGCGTCTCTCTCGGTGGCTGCTGATGACTCAGGATAGGGTGAATTTGGGAATACTTCCGATCACCCACGATTTCATTGCGACCATGATGGGTACGGACCGATCTACTGTCAGCGTGGCGGCGGGCGTACTGCAAAAAAAGGGAATCATCGAATACGTGCGAGGCGCAGTGAAGGTTGTGGACCGCAGGAAACTCCAGAACTCCGCTTGTGAGTGTTACGGTGTCATTCAACAGTTCGAGCATGACCTCGGATTGAGATAGCAATTCTTGTCAGTGTCGGATACCCCACAGACAGCAACGCCTTCCTATCGGTAATGTTCAGGCCTTGTGCATTCACTTCGGTTTTGGTGTGTGTTCCAAAAGCAGTGACTTGGGCAGAACCTCGCTCAGGGCAATGAAAGCAGCGGCTTTTTGTCGTCGCGGTGCCGCCGAAGATCAATGCTGCACCGTTTCTTCAAATAAGCATAACCGCACCAATCTCGAGGTGTACCGTGGAGGCGATGCGTCGCAAGCTGGTATGGGTGGAAAGACCGAATTTTCTGGGGTGGGCTTGTTCTGAATGCGCATGGGTGTTCAACCCTGTAGGGCCAGTTGTTGGCAAGTCAATCGAAGAGATGAAGACGCATTACGAGGAGCAGCGCGACAAGGAGTTCGCATCTCACGTCTGTGCCAAGCGCCCAAGGGGTTCAGGCTGAAACCTAAGAAGCAGCGCCTTCGATGCGCAGCCTTTCTCGAATTATCTGAATCGCAGGTGAGCGACGCGCGCTTTGTTGGGTTGCCCGCACTGAGAATCTCGGACCACGACTCTTACCACAGTGCCCCAATCAGTTTTCCGATAATCTCGTTACGCGCCCTAGATGTTCCTTTCCGGACAGACGCTCGACTACTCGATGCGTTAGTCTATTCGAGGATTCCGATTCCCCGGCGTCGTCTTCTTCCCTCGAGTCAAAAATGGTAAACCAAGCTAAATCCGTCATGGAACTGCTCTTCGTCATGGTCGCGGCTTCCACCGCGCTCTTCGCGCAAAGTAGCGGGCCGGACACTGCGCAGAGTCATGCGAGCGACGTGGACGCAAGTCAGATCGTGGCCCCGTCGGTCCTGGCCGCGGAGCGCAGTTGGCAGGCGCGTGACCATTACACGTATACGGAGCGCGATGAGGATCGGCGCCTGAACTCGCTCGGGCAGGTGAAATCGGAAAATGTCGACGTCACCAGAATGATTGTTGTCAACGGCGCTCGCTTCGAGCAGCTCATGGAACGCAACGGGCAGCTTCCATCGACCAAGGAACAAAAGAGAAGCGACGACGATCTCGACAAGCTGAAGCACGAAACGCCGGGCGAGAAGGCTGCTCGTCTCCGCAAGGACCAGGAAAACAGGGCTTTTCTTCGGGACGTCCTCGAGGCGTTTGACTTCCGTCTGATCGGCGAAGAGATAGTGGGCGGCAGGCCGGCCTATGTACTGCACGCCACGCCTCGCGCGGGGTATCACGCGCACGGCAAGTACGCCAAGATGTTTTCCAGGGTGGAGGGCCGGCTTTGGGTGGACAAGCAGGACTTCGGCTGGATCAAGGTCGATGGCCAGGTAACGCAGTCGTTCTCGATGGGGCTAATCCTGGCGCGTGTGGAGCGCGGCTCTCACATCATCTTGGAACAGACATGTGTTGGTGACGCCGTTTGGGTTCCGAAACGGATCGAAATTCGGGCAACGGCGCGAATCCTTTTCTTGAAGAGTCTGGACATCCAAAGGGTCCTTACATACACGGACTACCGCCCGGCGTCCGATGGGTCATACTCCGCAAGTAAATAGCCGTCGCATTTGTGCGGGAAAGTGTCTATGAAGATCTCTTCGACAGATATTTTGAACAGCCACCTGAAGCCGCTCTGTTCACGCGACAATCACCTCATGAAGTACGAAGCCGGCAGCTCCCGGTCTAATTCCGGGAGCCAAGCGTCATACCATTGCGGTTTCGAAGGCTGCAGTGTTCGATATGACGCAACCGACGGATATTACATGCTGATCGGAATGCCTAATCACGCAAACCCAGTCGATGAGCCTGGCGTAAACACCGCGAAATGCCCTAGTCATAACCACTGGTTGTATCGTCGAAGGAATACTGACCGCGAAGCCGGTGTCGATTGGTGTTGCGGCGTAGAAGGCTGCGACTATCGCAACAATGCAAATACGAAGAGCGCCTCAGTTCAGGGGCGGAACGGGCTCAGCAAAGAACGGGCTTGCTAAAGCAGATGGGGGAGGAGAGGGGATGCCGCAAGAAATCGACGAGTTTACGATCCCTCTGCCTGAATCGACCGATATGAGCGCTTGCGATTTGAAAGTCTATGGAGGCCTTGATCGGCTCTGGCGGATGGTCGAAAGATACAAAATGACGGCTCCCCTCACGATCCACGTAGTTGATAACGAAGCAGGACACGTTCGGGCGATTTGCGGCAATCACCATCAAGCGACCGACTGGCAATTGACAGACGGAACATCCGCTATGGTCCGCGAAGGTGAATCCAAATTCCCGCTCACCATACGCGTGCAAGATGCCCGGGGAAACATTTTGAAAATGAGATTGGTAGCTCGAAACTAGCTAGGCCGAACTGACCGCCGGCCCGGGTAAAGCGCGATTTGTGGCTCTGGTGTTGGACGTCATCGCCTCGGACCTCCACGATACCAGCACCCGGTATAGTGCCTGATCGCCGCTGGAAACATTCCTATCGCTTCCATGATTTGGCTCGAAGGGCAAAGCTTCAGCAAATTCGGCACAAACGGACCTCTGCGGACCGATGCCGCGCCCAACTTCCGCGTATTCACCATTGTCGCGCTAGTGTTTGCCACTCACGGCTTGGGTCTGCACGGAGCCCCCGCCTCGCAGCTGAAGCCCGACCAGTCCACGCCCTGAAAACGCCGGCCACCCGACCGGTGTTAGCCGTCATCAATTTTCGGCTTCGCATCCGTTTTTTCTTGGGAAACGTGCACTATCGCACAGTATTGAGGCTCACAAACCCTGATACTAAGGTCTCGAAGATTTTCGAAGGAGACTCATGTTCAAGATATCAAGTATCACGCTGTCAGTCGTAATGGCGCTTGGCGCATCGGCGCTTGCGCAGGCCCAGACGCAAGTGCCGGCGGATTCCGGCAATCCAACACCGACGTACCGGATCAATGTAGTCAGCCGAACGACCCGGGCGGTGAGCTACAGACACCGAAGTGGGGCCACAAAGATCAATTTTCAAGGGACCGATTTGATGCCTGCAGCGGCGGGCGAGGCCAAAGTCGAGAGCAAGCGCGGGGCGCTTGAAATCGAAGCCGAATTCTCTGGACTGGACAGGCCCACGAGTTTTGGCAACGAGTATCTGACTTATGTGTTGTGGGCGATTTCCCCGGAAGGCCGGCCAACGAACATCGGCGAAGTATTGGTGGGCGATAATCACCGGAGCAAGCTGGACGTAACCACAGACCTTCAGGCTTTTGCGCTGATCGTAACCGCGGAACCTTATTATGCCGTGCGTCGTCCCAGCAACGTCGTGGTCCTCGAGAACGCCATTCGCTCGGATACCGTCGGCGCTACCGAGGCCGTGGACGCCAAGTATGAATTGATCGATCGCGGCGGCTACATCCCCACGGGGTATAAGTTCGATCCGGTAATCCTGAACGCCAAATTGCCGCTCGAATTTTTTGAAGCTCGCAATGCTGTGCGCATAGCACAATCCGCCGGCGCCGAAAGATACGCCGCGACAAGCTACGCAAAGGCTGTCGGCCAGATGAACCAGGCCGATGCGCTCGCCACCGGAAAGCATGAAAACAAGAAAACGCTCATTTCCCTGTCGCGCGAAGTCGTGCAGACCTCGGAAGACGCCCGTGAAATCGCCGTGAAGCATATCGACGAAGAGCGCGCCGAGTCCGAACGCGCCGCGGGAGCCGGGCGTGAAGCTAACGCAAAGGCTCGTGCCAGCGAGGAATCGCAGCGCCGAGTCAACGCCGAAGCCGTTACCGCTGATGCCGTTCGCCAGCGCGATGAAGCAGACCGCAAGAACCTCGATGCGCAAGCCGCCGCCCAACACGCTGCTGGCGCACAAGCCGATGCGGAAAGACAGCAACATGCTGCCGAAGCGGATTCCGACCGGAATCGCGCCGCCGCAGCCTCATCCGACGCGCAGCTTCAACACGCCGTTCGTGAACGTGAAGAACTTCGCGCCCGTCTCCTCCAACAATTCAACTTGATCCTGGAAACTCGCGACACCGCGCGTGGCCTAGTCGTCAATATGTCGGACGTGCTCTTTGACTCCGGCAAGTTCACGCTCCGCCCGCTGGCCCGCGAGAAGCTAGCCAAAATATCCGGCATCGTGCTCGCTTATCCATCGCTCAAGCTGGCCGTTGAGGGCAACACCGATAGCGTCGGCACCGAAGCTTTCAATCAGCAGCTCTCGGAGCAGCGCGCCGCAGGCGTCCGCACTTACTTAACCCAGCAAGGCGTCCCGGAATCTTCCACCACCGCTACGGGCTTCGGTAAGACTCGGCCCATCGCGTCAAACGACACATCCGAAGGCCGTCAGCAAAACCGCCGCGTTGAGTTGGTTGTCTCCGGCGAAGTGATCGGTACTCAGATCATTTCCCTCAGGCTGCAACCCGTCGCTTCCGCCACGTCCCCTCAGTAGTCAAACCGCAATGAAAGAGCCGGCTCCCCTCGGGAGCCGGCTCTTTTTTTCTTTGCTCATGCCGCGCTGACGCCTAACACAAGCTTGAACGCTCTGCTCTTTATCTGCCTTCGTTGTCGCGGTCCGGATGACTATGGCGCCAACCCCAATAGTGTTTCTGCACCCTGTAGTGCTGCCTGTCGTACTGACGGTAGCTCCTGTGCTGTTCTTGCAGGTAACGCCTGTAAGCGCGGTCTTCGTGATCGTCCCAGTTATGGTAATCACGGTGGTCCCGATCGTAAACTCGAACCTGGACGCGGGCGTCTTGCGGACTGGGGGCCGCCATGATTGCCGTTGGCGCGGCGATAGCCGCAGCCAACAATAGGGAACCGATGTAGCGATCGATATGGTGCATGAAGTAGTCCTCCAAATCCGAGATACCTAAGTTCAGAACCCCGGCAGCCATTACTATGTGTCCCTGGCGTCGCGATATCTGCTCTGTACAGCACATGTGTGAAAACAAAGTTCTCCGCGATAAGCCCGGTGCCCCGAACTTGGCTCTTACGTCTGGGCCTTGAAGGCTCTCCCGTGATCGGCGATTTCAAGACACTTTTGAAGGAATCTCGGTGCGGCGCCAGCCCTAAGTGCCCGGAGGCGGGAAAACGTCGCGCCTCCGGACATTCCTCAGGGTTAGTTTCAGTCTATAGGATCGTCAGTCCTTGTCATCACGATGGTCTTTGTCCTTATGCTTGTCCTTATCGCGGTCCTTATCGTGATCCCGGTCTTTGTCTTTGTCCCCGTCATGATGGTCCTTGTCACGATCATCGTCGTCATCCTTGCAGCCTGCTCCGCCTCCGCCCTGAGCCGCGATGGCGCAGGTTCCGTGGACGTTGGGGCCAGTCATGGACACGGCGCCATTCGCCAAGACACGTCCGATTAAGGTTCCGCCGGTACTAGTGAAGCTCCCGGTCGGCCCACCTGCGAGAATGTTTCCCTGGAACGTCGAAGCGGTAAATGTGCTATCGGCGCCGACGAGCCAATACACGTTGCAGGGTTGGCCGCCGTTGGCCATGACTACCTGGAACCCAGTGCCGGTGAGGCCTGCGTCGATTTTGAAAACCCAGACCGCATTGGGGTTGTTCTGGGCGTCGAGTGTCAAGGTTTTGTTGGTGAACGTTAGCCCCGGGGCCCCCATGTTGCAATACACACCCGGCGTGAGCGTTAATGACGCAGGCGGGGCAGCGGGCAGGAGGGGAAGGGTGCAATTGCTGTTCGGGCCAAGCGCATTCTGATACGCGGTGTTGAGGGCGGTTTGCGCCAGGATTGCGGCCGCGTTGGTCGCAGGGGGCGTCCCGCCCGCAATCGTGCAAACGGGGGTATTTGTGAACGCGCCGGTGGCGCCCACGTCTCCGCTGATCACGCCGGGGCCGACACAGGTCACCGCGCTACCCAGGACTGCGAAGCTTGCCGCCGTGCCCAGTGATGGCGCCGTCTGCGCCCAGGCCACGCTGCCCATACTGAACATACAAATACCCAACAAAAGTCTTTTCATATCGGAGCTCCTTGGCTGGACTTGTCAGTCGCTGACAGTGTGGGGACGGAATTGTCGAGTCGACGTCGAGCTTCCAAACCGGAGCGGATGCTACCAACTTATCTGAACTGGTATCTGTCCTTTTTAAGACAGCTTCGAAACAAACTGGCCGCAGGTGGTCTGCCAGTACCGCCAGTACGTCATTTCCTTTCTAAGCTTCCAATCCACTTTAGGAGACCCTCCAAACAAGCCGGCTGTAGGTGGTCTGCTAGTACTGCTGGTGCCCGGTGCTATAGACAGCTTGTGCAGAAACGGGCGATGATGCTATAATCCTACTTATAAGTAGGGTCGAAGGACATCCCGCTATGCGCCGCGAGATGGTATGGGTCGAAAGAGAGCGTTTCCAGGGCTGGGCCTGTTCCGAATGCACATGGCAGTTCAGCCCTTCGGGTGCGCCCACGGGCAACTCGATCGCCGAAATGAAAGAGCATTACGAGCGGCAGCGCGACAAGGAGTTCATGTCGCATGCGTGCGCCGAGCACCCAAGCTCGCCAAAGCCAAATTCTTCTAGTCGGCAGCAGTTCAGTAAAGCGAACGCCCACGGCTCTAAGTGAAGAGCGCTCCAATTTGACAATGCTCGGCCTAACTGGCGACTAACCTTACTAGAAATCTCATTGAAGATGGCGCGCCCTACTTTTTGCAAGTTTCGCTAACCATACTCAAATTCGTCACGGTCATGTGACCATGTTTCGGTGGAATCTTTATCCACACCGTGCTCGTTTGCCTCGGCTTTGGCGCGTGATTAGCACTTGTCCGTGCGGTTTGTCTGCGAAGGGGTGTGCTGAATAGGACAGACCTGACGGCACAAAAATCAGTATAAGAAGCTGTCTCTCAGATGGTTCTCCGGTGAGAAACATGTCGCGGTTTCGTGCGAAAGAAACAACCGTGTTCTGGCCCTTGCCATGACTACCCGTGGTAAACACCTTCTGATCGCGGGTGGAATTGCCGCGATACTTTTGCTCGCGCTTATTTTCATCGTACCCGCGCTCATTAACGTGGATCGCTACCGGCCCCGGGTGATCTCCTATCTTCAACAAAAAACTGGGAAGCAGGTCGAAATCGGACGGCTGTCGGTCACGTTTTTTCCTTTAGCGATTCGCATTGATCATTTCGGAGTGAAGAACCCTCCGATATTCCCCTCCGGTTATGTCGTCCAGGTGGCGCGGATCGATGCCGAACTTAGCTTTGGAGCGCTGCTGCACCGGCAAGTGGTCATTAAGTCGATCGTACTTGAGGAGCCGGTCCTGAATATGACTTCGGATCCCGACGGCCCATGGAACTTCGAGAATCCTCAATCGAAGGCTTCGGAGAATAAGTTTCCACTCGGAGTGATTTCGAGGGTGCAAATTAAGAGGGGCCAGCTCATAGCGTCGAATCTCCTGCCCTCCGACGCCGCGGGTCCCATTTTCTTCGAAGCCCACCAAATCTCCTGTGACTTGGAGCAAGTGAACCTGATGGGAATTATCAATCCTTCGTCTTCTTCGATGGACGGCCAGGGCAGCCTAACGGCAGGTCTTCTCCGCTTCGGCGCGGTCGAGGCAAGAAACCTGGAATCCAAATTGCTTTTGGAGTCGAGACACGTTTCTTTTTTGGGTGTCAAAGCAGAAATCTATGGCGGGAAGGCCGCGGGCGAGCTCTCCTTTGACTTGTCTGGAAAGAATGCAGGGTTTAAGACCAATGCGCGATTCAGCGGAATTAATGTGGCCCAGCTCTTAGCGGCTTTCCCAAATGGCGGCGGTAAGATGACCGGGAAAATGGAAGGAGACGTAAAGTTAGCGGGAGAGATCGAGCATACGCCCCGCCCGCTGGCGGGAATCCACGGAGCCGGACACGTAACGGTGCGCAACGGTCAGGTGCCGAGTCTCAAGCTCAACGCGAATTTGATGAAGCTGGCGCACTTCAACGATCTCGGCCCGGCCAAGAATGATCCTTCGGCGTTTAACTTGATAACCACTGACCTGGAGCTAGCGAATCAGCGGATTTCGAGCAAGGTTATAGACATTGACGGCTACGGAGTCGATGTTGATGGCTCAGGCAGTGTCAGCGTGTCGGGCTCTGACGAGTTGAACTATCGCGGGTTGGCGGAGATTACAACCAAGGAGAGCTTCTTCACCAACACCGTCGCCCGGCTGTCTGGAGCCACATTAAAGGACGGTAAGTTGCAGTTTCCCTTTCGGATCGGCGGAACGATCGACAGCCCTGTCTTCTCCAAGGGGAAAGGCGATCAGGATGTAGACGCCGTGCCAAAACATCGGTGAGGGATAATGAGGTTCCGTCGAGCAGTTCGGCGGGATCAAGCGAACCTCAGCCAAGCAAAGCGTTGCCTTCTAGCTGACTGTCCGCCGGCTCCATGGGGCTGACTAGTATCGCAACTGTCCTAAACGAGACAGATTCAGTTTTCTGGCCGCCATATCATCAGCGAGGAGGGGTCCACATCCTAGCCGCTCATCACCATCGACGGCTTGGTGGTTCCAGGTATGGCTTCCATATCAAAACTGGCTCAGAACGAAATCCAGTCTGATCGGAGAAATATCCGCCTGGAGAGCACGGCTTCCCACAGACGCCGGCCCCTCCGCGTCCTTTTCATCCACCGCGATGCTGACGCCGTGGACTGCTGCGTTCAGGAACTCGAGAAAGCGCAATTCACCGTCGGCGCCGATGTCGTTTTGACCTTAGCCCAGTGTACGGAGCAGCTCCGCTTCCAATCTTATGATGTTGTCGTGGCCGAGTACCCCAGCCCAACTTGGAAAGGATCGCAGGCTCTGCAACTCCTTCAGCAGACTCTGCAGGAGATCCCCCTCGTCTTCGTGACCACCGCCGTGGGAAGTAGACCCATCGCGGAACTAATCGCTTGCGGTGCGTTCGATTACGTTGAACGGGAACATATCGCTCAATTGCCTATGGCCATTCGCCGGGCTCTGAACGAAAAAGAATTGCGCGCAGAGCTGGAAGCTGCAGGAAAGGCCTTGCGGCATTCGCAATCGCTGTATCGCGCCCTGGCGGACAATCCTACTTACGGAATATGTCGCTGCGATGCGGAAGGAAAGTTTCTCGACGTCAACCAGGCGCTCGTAACCATGCTCGGCTACGCAACCAGAGAGGAACTCTTGGCAGCGAACAATGCGTTTGAGGTCGTCCTCGATCTCGGCCCGACAACGCCATCGGCCGGCCGGTCCCACGAGGTGATGCGGATCGAACCTGTCGAAATGGAGTGGCGACGGAAAAACGGCACCACTCTGAAAGCCAAGCTCAGCGGCCGCGGCGTCTATAACGACCGTGGGAGTTTTGTTGGCTACGAGATCATCGTGGTCGACGTCACCGAACAGCGCGCACTTGAGGATCATCTGCGCCGCCAAGCATCGAGTGATTCGCTGACCGGGTTGGCCAATCATCGCCGCCTTTTTGAGTTGTTACAGGCAGAGATCTGCCGGTCCAAGCGTACCGAGCGGGAATTCTCTCTTCTCTTGCTGGACCTCGATGGACTGAAAGAGATTAACGATCGACTTGGTCACCTCTCGGGGGATCGTGCGCTTTGCAGGCTGGCGCAGACCCTGACGGACTGCTGCCGGTCCATAGATACCGCCGCGCGGCAGGGCGGCGATGAGTTCGCGCTGGTCCTGCCAGAGACAGGCGCCGCCGCCGCCACCTTGGTAGCGCGACGGATTTGCGATCTTCTTGCGAAAGATCCCGAGGAGCCGGCCCTTTCCGTCAGCGTAGGAGTAGCCAGTTATCCGAAGGATGCCGATACCATCGGAACGCTGCTATTCGCAGCAGACCGAGCCCTGTACGCGATGAAAGACAAACAACCAAGAGCCGCTCGGGCGGGTCACGCCTAACGCGGCAGGAGGCCTGACTCAATTTGTTCTGGATGCGACGTGGAAACGAGGAACTCGGATGGCTGACATTCATTTTCGACTACGAGGTAGGCCACAAAAACCCCGGACCCATCGCAATGCTGGAGCCGAAGTTCAGTATTTGTTGAGAGCGGAGCAACAACTTCTCCACTCGATTTCTGCCGGTATGCCTCTAGCGGAGATACTGCACAAAATCTGCGACGCTCTGAATTCCGAGATGGGCAACATGGTTTCCCTCGTTTCGCTGTCCAATGGCGACGCCAACTTCCTTGCCACCATCGTCAAGAGCGCCGCAATTTTCGACTTGCACAAGTTCTGTTCAGCGGCTGTTGTTGGTGGGAACGAGGAGGTGCTTGGGTCTGTGGAGATGTATTGTTGTGTTCCGCGCCGCCCCTCCCTCAGCGAAGTGCAGTTGATTGAGCGCGCGACGTGCCTGGCAGCCGTTGCGATCAAACGTCACAATGAAGCAGGCAATAGCGGCAATCGCTCCGATTCGTGCGAATTACCCTTAGTCAAGTAAACCAGTTTCAGAATCAGTCGTGCAGCACGACACTCAAGAGAGAGGTATTGATCTCAATTCCGCCGTTGTACTTGATGAAACCCAGCTTCCTGAATTTGTTCATGAACAAATTGACGCGCGTGCGCGTTGTGCCAATCATCTCCGCCAGCGTCTCTTGCGATACTTTGGGGAGTACTCTGTGAGGCTGGTCTTGCTTACCGTATCGGGCAAGCAACAGAAGAGTGCGCGCGAGCCTCTTCTCGGTCGAGTTGAATAGCTGATCGACCAAGTCCTCCTCGATCCGAATGTTCCGTGTGAGCACGAAATTGATGAAGAGGTCGGATAACTCGTGCTGGTCATGAAGCACTTGCGTCATTTCCTTCTTGTCAATGACGAGTAAAGTGCTAGGAGTAATCGCCGTCGCATTCCCCATGCGAACAGGCTGGCCTGCCAGGCACCCCTCACCAAAGAAAGCGCCAGGTCCCAAAATTGCGATGATCGCCTCTTTGCCGGCTTCACTAAGGGCAGTAATCTTCACACCGCCCTCTTGAATATACATGACGCTCTCGGCGGGGGTACCTTGAGAAAAGATAATCTCCGCTCTCTTAAACTGCCTGACTTTCTTTGCCACGCCAGCCGAATCTAGGAAAGCTTGGGCATTGAATGCGCCCTTTTTCTTGGACATGCTCTTGGATTTTTTGTTGCTGGGATTCACGATTGTTTCCATAACCGCCTACTTAAAACAAACCATAGCAAACCATGTAAATCGAAACAAGATATTCCCTCCGGGGAACGGCGGAATCCTGGTTGAATGTTACTACTTTTTCGAAAGCTCTCCTTCAAAATGACCTTCGACTTCCTCGTGACTAAGTGGGTTTCTTACAGCGGTCAGTACGACCGAATAAACCACCTCGTTACCTTCAATCTGGGCGGTGATAAACGCGTGGGTCTCCGGGAATTCCTGGTTGGTGAATTTCACTCTTCGGCCGTCTGCAAGCGTTTTAATCCACGTTTCGTCTGGCATTTTTCTCCTCAGGCGGGCCCGGACCGTAGTCCGCGAGGTGCGGGCAAGGCCGGCCTTAATTCTCCCGCTTTAACCAAGCTCTATGCTCCTTTTCATCGCGACATCCCTAGGTTGTTGTTTTTTCCCGGCGTTTGCGTGGCCCTTTAGGCCTTACCCTGCGCTGAACTGCGGAAGGCATGAAAACATACCCGGGCTTGACGCCCAGCATCTGCACGAAGTTGGCCAGATGGGATTCCACCGTGCGGAGACTGATCTTCAGTCGGGCACCAATATCGCAATTGCTTGTCCCCTCCAAGACTAGTTGCAACACCTTCCGCTCGCGGGTTGTCAGTATGGGAGCGCGCTTCAGCAAAATGGCCTGAAACTTTTGTAAGTATCCGCGAGTATGAGCTTCAGAAAGCAGCGGACTCAGGTAACGTCGCCCGGCAACCACATCGCGTATGGCTTGGAAGAGGTCAGCGCCACAGGATTCTTTGACGACATAACCTGCCGCACCGCTTCCGATTGCATCCAATAAATACGCTTCGTCCCCATACATAGTAAGGATAATCACGCGGGTTTTTGATTTCAGGCGCGAGACTCTGCGTGTGGTTTCCAGACCGTCCATGTTAGGCATCATCAGATCGACGATCAACACCTTGGGCTTGTGGCGCTTGACCAGTTCGAGCGCCTCGATCCCATCGACTGCTTCGCCCACAACGGAAAATTCTGGATCCGATTCCAGCAAGAGGCGCAGCCCTTGCCTCACGACAACATGGTCATCAGCCAGCGCAACGGTCACCATGACGCCTTTCAAGAACCTTGAGCCCCCTCCTACCCAAAAGCGCGGAGCAACAGCAAGTCGCCTCTCACACCGGGGTCCGCGCTCGGAGTGGACTCCATCACTACTTAGCCCGTGAACCCTAGAATATCATGGAGCTTTTTTAGAAAAACGCTACTTTCTCGCAGAGAGAAATTGACCACCATCCTCTCTTTGCTAGTCGGGGACCATGTCCCCGACCGCAGTGTAAGCTAGCTTGAGCAAAAAAACCGTTTTTTCGTTTTTACCCCGGAATTCGATGTCGGCCAGGCATCGAGCCAATCAACCCCAACACAGTCAAGCCCTGATAGAATTATGCTTTTCTTTTTGGCTTGGGATAGGATTGCGGGATATCGGTCTACCAGTGGCGTTCCGCTGGTGCTTGCACTGACAGTATCTGAGTCAATCTGGAATAAAGGACGGACCGCGGTGGCCACAGCAAAACGACGGGCGCAAGGGAGAGTCGCAGCGGGCGCACGAAAGAGGAAGGGAAGGAAAGAGCTCTCGAAAGTACCGACGGGCATTGCCGGGTTGGATTTGGTGCTAGGCGGCGGCCTGCCCGCCGGGCGCGTGACGCTCATCCACGGCGGCGCCGGCAGCGGCAAGAGCATGATGGCGCTGCAATGTCTGTTACACGGCGCCGGTGCTGGTAAGCCAGGCATTGTCGTTATGTTTGAGGAACGCGCCGCGGCCGTGCGTCAAAACGCCCGGAGCTTGGGATGGAACCTGGCTAGGCTCGAGCAGGAAAAAAAGCTCTATCTCATGGATGCGCGTTTGAATCCTGAAGCGGTAATTTCCGGCGACTTCTCCATCAAAGGTATCCTGGCTGTCCTTGACCACCGGTTCAAGGCTATGCGCGCCAAGCTGATCGTAATTGATGCGGTGGACGCGCTCTTGCATTTGTACGATAGCCCCATGCGCGAGCGTCACGAATTATATGCCCTGCACGAATGGCTGCTGGACCGCGGATTAACCACGATCATGACAGTCAAGACTGTCTCGCAGGAGGAGGCTCCTTCCCGCTATGCATTTCTGGACTTCATGGCGGATTGTGTAATTCACGTAGACCAGCGCGTCACCGCTCAGATCACCACGCGCCGCTTGAGAGTGATCAAGTACCGCGGTTCGGGTTACGGCCGCAACGAGTATCCCTTCATCATCGACGAGAACGGCATCAACATTGTTCCTATCACCAGCAACGTTTTGCAGCACCGCCCCCCCGGCCCCAAAGTGTCCAGCGGCCAAGCTGGGTTGGATGACGTACTCGCCGGCGGCTACAAGTGCGGGACGAGCATCCTGATCGCAGGGACCGCCGGCGCTGGAAAGACCACACTGGCCTGTGTTTTTACCCGCGCCTCTTGTCTGCGGGGTGAGCGAATCCTTTATCTCAATTTTGAGGAGTCGGCAGAATCATTAGTCAGCAACATGCTCAGCCCTGGTCTTGCCCTACAGCCGCTGATCAAGACGGGGACGTTGGTGGTCCGGTCGTATTTGCCGGAGGCCATGGGTGTGGAGGAGCACTTGTTTCATGCCTTGAAAGACCTGGATGAGCTTCAACCCCAGCACGTGGTGGTGGATGCCATCTCGGCATGCAAGCGCATGGGCTCGGACCAGGCTGCCTTTGAATACCTGATGCGGCTGCTGAACGCCTGTAAAGAGCGCGGCATCACCTGTATCTATATCAACCAGACTTCGGGTTTGGATATCGCCCAAGAGATCAGCGGGATCGGTATTTCGTCCATCATCGATACCATCATCCTTCTACGCCAGCTTCCGATCGGTGGCGCCATAACGCGCCAGTTGATCGTCATGAAGTCAAGAGGGTCGAAGCATTCCGAACAGTTCCATGAATTCCGCATCACCGATCGAGGTATTGATCTGGCGAAAGCCTAGCGTAGTTAATGCGGTGAGCATATCGACGTATCCATAGGGGTACGCACGAAATGGAGCCCGATGATGAAGGCTCGCAAGCGCGAGAGGCGAAGATCCGCAAAGCCTGGAGGGGAGAGCTATGTCTTCCGGCTGTTTGTGGCCGGTAACGAATCAAATTCCTCGCAAGCCAGGGGGAATTTGGCTCGACTCTGCGAGGAGCACATCAAGGGACGCTACAAAATCGACACCGTGGACGTACTGAAAGACGCCGCTGCCGCTCACAAAAATAACGTGCTGGTGACACCCACGCTGATCCTGATCAGGCCCCTTCCGAAAGTCACAGTGTTGGGCAACCTCAACGATACCAGGCAAGTCCTTGCCGCACTCAGACTGAACGGTGACGAGGGATGAATAACCAGAAACCGCCATACGGCGAACTGGAGACCAAAATGAAAGAGGCAGAGGAGCTCATTCACGCCCTGAGGACCCAGCAGGTGGACGCGATTGTCGGTGAGCGTCACGTCATGCTTGTGCGTTTGAAGCAGGCGGAAGAGAGCCTCAAGAGTTCGAGGAATCAATTGCGTGCCCTCGCGACATACTTGCTGTCGGTGCGCGAGAGTGAAAGGACTGTGATCGCTCGTGAGCTTCATGATGAGTTTGGCCAGGCGCTCACCAGCTTGCAGTTAGGATTGAGCTGGATATCCCGCAAGTTGACTCCGGAGCAAAGGCCGTTGCAGGAAAAAATCAGATCGCTATCTGCAACCACGACGAGCTTGATCCGGTCCGTGAAGAACATCGCGAGTGAATTGCGCCCCGGCGTTTTGGATGAGTTGGGCTTGGTTAAGACCCTGAAATCGGAGGCGAGGGAATTCCAGGGACATACTGGAGTACAGTGCAGGTTCAAGACGAATACTGCAAAAGCCAAGTTTGACCATTCAGCGGCGGTCGCTATTTTCAGGATCGTCCAGGCAGGTCTTACCAATGTTGCCCGGCACGCACGTGCTTCGCGGGCCCTCATTACTTTGATGAAGAAGAAAAACGGGCTGATTTTAACGGTAATGGACAACGGGAAGGGCATCACCAGGAAACTCGTCTATAGCCGTGATTCGCTTGGCATCACCGGCATGCGAGAGCGCGCCCTGGCGCTCGGGGGTACGTTTACACTCGGAGGTTCAAGAAGCAAGGGGACAATGTTGACAGTACGGATTCCGCTGTCGCGGATCATTGTTGGGACAGCCTTCTCGTCACCTCGCGCAACACTCAGCAGTCCTGATTCGCGATAAGACAAGGAAATTCGACTGGTTCTCCGTCCATTCGCTCAAAAAGAAAGCTGCGAAACTGTATACAACGGAACAGACACGCGTCCCCACAACGTCTAGGCTTCACTACGCAAGCTAACGCGGCTAATCCGCAATATCCATCCCAGGCCATGTCTTCGTTGACATAGCGGTTCATCGCGCTTTCCGCCAAGAGATTGCATGGACATTCCTGGGCCAGCGTAGAAGTGTCTCGCAGCAAAGACAGAAAGGTAAAAAAGTATGCCTCTCCTTCAGATTCTAGTAACGCTGATCGTTGTTGGCGTCCTCTTATGGCTCGTGAATCGTTTCATACCCATGGCGGGCAGCATCAAGTCGATCTTGAACGCAGTCGTGGTCATTGGCGTGGTGTTGTGGCTCCTGAATGTGTTTGGACTATTTCATTCCCTCTCGCGTATTCGCGTTGGTTGAAAAATGAACTGACATGGACACGAGAGGAAAAGAGGTGATCGCTCCACATCGCGCAAGGTGGCGCCAGTTCTAGCTGAATGGAGGTAGAAAATGAACAAGAAAAATCTAACGGGCAGCGGACCCGCCCGGGGCGGGCTAATAGGACACAGCCTGCAACAGGTGGTGGCACTGGTCGCGGCGTGGTCTCTTCTTCTGGCCCCGGTGGCCTGGGCCGACGGTCGCACGCCGCTGAAGCCAGGGTGGAACATGTTCTCACCCCAGCAGGACGCCGAGGTGGGCCAGCAAGCGTCCAAGGACGCCGAGCTGCAATTGAACATGATGAATGACTCGCGAGTGGACAACTATCTTAACAACCTGGGCCACCGGCTTTCGGCACATGCGCCCGGCTACCAGTTTCAATATATGTACCAGGGCGTGAACGACCGGGGAATCAACGCCTTCGCATTGCCAGGTGGACATATCTATATCAATCGCGGCACGATTGAAGCCGCTGATGATGAAGCGCAATTAGCCGCCGTGATGGCGCACGAAACCTCTCACGTGGCGTTGCGCCACGGCACAAATCAAGCCAGCAAATCCTCTGCCGCGCAGTTGCCGCTGGGGATTCTGGGCGCGGTGCTGGGTAGCAATTCTACAGGTGCGGCGCTGGCACAACTCGGCGCGGGCTTCACTTTGAATTCTCTCCTGCTGAAGTATTCGCGTGCGGATGAAAGTCAGGCCGACATCATGGGCACGCAAATCCTGTACGATTCCGGCTACGATCCGCGCGGCATGGGGCAATTTCTCGAGAAGATCCAGGCATTGGATCAGGGCAATCATCGAGTCGCGTTCTTCAGCGACCACCCAAGCCCGGACGGCCGCGTAGCGCGCGTGGCCGAGGAAGTGGACAAGCTCGGCGGGGCGCGGAACGGGTCCCAAACGAATTCCAGAGAGTTCGACGATATCAAGCGATACATCCGGTCCATGCCTGCGCCATCTGCCCAAGGCCGGCAATTGCAAGGCAGCGACAATCGCAGGCAGCGCGGCACACGTAGATTACAGATAGTGACTGCGAGCTATGGAGCCCAAAATAGATTCACCGATGTGCGCCAGCTGCTACAGTCCCGGGTGCAAGACGATCGGTTGGACTTGCAGGTAACCAACACTTCGATGGGCGGCGACCCTATGCGCGGCGCGTCGAAGACTCTTCGAATCAACTACCAATGGGCTGGCAGCGCCTACGACGTGGTTGCACGGGAGAATCAGCGGGTTTCCATTCCCACCGGACAACAGCAGAGTGAAACCGGTGCACCGAGCGGCACACAATCCCAGTGGCCATCAGATCGCTTTAAGTCTTTTCAGAACTCACTTCTGTACATCGACTATCCTGACAACTGGCAGGCTTACGGGCAGGGCGACGCTGCGTCCATCGCGCCCCGCGGTGGGCTCGTGGATGACGGCAACGGCAATCAAGCCCTGGCTTATGGCGTCATAGTGAACATCTACCAGCCGCATTTCGACGGCTACGGACAGCAGTTGCAGGGTCGCGACTACGGGCAGGGATCTGGACAGAACTCCTCGCAGGGCTCTGCGACGGCTTTAGAACAAGCCACTGATCAACTCGTCGCCGAGCTCCGCCAGTCGAATCGGAACATGCGCGTGGTTCGCTACCACGATGGCACCCGCGTTGACGGCGAAAACGCCCTTTCCACTTACCTCTCGAATGATTCGCCCATCACGGGCGGGAGCCGCGAGACCGACTGGCTGATCACGCTGCAGCGTCCCGACGGCCTGCTGTTCATCGTGTTCACTGCGCCGGAGCGCGAATTCCAGAGCTACGAGAGCACGTTCCAACAGATGCTGCGTTCGGTGCGGATCAACCGGTAAGCTCCGTGCCGAAAAGAGAAGAATTCGGTCCTAGGAACTCGAGCGAAAATGAAGAGGAGATTGACCATGAAAAGATTCTTTACGTTGAGTGCGTTTATCCTATTTCTGTTAATGCTGCCGGGCACAGTTGTGAGCGACACATTGGTCTTGCAAAACGGAACCCGCATTTCCGGTGTTTTGGTCAGGAGAACGTCCGGCACGATCACTTTCAAGAACTCACGCGGTGTCGTGCATCGCTACAAGGCCTCGGACGTGCAGAACGTCGAACTCACATCGAGGTTCCGGACCACCAATAACACTTCGAGAAACTATGGCGCTTCCAACAACGATCACCAGCCGGAATTACTTCCCGCCGGAACCCAGCTTGTGGTCCTCACCAATGAAGCAATCGATTCGAAGACAGCCGCATCAAATCAACTCTTTTCCGCACAGGTGGACCAGGACGTTATCGACAGTTCTAATGAACTGATCGTCCCCAAGGGTTCCCCTGCTCAACTCATCATTCGAACGGTGTCTTCAGGTGGTGTTACGGGCGGCTCCGAGATCACGCTGGACATTCAGTCGATCACCGTCAACGGGCGGCGCTATAACGTCACCACCACAGACCTGCAGCAAAAAGGCAGGAGTGGACTTGGCGCGAACAAGCGTACGGCTGAGATGGTCGGCGGCGGAGCCGTAATAGGCACAATCGTTGGTGCGATCGTTGGACACGGAAAGGGCGCAGCCATTGGAGCTGCCGTTGGCGCTGCCGGTGGTGCAGGGGCCCAGGTGCTCACCAAGGGCAAGCAGGTGATCATCCCCGCGGAAACGGTTCTCAAATTTAACCTGGACCAAGCCGTCACTCTCGCACCGGAGCGCTAGGAAGAACACCCTGCAAATCGACGGTGAACTTTTCGTGGGGGTTGGTTCGGCCTTTGGCGGTTGCCACGACCAACAAACTGCAGCGTGTACATAAGTGAACAGACATGCGCACTGGCAAAGTCTAGGATTGGTTTGCAATAAAGGGACTGCTTTGTTGTGCAGCCCATCGACGGGTTTGTTCCGCGCGGCTTTCACAAGCGTCAAGGATATCGAAAGATCGGAATCAACGATCGAGCACAAGCCCCGCGGCACACGCGAAATGCGGCGAGTATGCGCGCATCTTAGTGGAGACAAAATGATGAAATCATTTCGAGTCATTGGTACATCTGCTGTGTTCCTGCTTCTCGGATGGACTGTTCCGGCTGATTCACGCCAGGATCAACAGGATAAACCGAAGAACCAGGAGAAGCGGCAAGAGCAGGCTAAACCTGGAAGACAAGACCAGCCGCAAGCCAATAGGCAACAAGATCAGCAGCGCCCGCAACAGCGTCAGCAAGCCAGAGGGCAACAGGATCAGCAACGGCAACAAGGGCGTCAGCAGCAAGACAATTCCGCAAGGCAGCAGCAACAAGCCAGAGGGCAGCAGGATCAGCAACGGCAACAACAGCGTCAGCAGCCGGACAACTCTTCTAATCAACAACATCAGCAAGCCCAGCGACAGCAGGATCAGCAACGGCAACAGCGCCAGCAGGGAGACAACTCCGCGAGACAGCAGCAACAAGCCAGAGGACAACAGGATCAGCAACGCAGTCAGCGTCAACAGCAGGACTACAGGTCTGCACAACAACGGAGCCCTGCTCAGACGCGCCAACAGCAGGTCGCTTGGCAGGGTGATCGTGCACATAGTTGGCAGTCCGAGCACCGCACCTGGCAACAACGCGGCGGTTACAACGGTTACCGCGTTCCGGATGACCGTTTCCGCGGCTACTACGGCCAGGATCACGGGTTCCGCATCTACAGTCTCCCCGTGATGTACGTTAGCGGGCATCGCCGCTTCCAGTACGGGGGCTATTGGTTCGGTCTGGTCGACCCGTGGCCAGAATACTGGTCAAGCGATTGGTACGACAGCGACGACGTATACGTGGATTACTACGGTGACGGATATTATCTGTACAACCGCAGATATCCCGGCGATCGCATTGCCATCAGTTTTTATCTGAAGTAAGCGCTTATCAAGCGCGATGATCCAGTGCAACCCCGGCCCAGCGCGGAAATCTGTCAGAGGATTAGACCGCCGCTGGGTCAGGGCGCCTGAATATCGACGGTTGAATCCCCAAAGGAGGGAGAAAACAATGCTTGGAACTATCCTGGTGGTCTTTTTGATCCTAGCGCTCCTGGGCGCTTTGCCGCGGTGGTCGCACAGCCGCGACTGGGGCTATATGCCGACCGGAGGCGTGGGTCTAGCTCTGCTCATCGTAGTCATCCTCGTGCTTCTTGGGCGTATCTAGGCTTTTCCACGGAGGGTTCAGCGATGGATGAGTCCAAACGCCGTGTAGTGAAGTTTCTCGAGAAAGAAATCAAGACGTACACAGCTCTATCTCTATTCTTGTCCAAGAACGGCATCAAGGAACGCGTGCGCGTGGGACAGAAAGAAGTTTTCACTAGGCCCTCGTTTTACAAAGAGCGAGTGAAGGAAGCGAAGAGACTTGTCCATGAACTCAGAAAACCAAATTAGGACGCTACTTCCCCAACGCGCCGCTCCGTGCGGCTGGTGCCTATGGGGCGCTCGCGTCGTTGCGATACTTCTGCTCGTGCTACTGTGCAGCAGTGGCTCGTACGCTTATTCCGTTCTCACTCACGAGGAAATCGTAGACTTGCTGTGGACTGATGAGCTCAGCCCACTTCTTCTCAAACGATTTCCAACGCTCACGGAAGACCAGCTCAAGCAGGCGCACGGCTACGCTTATGGCGGGGCCGTGATCCAGGACCTCGGCTACTATCCGTTTGGCAGCGTGGAATTCAGCAATTTGGTGCACTACGTGCGCAGCGGTGATTTCGTGCGCGAGCTACTGTTGCAGAGTCAGGATGCCAATGAGTACGCCTTTGCGCTGGGCGCGCTCGCGCACTATGCCTCGGATATCGCGGGCCACCCGGCGGTCAACCAGGCTGTTTCCATCCAGTACCCGAAGCTGCGCGCCAAATTTGGCAATTCCGTCAGATACGCACAGGACCACACCGCGCACCTGAAGACGGAGTTCGGATTCGACATGGTGCAAGTGGCGAAGAATCGTTACGCGTCGCAGCAGTATCACGATTTCATCGGATTCCAAGTGTCCAA
>DATNMD010000029.1:0-86686 GCA_035602505.1 Candidatus Acidiferrum sp.
GCGGGGCACCACCAAACCTTCGCGCTGCAGCAGCGCTCCGATGGTGCTGGCCGCGGGCCAGCTTCGCCCGGGCTCGTCCCGCTCCAGAATGCGCTTGAGCTTCCGCGGTCCCCAGCGCATATGCGCCTGCCGCAGCCCCAACACCCGCTGCTCGATCTCTTCCGGCATCTGGTTGCGATGGCGGTGCGCGGCGCGGCTCTGCTCCAGCAGACCGGCGGCTCCCGCTTCGCGGTAGTGCCGTAACCACACATACCCGGTCTGGCGCGTGATCTCGTACCGTTCACAGAGTTCGCTCATGGTGCGTTCTCGCAACTCGTGCTCAAAGACAAATCGAAGTTTTTCTTCCATAACACTGCTCGTTTTCCATGGCATGCGCTTGTTTTACACGCAGTCGCCAAAGTTCTTGCAGTGTCAGGGATGCTCCCGGTCTATTCTGTCAGGGATGTGCCCGGTCTGTACCTTGCGGCCCACGCCCCCCTCCCCCCGTGTTTTGCATAAGTGTTGATTCTAAAGGGAGTTTAAGTGATTTGTTTTGATACACTTTTGCAAGTGTTGATTCTAAACGTAGTTAGTCGGGGACCTATGCGGTGCCGTTTGGAGGCTACCCTTAGCCCCAATCTGCAATCGTAGAATCGGTTAGAGCAGGGAACGTGCTGAGACAGAAGCGTCAACCCCCGCACCCTTAGAAATCAAAGAGTGCGCCACCCCGCCTTACTTCTGCGCCTCGATTCCGGCAACGAGAAACTCATCGCGATATCTTAGTCACCCGCCTCGGCAACCGTCCCAAACGTTGGCAGGAATGTGAGCAACCCACCAAGAAAAAGTGAGGAAGAGTGGGCCAGCCTTCGAGGATTTACTTCGCTGTCGCCTTCGCGCCTCTGGCGGCCTCTTCGATAAGCTTTGCGACGGCCCCAGGCTGCGATACATAGATAGCGTGGCTGCCCTTGACCTCAACGACCGTAGAACCAGCCCGCTTGGACATGGAACGCTGGGCGTCCGGTGGGATCATCTTATCGTCGGTGGCGATCAGGTACCAGCTTGGCTTGGCTCTCCACGCCGGTTCGGTGATCTTGCCGCTAAGAGCCGCCACGCCCCACGGGACTTGGGAGTCGGCCATGAACGCAGCTTTTTCTGCGTCGACGTCGCCCGCGAAAGAGGCGGGGAACTTCGCCTTGTCGAGGAATAAATAGCCGTCTTGCGGTGGCAGTATCGGCGGTACGGGCGCACCGGGCGGCGGATCCTTAATAAGCGTGGCCACGGACTCGCCCTTGTCCGGAGCGAACGCGGTGATGTACACGAGCCCTGCAACCTTTGGATCGTTTCCGGCTTCAGTGATCACCGCTCCTCCATAGGAGTGGCCGACGAGAATTGCAGGTCCGTCCTGTGCTGCAAGAATTCGCTTGGTAACAGCTACGTCGTCCTCCAACGATATCGTGGGATTCTGGACGACGCTGACATTGTAGCCGTCCCTCTTCAGGATCTTGTAGACGCCCTCCCAGCCAGAGCCGTCCACAAAACCACCGTGGACCAGAACGACGTTCTTAGCCATCGTAATCTCCTTAGTTGAGATTGCCGAATATGCAGATAATTCGCGCATCTGGAATCATTGAAGGGGGCCACGTCAGAGCTGCTAGACTTCGCTTGAACTCTCGGACCAGGGTCAAGAATCCCAGAGTCGTCGTCCGCAATCAGCACGACGGATTTTACTCGCGTGGTTTGCCAAACTCAACACCGGTGCCCTCGGGATGACGGGGGGACGCTCGCGGCCCTCGCGGTGCCGGTCTGAAGACCGCCGCTACAACGGCGAAAAGGCGGATGGCCTACCTGTTGTGAGGGTAAATTTGCGTCTATTCGGGGGCAGGAGATGCGTCGGATGCCGCTGCAGGAGCAGGGGCTGGAGCCGGTTGAGGAGGCGGCGATTGGGGATCAGGCGACATGTGATCGGCAGACTGTTTATGGGAGGTGCGGATGGTTTCGCGCCAGGAATTGGTGCCGTAGGCGTTGATGTATTCGTCCTGGGCGAGGGGCAGGGCTTGGACGAGGGTTTGGCCGAGATAGGCGAGGGTGGAGGCGGTTTTGGGCTTCATTTGACCTTGGGCGACGGCGGAGAAGAGGCGTCCGAGGGCGGAGCTGAGATCGCAGGCGGACACATAGCTGCCGGAAAGGTGATAGGCGATATCCTGGCCGGCGGCCTCGCCAGCGAGGGCTTGTGCTTCCTTGCGGGCGTGAAACGCGCAGAGATAGGGATGCGCGGCCCGGGGAGTGCGGCACTGGCGGCCGTCGGCAAAGGTGAAAGAACACAAAGAGGAACGGTCCTTGGAGCGAGTGGTGGACATGGAAGTCTCCAGAAAGAAAGATTCGATTTGGGATCTTTGGGGAAGTCTCGCGGAGGCGAGGCGCACTACTGAACGAAAGAAGTCTACCAGAGCGATGATTGGCGTGTCAATAAAATTCCAGGTCATACTCCCAATCTGTGTTGACATATGTGCTGGTAGAGGCTTGGTTGTTAAACACAAGCCCAGCCGCTAGACGCCGGTGGTGAAAGTCTGGATTCCCGAACGAAACGCGAGGGGAGCGAAACAGGCGAGCGCCTTCTTCCCTAAGCGGGCTTGATGGAAATCCTAATGCGTTCCACTGTAGGATTGGGTCGCTGCCGCGCTATGGTCCACAAGCGAAAAATTATCGTCTACATCGCCACGAGTGCCGACGGCTTTATTGCCCGGCGCGACGGCTCCTTCGACTGGCTCGACCGTCCGCGTCCGAAGGGCAACTACGGCATGGGTGCGTTCTATAAATCGATCGACACGATCCTTTGGGGCAGGAAGACGTGCGACATGGCGCTTGAGTTTCAAAAGAAAGGCGTGAGCGGGACGGCCTTCGATACACGAGTTAAGAACTATGTCTTCACACGCCGTCCGGTGCAATCGGCAGCGCCGGCGGGCGTGGAGTTCGTGAACGAACCAATCAAAGCGTTTGCAACCCGTCTGCGGGGGAAAAAGGGGAAAGACGTCTGGATGATGGGTGGCGCCGGCATCATTGCATCGTTTCTCGACGAAGGAGAGATCGACGAGTTCGTGATTAGCGTGATCCCCACGTTTATTGGCGAAGGCATTCCATTGATCGCGCCCGGCCGTCGCACCGTGCCACTAAAACTGATCTCCTGCACGAAGTTCACAGACGGCGTGGTCAAGCTGCACTATGCCGTCCGTAAGTAATCTTCACGCCTAGAGACTCGTGGGCGCAGACTGAGGTCGCCATGGCCGAGCCGCAATCACAATCTGAGCCATTGATCCGCAACATCTCGGATACCGCGCGATGGGTGGCGGTTTATCGCGCGCAGGAGACGGAGCGGCCCGATGCCGTTTTTCGCGATCCCTTTGCGCGCCGCCTGGCTGGAGAGCGCGGCGAACAGATCGCGCGACTGATGCCGTTGGGCGGTGACAACGCGTGGTCGATGATCACGCGCACGTATCTGATCGATGAGTTCATTAAGGCCGAGCTGCAGCGCGGCGCGGACATGGTCATTAATTTGGCTGCCGGGCTGGACTCGAGGCCTTACCGCATGCAGCTTCCGCCTTCGCTGCGCTGGGTTGAAGTCGATCTGCCGGAAATACTCGATTACAAGGAAGAGGTGCTGCGCGATGAGAAGCCGGTATGTGCTCTCGAGCGCATTCGGCAGGATCTCTCGGACGTTCGCGGGAGACGCGAGCTGTTTGCGCGGCTAGGGCAGAGCGCAAAACGGGCGCTGATCATTACGGAAGGCTTGATGATTTATCTGAGCGTGGAAGCGGGCGGTGAGTTGGCCGCGGATTTGGCTGTGCGTGAAAGCTTTCATTCCTGGATTGTGGACATCGCTTCTCCGGGACTCCTGCGCATGCTGCGGAAGCGAATGGTTTCGCAACTGAACCAGGCGGCGCCTTTCAAATTTGCGCCGGAGGAAGGACCGCGTTTCTTCGAACGATACGGATGGAAGGCGGTGGAAGTGCAATCGCTTTTGAAAAACGCCGCGCAGCTAAAGCGGTTGTCGTTTCTCTTGCGGCTGGTGGCACTGCTACCGGAGAGTGAGAAATCGCGCCGCGATAGGCCATGGTCGGGCGTTTGCCTTTTGGCCAACGCCAAAAGTTTGTAGCCGCGCGCTGTGCAAATCTGCGCCGCACGGGCGATTCTCGATGAGGCTGACTATTCGTAACGGAGCGCGACGATGGGATCAACGCGCATAGCACGGCGCGCGGGAATCCAGCAGGCCATGCTTCCCACCAACAGAATTAATAGGATGGCCGAGAGCAGTGTCACAGGGTCGTCGGGCTTCACTCCGTACAGTTCTCCGGCAATGAGACGTGTCATGGCCAGGGCGGCTACGAGTCCGATCGCGGCTCCGGTTGCAATCAAAGCGAGGCCCTGCCGCATGACCATGCGCAGCACGTCGGCAGGTCCCGCACCCAGCGCCCTCTGCCCTACAAGAATTCCGCGCGCATGATCGCCGTTCGCGGTAGAGCTCTTTGGCGGGTTCCACGCCGCCGAGCCTGGTGAGCGCCGTCCGCCGCGCTTCGTCTGTGCTCATGCCGGACCGCAAATTGTCTTCGATGTGCATTTGGAGATGGCTCTCCATCTCAGCGGCAAATTCCAGATCGCGCTGCTGCTTGCGGAACATTCCAGCCAGGCGCAGGGCGCACGCGCGCAGCCATCTCACGAAACTTCCTCGCCGGGTGCCAGGAACCTTGCGACGATCGCCGTTGTCTGCTCCCACTCGCGTGCCTCGCGCTCCAATTGCTTTCGTCCCGCACGAGTCAGCTTGTAGTACTTAGCCTTGCGATTGTTGTCGGACACGCCCCACTCCGAGCGAATGTAGCCTTCCTGTTCAAGCTTGAGGAGAGCCGGGTAGAGCGTGCCGTAGTTCACGGCCAGCAAATCGCCGCTGGTCTGCTCGATGCGCCGCGCGATGCCGTAGCCGTGCAGCGGCCCGAGCGTATCGAGCGTCTTTAACACCATCAGCGCCAGCGTCCCTTGCCAGACATCTTTTTTGTTGCCCATGATTCTCCTATTGGATACCCATAGCGATGCTCGCACAACTCCTATGGGAAAACAATAGAGCATGTTTGAGCAAAGAAGGTGGCATGGACGCGCGGACGTCAGAAGCGAAATCTCACACCTGGAGTCCGATGAGACGCATCAACTCGATGGCGTTACTTTTGGCTACCACGCCGTCGCGCAGCGTGTAATCGAAACGCATTTTACCGTTCTCGAGGTAATCTTGAAAATGCATGTTACGCAGGCGATTGCCCAGGGATTGACTGATTTCGGTCAGAGCCAAGTCGTGCGTCGTGACAATGCCGATCGCTCCCCGATCCAGCAGCGCACGAAGTAAACCTTCGGCACCGAGCCTGCGATCTTTTGAGTTTGTGCCCTCGAGTAACTCGTCAAACAAGAATAGCAGCGGCAGCTTCGCGCTCTCCGCCAGGTTGAACACAGAGCGGATGTGGAGAATTTCGGTGTAAAAGCCGGAGCGGCCTTCCTGCAGGGAATCCGTGCTGCGAATGCGGGTTCCGATGGCCAGGGGCGTAAGCCGCAGCGACTTTGCGCGCACCGGAGCCCCGGTCATTGCCAAAACCGCGTTGATTCCGACGGCGCGCAGGAGCGTGCTTTTACCTGACATGTTTGAGCCGCTCACCAAGAGAACCCGCGTGTCGTTATCGAGCCGCACGGTATTGCGAACGCAGCGGGCTGCAGGAATCAGCGGATGCCCCAGTTCCTCAGCGTGAAACGTCGCGGGATTTTCCGCACTCACAAATTCCGGGAATGAGTCGGCGGGATGCTCGAAGGCATAGGCCGCGAGCGACAGCAATGCCTCGATCTCACCGGCAATCTCCACCCAACGGCGCAAGCGGTGCCCGAAACGGGTCCGCCAAGTCTCAGCAGCAAATGCCACTTGGATGGTGTACAGCAAGGGCAGTTCCGCCAAATGCGCAAGCAAGCTGTGTTCTGCATCGATCCAGTAAACGATCCGAGCCAACTTTCGAATCGCGCGCGAGGCACGCCGCTCTTCGGAGGTGAGTTCGGCCGAGAAGGCTTGCAGCCGTGGCGCAGCAAACGGCTCCCGCTCCAAACGCTGCAGTATCTGTGAAAAGAGAAGAAGTCCTTCGGCGTTGCAAGCGACCTCATGAATTACCGTTTGGGCTCGCTTCTTCAAGGCGCGCAGAAACCCCGCATCAATCGCGAGGAGGATTAGCGCGGCCCAATAAGACCCGCCCGCGAAGTAGTAGATGATGGCGGCGGCAGTGCAAAGCGCGAGAATAACGGTGACGACTCGCCACGGAGATTTGGGCAAGACTCGCCGGCTTTCGGCCCAGCCAACGAGCGATTCGGGATTGAGCCGCGTGCGCAGATCCTCGCCGGTCACCGCGAGATCCTCGCGCAAGTCGAGTTTCTCCCGGAATTCACGGATCAAACTCTGCCGCTCGAGGATGGCCTCTTTCGACGAAGGGAAGCGCAGCCAGTTCGCTAGCTGGCTTTCTCCCATGGGCAGCCGCGCGGTCGAGAGCAGTTCGAAGAGGCAGCCGCGGCCAAAAAGGTCGAGGTCGTCCGCATATACATGCGGTTCCTCGCGAAATCGATCGCCGGTCTGTCCTGTTCCCGCCCAGCGGTCTTCGACGCGTGCAAGACCTTTGCGATAAAACTCTGCGGCCGTTTGGGCGCGAGTGCGGGCTCGGAGGACATGTTCGTGAAGAACTGCAAATGCTGCATAAACGCACAGCGGTATAACCAACCAATACGGCGAGAACCACTCCTTCGCGAAGGAGAGCCAGGCGAGGACCAATCCGGCGGCTATTATTCCGATCTTCGTGTTTCCGACAAGGATGTGCTGGTGGTGTTTAGCCGCAACGGCTCCGACAAATCTTTCAAGGCGCGCTGAATACTCGTGAGAAGGGTTCGACACGTTTTTTTCCGGCGACCGCCGGTCGAGTTTATCCTGTGCGACGTATTCCGAACATGGTAATCATTTCGCATTGCAAGCGCGTTTTGGGGTGCCGTATTTAGGTTGGAAATCCGCCGCTGTTTACTCTCTGTAGGCGGCTGCCTTGACGCTGCGGGGACCGAGCCCTAGGCTAAATGTTGAGGCTTCTAGCCCTTACATGGCCGTTTCCCTGCAGAATCAAGCGCTGGCGACGCGCCCCTGCGTGTTTTGTGGGAAATCCATGCTCGCGCACCTGACTCGCTGCCCGCACTGCCGTGAAGACATTCCAAAGGTCCATTTGTCTTCCCGGGTGCGCACCGGAGGCCGCCATCAGATCCGCCGTGGATTGCTGTATATGTTGCTGGCGGGCGTCATCCAGTATTTTGCCGCAGGGTATAGCAGCTTTACTTTACCTATACAGGTTCCGCCGATAGTCACCACGTATCTCGCTCCAGTCGTATTTCTAAGTGGCTTGGGTCTGCTGATCTATGGCTTCTACCTCCGGGCCAAATCCTAGCTTTTATCCCTGTGAGGACGCTTCGGGCCTCTAGCCTCCACCTTCCAGAACGTGTTACGCTCCCGCGACGTTCACACACGCATGCGCGCTGTCGATTTGATCCGAAAAAAACGTGATTCCGGGGAGCATTCCCGCGACGAAATCGATTTTCTGGTCGCCGGCTATACGCGGGGCGATATTCCCGATTACCAGATGGCCGCTTGGCTGATGGCCGTGTGGTTGCGCGGCATGTCGCGCTCGGAACTCGCGGCCCTAACCGAAGCAATGTTGTATTCCGGCGAAGTGCTGAATTTCTCGGATCTTCCTGGAAAAAAGGTCGACAAACACTCCACAGGAGGCATCGGCGATAAGACTTCCCTCATCCTTGCTCCCATCGTCGCCGCCGGGGGCCTCACCGTTCCCATGATCAGCGGCCGCGGCCTGGGTCACACCGGCGGCACGCTGGACAAGCTCGAAGCCATCCCGGGCTTCAACGTGAATCTTTCGCTCGCGCAATTCCGCCACGTGCTGCAAGAATGCGGCATGGGCCTCATTGGCCAGACCAAGGAAATCGCTCCTGCCGACAAGAAAATCTACGCGCTGCGCGACGCCACCAGTACCGTCGAGAACATCGGCCTGATCTGCGGCTCCATCATGAGCAAGAAACTCGCTGAAGGCATCGACGCTCTCGTTCTCGACGTCAAAGTGGGCTCCGGTGCTTTCATGAAGCGCGAAGAAGAAGCTGTCAGCCTTGCAGAGGTGATGATCGAAACCGGGAAGCGCATGGGCAAAAAAGTTGTCGCCCTCATTACCGATATGGACCAGCCTCTCGGCCGCGCCGCTGGTCACGCCAACGAAGTCGTGGAGTGCATCGAGGTCCTGAACGGCGGCGGACCCGCCGATCTTCGCGAATTGAGTTTGGAACTGTCCGCATGGATGTTCTACCTTGGCGAACGCACCGAGAGCGTCGATGAAGGCCGCCGCCTGGCAGAGGCAATGATCGCAACCGGGCAGGCCAAGGAAAAATTCAAGCAGGGAATTCGTCTGCAGGGCGGTGACGACCGCGTGGTCGATGAGCCGCATCGATTGCCCAAGTCGCGCTTTCACGTCGACGTTGCCAGCCCTGCCTCCGGCTACATTTCCGGCACCAATTGCGAGCAGTTCGGTATTGCGCTTGCCATTCTCGGCGGCGGTCGCGAGAAGAAGGAAGACGCCATCGATCACGGTGTCGGTCTGCAATTCCATAAGCGCATCGGCGATCGCGTTGAGAAAGGCGAACCGCTTGCGACCATTCGCTACAATGCCGATACGCGGCTGGCCGAGGCGAAACCCTTGATCGGTGAGAACTATTTCATCGCCCAGGAACCTCCTAGGGAAAGACGCCCGCTTATCCGGCGCATTCTCGGGGCCTGAGCGAACGGTCGGAACCTTACGGTCAAGGATTTGTTCGTGTTCGGTCGGGCTTGCCTATCCCTAGTTCGGCGCCGGACGCAAGCGCGGAGGAGAAACGCATGGGACGATTCACGGGAGTGCTCGGCATTGCTACGATCCTGGGTCTCGCCTACATATTTTCAACAAATCGCAGAGCCATTCGCGTAAAGACCGTGCTGTGGGGGCTGGGCCTTCAGTTGGCACTCGGACTTTTCGTCTTGCGCGTGAAATCAGGAGAGTGGTTGTTCCAAAAAATGGGGAATGGAGCGAAGAAACTCCTCGACTTCTCCTATGTGGGCTCCTCGTTTGTGTTCGGCGAGTTGGGTAAGGACCATTCCTCGTTGGGCTTGATTTTCGCTTTTCAGGTACTGCCGACAATCATTTTCATCGCAGCATTTTTTGCGGTCCTGTATCACTTGGGCGTGATGCAAATCATTATTCGAGGCGCTGCTTGGTTGATGACCGTCATCATGGGCGCGAGCGGGGCCGAGTCTCTCAACGTTGCCGCGAGCATATTCATGGGCCAGACCGAAGCCCCGCTGACGATTCGGCCCTTTCTTCCGAAGCTCACGAAATCCGAATTGATGACCGTGATGACCAGCGGCATGGCTCATATCTCCGGAGGAATGATGGCTGCCTACATGCGAGTCGGCGGCGCGGACGCGAAGCATTTGCTGACCGCGGTCATCATGACCGCGCCCGGCACGTTGCTGATGGCCAAAATGCTGGTCCCCGAAACCGAGCAGCCTCTCACCGCAGGGCGTGTGGAAATGCCGCCCACGGAAAAAGAGGCGAACATCCTGGGAGCGATCGCCCGCGGCACGGTCGACGGCCTGCACTTGGCGCTGAACGTCGCTGCCATGTTGATTACGTTTCTCGCGCTGCTTGCCCTGGTGAACGCCATGATGGGATGGACACACTTGCACATCGGCTGGTTTCCCTACAGTTTGCAGCAGGTGTTCGGCTGGGTCTTCGCTCCCGTGGCCTGGCTCATCGGAATTCCCTGGCACGATGCCCCCACTATTGGCAATTTGCTTGGCACGCGCATGGTGCTGAACGAATTCGTTGCCTTCGCACAGCTCGGCAGCCTGAAAGACACACTCGACCCCCGATCCTTTACCATCGCCACCTTCGCGCTTTGCGGGTTTGCGAATTTCAGCTCCATTGGCATTCAGATTGGCGGTATTGGCGCGCTGGCTCCCGAGCAGCGAAGCCAACTGGCTAAATTTGGTATCCGCGCTATGTTGGCCGGCACGATGGCGAATCTCATGTCCGCTTCCATCGTCGGAATTTTCTCATGAGCGCAAAGAAAAACGCGACAGCAACGCAAACAAAATCGAAGCCAAGCGTGGAGTTCGTGCGCGCAGAACGCGCGGCCAAATTCATCCTTGGGAAGACCAAGCTGCGGCCGCGCATCGCTTTGGTTCTAGGTTCCGGCTTGGGAGATTTCGCGGACGAATTCACCAACGCCACAAAAATTTCCTACGCGAAGATTCCAAATTTCCCGCAATCGACAGCTATCGGGCACGCCGGACGTCTGGTCATCGGCAACGTCGGCGATATCGCGGTGGCTGGTATGCAAGGCCGCGTCCATCTGTACGAAGGCTATTCCACGAAAGAAGTCGCCTTCCCCATTCGCGTCTTCGCGCGCATGGGCATCAAGGCGGTGATCCTCACCAACGCCGCCGGCGGCATCAATCGTAACTATTCGCAAGGATGCCTGGTGGTGATTCGAGACCACGTCAACCTTCAAGGCGTCAATCCGCTCACTGGCCCGAACGACGAGCGCTTCGGCTTGCGTTTTCCAGACATGACTCAGGCATACGACCGGGAATTTCAACGCTTCATAACTGAAGAAGGGAAGAACCTGGCCCTGAACATCCACAATGGCGTCTATCTTGCTGTGCAAGGTCCGAGCTACGAGACTCCCGCGGAGATCTATTCGTTTCGTGCAATCGGCGCGGACCTTGTCGGCATGTCTACGGTTCCGGAAGTCATCGCCGCGCGCCACAGTGGTATCCGCGTGCTGGGAATCTCCTGCGTAACCAACATGGCAGCCGGCACCACCGACGCGCCGTTGAACCAGGAAGAAGTGCTGGAGACCGCCGGGCGCATCAAGTCGCAATTCATCGCACTGCTGCGCGCGGTAATCCCAAGAATTTCGGAGGCCATAGCGTGAGCGAGTACGATCATCTGATCATCGCGGCGAAGCAAGCACGCGAGAATGCGCATGCGCCGTATTCCAATTTCCGCGTCGGCGCTGCTATCCGCGCGACTTCCGGCAGAATCTTTGGCGGCTGCAACGTTGAAAATGCCACTTACGGCCTCACACTTTGCGCCGAACGCGTTGCCATCTTCAAAGCCATCAGCGAAGGCGAGCGCGGCTTCGACGCTATCGCAGTCGTAACGGATACCGACGGCCTGACTTCGCCTTGCGGCGCCTGCCGCCAGCTCATCTGGGAATTCTGCGGCGATGTGCCGGTAATTCTCTCCAACCTCAAAGGTAAAGTGGAAGTCCTGCAAATGCGCAATCTTTTTCCCAAGCCTTTTGACGCCTCCAGCCTCTGATATTCTTTCAGTCGCAAAGTGACGGAGCGACTTCGATGAAAAGGCAACTGTGGTGTTTCTGCGTTCTCGCGGCGAGTGCCAGTGTGTTCGCCGCTTCGGCGACTGCGCAGGAGAAAAGGCAACGCGCCGACCTGGTGATTGCCGGAGGCACCGTGGTGACGATGGATGCGGAGCGCCGCATCCTTGAAGACGGTGCGATTGCTGTAAAGGGCGACGCCATCGTAGACGTGGGCACGCGCGCTCAAATTGAGGCCAAGTACGCTGCGGCGACTCACATCGATGCCAGGGGCAAGCTGGTCCTGCCGGGTTTCATCAACGGCCACACACACGTTCCCATGACTCTCCTGCGGGGCCTGAAGGATGACGTTACCCTCGACGTGTGGCTGAAGAACTATATCTTTCCCGCCGAAGCGAAAAACGTCACAGAAGATTTTGTACGCTGGGGTACGCGGTTGGCTGCCGCCGAAATGATACGCGGCGGCGTAACCACCTTTGCGGACATGTACTACTTCGAGGATGCCATCGCCGAAGAAACTAAGGCTGCGGGCATGCGCGGCATTCTCGGCGAAAGCTGGCTCGACTTCCCGGTTCCCGACAATAAGAACGAAGCGGAAGCAGCCGCCTACACGGAAAAATTCCTGAAGCGCTGGCAGGGCGATCCGCTCATTCATGCGGCGGTTGCGCCGCACTCCATCTATCTCTGCTCGCAAAAGACACTTCACGATGTGCAAGCGCTGGCGCAAAAATATCACGCGCCCATCTTGATCCATGTCGCTGAAATCAAGAAAGAGCTCGACGACAGCCTCGCGCAAAACCATGCCACTCCCGTTCAATATATGAACCGCATCGGCCTCCTCGGCCCAGACGTTATTGCCGCCCATTGCGTCTGGGTCGACGAAACCGACCGCAAGCTGCTCGCTGCAAAAGGCGTCGGCTGCGTGCACAATCCCGCCAGCAACATGATGCTGGCCAGCGGCGTAGCCCCCGTGATTGAAGAGCGCGCCGCCGGCGTCGCCGTGGGCCTCGGTACCGACGGCCCTTCTGGGAGCAACAACGACCTCAATTTGATGGAGGAGATGGACTTGGCCGCCAAGCTGCAGAAGATCGCCAAAATGGACGCGCGTGCCTTGGGAGCAAAGGGTGTCGTAGAGATGGCCACCATTGAAGGCGCCAAAGCTTTGCATCTGGAGAAGGAAATTGGCTCGCTCGAACCCGGAAAAAAGGCGGATATAACCCTGATCAATTTGAACGAGCCAAACGCCGTTCCCATGTACGAGGCTTATTCCCAACTCGCCTATGCCTTAAAGGGCAGCGACGTCGAAACGGTGATCATCGGAGGCCGCGTGGTCATGCGAGACCGCAAGCTTCTCACGCTTCGCGAGACAGAAATCATCACCAAGGCGCGTGAATATGGAAAAAAAGTAGAATCTTCGTTGAAATAGTTTCGAGTTGCCGCATTCACGGGTGCAGGTGCAATACCCTGAGCAGTTGGTCTTGAACCTTCTTCAGCTCGCGTTCCCGCTCGTGTTCTTCGCGCGTGCGATCATTCAGCGCTTCCTTCAGCAAAATCAAATTCCGCCGGAAGTCCATCTGCATCAACACGAGTCGGCTCAGCGCCTTCAACGCCACTTCCTGATCCGCGGCCAGGTTACGCGGCGCCCGGTCAATCACGCACAAAGTGCCCAGCGCATAGCCATCCTCATTAATCAACGGCGCTCCCGCATAGAAGCGGATGTTCGGCTCCGATATCACCAGCGGGTTCGTGCGAAACCGCTCATCCTGCAGCGCGTCCGGCACCACAAACACGTCCGGCTGCTGTATAGCCATCGAGCAAAACGCAATGTCCCGCGAAGTCTCCGTCGCCGAAATGCCAACCTTAGACTTGAACCACTGCCGGTTTCCATCAACCAGTGAAATCAACGCAATAGGGGTTTTGCACACATAGGAAGCCAGGAGTGTGAGGTCATCGAAAGCTTGTTCCGGCTCGCTGTCCAGAATTGCATATTTCTGCAAAGCATCCACGCGGGCCGCGTCGTTGCTTGACATGATCGAAGCGCCCATGTTCGACCTCCTCCGGATATATCCAATCGCTGCTCTGCAGCATACTCCACTTGCCCGGCATCGGCATCATTGCAGCAGCTTCTGCAGCAACGCCTTGCCTTCCAAGTCGCTGAGGACATTTTTCCGCATGAGCGCAATAATTAGTTCGCTCAGCACGTAGTTTTGCTCGTGGTTCGGCGCCTTGTCCGCTGTCGCTTTCTGGCTCAATGCTTCTTGTTTCACGACCAAAGGCTCGGGGCGAGCACCACCGCTCAACTCCGCCAGCCATCTTTCGAGAACGAGCAATTGCTCCGGATCAATAGCCGTGAACATCAGCCCCATTCCCATGCCGGCTGCGCCGAACACCACTCTGGCCTGCGCCAAAAACGTTCTGTTCTCGTCCACGATTCGTATTTTGACTTCGGAGCCCACACCGAACGGGCTCATCGCATCGATGTAGCACCCCCCGCGCCCCAGGTCGCTGATGCGCCCGTGAATACGCGCACCCGATCCGATTTCCACTAGCTCTGCGGTCGCGCTAGAGGCATAGCGCGGGTGCTTGCGGCGTTCGATGCTGGCGACGCCCAAGGAACTTTCTAATTTCTTGCGATCAGAAACCATTACGCTCCGGCGATGTTGATGCAAACAGTCCGTTACGAGGGTTCGACAGAAGGGGGGATTCAAACCTGCTTTACAATGCGGCCTGTAATTACGCTACAAGTTTTCGCCGCCCACGACAAGCGCCTGCTCGAGGGACAATGTTTTACTTATCATCGCCTTGCCGTGGTTTTTGCCCGCTTACCGCCAAATATGCGGGTATTACACGCAAACGAAGATACCGTTGAAGTTACCTATCCACACTTTTATTCTTATAGGGTAAAGTATCGGCATGGTTTGGGCTCAACCCCCCAGCGAGCAACTCAAAGACATCCGTTGCCGTTTGGGCATCACCACGCGTGAAGTGGCGGACTTTAGCCAGAAGATCGCCGAAGCCGAAGGTAATCCCGAGTTTCACATCTCCAACGCATGGCTCACGCAAGTCGAAAACTCTGATTCTGTCCCCAGCATCTTTAAGCTCTATAGTCTCAGCTCCATCTACCGCATCAAGTTCACCGACCTCCTGCTGCTCTACGGTGTCGATTTGCAGAACCTCAGCCGCAACCAGTTGGCCGCTCCTTTGCCCGACACCCACCTGACCAATCTCGAAGTTTATGACCAGCAGCGCACCGTGTCCTTCCCCATTCGCTTCGATCGCTCTTTCGACATCGACAACACCAATCTCCTCTCCCGCCTCGTCGAAGTCTGGGGCGAAGTGCCCATCGCACTGATCCAGCACCTTGACATTCGCCACGGCCTTTACGGCTACATCGGCCTTCATGACATGACCCTCTACCCGCTGCTTCGTCCCGGCTCGTTTGTACAAATTGATCCACGCGTGCGCAAAGTTCAACCCATGCGCTGGCGTACGGAGTTTGACCGCCCCATTTATTTTGTGGAACTACGCGATGGATACGCTTGCTCTTGGTGCGAGTTGCAGGATGGGCATCTGCTGCTGCTGCCCCACCCGCTCTCCCCTCGCGCGGTTCGCAGGCTCGCGCATGGTATCGACGCTGAAATCATCGGCCAGGTGACTGCTATGGCGATGACCCTGACGCCCCCATTGCCTTCTGCTCCTGACGCCGCCGCAAGATTGCCAAGGCGAGTTTAATGTTCGATACAAATAGCTGGGCTGTCGCCACATTGACACCCAGCGGAAGCGCCACTCGGTAAGGCTCCAGTTTTTGCCACACTTGCAGTATTTCGTCGCGGCTCTGTTGCGAAGAGCTCACATAAAGCTCGACTTCTGCCACAAGCTGTTCCAGCGAACACGCCGCAATGCGATAAAAGGTCTGGCGATGCGCCAGCTCCAGCGCCTGGCACGCGATCTCCGCACGAAAGCGTGCTGCCAGCCCATCGTGGTGGTATTTGCCGGTGTTGTAGTCCCGCGTAGAGGCCAGATAAATCAGGCGCGCCAAGTCACCGCCAATTTTCGACAGCGATCGACGCAAGAGGTCGTCGTACGCCTCTTCTACCGTCACCGTTTTGTCCGGAACATCCATAATGTATTGGCCCTACGCTGCCCCGGGGAAGTTGCCATTGGCCCAGCAGCTCATGCAGGTCCCGCTCCCCTGGCCTTTTCCAGGGCACCCACTTCGAATGATTCCTGCAACTTTGTTACCTGTTGCGAGAGCCTCTGCGCAAAATGCGCCAGCCCGCCAAGCCACAGCGGCCCCGCTATCCGAATCGCTACCGACAGAGTCCCGCAGACGGCCATCAAGGTGAGAAATTGCGCCAGAATGTTGATCTCCGTCGAGAATTCGAGATTCTTACTTTGGCGCGCCGCTTCGGCATGCTCGCGTATCACTTTCCGGACCATCGCGGAGTTTTGGCGCACCCAAACCAGCGCCACCTTTTTTCGTTCGTGCTGGAACAATCGCTCGATACTGCCAGCTCTAAGCCCGCGGACGAATTCCCAGTCGGCGCGGGAGAAGATCCTGGAGACAAATTCTTCTGGGCACGGTTCAGTTGCGTCCTCTTCACTGGGCACCGGCGCCGGCTCCTGCAATTGGCGTGAAGCCATCCATCCCTTTGTCGCCACCGCCATCAACAACAGCAGCAGCACCGCTCCGGCGATCAGGCTCGAAAACTCGATCATGAGCATCATGAGCGCACCGCCTTTCGCAGGTATCCGCGTGTTTCTTGCAAACGCCGCTGCGTCGCCGCCGCAACCATTTGATATTCCCGCTCCAACTGCACGCTGCTCTCCGCTTCAGGGATTATCTGGTACGACCACAAATGTCCCAGCCACAAACTCAGCGCCACTAGATAGGATGCGGAATACGCATAAAACCAAAAATCCCGTCCCGCGCCGGAAACAAACGTCAGGCAAATCACTCGTTCGGCGACGAACAACCCGTACCCAAGCAATATGCCCCGCAAATTCCTCCCAAACGGTATCGAATAGGACGCGAACACAGTGACTAGCGCCACAATCGAAATCGCTTGCACCGTTCGCAGCGCCCGCTCTATCTGCAGCGCCGTAGTGTCCGTCAGCAAGTGCGGATCGCTCCACAACGCGGCGGCGGCTTTAGCCAGGGCCAACACAAATAACAACAGCAGGATTTTCCGCGCCATTTTTGCAGTCCCCGGATAGGCCGCGAGTGCCAACCGGTAGATCTCGAACACGATCCAGCAGCCAAGGATCAAAGCCAGAAACTCCGTAGTCCAATAAACTGAGCTATAGAGCTGCTCGTTCCATCGATGAATGAAAGAACGAAGAATGGACTGCGAGAGAACAAAGAAAATGTATGCGTAGAAAACCGGGTAGCGAAAGATCAGGCGCCCACACACTCCTCGAGTCAGCAGGAAAACTTCCAATGCGATGCTGCTCCACCAGATCGATTGGCTGAGCATGCTTCTCCAGGCAGTAAACTATTCCGGCAAGACTTGCGATGCGAAATACTAGCATGAGTCGCGGGAAGGATGCGGCGCATCTTTCCCGCGACTCGCTTCTTTTCGCTAGGCAGCAAATGCCAGCGGCGGCCTGGGCAGAGGATCTCCTCCATCAACGAACTCCGACCGTTGCGGCGGTCGTGGCAACGGATCGCCGCCGTCTGCCACAAGAGGAGGCCTCGGCAGTGGATCACCTCCATCGGCCTCGATCGCCGGCCTGGACAGCGGGTCGCCCCCATCGGCGACTAGGGGCGGTCGCGGCAATGGGTCTCCTCCATCCGCAACGATAAAGGGCTTCTGCTGCGGCTTTGTTGCGCCCCCTACTACCGCACCGTGGTGCGCGGTTATGCCCAGCAGCAACACCGACGCAAGACACACCAACAGAATTTTCATAAAACGCATGATTTCCTCCTCTTAAGATTCCGGGGCGAGCGAAAACACCGACTCTCGCCCAGGCGCAAAACATGGGCGCAGCCTACGGCTTGCTACTGTTTCGCTTTTAAGAGAGAGATGTCTGGTCGGAATTCCGACCAAAGACGAGCTCTACGATCAAATCGCGGCGTTACTATGGAAGGAATCGTGATTAGAGACGCGTGACTTAACTCGCATAAACACCCCTTCCGTTGCGGCAACTTCTTGCGGCCCAGATTCCGGGAGCCAGCGCATCCAGTATTCACCGCTGGTTGCGATCACAAGCGATCCGCGGCCTCCTCGGTGCTTGCGGTCGGTGGCGTTACGCTCTTGGTGAAAATTTGCGCGCTCGAAACAATTTTCTCCAGTTGCTTCATGATCTTGGCTGTGTCCGCTGGCTTTTTGAAGCCGTCAGGGTCAGGGGTTTCTTCCGAAGCCACTGTGAGTAAGAATTCGTAGCAGGTTCCCTGCGAATATCCCGCGTAAGCGCGTTCAAGCACTTTGGTCCCGGCTGTTTCACTCTCGTGCTCGCTCCACCGAAACACGATTCTTTGGATCGTCGTGGTTCTCGGACTGCTTTGGTTAGATCCCAGAAGACTTGCCTCCCGGCAGCTTTTCTCTGTGCCCGCCTCACTGACCACCAATTGCAGCGACCCATGCTCAAACGTGGTGTTCGGATAGCCGTCTTCCGGGATCAGTACAGTCGCCAGCAATGTTGCTCCCGGTTGCTCGCTGTCGAAATCTTCTTGTCTTTTCAGAAAGAACGAACGCTCCTGCACATCCCCTTCTTCTAAGGAATAATTTCGCGGATAGCGAAACGAAATCCCCTCTTCCGGATTGTGGTAAGTGGAAAGGAACGCTTCATGCGGCGCATCTTTATGCAAAGGCCGCGCGTGTCTGGTAGTCAAGGAAGCTTGGCTCGCGTCCTTGCCCGGACCTGCGGAAGTTGCACGGATCTGGGCGTGCGGTGTCTCTGCCGGTCGCGCAGCCTCTGCACCGCAGCCAGCAAGCTCCATCGAGCCAATTGCAGCCAAAAGCACAATAAATAGTCTGCGCCTCAGCATGGTCGCCTCCTGCAAAGCAGCAGCTAGCCAGCAAATAGGCAAGAGACAAGCCACAAGTTAAGTCGTTGTATGGTAGGTATTTAGATACGAACGAACCGCCAGCGTGCGTTGCTCAGGGTACACGATGTTGCTTGCCGCACGCGCTCAGGACGCCCCGCCGCTATTTCGTTACCGCGGCTCCCGGTCAGGAGCCACCCATTCCCGTCTTGCTCGGCGGTCTCGCACCACATCGAAGCTGTAAAATAGCCGGAACCGGTCGCGGTCCGTTCCGAACGCCGAGACGGCCGTGTTGTGGTGCAAAATGCCTGCTTTCATGATCGCGAACGTGGCGTCAGCCGCATGATCAAAAGCAAAGTACGCTGCCATCGCAACATGCGCGGCGTGCGTCCAGGCAGGCTTTGGCAGCCTTCCGGCCTTCCACGCTTCCCACGAATCGTTGCAATGCTGCCTCGCTCTCCAGCAACGCGAACGCCTGGTGATTCATCGTAGGCTTGGTGGAATCCGTGTTTCCCGATACGGTAGAATGCGTGTCCATTTCAATTTCTATCTCCTGCATCATTGCATAAATGACGAATCACAGTGAAAGGAATCCGGCTGACTACCAGCAAATGCTGCAGGTCGCCATCGACGAAGCGCGCCACGGCCTCGCCGAAGGCGGCATTCCCATCGGCGCCGCCCTTTTCGATCGTGACGGAAACCTGCTGGGGCGCGGGCACAACCGCCGCATCCAGGAGAACGATCCTTCCATCCACGGAGAAACCGACGCCTTTCGCCATGCCGGACGGCAGCGGACCTATCGCGATAAAATCATGGTCACCACGCTGGCGCCCTGTTGGTATTGCAGCGGACTCGTCCGACAATTCGGCATCCCCATCGTAATCGTCGGCGAGTCCGTCAACTTCCACGGCGGCATCGACTGGCTTCGCGAAAACGGCACTGAAGTTATCGACCTCCACTCCGCAGAATGCATCGACCTGCTCGCCGGCTACATCCGCAGAAATCCCGCCATTTGGAACGAAGACATCGGCGTCGACTGACCTGGCGACCGAATCCCCAAAACGCAGCGCGGACTGACCTCTCCAAAAATCTTCCCAAAGCAATACCAATCTCCCCTACACTCCTGGCCTATGAACGCAGACATCGACTGGGTCCGCGATCTGTGCCTCTCGTTTCCCCACGCAACCGAGCAGGTCACCTGGGGCGTTGATCTCACGTTCAGAATTAGCGGAAAGATTTTTGCGGTTACCGTTCTGGAACCAGCGAAGGTCTGGCTTTCCTTCAAATGTTCCGCCGAAAATTTCGCGGACCTCACCGAACGCGCCGGCATCATTCCCGCACCGTACCTGGCCCGCGCGCAGTGGGTCGCGTTGGAAACGAAAGACGCCTTGCCGAAAGAAGAGCTCGCCGGTCTGCTCCGCGAATCCTACGACCTCGTTTTTGCCAAGCTCCCCAGGAAAACGCGCGAAGCTTTGCTGCAACCGCGCCGTCTCTGCAACAAGCGAAAGCCCAACTCGCGTAAGCCCCGCAAAAGGTCCTGAATCATCCCCCGCCTTGCTGCGGCACAAACCCATGCACGTCAGCCGGAACGGCCTCGAGCGCCGTTTGATAATTTGACAAATATCTAAATCTGTGGTACACTATATGTCGGGAAGACAGCAACCGCCCTCAGAAGAGCGCTCTGTGCACTCGCTCTCTGACTCAGACAAAAGGAGCCGCATGACTACCGCCACCGCACCGAAGAAACTCTATCTGTTTCGCCTGAGCACCACCGCCATTCCGCTCCCCGGCGGCCAAACCCTGGAAATGAGTTCCGGCTGCTACCTCGTCGAAACTGCTGACAACAAGCACATCCTGATCGATTCAGGAATGGCTCCCGACGCCCCGCTTTCGCCCGCGCCTCCCTCCACCAATGAAAAAAACGTCCTCGAGCATCTCGCCGAGCTCAATGTACGCCCGCGGGACATCGACATTCTCGTCTGCACGCATTTCGACGTCGACCACGCTGGCTACCATGACGCGTTCACGAACGCCGAGTTCATTGTCCAGCGCGAACACTACGCCCTGGCCCTCAACGGCCACCCGCGCTTCGCCGTCGCTCGCCCGCATTGGGACCACCACGCGCTGCGCTATCGCCTCGTCGACGGCGACACCGAACTCCTCCCCGGCATCACTTTGCTCGAGACCAGCGGCCACGCTCCCGGCCATCAATCCGTCCTCGTCCGCCTACCCCAAGCCGGCCCAATTCTCCTGGCCATCGACGCCGCAGTGCTGCAGCGCACCTTCACCGTCGAGCGCAAAGCCTGGCCCGCCGACGACAACGAGCAGCAACTCCGCGCGAGCACCAGGAAACTCCTCGACCTCGTCGAACGTGAACAAATCAAATTGGTAGTCTTCGGCCACGATGGCCATCAATGGAAGTCCCTGAAGAAATCGCCCGAATTTTACGACTGATGATGGCGCAAAGCGTGGCAAACGCCATCATCAATCGCTACTGCTCATTCGGTCTTGGAACGAAAACTGGGACTGCAACGCAAGCGGTTTTCCATCCAGCTCGGCGTAGGGGTAAATAAAATAGTTGAGCGGTTCGCCTTGCTGGGACGGGTCCAGCCGGATGTCTCGCCCAACGCTAAACTGCAGGCGATTGTCGTCATGCGCCCCGAAAAAGTAATTCTTCTTTTCCGGATGCTTCCAAGCCTCTGAGGCATCCACTGGAATCCACCCGTACGGCTCGACATAGAACTGCGCCCAGCAGTGATATCCCGGAATTGTTCCAACATGCTGCTCCGCGGGCAGCGGAAAGCCAATCTCGAAGCGCGCGGGAATTCCCGCCGCCCTCACCATGCCGATGAACAGCGAATGAAAATCCGTGCAGTTGCCGCGTTTGGCCGTGCACGCCCATATTGCATCGCCGTTTCCCCAGCCGGTTCCAGACTTGTCGTAGCGCATAGTGGCGATCACGTAGTCGTAGATCGCGCGCGCTTTCACTAGTGGATCTTGAATCCCGCGTGTCTCCTGCGCGGAAAGTTCCCCAATGACTCCCCGGAGCGGCACGCGGCGATCCGGTTGCAAGAAGCGTCGCAGATCTCCCGCGCCCACTCCCGTGTTCGCGGCGATCGGATTCCCCCCGAGCGCAACCCGATGCTCCTGCCGCGTCACCTGAAAAGTAACGCGAACCTCTGCCGGCCCGGCGACCTTTGCCGCTGGAACCTCCAGATACGCATACTCATTGCCATATTCCGAATCCCGATGCGTTGTGTAAGAGAATGGAGATTCGATTTTCAATGCGCTGATCGCCTGGTACGGATCCGATTGCGGCAACGGAATCCAAATCCTCGAAATTTCTGCGTCCGCGGGCAAGCCCGGAATTCTGGTCAGGTATGTAAATTCGAAACTGCGTGCAGGAGCGCTCGCCTGCGAAAAGACAGAAACACCGCTCACAACAACGGCGATCACCGCAACACAAGCAAACGCCACAACAAAAGTCTTGAGCGATTTCATGGCGAAAACCTTCCTCCAAGCCAACCGGGCCTGGCTCTAAACAGGGTTCACGACCTCAAACTTCAAAAGGAATATTTGCCGGCGGGACCCGCGGTTAGCGGGCGGTTCAAGTGAAGCCACTGGAAGATCGCAGCATACTCAACTCTAATAGCACCGACGGCTACTCGTTTGCAAGCACTTCCGTTCTACGGCGGTGGATGCAAATTCCGATATCCCTGCCAAGGCGCATTGGAACTGCATTCACCTTATTGACTATTTAGCAGAAACGGTACCGAAGCAAGATTAGAACGTTTAAATCTCTGCGATACTTTTAAGTAGATCCCATGCGAGGTTCGCGCCGTCTGGAAGGCACTGAAGCCTTTTTGTGTGCGCGAAATGATCGCTGAGGAGGTGTGATGTGTCTGCTCCGCAAGCACACGAGGGAATCATCCTTGTAGCCGATGATAACGACGCTAACCGCGAGCTCCTCTCCGCCCTACTGAGCGCAGAGGGTTACCAGGTGGTCTGTGCAGCAGACGGCCAGCAAGCATTAGATCGCGTGGCTAGCGACTCGATCGATCTCGCGTTGCTGGATGTGGTTATGCCCCGCCGAACCGGGTTTGAGGCTTGTCTGGCGATGAAGTCCAAACCGGAAACTCGCTTGATCCCCGTGGTACTGCTCACAAGTTTGAACAGCGACGACGACCGCATCCGCGGGATCATGTGCGGAGCTGACGATTTCCTCAGCAAGCCAGTGAATAAGCACGAGTTGTTGGCTCGCGTGCACTCCCTGCTGCGCTTGAAGCAATTCACCGATGAGTTGGACAACGCTGAGGCCGTACTGTTCAGCCTCGCCTTGAGTATTGAGGCGAAGGATCCCTATACCGAGGGGCACTGCGACCGCCTTTCGAAGTATTCCGTCTCGCTCGCCGAGAAGCTGGGTTTGCCCGAGGACCTGCGCGTCGCTCTGCGTCGAGGCGGCCTTGTGCACGATATCGGCAAGCTGGCCGTGCCGGAGCACATTCTGCTCAAGCCTGGACCACTGAATCCGGAAGAACGCAAAATCATGGAGCAACACACGATCGCCGGAGAGCGAATTTGCGCGCCGCTCCGGTCCTTTCGCCACGTGCTGCCGATCATTCGCCACCACCATGAAAAATGGGATGGCTCGGGGTATCCCGACGGGCTGAAAGGCGAGCAAATTCCACTCACCGCGCGCATCCTTCAAATCACGGACATTTATGACGCGCTAAGCACCGACCGGCCGTACCGCAAGGCCCTTCCCACGGAAAAGGCTCTTGCGATCATGCGGGAAGAAGTAAAGCGCGGCTGGTGGGATCGCTCGATCTTGGACGAGTTCGAGGCGCTCGTTCATGGTTATGAACCGGTGCAACCGGCGGGGTCCGGTCACAAATAATGACCACCGGCACTCATGGGCAAGGCGGTGGGAGCAATCGATGGCCGCGCGAAAGGCGTCTGATCGTTGTTGCACTCGTTGTGGCGGCGGTCATCATGCTGTTGGTCGGCTGGGAATCGTATCGGGATACGATTCGCGTTGCCGACGCTGCCGAGGCGCGGAAGCACAGCTTCGAAGTTCGGGCGGTGCTTGCTGATACGGCTGCCCGCCTCGTAGATGCAGAAACCGGACAGCGAGGCTTTCTCCTCACTGGAGATGAGACCTACCTTGAGCCATATCGCGGCGCCATAAAAAATGTCAACCGTCTAATTACTGAATTAAGGAATTTCACGGCTGACAATGCCAATCAGCAGAAACGTATTCTGGAGCTCGAGCCGCTAGTAGAGAAGAAATTGGCGGAGCTGCAAAGAACCATCGATCTCCGCAAGACGGAGGGATCGGCAGCGGCCAACGCGGTGGTCCTTGCGGGCGAAGGAAAGCGGTGGATGGACCAGATCCGCACGGTTCTCGCGGATCTGCAGGAGGAGGAAAATCGCTTCCGGGCCCTTCGCACCCTGGAAATGACTGACGCTTTGAGCAGGACTTCTCGGATAGTTGTTGCAGGGAACCTGTTGAGCGCATCGCTTCTTTTTGTGGTCTTTGTACCGCTATTCCGCGCATTGTCGGCACGCAAGCGAGCGCAAGAAGATTTGCGGAAAAGTGAAAAGTGGCTGTCGACAACCCTTGCGAGCATTGGCGACGCGGTGATCGCCACGGACATGAACGGCGCCGTGACCTTCATGAATCCTGTGGCCCAGTCCCTCACCGGGTGGAGCCTGGAGGAAGCCCGGGGAAAGTCCATGGATCTGGTCTTCGACATCGTGAACGCGGAAACGCGCCGCCCTGTCGAGAATCCCGTCAAGAAAGTTTTCCGCGAAGGGAAAATAGTGGGTCTTGCCGACCACACGGTCTTACTGTCCAAAAGCGGGCGGGAATTTGATATTGAGGATAGCGCGGCCCCTATTCTTACCGATCAGAGCGAAAGCTTAGGAGTCGTACTTGTTTTCCGGGACATTACCGGGCAAAAAAGAGCCGAAGACGAACGGCGGCGTACGCAAATCTTCCTCGACTCCATCGTTGAAAATATTCCCGCCCTGATCTTCGTCAAGGACGCCAAAGAACTCCGGTTTGTTCGGGTGAATCGGGCGTTTGAGCAACTCCTCGGCTATAGCCGAGCAGAGCTAATCGGAAAGAATGACTATGATTTCTTCCCCACGGAGGAAGCCGAGTTTTTCACGACGATGGATAGGCAAGTCCTGGAAGCTGGCACGCTTTCGGATATTCCTGAGGAGAGCCTGCACACCAGGCACGGGAAGACTCGGGTACTCCACACCAAGAAGATTCCCCTCTCGGATGGAAGTGGCAATCCACAGTATCTCCTGGGCATCTCCGAAGACATTACCGAGCAAAAGCAGGCAGAGGAGGAGCGCAGGCGTCAACAGGAAATCCTGCAATCCATCCTTGGGAGCATGGCGGACGGCGTGGTGGTCGCCGATAAAGACGGGAAGTTTCTCCTTTTCAATGACGCAGCAGAGCAGATGATAGGTTTGGGTGCCACGGACGAGACTCCCGACCAGTGGTCTGATCGCTATGGCACGTATTTGCCTGACGCGGTGACCCCGTATCCGCCCAACGAACTGCCCTTGGTCCGTGCAATACGGGGCGAGAATGTTGACGCAGCCGAGGTCTTCATCCGCAACGCGAAGGTGCCGGAAGGTCGTTTACTCAGTATTACGGGCAGAGCTCTCAAGGATCAGAATGGGACTCTGCGGGGCGGCGTCGTCGTCCTCCACGATATCACCTTGAAAAAGCGCGCCGAGCGGGCCCTCGTCCGGGCAAAGGACGAGGCAGAACGCGCCAGCAAGTTCAAGGATCAGTTTCTCTCCACCATGAGCCATGAACTGCGCACACCGTTGAACGCCGTTCTGGGTTTTTCCGACCTGCTCGCCGATGAGCGTTACGGCCCGCTGAATGATCGCCAGCAACGTTACGTCAACCACATACATACTGGCGGGAAGCACCTTCTAAAACTAATCAGCGACATTCTTGACCTCTCCAAAATCGAAGCGGGAAGAATGGAGCTCGCCCGTGAGCATGTGGCGGTCGCGCCGGCGTTTGCGGAAGTGATCAGCGGTCTCTACCCGCTTGCGGAAAAGAAGTCGCAGGTATTAGTCCAACAGGTTGAGGCCAATCTGCACGTCCAGGCAGATGCTATGCGGTTTAAACAAGTGCTTACGAATCTAGTAGGCAACGCGATCAAGTTCACGCCGGAAGGTGGCCGCATCGAGATGGTCGCGAGTCGGATAGATGACCAAGTCCGCATCGAAGTGCGCGACAACGGCCCGGGAATTCCAGCCGACGAACAACAGCGGATCTTTGAGGCGTTCTTTCGCCTGACACAAAACGGCAACACTACGGAGGGTACGGGCCTGGGACTGGCCATCACTGCGCGCCTGGTCGAATTACATGGCAGCAAACTAGGGATCAAAAGCCAACCCGGCGAGGGTGCCTGCTTCTATTTCTGTCTTCCCTTCATTGCCACCACTCAAGATCAACCCTCTCAGACCTCCGTGCCCATGTTAAGGGCAGGCAAAGCCCCGCGGATTCTTGTCATTGAGGACAATGCGGCGACGGGTCAACTCATCCAGTCGCAACTGGCTTCTTCAGGCTATGAGACGTTGAGGTGCGACAAGCCGGAGCGCGCCACGGATGTGGCCGCTGAACACCGGCCGGATGCCATCACTTTGGACCTCCTCATGAAGCCAGTCCACGGATTGGAGGTTCTACTGCAATTGAAAAATGACTCGCGAACGTCAAAAATCCCCGTCATTGTCGTAACCATTATGGACCAGCCTGCCATCGGAAGTGCTCTCGGTGCCGACGAGTATTTGATTAAACCGGTGGACAAATCGACCTTGCTATCTGCCGTGGAGCGATGCCTCAGGTCACGCGGAGGCGCAGCCCCGGCAAGGACCATCTTGGTGGTGGAGGACGACGTATCAACGCTCGAGATGATTGTCGAGTTGCTCAGCGGGTACGGCTATGCCGTCAGTACGGCAACGGATGGAGATCAGGCCCGCGCTAGTGTGGCTGAATCTTTGCCGGAGCTTGTAATTCTTGACTTGGTGCTCCCCAAGATGAGCGGTTTTGAATTGCTCGCTGAATGGCGCTCCAATCCTCGCACAGCCGAGCTGTCCGTGTTTGTACTGACTAGCAAGGATCTTACCAAAGAGGAGGAAAAGTACATCCACGCGCATGCCGAATCGCTCTTTCGAAAGCAGAATTCTTGGCGAGAACCCTTGATCAAACAATTGGAGCGCGTGGTAACCTCCCCGTCTTTGGAGAATGCGTGAAACATTGCATCCTCGTTGTCGAAGACAATCAGCTCAACCGCGAGCTTCTCCGTGATTGGCTAGAAGTCGAAGGTTATGAGGTTTGGTCCGCGGCAGACCTGAACAGCAGTTACGAGGTTTTTGCGAAGCGGCTTCCCGATGCGATCTTACTCGACATCAATCTCGGCAAAGAAGACGGCCTCGCTCTCGTCACATGGATGAGCCAAAAGTCGGAGACGCGTGAGATTCCGGTGATTGCCGTGACGGCCCATGCCATGGCTGCGGAACGCGAGCGGATCTTGAATGCTGGCTGCTGCGCCTGTCTCTCGAAACCAATTGATTTTCAACTGCTTCGAGAAGAATTGAGCCGCTGGTTGCTAAACTCGAAAACGTCGCGGATCAATTTTTAGCTTTGCTACCATCGTAGCTTCACCGGAATCGCGTTCGCCACAGGAGCGATATTTTGTCTGCACGGGTTCTTGTTGTCGACGACGATCCGCTCACCGGTGAACTCATCGGCGAGATCCTCCGCTCGGCCGGCATGGACGCCAGCTTTTTAACGAGCAGTATCGAAGCCGCCGGGCGTCTGAAGCGGGAGAAATATCATGCCGTTTTTATCGATATGCGCATGCCCCCGCCAGATGGCGTGGAATTAGCGCGTCAAATCCGCGCTTCCCGCGTCAACGCATCCACGGTCATCGTGATGATCACCGGAGAGGAAGAACGGACGCTGATGAAACGTGCCTTTGACGCTGGCGTTGAGTTTTTTCTTTTCAAGCCTGTCGAGCGCAACAAGCTCCTAAGATTGGTCCGCGTTGCGGAAGGGTCGATCGAGCGGGAACGGCGGCGCTTCACCCGCGTTCGGCTTCGCTGCTTGGTCTCGCTAGAGGCCGCCAAGGACCGTCTTAAAGGCACAACCGTGGACCTAAGCCTTGGGGGGATGCTTGTTCAGTCTCACCGGGTATTTCCAACCGGCACACTCGTCACGCTGAGTCTGGAACTCGAGGCCGGCAAGCCCCCCGTGCTTTCAGATGGGCGGGTAGTCCGCACCGTAGGAGCGGATTCCATGGGCGTTCAGTTTGAAAACCTGGCCGCAAAGGAAAGTACGCGCCTGCAAGAATTCCTTCTGCCGTTGACTCTCGCGGCTTCTTGATCCAAAAGCCGCTCGCTCCGATCCGACTCTGCATGATGCGAAACCTTGAATGGAAAATGGGCGAGCGTCGCACCGTATGCCGTGAAGCCTAAATTACACGAGCCCTAAGGCCGGTCTTGGTCGTCATACTCCGGTGGAACATCATCCATTGGGACCTCGCGAGTCCGTACTTCGCCCCGGTCCGCGTTCGGTGCATTCTGCACGCCGTCTACAATTCCCGCTTCAAACGCCTGACCCTCTTCCAGCAGCTCTTTGGGGCTCTCAAAATCCGCGCCTTCGACCACCGAAACACCTCGGTAGTCGCCCGCGCCGCCGCCGACTCGCGCCGACCTCGCTTTCGGTCGTATCGCTGACAGAGGCACCTTCTCGATACTTTGGTTGGCCAGCACATCTTCGTTCTCGCGGACCCGTCTCCTGCGCGCCGCTCGCTTGCGCTTGGTTGAACTCTTCTTATTTCCGCTCCTCGCGCGCAATCTTGCTTTCACCGAAACTCCGCTCTTGCTCGCTGCTCGCTTCTTGCCGCTCTTCTTGTTCTTCTTTTTGTTTTTCTTTTTCATCATCGCACTCCGTGACGGCGCCGACCAATTCGGAAGGATCACAAATCCTTCGGAACCGCCGCGCCTCATTTCACTCTACGCCCTTTTTCCAAATCAACAAACTCCACGCTCCACGGCCGCGCTCCCAAATCCAGACGCGCCACCGTAATCGGCAAGTTGAATCGCCGCGGCCCCGCACTACCCGGATTTATGTATACAACTCCATCTCGCTCGCTGCGTCCGGGCTTGTGCGAATGCCCACTGACTACGATGTGAAATCCCGCCGCCTTGGGATCCAAATCCAAGGCATTCGAATCATGCAGGACATAAATATTTATTGCTCCCGCTTCCGCCACCGCTGTCTCGGGCAGCGATTTCGCCCACCCCGACGTATCCACATTTCCGCGCACCGCCACCACCGGAGCAATCTGTCGCAGCGCCTGTAGTATTTTGGAATCGCCAATGTCCCCTGCATGAATAATCAGATCCGAGCCACGCAGCGCATGCAGCGCTTCGTCGCGTAGCAATGCGTGCGTATCCGAAATCAGTCCGATTTTTTGCGGTTTTTTTCCCAGCCGAGTTCGGTGGATTTTCAGCAGGCGATTTTCGCCGGGGAGGCACATCAAAAAGATAGTACAGAAATGCGGTGCGAAGATACGAAAGGCTCGCCGATTCGAATTACAGAGAGGAAACCTTGGAAGAGACTGGGCGCCTCATCGGTCTTGCGCCAGGGATCGGAAAAGCCATGTGCCAGAAATTCGGATCCGCTTCGGTGAATTCGATCGCGACGTAGCGTTTGCCGTCGCGCGTGCGGCGGATCGACACCACTTTGCCTTCTACTCTTTCTCTTGTGATTTCGTTCTCGAGCTGGAGAATTTCGCCCAGCACCACGCCCTGTTCTAGCTCGATTGACGCGCCGTGCAGACTCACGGAATGCGACAGCGCCCTCACGGAAAATTTCTCGCCGATTTCGGTTTGCCCGCTCACTCGCAGCGGCACAGTGAGCATCACCCGCACGGTGCGGCGGCGCTCTTTGCAGCGAAAGTGAATGATCGCCATGGGGACAGCTACCTCATACTCGGCCGCCGGTGCCCAAACGGCCGCAATGATTCTTGTCGCACTACTCGCAATCGACCGCCGAAAAAGCAACTACGCGTGTGAACAGAATGCTGAAGTGAACCGATGAAATCGCGGAGTAGGCTGCTACGAAAGCACGTCCACACAACTGCTATTCTGGATTCACCCCGGACGCGTGACAATGGCATGAAGGTACCACATTTGCCCAAGTGGAAACAGTACATCAGTACTTGCCTCCAGATGCGTTGACCGCTTGCCTCAGAATCCCAACAATCGGCCCGCGAATTCGGATTCCGCTGCGCGGAGAGCTCGCCGGAAAGTGCTACCGCCCCCGTTGTGAACCTGGGAAATTCCAGAAAGTAGCAGTTTCCTTCCACTGTTTACCCTCCGGAAACACCAAAAATATGGTTGTTGCTGTCCGGCGATGCGTTCGAGACGATAGTAATAGTACTACCCCCGTTTGGGAATATCTTTATGGAGGGAAGAATGCGTAAATTGTTCATTCTGTTCGGCTTGGTTCTATTCGCGACCAGCATCGCGCAGGCCCAGGAAACCCGGGGCATGGAGATTTCCGGACAATATCAGTATGTCCGAATCAATCCTGGCCAGGGTGCTCCTAGCGCCAACTGCCAAGGTGCAGGTGGCACGTTCGCGGCCAACGTGAATAGCTGGCTCGGGCTTGTCGGAGATGTCGGCGGCTGCAAAGTCACCGGGATGCCGGCGGGCAGCTCGTCCCATGAAATCAACTATCTGTTCGGGCCGCGGCTGGCATATCACAACTCCGGCCGCCTGACTCCTTACGCGCAGGTGCTGTTCGGCGGCGAAAGACTGACGGCCAGCGCAACCGGCTTCCCGTCCGCGTCGTCGAATTCGTTTGCGATGACGTTCGGTGGGGGCGCTGACTTTACGTTGACGCGCCACCTGGCGTTCCGCGCGATCCAAGTCGAGTATTTGTACACGCACTTTGGCGGCGCAAGACAGAACAACATGCGTCTCCAGAGCGGCTTGGTCTACCGCTTCGGCAAGTAAGCAGTTCCGATTCATGGCAAAGCCCCGCCTTGCGGCGGGGCTTTGCTTTTAGGGTAGCGATCCGATTCGCAATAGAAGGGCGAGAGTTCCGTTCTCACACGGTCGCGTACGCCCAACACCACTTATTTTCCGGGGCCGATCATCGGTAACGCCGGTGCCCTGCAGACTGCCGGTAGCCAGGTGACACCTGTCGGTAAGAGGATTACTCACCGATACTGCAAATCTCAGCTGTCGTGTTTTCGACACCGGGCAGTCATTCTCTTGACATGCGGCGGTCCTCCCTCGCGAATAGTTAACGCATACCGAGATAACTCACCTTTTCTCAATATCGTTAAGAGGGCTTGATTTCACGCTGGCGTGAAAGGATTGGAACTGCTTTTGCTCCCAGGGAGTTCTGTATCGAGAATGGCGCTCAAGGCTCCCTTTCGTGCATCGAATCGGCGACTACTCGACACCCAGAAAGCGAGCTGTTTGCGAAACTCGCCCGATGCTGTCCAAGTTCTAGGAAGGACCACAAAATGCAAAATCAGGATTTAGGCCCTCTCCAACCAGTTCATAACGTGAAGCCATACAAGCGCGTGCAAGGCATCCACCAGTTAGAGCATTTTTTTAGAGTTGCCGCTGGCTTGGAGATTGATAAAGAGGACATCAGGCGTTACTACGAGTTTGTCCAACAAAAAATAGCCGACTTGCTGCTCATGGCCCAGCGCACTGCGAAGGCGAATGACAGGATCAGGGTAGAGCCGCGGGATCTTCCTATTACCAAGGGACTTCAAGAGAGCATTTACGCGTTTGAGGCATTGGACGTGGACATCGGGCTCGAGCGGATATTGGAGAAGGCCGTTCCGGAGCCGCAGATCGATCTCGCTTACAGCGACGAAATAGAGGCGCGCTTGCCGGCAATTGCGGGCGGGCTAAGTTTTGCAGTCGCGCGCACGTTCACGATCATCGATCCGCAAAGTAAGCATCCTGCAACGCAACAGTGGGAGCGCGCGTTTCAAATCTTCGATTTGTTGCTGTAGACTCCGAGCCGCCCCGAAGAGCGTCGCACAATGCGCTAGCTCTGCCAGACTTCGAGATGCCTTGTGCGTGCTCCCTGGCATCCTATGTTCAATGTCAATTCAGTGTTGACGGAGGTCTTGTATGCCTGTCATTCGTGCCTGCAGCCATTGCGGACAGAAGAACCGTGTCCCAGCCAAATATCTGGCCAGCACCGGCCGTTGCGGAGCTTGTAAATCGCCGTTGCCGCCGATCGCGGAACCGCTCGCGGTCGACGATGCGTTATTCGATGAAGTCGTTCAAAATGTTCCGGTTCCGGTACTCGTGGATTTCTGGGCAGAATGGTGCGGGCCGTGTCACGCCGCTGCTCCTGAAGTCGCACGAACCGCTGCTGACATGGCAGGCAAGGCAGTAGTGCTAAAGGTCGATACAGAGAAATACCCGCAACTTGCTGGGCGCTTCAATGTTCGTGGCATACCCAACTTCGTGGTGCTCTCTGGCGGCCGGGTGGTAATGCAGCAGGCCGGAGTGGTAAGCCACGACCAGATGGAGCAGTGGCTCAGGTCCGTCGCTCCTGTTTCGGCCTGAGGAAAACAAGCCGCGACCAAGGCACCTCACGTAAGCGGGCACCTAAGCGTCCACTGCGAAAGCCGCGACGCATCACTGCCGTAGATATGTGAATTCGCCGGACGGGTCTCTCTCCTTCAGAGCTTTCACCTGTCCATTCTCCAGGACGAACTCGTAGATGACGTCGGCAAAGCGCGGAGTCCTGAACTGGAAACCTTTGACAGGGACGAGCTTCTGTGGAGGTCCGCCGGGAAATTCGAGCGAAAGGCCGGCACCCGGTTGATAGGTGACTTGGAATTTGACTTTTGCGGGTGTGAGGTAGGTTCCCGCAAGGCTTTGCAGAACTTTTGCATCCAGAGTTTCGGGCTTGCGCGTGAAAACGACTTGGGCTTCGTCCAGGGAGATGACTGCGTTATCCACGTCGCCTTGGGGATTGGTGCGGAAGTTGACCGAGAATTTTCCGTACTGCTCGTCATCGGGCGTGTCGAAGCGATCGTAGTGGAAGTGGCTCATCGGAAACTGAAATTCATGAAATCCAAACTGGAGCTGATCGCCAGCGAGCCCGATTTTGAGAATGCCGTACGCCGGGTTCTCATATTCGCCGGCGTAGTTAGCCAAGGGATGAGAAGGCTTGGTGTTGGCCACGCGGTCCGCGCCCGCTTTCGCTCGCGCTTCGGTGCCGGCTTTTTTGTTGGCAAGCCGTTGTTGTAGGCGGCGCTGGCTCCAAGGAGTCTGGTCCATGCCCAATAGGCGCTCATAGACGTTATAGCTGACGATGTTATAGAGAGGGGCGCTGTGATCGCTGATCACGAAGACGATGACGCCGATTTTGTCGTTGGGCATGAAGGACACCTGGGAGTGAAACCCCGGAAGGTCGCCACCATGAAAGGTGAGCAGGCGCCCGCGATAGGAAACCGTCTGCCGCCCCATCCCGTAGGCGGGATTTAGCAGTTCCCAATATCCCAGGGCCTCGCCGAGTGTGTTGGGCAACCCAATGGCCGGCTGTATGGTTGCCTTGAGCACATTTGCGGGCAGGACCTGTTTCCCGTTGTATTTTCCGTCATTCATTAAGGCAATGAGCCAGTGCGAGAGCTCGTCGATGTTGGAGATGATTGCGCCCGCGGGCGCAACGCCTTCGGTGTCCTCGTAGAAGGGGATTTTGTAAAGCTCGAAGGAGTCGCGCTTTTCGCGGAAGGGCACGCCATGGTCAGGATGCTGCGTCATATCGGAAATGGAGTACGTGGTGGAGCTCATATCGAGGGGCGTGAATATTCGCTCGCGGACGAACTGCTCCCAGGTCTTGCCGGACTTCAATTCGATGATCTGCCCGACGGCCGAGAACATAAGGTTGTTGTAGAGAAAAGTCTCTCGCATCGGCTCCTGAGGCTCGAGGTACTTCAACCTGTCGAACAATTCTTTCCTGGTGAAAGGCGACTTGAACCAGATCAGATCGTGCCGAGTTACTCCCGTGCGGTGGGACAACATGTCGCGCAAGGTGATGTTGTTGTTGAGCTGATCGTTGTAGAACTGGATGGTGGGGACGGAGTCGCGCACGGGCTTGTCCCAAGTCAGTTTTCCTTCTTCGACGAGCATCCCGGCGGCGACCGCGGTGAACAGTTTTGAATTGGAGGCAATTTGCTGGAGGGTCTTCGGCGTGAAGGGGAGCTTTTTCTCGTAATCGCGGTAGCCGTAGCCCTTGGCGAAGACCAGCTTGTCGTTGACTACAATTCCCACGCCGATGCCCGGTGTGTTCCAGTCTTTTAGCACTTGCTCCACGTAGGAGTCGAAGCCATCAAGCTTTTTGGTTATGTCGGGTTCTTGGGCGCGAGCGCGATGCGCGAATATCATCAGAGCGAGCGCCACAGCGAACGGGCAAATCCAGTTGCCGGCGCGAACGGGGCGAAGCCTACCGTCAAGAAACATGAGGCTGGAACCTCCTCTTTGGAATGCGTGGGAAATCTGCGCCCGCATTGTACTGCCTTGGCCTCCTTGCGCAAGAAATTATCAGTGATCGCCCGAACTCGTTCCGACCATGACGGCGTGTGCTGTCGCGCAGTGCGATTTTGAGAGCTGGGGTGAAAATTTAACTGTTAGGGGTTAACTGTATCTGATAAGTAGCAATCAGGTATTTATTCCGCGCGGCACGCGGCAAGTTCGCGCGAGAACCGGAACTACTGTCCCAGGTCTATGGATAGGGCAGGTACCTCCACAGATCGTTCAGCAGGCCGTTGCCGTTGGTACCGGCGGAATCGAAGCCTCCTCCGCCGAATAGCCAGAGTTGGTTGGACTTATCGAGCCAATAAGCAGGCTCAAAGCGAGATCCGGGATCGTCAACCACGTGTGGCCAGACGACGGGATTGTTCTGAATGCCATACAGACCCGCTTGGCCGACGGAACTTGGACCTCTCACCCAAGTCACTCCCACATCTCATCGAGATACGTGGGTTGGAGTACGACGTTGGGATTGGAGCTAAAACCGTAGCCGCCGAAAAGCCACAGATTACCGCCCAAATCGGTCCAAGTTGCAGAAGCTCTGAGGCCGCCAGGAGTATCCCTATTTATGGTTGGGGGTGCAGGAGGGGTAGGGGAGCGTTGCCCCTTCTGGTTACCCGAACTCGAACCGTTCATCCAGGTCCAGTCATTGTGCCCGCAATCGACGACGACGCTGGTGACGGTTCTGCAGAACTAGTCCAGCGCCGCTTAGACCGGTGACGCTTCCTCCGATGGAGACTGTTGCGGTCGAACACGTTACCTGGACGTTGCTGACCACCGCCGTTGCTGTGCCGCTACCGTTGGCGACGGTGCAGGTTTGCGCCGGGCTGGAAGGCGGCGTAAAAACCGAAACGTTGTAGGCCTTCCCGCTGGCGATCAGAGTCTTGAAGGTCGGAGATGGTGGCGAGGCTAAGAGGGTGCTTTTTCGACGAGCAGCGAGATGAGTTGCAGCGGGTTGGTGCGGGCGCGGTTTACGGTGGCGCCCCAGTGGAGGTGCGGGCCGGTGACGCGGCCAGTGGCGCCGACTTTGCCGAGGAGGGCGCCGGTGTCGACAAGGTCGCCGGGCTGCACGGAGATCGACTCGAAGTGGGCGTAGAGGGTGTAGAGGCCGAGGCCATGGTCAAGGACGACGGTGTTGCCGGAGAAATAGAGTGGCTCGGCGAGAACCACGCGGCCTCGCTGGGCCGCGTACACGGGTGTGCCGGCGGGGGCAGGAAAATCGACGCCGCCGTGGGGCGAGCCGGCTTTGCCGTTCAAGATGCGCCGTTTGCCGAAGTTGCCGCCGGTGGTAACTCCGGCGAGCGGGTAATGGAAGCGGCCGTCCCAGAGACGATCCGGCGTGATGGTGGCGAAAATGGCGCGGAGGCGCTGGCGCTCGGCTTCGGCGCGGGCCAGTTGTTCGGGATTGGGTTCGACGAAATTGGGGGCGACTTTGAGGCTTTCCGTGGCGAACTTGGCTTCCTTCACGTCGATTGTCGCCGAGCAGGAGATTTCTTCGGCGGATGCAGTTTTCGCGGTGAGTGTGAGCGGGTAATTTTCCGGCTTTAGCTCGAGGTCGACGCCGAGGAGGGCGCGCCAGACGTCGGGAGATTTTTCATCGGGCTTGGGCTCTTGCCAGAAGGGAATTTCGCGGTTGTCCCAAGTGGCTCTTATTTCCGCTACGGGTTGGGTGGCGCTGCGAAGTTCCAGGAGGAGGAGGCTGCCCTGGGCGGGGTCGGGAGAACTTAGGTGGAGGATGAGATTGTGGCCGCAATCATGAGTCGAGGGTTGGGTTGCGAGGGGTTTGCGAGTGCGGTGACGCGTGCGGGATTTTTGGGCGAGAGCAGGTGTGATCGCGAGGAACAAGACGCAGATAGCGGCAGTTATGCGCATCGGGTACAAATAAAGAATTTAACACAGGAAAGTGAGTGCAGAGCCGCCGGTCAACTGCCTTGAGATTTTTTCATAAGTGTGACAGCGTCGACGTTCAAGGCACCGCCCATCTCGCTGAGCAACATGATTGTTTCATCTGACAGATACAGCCCCCAAGGTTCTTCACCTTCTTCGTACTGCATAACCACTTCCAGATAGATGTCAGTCTCCGGTCCCTCGTACTTCCTGATTGTGGGAAAGATCTGCCTATGAGCGAGCAAGAGTTCTTTCAATCCCTTATCGGTGTTGTCGATGTCGATGGGTACGCGCGGTGTTTCCCAGTTCCACCACATCTCCTTCCCGCCGACCGGATCAACTGGGGCCTTTAGTTCCATGACCTTTGCATTCGGAAGATTCGTCGCTCGGTGGATGGTAAGAATTGTGTGTTCGTGGCTGAGAACGCGAAGGTACGCCTCAATAAGCATGATTTCCTAGTTCGCTCAGCTCGGTCGGCTAGTTTGGGGACCAGGCCATGCCGTCTACTCCGGGGGTAAGGTCGATATTGGGTTGAAGCTGCCAGGTGCGGAGGTCGAGGACGGCGATTTTTCCAGCGGGCATGCAGGTGATGTAAGCGACTGCGGCGTCCGGGCGGATGAGAATTTCGCCGGGTAGCTGGGGAACGTCGAAGGATTTCACCACTCTAAGAGTTTTCGTATCGATGGCGATGGCACGATTGGCCCGCGGGAGAACCGCGAGGAGAAAGCGACCGTCGGGGGTAGGCTCGGAGGCATAAGCGTAATCGGGGATGTCGATCCATTTGCTGATTTTGTCTGTGGCAGTGTCGATGACGGCGATGCGCGGAGCGCCCTGATCGTGCGTGAAGACGTGGGCACCGTCGGGGGATATGGAGATGCGTTGCACCACCTTGGCGACTGGGATGGTGGTGATGAGCTTGCGATTGGCGACGTCTACGACGCTGACCGTGCCGGCGTGGACGTTGGACGTATAGGCGCGGCGGCCGTCTTTGCTTAGCACGAACATGTGTGATTCGGGCTGGCCGGTGGGAACTTCCGCGACGACTTTGCGCGACACAGTGTCAATGATGTCGACAGCATTGGCGAGCTCGGCGCTGACGTAGAGAAGGCCGTCCGGTCCGAATACGGGTTGGTGCGGGCGCAAGGGTTTGCCGAGATCCATGGTGGCGGCAAGTTTGCGTTGCTGGAGATCGATGATGTCGATCGTTGCGCCGTCGCTGCCGGGCTTTCCGACGCCGGAGTTGCCGTAGATCGGAACGTAGGCGAACCGGCCGTCAGGGGAGACGGCGACCTCGTGTCCGTTGACGCCGACAGAAACCTTGGCGAGCTCATGACGACTTTCCGGATCAACGAGCAGCACCGTATGTTCTTTTTGATTGGCGACAACGAGGAGGCCCTGGGAGGACGAGGTGGATTTGCCGGTGTTAGCCATGAAAAAGGCGAGCAGGAGGAACGAAGCGACGACTAGCGCACGACCGAGAGACATGCCGCACCTCAATGTGGAGAGCTTTGCAGTGCGTCCATTGTCGTCGAAGAGATGGAAATATGCTAGACGCTAAGCGGTTTGCGGCTTGGCGGTGTTCGCGACTTTGGCGATGACCAGACCGGCAAGCAGCCAGGTCAGCGTGTAGTCGACGACATTCACGGCAGTGTACGCGCCGGAGTAGCCCCACCAGTTCCAGTTAGGGAGATCGGCGATGACGCTGGCGGCCAGTCCGCAGACGGCGAGGAAAGCCACGCGGCGCACATAGCTCAGTCCCGTGGTCTGCAGGAGCAGCCAGGTGAGCAGCAGCGCGGCGAACATCTGGCAGAGCAACTGCGTGATCAACACTTTCGGAAACGAGCCGAAGCCTTCTTTGCGGATGGCGGCAAACATCAACGGACCTTTCTGCATTTTCTGCATGCGGACTTCTTCGGCGGCTTTCTTTTGCTCCGAGTTCATGCCCTCCTGTGGAGGCGCCGTGGGAAGAAGATAATTTCCGGACTCCGCCGCGTGCGACGCAATGACGGCGGAGACTTCGTCTTCGTTTTGAAAGGAGCGCAACTGTTTTTGGTGCCAGGGAAGAACACTCCAAGAGATGAAGCTCCAAAGGAAGGCGGTGATACCACCAAGAACGGCGCCGAGGACGAGCGACTTGAGCATACAACCTCCAACCTGGAAATTTGGGGAGCCGACCGAGGGAGAGACGGGCGGAGTCTAACTCTAGGACGGGGCTCGATTCAAGGCTCTACCGGATGTTCCCTGAGGAGGTTGCTGGGTGTAGGCTAAGGGCCTCGGCCTGTGTACAAGGAGAAAAGCTCATGCGCGAATTCGAGGATGCCGGCGAGAGAAATGGCGGCGGATTGATTCAAGACGAAAAGATTGGCGGCGTGACACGCCGAGAGTTTTTGGAAATGGGTGTAGCGGCGACGCTAGCCGCTGGCACGGAGAAAATTGCCTGGGCGGCGGACACGAACGCTGAGGTGCCCCGGCGGGCGTTGGGTCGCACGGGCGAAAAAGTTTCGATGGTCGGCCTGGGTGGTTATCACATCGGCAGCCAGAAAGACGAGCAGGAGAGCATCCGCATCATTCGAACGGCGCTCGACAACGGAATCAATTTTCTGGACAACTGTTGGGATTACAACGGCGGCGAGAGCGAAGTGCGCATGGGCAAGGCGCTGCGCGACGGCTACCGGCAGCGCGCGTTTGTGATGACCAAGATCGACGGTCGCACGAAGAAAGCGGCAGCGCAGCAATTGGAAGAGTCGCTGCGCAGGTTGCAGACCGATCACATCGACCTGCTGCAATTTCACGAAATCATTCGCATGGAAGATCCCGGCCGCGTGTTTGCTGCCGGCGGCGGAATGGAAGCGGTAGTGGAGGCGCAAAAAGCGGGCAAGGTGCGTTACATCGGCTTTACCGGGCACAAGAGTCCGGACATTCATTTGAAGATGCTGGAGACGGCGGACGCGCACCAATTTCATTTCGATGCGGTGCAAATGCCTCTCAACGTGATGGACGCGCACTACAACAGCTTCGAGAAGAAAGTGCTGCCGGTGCTGGTGAAGAAGGAGATCGGCGTATTGGGCATGAAGCCGATGGGCGCGGGGATTATTCTTGGCAGTAAGACCGTGGAGCCGATCGAGTGTTTGCACTACGCGATGACTCTGCCGACGAGCGTGGTGATTACCGGATGCGATTCCGTTGCTTTGGTAGAGCAGGCGGTCAAGGCGGCGAGAACGTTTAGGCCGATGAGCGAAACGCAAGTAGTGACGCTGCTGGCGAAGACGGCCCCGGCGGCGCAGAATGGCGAATACGAGAAGTACAAGACGACCACCAACTTCGATGGCACGGCGCACAATCCGCAGTGGCTTGGGTAGCCGAAGGCTCAAATAACCCACAATTCCTTGCCTGCAATTGGCCCCGCTCCATCGCGATGGGGAGCCGCTAAGTCATTGTGTCTAAAGCCATATACAGCGGGGCTCGCTGAAGTTCTACACGTATCAATGGATTGTTGCGGGGGCTGCCTATAGATACCGTCCAAAGGCTGGCCCGTAAAAAACGTTTCAGGTTTCAGGAGAGGATCCATGAATCAATCTCTGGCTAAGGTGCTCTATGTGGCTGGTGTCACGACTTTTTGCACGTTTTTAGGATGCTGGGCGGTGCTGGCCCACCAGGAAAACACGCCTACCACCGGCGCGCAAAAGCACCAAGCCACGCGCCGGGGGAACCCGCCGTATGCCGATGAAAAGTTCGTGCGTGAAGCGGCGGAAGGCAGCATGGCCGAAATGAAGCTGGGTCAATTGGCCGAGGAAAAAGGACAGAGCGACGAGGTGAAAAGATTCGGCAAGCGTATGGTCGAAGACCACACGAAAGCGCTGGATGAATTGAAACAGATTGCCGTCCAAGAAGGCATCAACTTACCGACTGACGTAAGCCGCAAAGACGCCGAGACCTATGACCGGCTCGCCAAATTGTCGGGGCCGGAATTCGATAAGGCCTACGCGCAGGAGATGGTAAGAGACCACCAGAAGGACGTAGCCGAATTCAAGCGCGCGACATCCTCCGCTCAGAAGCCGGCACTCAAACAGTTTGCGCAACACGAGCTGCCGACGCTGGAATCCCATTTGCAACAGGCCAAGCAAATGATGGCGCATGTTTCGCGGGAAGGCATGAGCAAGGGCAAGGCCAGCGGAACCCCTTATCAGAGGTAAGTCGCTCTACACAAGTTGTGCTTCGCGGTACAAGAGCCGCTCCTCCTTCGCGGAGGGGAAGCGGCTTTCCGCGTTCGTGGTAGCCGCACTCCGACGCGCCGGCAAGATCCCGGACGCTGCCATGCAGACGGGCAGCTTAACTATTTCTTGTTTTCTTGACGTTGACGCTGGAGTTTGTTCGCGGTCGTCCGCAGCGTCTCCGGAATATTTTTGTTCAGACAGAGGCGCTTGAGGTCGAGCACATTGAGGATGGGCAGCATGTGCAGGCTCACGTCGAGCGGCGTTTTTGGGTTATTCATTAGATTGCGGACGACGACGTAGTTCTTGCGGAAGTTGCGGTTCTTGGCGATGAGCCGAAGAATTTCATCCGTTAGGCTGGTCATCGACGCGAAGGCTTCCACTTCTTGGTCGGTCAAACGCGGAGATTGCAGCACGGCGCGCTGCACGACCTTATTCGAGTCGCGAATCAGGGTGCGGCGCGCTTCTGAGCCTCCCTTGATAGCGAATTGCACCCGCTGCGCCACCGTCATAGTGGCTAGGCGCTGGAGCAAGGTCTGGCGCCTACCGAGATCGGGCTCGGCCTCGAGAGCGGCCTCGGCCAGGGCGCCGGCGTCGATCGCGGTACCGCGCAGCTCATGCAACTGCGCCTTCTGTTCGGCCGTGACGGAATTGCTGTGCTCCAACGCACCGGCCAGCGCGGGAGACTCGCTGACGCGATCGAGCTCTTCCATGAGTATTTGAATGCTCTCAGTAGAAAGCGAGCGGACAACGTGGACCAAGTATTCCGCGCCGCAATTCTTGTTACGCACCATGGCGTCGCCGATGCCCGGTTTGTCAGCCAGATTTTTTGCGGCGTAAGCAAAGAGAGCGGGGAGGACGGTTTCGCGCGTCAGGGCCTCGACGATGGATTCAATTGGTTGCGAGAGAAAAGCGTCCTGGGCGCGGGTGGCCACTACTTCATCGGCATCGTGCGCCAAGACGGCAAGAATCTCGGCGCGGTCTGCCGCCGAGAGGTGCGCGCCGCCGCTGCAAACGGCGATTTTGCGCTCGCGCGTAGCGCGTCCGTGACGCAAGGATTCGATAAGTTCAGGGCTGAGAGTTTCCACCGGGTGCCGCCCTCAAATCTTTGTGGCTGAGCACTATTGTACCGGAGGAGCCAGGAGAACCGATGGGCGGCATGGTCTGGCCGTTCAATTCCAGCAACACCGCGCTGGAGTCCGCGGCCGTGACCTCGAAGGCGGTTTCCGCGGAGAAATGACGGTTTTGGCCCGCTGGGATTTCGGAGTCGAGCACCAGCTTGCCGTCGGCAAGGATGCGCACGCGCGTGGCAGCGGAAGTCGAGACGGAAAGGTCAAGCGCGGCGGAATTCGCCTGGTTCGGGTCGCCGGCGGGCAGGGAAGCGGGCTCCGCCGCTCCGAGCGACTGCGTGGTGACCGCGGAAGGCGGCCCGCCGCTGCGATGCGCAGAATACCGCCGCCAGCCGTAGACTCCTGCCGCTATCAGCGCGGCAAGCAACGCGAGAGCGCCGAGCGCAAAAGCAACGGCGATCCATTTGGGTGGTGAAGGGATGCGATTTTCCGGCGTGGGAGGAGCTTCGCCGGACTGATCGCCGCGCGCCAAGTCGTATTCGGCGAGCAGGTTTTCCTCGTCCAGGCCCAGGTAGCGGGCGATGGCGCGCACGAAGCCACGGTTGAAGATGCCGCCCGGGAGCTTGTCCCAGTCTTCATTTTCCAGGGCTTCCAGAAACCGCAAGCTGATGCGCGTGGCCACAACGACTTCGTTGGGCGAGACTTCGCGCAGCTCGCGCTCGCGCTTCAGACGTTCCCCGAAATTTCTCCTGGCCATGGATCGAACCCTGTCCGACGAAGCCAGCGCGACCTAAGCGCGGTCGACGAGAAGCTGCGAGGCGCGGCGGCTGACGGCGGCGCACACTCGCGGAAGGTGTGGGCTCCCCTCGACGGCACTATAGGCGGGGGCGCGAAGCGTGTCAAACAAACGGTCACTCTCTTCTGGAAAGCCTGAGGCAGGGAACCGTCGCAGTGATGGCAACATAGCAACGCCTGTACTACGAGCGGGTTGCGTGGCATTTTGACTGGAGCCTATACTTGCGAAGATTCGCGGGCGTGGGACCGAGTCGCATCACGCGGCAAGCCGGTAGAGGCTTGCCAGGCCGGTCGAAAATTCAAAGGGGTCAGGTTTAACCGAACGTGGAGGAAGTCAAGCCATTTCCTGCCGTCGAACGCCGCCGGAACCCGGCGCTGCCCTCTCAACAACGTGAAGCGGGCGAACTCGCGGTCTTCCAAGAGCTAGGAAAAGCGCTTACGTCTTCGCTGCAACTGGATCAGGTTCTCCGCACCATCATGGAGAAGATCGACGAATTCCTGCGCCCGGACAACTGGTCGCTGTTGCTGCTGGACGAGGCCAAGCAGGAGCTGTATTTCGAGCTGGCCGTGGGCAAGGCTTCGCAGGCCCTGAAAGATGTCCGCATCAAGATCGGCCAGGGCATTGCCGGCTGGGTGGCGCAGCACGGCGAAGCGGTGGTGGTGCCGGACACCTCAAAGGACACGCGATTTCTCGGCAAGGTCGATGAGAAGACCAAGATGGAGACGCAGTCCATCGTCGCCGTGCCGGTGAAGTTTCGCGACACCTGCCTGGGTGTGATCGAGCTCATCAATTGCTTCGGCCCCGAGGGATTCAATGCGCGCGATTTGAATTTGCTTGAAGCGCTGGCGGACTTTGCAGCGATTGCTCTGGAAAACGCGCGGCATGTGAAGCGCATCCACGAGCTAACCATCACCGACGATTGCACCACGCTTTATAACGCGCGGCACATGGGATTTATCCTCGAAACGGAGATTTACCGTTCGCAGCGCTACAACTACGAATTCTCTTTGGTGTTCATCGATCTCGACCACTTTAAACAAGTCAACGACACGCACGGGCACCTGATCGGCTCGAAGTTGCTGGCGGAGATCGGCAGCGCTCTGAAGACGCACTGCCGGCTGATTGACTTCGCGTTTCGTTACGGCGGTGATGAATTTGTGATTCTGTTGCCCCAGACGTCCAAGGAAAATTCGCTGAATGTCGCGCGCCGGCTGCATAAGATGATACGCGAGGCGCCGTGGCTGGAGCAGGCTGGGCTGAAGGTGCATATCACGCCGAGCATCGGCGTGGCGTCCTATCCGGTGGATTCGAGGACCAAAGAAGGATTGCTGCACTTGGCCGACGAAGCCATGTACCTGGTGAAGAACACCAATCGGGACAGCGTGGCCGCCGCGAACATGGGCATCCTGCCGGACACTGCGGCCAGCGCCGAATCGGCTGGATAAGCCCGCCTCGATTCCTCCTGCTATACAGTCCGCAAGAAGTTTGCTTAACTGAGTGCATGTTGCGAAGTGAAGCGGCGAGGTATGCACGCTGGTCGGCGGTTGTCGCCCTGGTGCTCGCGGCGGTGACCGCATTGGCATACGTGCGGCGCGACTGGGTGCGGCATGTCGAGAAAAAAAATGCGCCGCCGGCAGCGCCGGTCGACGTTTCGCGACAGTCCGCGGGAATCAATTTCAAAAAAGTCGAGCAGAACCAGACCATTTTTGAAGTCTCCGCTTCGAAGTCCACGGAATTCAAGGGGCAAGACGCCAGCTTGCTCGAGGACGTGCGCATCATCATTTTCGGCAAGGCCGGAGACCGCCACGACGTGATTCACACGCGAAGCTGCCGGTACGGAAAGGAAAACGGCGGCGTTGCGTGCAGTGGTGAGGTGCAAATCGATCTGATGAGCGCGGCGGATGCCCAGCGCACGGCGGGCAAACCCGAGGCGGCAAAGGCCGTGACCACGCGCATCGATACGCGCGGCGTGAAGTTCGACCGCGTCAGCGGGCTGGCGCAGACAGATCAGAAAGTGACGTTTGCGTTCCCGAGCGGGAGCGGAGAAGCAGTTGGGCTGGAATACAGTTCCGAAGAAGGCACCGCGCGTTTATTGCGCGATGTGCGGTTCACGTTGAAGCAGAGCGCGCCGAGTGCCGCGAAGCCGAAAGCGGCGAGTTTGCAGGTGCGCCCTCCTCAGGAGGTGCGAGTGAGAGGCTCGAGCCTCGATTTTGGCCGAGACTCGCGCTTGCTGCGCCTTCTGGGGCCTGCAGAAGCCGAGACGGCGACAGAGCGGTTGAGCGCCGGCGAAATCAAGCTGTCACTCGACAAAGAGTTTCATGCGGAAACGATGGCTGCATCGGGCACGGGCGGCAACCGGCCGGCTGTGATGTCGCAGGGGACTCGCGAGCAAATGAGACTGGAGGCCGATACTCTGACCGCGCACTTTTCGCCGGAAGGCGCCGTGACGCGACTGGATGCGGCGGGAGCAGTGCGCGCTACACGCAATGGCGCTGCGGAGCAAGATAATGCGAGCGCCGAATATGGCACCTTGGAATTGTGGCCCTGGCTGGGCCGCCCCAAGGAAGTCAGCCTGAATGGCAATGCACTGCTCGAAACACAGGGCGTCAATGGCGAGTCCCGCATGCTGCGGACAAATGCATTTCTCATGGAGTTCGGGAAAGGCGAATCGGGCCAAATCGGAAAGGCGGAGAAGGCCGAGACGTTGGCTCCTGGAACGATGGAATGGACAGACGCGCCGGCGCAACCCGGCGGTGCCGTTGCGAAAACGAAATTGCAAGCGGACAAGTTGCTGATGGGCTTCGCCTCGTCGGGCAAGGCGCGGCAGCTCCAGGCAATCGGAAATGTGCAGACGGAGCGCGCCATTGCGGGGCGGCCCGTGCAGACGGCAACAGCGCGCAACGGTCTGGCGGAATTGCAGGCGACCGGCGGCTGGTCGCAAATGGATTTGGACGGCGACGTAAAGTTAAAGGAAGGGGAGCGCAGCGGGCAGGGGGCGCACGCAATTTTTGTTCGCGCATCTCAAACGGCCACGCTGACCGGCAACGCCTTCGCTCGCGACGCGTCGACGGAGACGCACGCGCAAAAGATCACCTTCGCGCAGGCAAGTGGTGACATTCGCGCCGAGGGCGGCGTGCGCTCGACGGATTTTGCGTCGCGCTCTAGCGCCGTACAATTGGCGCCTGCTCCAGCGAACATCACAGCCGACACACTGCAGGCCAACTCGAAAACGGGCCGTGCATTTTACTCCGGACACGCGCGCCTATGGCAGGGCGACTCAGTGCTCGAAGCCGAGTCTATCGAGTTGCTGCGCGAAACGCGTGTGCTCAACGCCGCTGGCAACGTGCGAGCTGTGTTTCCCCAAGCGACAGCGCAATCGGCAGAAACTCCCAACAATCGCGCGCAGGAGAAATCAAACACACTGACTCCAGCCTCGGCAACTATGGCGCCAACCTCCACAAAGAAGGCGCATTTATGGCACGCGACTTCTGGAACGTTGGGCTACGGCGACAAGGAAGGTCGCGCGCATCTCGAACAGAACGTCGTCGTGCAATCGGCGGAGCAGCGCATGCGCGCGCCGAGCCTCGATCTTTATTTCACGCGCGCCGGACAGCCTGCACCGAATGGCGCAAATAATGCGAGTTCTCCTGCAGGCGCGCAGCAAATCAGCCGCGCGGTCGGCACCGGCGGCGTAATCGTCGAAGAAGGCAGCCGCAAAGCGACGGCGGAACGTGGAGAATACGTTGCTGCCGCCGGAAAATTCGTGATGAGCGGTGGAAATCCCACGCTGTATGACGGTTCCGCGGGAACAACCACGGGCCGTCAATTGACCTTCTATTTAGCGGATGATACGATCATCGTCGACTCTGAAAATGGTTCTCGCACTTTGACGAAGCACCGAGTCGAGAAATGACGAGGTATGCTGAAGCTCCATGCTGTCGAGTTGAGCAAGTCGTATCGCGGACGCAGAGTCGTGGACGACGTCGAGCTGGAGATCGGACAGGGTGAAGTCGTTGGGCTCCTCGGGCCCAATGGCGCAGGGAAGACAACAACCTTCTACATCATAGTAGGTCTCGCCCGCCCCGATTCCGGCCATGTTCTTCTCAATGGCAATGAAATCACGGACCTCCCCATGTACCTCCGGGCCCGTAGCGGCATCAGTTACCTTCCTCAGGAACCCTCGGTTTTTCGTCAACTGACCAGCGAAGAAAATCTGCTTGCGGTCCTGGAGACTTTGCCGTTGACGCCGGAGCAACAGCGCGACAGGCTGGAGGAATTGCTGGTGCAGATGGGACTGGAAACCGTGCGGCAAAACAAAGCGTACACGCTCTCCGGCGGTGAACGCCGGCGCCTGGAAATCGCGCGCTCGCTGACCCTGCAACCATCCTTCATCTTACTGGACGAACCGTTTTCCGGAATTGACCCTCTCACCGTGAAGGACTTGCAGGAAATAATCCGCGAGTTAAGCCGCTCGGGAATTGGCGTGCTGATTACCGATCATAACGTGCGGGAAACACTCAGCGTCACCGATCGCGCATACATCCTCAGAAATGGGAAAATATTCAGGAAGGGCAGTCCGGCCGAGTTGAGCGAAGACCCCGAGGTGCGGCGCGTGTATCTAGGCGATCACTTCCGGTTAAACTAGGAACAGATAAGAAGAAACCATGGCGTGGCAAGGGCTCAAACTGAACCTGAAGGTGGCGCAGAAGCAGATTCTGACGCCTGGCCTGGTTCAAATGGTGAGCGTGCTCGCGCTCAACCGCCTCGAGCTGCGCGAGATGATCAACCAGGAGATGATCGCCAATCCCGTCCTGGAAGAGCTTAGCGAAGAGCCTACGCAGTCCGATAACTACAGTGACGAAACCTTCCTTAAGGCGGAAACCGAAAAAGTTCCGGAGAAGCCGGAAGCGAATCCCTTTGACGAATTCGACGTCGGCACGTTCTTCAATCAATACCTGGATTCCGGCGGAGACGGCGGCCGGTCGCAGGAGCGCGAAGTTTCCGAGCGGCCTTCCTTCGAGAAGTTTCTCTCCTCCGCTACTGGCCTGACCGATCATCTCGCCTGGCAATTGAGCGTGACGATTTGTTCCGATAACGTGCGCGAGCTCGCTGAGAGCATCATCGGCAACCTGGATGAGAACGGTTACCTGACCGCCTCGACGGAAGAGCTGGCGCAAAACGGAAAATATTCCCAGGATGACTTGGACGACGCCATCGCCGTGGTTCAGGATTTTGATCCCATCGGAGTCGGCGCCAAGGATTTGCGCGAGTGCCTGCTGCTGCAACTGAAAGCATTCGATCCGCAGAATACTCTCGCCCAGCAGGTTGTCTCCGAACACTTGAAGCAGGTGCAATCGAACCAGCTAAAAGAAATCGCGCGCGCGTTGAACCGCCCGCTCGAAGTCGTAAAGCGCGCTCTCGATGTCATCAAGAAGCTCGATCCGCGCCCGGGACTCCGCTACAACAAGACCGAGCCCCGCCTCGTCGAGCCGGACGTCTATTTCCGCAAAGTCGACGATCAGTGGCAAGCGTTCCTGAACGAAGACGACATGCCGCAATTGCGCTTGAGCCCCACGTACCGCCGCTTGTTGGTGCGCGATGCCGCGGATCGCGACGTGCGCAACTACGTGAAAGAACGCTTTACCGCTGCGATTCAGTTGATGAAAAATATCGAGCAGCGCAAGCACACCATCCTGCGTGTCTGCCAATCCATCATCGCGCGGCAAGGGGAATTTCTCGATCACGGCCCCGACGCGCTGAAGCCTATGATGATCAAAGAGGTCGCCGAAGAAGTCGGCGTTCATCCCTCAACGGTCAGCCGTGCGGTCGCCAGCAAGTACGCGCACACCTCGCAAGGCGTGCTGGAATTGCGCTCGTTCTTCAGCGAATCGGTGAACGGCCCGGAAGGCAGCGGCATGTCGCTGCTTACCCTTAAGCGCCTGGTCAAGAAAATGATCGAGGAAGAGGACGGCACGAAGCCGCTAACCGACGATCAAATCGCCAAAAAGCTCGATGACGCCGGCATTCACGTCACGCGCCGCACCGTCGCTAAATACCGTGAAGATATGCGCATCCCCAGCACCCACCAGCGCCGGGTGAAAAACTGAGCGGCAGCGCCCTGTGAAACAGGCAGAGAGACGCGAAGCGCGCCAGCTCGTTATTCTCACTGGCCTTTCCGGCTCTGGAAAAAGCACTGTACTCAAAGCCTTCGAAGACATGGGCTTCTATTGCGTGGACAACCTGCCCGTGGACCTAATGCCTATCTTTGCGGAGCTGCACTCCGCCGGCGAAGGCGATTTCGCGCGCGCAGCGTTGCTGGTGGACGCGCGCGAGGGAACGCAGCTAGAGAAATTACCGCCGCTTCTCAAGCACCTGCGCAGAGATCACCCTATCGCTCTGGTGTTCATCGATGCCAGCGAAGATTCGCTCCTGCGCCGCTACAGCGAGACGCGGCGCCCGCATCCGCTCGGCAAAGATGTTTCCGTACGCGAAAGCCTGCGCCAGGAACGCTCGATGATGGAGCCCATCCGCAAACTCGCGGACGTAGTGATTGACACTTCGCAATTCAATGTGCACGAGCTACGGCATTTCGTCACCGAGCGCTTCAAGAATCCCGACAAGCGCCCCATGCTCGTCTCCGTCGTGAGTTTTGGCTATCGCTACGGTGTGCCCACCGATGCCGACTTGGTTTTCGATGTCCGCTTCTTGCCCAACCCCCACTTCGTTCCGCGCCTGCGGCGCTTCACCGGCAAGGATCCAAAAGTTCGCCGCTACATCCGCTCGTTCCCGCAAACCGGCGAGTTCCTCAAGCGTATCGAAGGCCTGCTTACCTATTTAATTCCGCACTACATCCAGGAAGGGAAAAGCTATCTCACCATCGCGTTCGGTTGCACCGGAGGCAAGCACCGCTCGGTAATGCTCGGCGAGGCGGTAAAGAAAGCATTGGAAAAGCACGCCTATTCCGCCAAAGTAATGCACCGCGACATCGACAAATAGCTTTTGGTTGTTAGCTTTTAGTTCTTAGTGCGGCCACCTTCGCGAACCGAGAAAGATGCCCACCCTCTGTCCCAAAGCGCGCAGCGCCCGCTGTCTCTAACGCGCGAGGCGCTTTGCTCCAACAACCAACAACCAACAACTTAGAACTAACCCCCTTCGCCAACTTGACACACCGTCGCACGGCGAATAGCGTACCAAGTGCACAGTCGGGGGACCCAAAAGCGTGGCATCGTTGTTGTCACCACAATTAAAAAGGCTTTTCAGCTATGTGCGGCCATATACTTTCCGCCTGGCCGTTGGCGTCCTGCTCGTAGCTTTCGTCGCCCTGGCCGAAGGCCTCGTCGCTTTCATGGCGCGAATCGCATGGGACTACGTGCTGACACCCACTGCGTCCAGTTCGCAGCTACCCCTCCTTACCATTCCCGGCGGCCGCACCATCTACTTAAATCAATTTTTCCCCGCGCGCATTCACAACGTTTGGACCATTTTCAGCCTGACGCTGGTTGTGCTCTTCGTTTCCAAAGGCATCGCCGAATACTTTGGCGTAACGGAAATTCAGTACGCCGGGCACGCGGCCATCACCAATTTGCGCAACCAGATCTACGCAAAGATCATTCGTCAGCCCATTGGATTTTTCCAGCACAACCCTGCGGGGCGCGTGCTCTCGGCGGTGATCAACGACATTGAGAAGACACGCATCGCGCTCTCCGAATATCTCTCCGATCTCTTTCAAAAAAGTTTCACGCTGATTGTCTTTCTCGCCGTGATGTTTTATATCGATTGGAAGATGACGCTCGCCGTAGGCGTGGTGCTTCCATTGATCGTTCTTCCGGTCGGAAAATTCGGCAGAAAAATCCGCCATTCCGCGGAAAGCAGCCAGAGCCGACTCGGCGAACTCAGCCAGATTTTGCAGGAGACGGTGAGCGGGAACCGTGTGGTGAAGGCCTTTGGCATGGAGGACTTCGAGATCCGCAAATTCCGCGATGCTTCGCGCCGCCTGCTGCGCGACAGCATGCGCTGGGTGCGCGCCGCGGTGGCCACCGCGCCGCTGATGGATCTGCTCGGCGCCATTGTCATTCCCCTGCTCCTTCTATACGCGCGCGACCAAATTAAGGCCCACCAGATGACCCCCGGTATTTTTCTGGCCTTTCTTTACGCCATGTTCAACGCCTACATGCCGCTGAAGCGCGTCGGCCAGGTTTATCAGCAGTTTCAGTATGCGCAAGGCGCCAGCGCTCAGGTCTTTTCTTATCTTGACCAGCAGGAAGAGAAGAGCGAGCAGCCCGGCGCGCAGCCGCTTCCGCCGTTCGCGCACGAAATCGAATTCGACGATGTGAGTTTTTCCTACGACAGCGACGCTGCCGTGATTCTGCAGGACATTCGCCTTCGCGCGCGCCGCGGAGAAGTGATCGCCTTGGTCGGTTCGAGTGGCGCGGGAAAAACCACTTTGCTCAATCTGCTGCCGCGCTTCTACGAACCAACCTCGGGCGCCATTCGCATCGATGGCGTGGACATCAGCGGCGTCACTATCAAGTCGCTGCGCGAGCAGATTGCCATGGTCACCCAGGAAAATATATTGTTTCACGACACCGTGTGGAACAACATCAGCTACGGCTTGAAAGATATTTCCGAGGAGCGCGTGATCGACGCCGCAAAAGCGGCCCTGGCTCACGATTTCATCATGGAGTTGCCGCAACGTTATCGCACGCTGATTGGCGAGCGGGGAACTCGCCTCAGCGGCGGCCAGCGCCAGCGCATCGCCATCGCCCGCGCCATTCTTAAAAATTCCCCCATCCTGATACTCGATGAAGCCACTTCAGAGCTGGATGCCGAGTCGGAGATGAACGTGCAGCGCGCGCTCGGCAATTTGATGGTTGGCCGCACCACGTTTGTTATTGCGCACCGTCTCGCCACCATCCGCCGCGCCGACATTATTCTCGTGCTGGAGGACGGCCAGATTCGCGAGCGCGGCACGCACACGGAGCTGATAGCGTGCGGCGGAACGTACGCTCGCCTGCACGACCTGCAGTTCGCGGACGACGACATGTTGGCGCCCGCGCAAAACATCCCGCAAGATAGATCCAGGGCGAGTGAACCCTTATGAGCCAAAAGGCCTCTGCTCACGCCAGCCAAACTGCGGCGAACAAAGCTGAATGCGTGTCCATGACCGGCTACGCGCAAGCGCGCGGTGAGCAAAACGGCTGGGCCATCCGCGTCAGCGTGAAAAGCGTGAACCACCGCTTTCTGGATGTGCGATTCCGTTTGCCTGAAGGCTTCGACGTTTACGAGCTGCGGCTGCGGCAGATCGTGCGCGAGCGAATTCATCGCGGCCATATCGACGTGAACGTCAACGTGCAGCCGGGAGCGGCCGTCCCAGTCCAGGTGAACCGCGACTTGCTGCAAGCCTACGCGCAATCCGCCGAAGATCTCCGCCGCCAACTGGGAACGACTGCCGGCCTCGACGTTGTAAATCTGTTGCGCTTGCCGGGCGTTATCGGGGGACTCGCGCCACCGCTGCCGGAAACCGACGAGGAGCAGGACCAGCTCGGCAAAGCGCTGGATGCGTGCCTGCGCGAAGCTTTGCTCAAGCTCGATGAGATGCGCCACGCGGAAGGCCGCCATCTCGCGGACGAATTGCGCACGCGAGTGGCGCGCATCGGCCAGCAAGCTGACCAGGTCCGCGATCTCGCCAAAACATTGACTCCCGCCTTTGCGCGGCGGTTGCAAATGCGCCTCAAGGAACTGCTGAACGGCACTGGCATCGAGCCCGCCCGCTTGGCGCAGGAAGCCGCGCTGCTTGCGGAGCGCAGCGACATCAGCGAAGAACTCGACCGCCTGCGCAGCCACCTGCAACAGTTTGCGAAACTCCTCGATGGCGCAGGCGAGCTCGGCAAGAAATTGGATTTCCTGCTGCAGGAGATGCACCGCGAAGCGAACACCATGCTTTCGAAAACGCCTGGTGTCGAGAGCGAAGCGCTGGCCATCACCGGTTTGTCGCTGGAAATTCGCGCGGAGATCGAAAAATTGCGCGAACAGGTGCAAAACATCGAATGACTGCGGCGAACGAGGTTGCGCCACTGGTGCTGATCGTGTCTGGCCCCTCTGGCTCGGGAAAGTCGACGCTGGTGCAGAAAATTTTGGAGCTGCCCGGGACGATGCCTTCGGTGTCCTGTACTACAAGGCCGCGCCGCGCGACCGAGGCCAGTGGGAAGTGTTATGATTTCGTTACGGACGCTGAATTCGGGGCCATGGTCAAGCGCGGCGAATTCCTGGAGTATGCGCGCGTCTTCGGCAAGCATTCCTACGGCACTCCATTAAAGTGGCTGGAGGAAGCGCAAAAAAAGGAACTCGACCTTGTGCTAGAGATCGATGTGCAAGGCGCCGCGCAGGTAAAGCAGAAGCTTCCGGGATCCGTGGCGATTTTTATTTTGCCGCCCTCGCGCGAAGAGTTGGAACGGCGGCTGCGTAGCCGCGGTCAGGATTCGGACGAAGAAATCAAGCGCCGGCTGGCAAGGGCCCGTGACGAGATTGCGGAATTTGGCAAATATTACGACTATTGCGTGGTGAATGACGATGTCGAACGTGCTGGGCGGGAGGCGCAGGCGATTGTGCTCGCGCTGCGCTGCTCCAGCGCGCGGCGGCGCGGGCTAGTCGAAAAACTTCTGGCATCGTTTGGAGGGAAAGACTGAGATGATGACTGTGCTGACAAAAGCTCCAGAGAGCCAGTTTGCCTACGTTGTCCTTGCGGCGCGCCGCGCGCGTCAGATCATGGCGGGGGCGCCCCCGATGCTCGAGAATCCGCGAACGCTGAAAGCCACGCGCATCGCGTGTGAAGAGCTCGAGCACGGCCTGATCGAATATGACTTCACCGAACCCCCATCGATCGACGAAGACAAAGACGGCAACAAGCGCCGCAAGTAGTGCCGCCGTTGTAGGGGCGCAGCACTGCTGCGCCCCTGCTTGGCATGGACGTTGCTGCAAAAAGAGGCTTTAGCCCCTGGAAGCAAAGACCGCAATGCGAATCACCCTCGGCGTTACCGGCGGAGTGGCGGCTTACAAAGCCGCGGAGCTCGTGCGCCGCTTGCAACAAGACGGCTTCAGCGTGCAGGTCGTGATGACGCGCGGCGCGCGTGAGTTCATCACGCCCCTGACCTTCGCCGCGTTGAGCGGACAAAAAGTAATCACCGACCTCTTCGCGGAATCCGGTGGCGAAGCCAACCTCGAAAGCGCCATCGAGCACATCGCTGTCGCGCAACGCACGGATTTGTTGCTGGTCGCCCCTGCCACCGCTGATATCCTCGCAAAATTTGCTCGCGGCATCGCCGACGATTTTCTCACCACGCTGTACCTCGCGAGCACTGCGCCGGTGGTAGTAGCTCCGGCGATGAACGTGAATATGTGGAATCATGCGGCTACGCAGGAAAATATCGAGATGCTGCGCGCGCGCGGCGCAAAGGTTGTCGATCCCGACGAAGGCTATCTCGCGTGCGGCATGACCGGAGCGGGGCGGCTCGCCGGGCAAGAAGCGATCGTAGCCGCGGTGCATGAAGCGCTGCACGCGGTGCGCGACTTGGCCGGAGAGAAGGTGCTCGTCACTGCGGGCCCGACACGCGAAAAGTTGGATCCGGTGCGCTATCTGACCAATCGCTCCTCCGGCAAAATGGGCTACGCAGTTGCCGAAGCCGCGGCGCAGCGCGGGGCGCAAGTAATTTTGGTGAGCGGGCCTACTTCACTCGAAGCGCCCGCGGGTGTCGAGCGTATCGACGTGCAAAGCGCCGAAGAAATGCATCGCGCTGTTCTGGAGAAAGTTGCGAGTTGCTCCATCGCGATTTTTGCCGCGGCCGTCTCGGACTATCGGCCCGCCGAACCGAACGGGCAGAAAGTCAAGCGCAACAAAGAATCCATGACACTCGCGCTCGAGCCGACTCCCGATATCCTCGCGTCAGTGGCGCGCAACAAAGGCGAGCGATTCATCGTGGGCTTTGCCGCGGAAACCGAGCACGTCGCCGAAAACGCGCGCAAGAAACTTGCCGCCAAGAATGCCGATTTGATTGTTGCCAACGACGTCACCGCGGAAGGCGCGGGCTTCGATCACGACACCAACATCGTCACGCTGTTCGCGCGCGATGGCCGCGACCTCGCCCTGCCGCGCATGAGCAAAACCGAAGTCGCGCAACACATTCTCGACGAAGTCGTGCGCCTGCGCTCCACGTTACGCACCGCGCAACGCTCTGCCGTCTGAACCCATGGGCGAGCGCATCCCTGCAGCTCTTCAAGAAAAACTCGCCAGGCGATTGACGTTCTATCAAGATATCGGAATTCAATTGTTCTATCGCGACCGCTATCCGCAGCAACTTGCGAATGTCACCGAGGAAATCACTTTGCCGAAGCCCGTGCAGAAAGCGCAGCCTGTAAAGCCAGTCGTTGAGACACGGCCGGTGCCGCCAAAACTCGATGTGTTTCCCGGTGCCTCAACCTCGTCGTTGTTCGACGCCATCAACAAGATCTCCGGTGACACGCTGCTGAAGATTCGCGCCGACCTCGGCGATTGCACGCGCTGCAAGCTGCATCGCGGGCGCACCAATCTGGTCTTCGGTGATGGAAATCCCAAGGCCGAGCTCGTTTTCGTGGGCGAAGGCCCCGGCCGTGATGAAGACGCGCAAGGTTTGCCGTTTGTGGGGCGCGCGGGAAAATTGCTGACGCAAATGATCGAAGCTATGGGCCTGCTGCGCCAGGACGTCTACATTTGCAACGTCGTGAAATGCCGTCCGCCGGAAAATCGCACGCCGGAAAAAGATGAAGTCTCTACCTGCTCGCCATTTCTGCTGCGCCAGCTCGACGTGATCTCTCCAAAAGTGATCGTGTGCCTCGGTAGCGTCGCCGCGCAGACTCTGCTCGAAACCAATCGCGGCATTTCTCATTTTCGCGGAGAGTGGCTCGATTTTCGCGGAAGAAAACTAATGGCCACGTATCACCCCGCATATTTGCTGCGCAACCCGAGCGCGAAGGGCGAAGTCTGGAAGGATTTGCAGAAAGTCATGGCCGTCCTCGGTCTTCAAGGCAAAAAAGGCCCGCAGGCAGGGAAGTCCTCCTAATCCATCATGGGAATTTTGCTGGGCGTCCTGACAGCGCTGACTTGGGGCGGCTCGGATTTCCTCGCACGCTTTGCCACCCATCGCATGGGCACGCTGCGCGCCATGCTATACATGCAATTGGTCGGGTTTATTTTGCTCACGATTTGCCTGCCGTGGCTCGGCGGCTGGGGCCATCTCGCGGACGGCTCGGGATGGCAACCCTGGGCCTGGGGGATGCTGGCTGGCTGCATCAACGCGGTTTCCACTCTAGGCCTGTATCGTTCTTTTGAAATTGGCAAAATGGCCGTGGTAGCGCCGCTTTCCGCGAGTTATCCGGTGTTGAGTGTTTCGCTCTCGTTGCTGTCCGGCGAACGCCTCAGCGCCGCGCGCGCTGCGGGAATTGCTTGCACGATGATTGGCGTGCTGCTCGTGGCTGGTGGCGAGAGACCGCCGGACGTCAACGATGCGGAAGCAATACGGCGCAGCGGCAAAGGAATTAGCTGGGCGCTGGCTTCGGCGGTCGGGTTTGGTTTGCTGTTCTGGCTCCTGGGAATTCGAATCATCCCGCGCGTCGGAGCGGTGCAAACTGTTTGGATGATTCGTGGAATGTGCACGCTCATCGCCAGCAGCATCATTTTCTTCGCCAAGCAGCCCATGCGTTTGCCGCGCAACGCGCGCTGGCTCTCCCTGGGCATGGGCCTTGGAGACACCAGCGCGTTCGTGCTGAGCAATCGCGCGATGCAAATCGAGCAGGTTGCTGTGGTCAGCGTGCTTGGCTCGCTCTATGGAGCGGTTACCGTCGCGCTTGCTGCGATCGTTCTGCGCGAACACGTTTCGCGCTGGCAATGGGCCGGCATCGCTTCGATTTTTGCGGGCATCTATCTGATGAGCCGCTAGAAGGCGCCGCTGAGCCGCTAAATGCGCTTTCGCTTCGCCTGATACACTACACGCCGAGATGAGTCTTCCGTTTTGCAATGTGGCGCTGCCGGTTCCGCTGCGCACCACGTTCACCTACGCTGTCCCCGACGCAATGCGCGACGCGGTGCAGCCCGGCAGCCGCGTTCTCGTGCCCTTTCGCAACAAGTCGCTCGTCGGCGTAGTGGTCGAATGTGTCCCACACGCGCCGGAAAGCACGAAGATTCGCGAAATCAGCAAGGTCCTCGATTTTTTGCCCGCGCTCACTCCGAAACTGATCGAGCTGGGCCACTGGATCGCAGGCTACTACCTCGCCCCAGTTGGCGAAGTGTTTCGCGCGATGCTGCCTCCCGTCACCGAGCTGCGAACGGAGCGCCAGATCGTGCTGACAGACTCCGGCCGCGTAGCCGTCGACAAACAGGCAGCGGTGACGCGCGCACTGAATCCACAACAGCACGCTTTTCTTTCCCAACTGCGCGACAAGAATGGGGTGATGCACTTCGCTTCGGCGGCCAAGCTTGGCTTGGACAACGACGCGCTCCAGCGACTGCGGCGCGCAGGCCTCATCGAAATTCGCGAATCGATACTGGGGCGTAAGGCGAAGACGCAGCGCGTGATTGCGTGGAAAGGCCCAGGACAGAGAAACCCAGAAAAGGATAACGCGCCCTTCGAGGCTCAGGGTAAAGAGACGCAGAGCCCGCCGAGGGAACGTGAAGACAAGGAAACCCGAGCGCGAGCGTTGGAAGAAAAAGTTAGCAGCGTGAAAGCAGCGCTGGAAGTGCGGGGGCCGTTGCCTCTCTCGCAATTGCTGCGCGTGGCGCAGGTTTCGCGAAGTGTAATTGAGCGAATGTTGCGCGATGAATTGCTGGAGGGTTGGGAGGAGCGGGTTGATCCCGCGGAGGATCCTTTCGATGCGGGATACGTGCCGCCGGCCCACGAATTGAATGCTGAGCAGGAGAGCGCGCTGAAATTGGTGCGCGCGCGCTTTGAGTTGGGTGAATTCGGCGTGTTGCTGCTGCACGGCGTTACGGGCAGCGGCAAAACCGAAGTGTACATGCGCGCGGTGCAGGAGACGCTGGCGCGCGGCAAAACCGCGATCATCCTGGTGCCGGAGATTGCGCTGACGCTGTGGATCGGCCGGCAGTGCCGCGCGTGGTTCGGCGCGCGATTCGAGGGCGTGGCGGTGCTGCACTCCGCGCTGAGCGACGTGGAGCGCGCGCGCGAATGGTGGCGCGTGCGCAACGGGGAGGCGCGCGTGGTGGTGGGCACGCGCTCGGCGATCTTCGCGCCTCTGGAAAATCTCGGGCTCATCATCGTCGATGAAGAACAAGAGAGCAGCTACAAGCAGGAAGAGACGCCGCGCTATCACGGCCGCGACGTCGCGATCGTGCGCGCGAAAATGGAAGGCGCGGTGGCGCTGCTGGGCTCGGCGACGCCTTCGCTCGAGACATACCATAACGCGCGCAGCGGAAAATATGAATTGCTGACGCTGGCTTCGCGAGTGGAAGAGCGCGCCATGGCTAGCGTGGAAATTGTCGATCTGCGGGAGGACTTTGCGAAGACGCACCAGGCCAGCCCCATCAGCGCTGCGCTTCACGACGGCATTGCGGAGTGCCTCGCACAAAAAACGCAAGCACTGGTGCTGATCAATCGCCGCGGCTATTCGTGGTCCGTGCTGTGCCGGAGCTGCGGCGCGTCTGTGCAGTGTGAAAATTGCAGCATCTCGATGACGCATCACAAACAGCGCAATCGCTTGGAATGCCATTACTGCGGATCGACCCAGCAAGTTCCGAAGCAATGCCCGAAGTGCCAATCCAAATACGTTTATTTTTTCGGTGAAGGCTCCGAGCATCTGGAAGAGCGCCTGCGCAAAGAATTTCCCGGCGCGCGGATTGCGCGGCTGGACCGCGACACCGCGCGCACCAAGCGGCAGTATCAGGAAACGCTCGGCGCGTTCGCGGGCGGCGCGCTGGATATTCTTGTCGGCACGCAAATGCTCGCCAAGGGCCACGATTTCCAGCGCGTCACGCTGGTCGGCGTGGTCAGCGCGGATTCGTCTCTGAGCCTGCCGGATTTTCGCGCCGCCGAGCGCACGTTTCAGTTGCTCACGCAAGTTGCCGGGCGCGCCGGCCGCGGGGAATTGCCGGGGCGAGTGTTGATTCAAACGTTTCATCCGGAGCATTATGCGATTCAGGACGCCGTGAAGCAGGACTATCCGGCATTCTACGAGCGCGAAACGCAATTCCGGCGCGTTATGGCCTATCCTCCGTTCACCTCCTTGGCAAATGTGATCGTGCGCGACACGGACTTGGGAAAAGCGATTCGTTGGTCGCGGCAACTGTCTGAGTATTTTTCTCCGCACGACGGCAAGGGACTGCGCGTCCTGGGTCCGGCCGCGGCGCCGCTGGCGCGATTGAAGCGCGAGCATCGTTTCCAGTTCCTGCTGAAATCGCCGAAGCGCTCGCTGCTGGCAAAGGTGCTCGGCGGCGCGATGACGTATCTGGAGTTGAAGGAGATCTCGGAGACGGCCGTGTTGGTGGACATGGACCCTTTGAGCCTGATGTGAAAGGCGAGTTTGAAAGTTGAAAAGTTGAAGGGTACACCCCCGTGGTGACAGGAAGTATGCGCAAGTAAATGAGGGCAGAAGGGATAGAGGCGCTGCGTGGAGCATACGACGGGGGAACCGAAGTGTGGGGCGGTGGAGTACCCCACGCCGGGCGTTTTGGAAAAAGAGTCTGGATTTGCTTGATAACAAAGGAGTTGAGTTTTTTCGCAACGACGAAGAGTCCGCAAGAGATTGAAGGGTCGAGAGTTAAGGCTGGAGTGACAGGCAGAGGTTTGTTCGAGATAACACAGGAAATGATACCACAGATCTGGACATTTATCAATAGTAAATTTGTAAGTTCAATTGCATGAGTGGTGTACAAGCAAAATTCCAAAAAGGGAAAACGCCTAGAAAGCAAAGAGCAGAAGAGCCCACCCTTGCACAACCCGTCGAGGTGGGCACCCTCGTTATCGAAATCGTGGCGAGGCGAAATCTTGCCGTCTAATCACAAATTGGCCCGAAGCGAAAGAGAGGAATTCAGTCGGCCACCGGCCACCAAGGGTAGGCCACCCAAGATATCCAAGGTCAAAGTCGCGGCCACACGGCTATTACTTCGATTCGTAATTTTTGTATTCCGCCGATGTCATCGGCTTATGTCCAACCGCTTGGGCGATACTCATTTTGCCAGTAGGCAACGTGCTGCCAAAATAGAAGTGATAAATCATTCCGTCGGTGGTGGCGACAAGGTCGGCGACCTCCTTGGCCTTATCCGGCGGCAAGTCAAGAACCTGCACCCTACCGCTTGCGATCTCAATCTTGTGGTCATGCCAGTGTTTATTCCATTCCTGTAGCGGCACCTGAGTCCGCGTTAGCTTCTTGGCATAAATCCACTCCACCTGCACCAAGTTGGCATTGGGTTCGGTCGAGTCGTAAATAAGGCATTGTATCTGCGGGTCTGGCGCGATCACCTTGCAGTAGTGGTGGTACGGCCCCATCTGTTTGCCATCGACCAGATGAGGTGCGAGTACGTGAACGTTGTATCCTTCGGCGGGAGAGGCTTTCGTCGGGGCTGGTTCTTGGGCCGCTGGCCGTGCGGCCCCACTGCTGCGACTAATCTTAGTTACAACGAACCCGAAAACAGCAAGAAGGCAAATGGCAGCAATCCTCGTGCTCATGGTATCTCCTCCATTTTGGTGGATTGTGTCGGACCCGGGATTCTGCAGGACGGAAACATACCTAAAGCTTGGAGGGTGGTCAATAAGAAATGGTTTTGGCGCAGCCGGCCAGGATATCCAAGGTCAAAGGCGCGGCCACCCGCCCCGCTACTTTAGCCTCTCCAACTCCGCAGGGCGTCGATGGTAGACATGGAGTAGACGGCGGTGCGGCACTTCCGGTCCAGGCCAAGCTGCTTGATGCGCAGCTCCATCCGTTTGTCGGCCAGGACGAAGTGGGCGACGGGGAGAGCGACGGACAAGAGCTCAACATCCATGGGGTCGCCAGGAGCGATCGGCCCGTTTCCGGTCAGTAGATTCGCGTTCAATCGGCAACTGATGAACGGCAGAGGAAGCTCGCTGAAGTGCGCTGAGCAAAAGAATTTGTTCACTCCCTCCCAGTCTGGCGGCCGCCCGCCGAGCTTGCCGTGGCGCTCCGCGAAAGAGCGGAAGACTGGAGCGTAGCTGACGGCCAAAGAAGAGGGCACGCACCCGCTCACGATCAAAACCAAGCCGGGAAAAGGAACGGCTGCAGGGGCTTACTCTTTTTTTGACCAGGGAGGCGTGACGCCGGTCATGCGGGCGTAGGCGATGAGCTGGCCCATGTGCTCGTTGGCGTGGACGATGATGCGGAGATACATGCCATCGACGGTGGCGTCGCGATCTGCGATGTGGACCTTGCGCTCGAGGTCTTTGGGGGTCACGGACGCGCGCGCTTCCTTCACGGCATCGAGCGAGCGTTTGAGCCAGCTGATTACGTCGGCTTTCGAGGTGACGCTCTTTTCCATTTCTCGCTTGACGTCCGCGGGCATCTTCGGACCGGTGACGCTGAGCAGGTAGAAATTGGCGAGCGCGATGTGCATGTAAGCCTCGCTGGTGGAGCGCACGCCGGGCGCGGGACGCCAGGAGAATTTGTCCTGCGGCGTGGCCTCGGCCAGATCGATCAGTTGCTTGGTCACATGCTGCCACTCGCCGTCATACCCCTGCCAGATTCCTTCCGGAGCGGTCTGGGCGAAGACCGGACGGGCGCCAATTAGAAGCAGGACCAGAAGCGCTTTTTTCATGGGTCGATCTCCCTGGACTTTTTGCAACGGCAGAACGCACGCCATTCTACATGTACCAGGCCCCGAATCTCTGCAATTCTGGGCGGACGGACCCGTGCCCAGCGCGGATGGGAAAGGCCTCAGGCCAGAGACGGGCCTGAGCTACAGGTGCCCTGAACTTACGCCGTGCCCCTACGATGAGGCGGAGGAGTTGCGGCGCCAGAATAGGTAGGCGGGTAGGCCTAAGGCGAAGAGGATGATGGCGATGGCCAGGTGGATGAACTGGGTGGGATCTCTGAAGGCGAGGTAGATGGCGTTGGCTACGATGGCGCTGGCGGCTAGGACGAAGACTAGAGGCGTCCAGGGGTAGCCGGGGACGCGGTAGGGGAGAGTTTTGCCTTGCGAGGCGCGGCGGAGGGGGAAGATGGCGGCGGCGCCTAAGCCGTAGAAAATCCAACCGATGAAGATTACGCCGCCGATTAGTTCGGCGAATTTGCCAGCGCTGGCTAGGACGGCGGACCAGACGCCGAGGGCGATGACGGCATTTGCGGGAGTGCGGAAGCGCGGATGGACTTCGGCTAGTTTTTTGAAGAAGAGATTGTCGTTGGCCATGGCGTAGAAGACGCGGGGGGCGGTGAGGATGACGCTGTTGGCGGCGCTGAAGGTGGAGATGAGGATGGTGCAGGCGATGGCGCGTCCGGCCCAGGGGCCGAGGACGGCGGTGGCTGCGGTTGCGGCAATCGCTTCGCTGTTGGTAGCTGCGGCGGGACCGAGCGCGTTGAGGTAGGCGACGATGGCGATCAGGTAGAGGGCGGTAAGGGTTAGGGAGCCGAGGAGGAAGGCGCGGGGGAAACATTTTTGCGGGTCGATGACTTCTCCGGCACTGTAGGTGCCGAATTGCCAGCCTTCGTAGGCCCAGAGGACGGCGATCATGGCCAGGCCGAAACTCGAGAGGAGAGAGAAGCCGGTTTGTGAGGAGCCGAGCGCGGCGGGAATTTCGCGAAGGTGATGCCCGAGTGAGAGGAGCACGGCGCTCAGGACGACGATGATCCCGACCTTGATGAGCGTGGTCCAGTTTTGCAGGTCGGAGCTTTTGCGGGTGCCCCAGACGTTGACGGCGGTGACCACGGCGATCATGGCGACGGATGCGCAGGTGGCTTCGAGCGGCGTGAGCGGGATGATTTCGGCTAGATAGCGGGTGAAGGCGCGGGCCAAGGCTGCGACGGAGCCGCTGGCTATTACCAGGAACAAACACCAGCCGTAGAGGAACGCGGGCATGCGGCCAAAGCCATCGCGAATGAAAACGTAGAGGCCGCCGGCTTCGGGGTTGGCGGCGGCTAGCTCGGCGTAGGTGAGCGCGCCGAGGAGCGAGAGGACTCCGCCGATGATCCAGACGAGAAAGGAGTAACCGACGGAGCCATCGAGCTGGCGGAGGATCAGGCCGGGAGTTAGAAAGACGCCGGAGCCGATGACGGAGCCGATGAAGAGGAGAAAGAGGTCGCGTTGGCGGAGGGTGCGGATGAGAGAAGGGCGTGTGGCGCTCGGAGCCTCCGTAGTGCTGGTGGTGGTTGTTCCGGCCATTTTGGCAGCACAAGAGTGCCTTTGGTGGGGTGGGAGGTCAATGAGAAGTTTGCGCGACTGAATTTATTCAGGCGGACAGCCAGAAATGGCTGTCCCACGCAAAAGCGAGACCCTCAGCGGCCAAAGCCTTATAGAATCTGCGCCGATCACGGCACGGCTGAAGCCGTGCGCTGACGAAAAACAAGGTTTGCCACACGCCTTCCAAGCTCGTGCTACGGAGCCCGTGCTACTCGAGGAAGGGGGCGGGCATGAAGCAGAGGATGAAAACCAGGAGGGAAAGGAAGGCGGCGCCGTAGCGAGGGTAGCCCAGTGGTTCAGGATGGAAGATGGGAAGCGTGCGAAGAAAACGGATGCTGACGAGCAAAGCGGCCCAGACATACCAGCCGCCCCAGTAGCGGAATCCCAGGAAAGCCAAGAGCACGGGAAGAAGAATCGAGGAGGCACGATGAGCGCGCTGGCTGACGGAGCGGAGGATGTGGCCGCCATCGAGTTGCCCGGCGGGAAGAAGATTGAGCGAAGTGGCGAAAAGGCCGACCCATGCGGCGCGTCCGACCGGATGAAGAAGGAGGTTCGCGGCGTTAGCGCCATGATGAAAAATCGGCGCGAGGAGATGGAGGATGAGCGGAGAACCGAGGACAATTCCGGCGTGCGCGGGGTCGGCAAGGCCAGGAACAAACTTGGCGTGGACGATGCCGTAGACTAGCGCCGGAATGGCGACCAGGAAGCCAACGAGTGGGCCGGACGCGCCGACGTCGAAGAGCGCGCGCGTGGTGCGAATGGGAGAACGGATGAGGATGAACGCGCCGAGCGTGCCGATCAGCGTTGGGAAGGGAATGAAGAAGGGATAGCTGGAGTGAATGTGGTGGTGGCGGCACGCGAAAAAGTGCCCAAGTTCGTGAGCAAGCAGAATCGCCAGCAGGGTTAGAGCGAAGGGGAGTCCTGCGGCTAAGGCGAGCGGGTGACGATAGATCAAAGTGAACGCGCGAATGAATTCGTCCCAGGAGACGGCTTCGTTGTGGGCGTAGGCGACGGCGAAGTGGGTGCCGGCGACGAGGCAGGTGCAAAGCGTCAGGAAAAATAGCGAGCAGGCGAGAAGCAGGGATTTCGCGGAAGGCCGGTGGGGGACGCTAACTGCGTAGGAATGCCATGTGGAGTCTGCGCGCCAGTCTGGTGGCGCGGCAGCAGCGGTCGCGGTGCTATCTGGAAACGAGTTCGACACGGTGCGAAGAAGGCCCGAAAGTTTGTAAAGACAAGTACACCATAGCCGGCGGCATTGCGCCAGTTGGCGGAGGTGTGAGCTAGCGGGAAGTGGCGGCGTGGCGGCGAGTAACGTAGTCGGTTACGTGAGTGACGAACAGATCTTCGATCTGGCGGGTGATGGGGCCTGGCGCGGAGGCGATCTTGTGGCCGGCGATTTCGCCCACGCCGATGATGTTGCGATTGGTGGAGGAGATGAAAACTTCGTCGGCAGAGTAGAGATCTTCCGGGCGGAGCGGCTGCTCGACGACGGCGATGCCTGCTTCTGGGGCAACTTCGAAGAGAATGCCGCGGGTGATGCCTTCGAGGCAGCCGGAGTTTAGCGGCGGCGTGTGAATCTTGCCGTTCTTGACGGCGAAAATGTTGGCGGCGGTGCATTCGGCGACTTCGCCGCGCTCGTTGAGCAGGACAACTTCGTCGAAACCTTCCTTTTGGGCTTCCGCGACGGCCCAGACATTCGGAAGCCACGAGATGCTTTTTACTCCGGCGAGGGGAGAGGCGGCGTGGCGGCCGTTGGCGAGGAGGCCGAGGCGGACCGGCTCACTATATTCGGGTAGCGGTGCGGAATAGATGATGAGATCGACTTGGGGCAGCGGCTCGTCGCTGCGCCAGAACCCGACTTGATTGTAGACGAGATAGATGCGCGCGCAGCCTTCGGTGACGTTGTTGGCGCGGATGACTTCGTTAAGGTGTACGCGGACCTTGGCGGCGGTGTGCGGCATGGGGAGACGGATGAGGGCAGCGTCTTTTTCCAGGCGGCGCCAGTGGCGTTCGTAGGCGAAGGCTTCGCCGCGCGAGATGCGAACGGTGGTGAAGAGGCCCCAGCCGCAGATCAGGCCGGCTTGTCCGGGGGAGAGCCGGACTTTCTCGATGGGCAGCAGGCTGTCGTTGTGAAATACGTGGCGGTGGATCAATGCGCGCTCCCCAAGAACTACCCATTCCATTCTAACTGAAAAAGGTCAAGCCGAAGTCGGGAGTCCATCGAGGCAAAGGGAATGAGAGGAATCGATCACAACGAAAGGAATGATTTGAAGAGGGAAAAGTTCCGCCAAGGGACCGGGTCGGGACCCCTTGGCGGAAGCTAATGCCGATCGACAGTTAGAACTGCAGCTTCAGCGCCAGCTGCAATTGGCGAGAGGAGCCGGAATCGGCGGTCGGGAAACGCGTGCTGGTGATGGTAGTGAAAGTTGCCAGCGTAGCTGCATTCAAGGTCGCTGGCAAAACCACAAAGCCGTTTCCTCCCCCCGGATTTCCGAAATTTGGATGGTTTAAGAGATCGAACGCATCCGCGCGGAACTGCACATTGACTCTCTCGGTTATTTTGGTGTTCTTGATCAGCGCCAGATCCAGGTTCGAGAATCCGGGACCATAGAAAGCGTTGCGGCTCAGATTGCCGAAACTGTTTGCGGCGGGGACGCTGAACGCCGACGCGGCATTGGTAATCCATTGGGCCGGATTCCCGCTGATTTGCACCGGACCGATCAGGTTCGGGCGAACGGTGTTGCCTACGCCATTCGTATTGGCCGTGGCCAAAACCACGTTGAATGGATTGCCGCTCTGCAGGGTCAGGATCGGCGCCAATTTCCATCCGGCGACGAGGCGATTGCCTTTGAAGGGCAGATCGTAAATGGCATTCGCAACAAACCGGTGCCGGGCGTCGAAATCGGAACTCGCGCGGCTGCTGAAAATGTTCGAGCTGTCCTGTACGATAATTCCCGCATTGTTGCGAGACACTTCGTCGATAGAGTGAGAGTAGGTATAGGACGCGTTGAACTGCAACCCATGCGACAAGCGCTGGTTCGCCGTTACCCACAGCGCGTTGTAGTTGGAATTGGAGTTGCTGTCACGCTCCGTGATTCTGTTCGACAGCGTTTTTCCCGGCAGAAATTGGCTGGTGGGAGAGATTGCAATGAAGGGCTTGCTGCCGGCCGCAAAGTTCCCCAATATCGCCGGCTGGTTGATGTTGCGGTCAACCTCCAGGTGCGTACCCTTCGACCCGAAGTAGCCAATCATGATTCCCGTGTTGCGGGCGACCTGCTGCTGGATATTCAAGTTCCAGGACTGTACGTTGGCGTTCTTGAAGTTCGGATTCACCACCGCCGGCGAGATATTGGTGGCGTTGTTCGGGTCGTAGAAAGTCCCGAGCGTGGTAAGTGATTGAGCGGTTCCGACCGCGATAGGAACCGCGAATGGTGGATTGGAATTCAGCCCGGTAACAAAGCCCGTGATCGGCTGGTCCACCTGGAATCCGTAGCCGGAACGCAGAACCGTCTTTCCGGTATGGAAAACATCCCACGCAAACCCAACTCGCGGTTGAACGTTCTTATTGTTCTGGCTGTAGGGATCGCTCACGGGCACAAGCGAAACTGATCCCGGGTCGAACGTCACGAAGCGCCCCCGCGCCTCATTCGGAGTCATGTTCCAGGCATATCGCAAACCAAGCTCAAGCGTAAGATAGGGCTTGAGTTTGTAGCTATCCTGGGCAAAGAAGTCGAGGGCATTTTCCGTAATTCGGTTGGCTTGGGCCACTCCAACGGTCCTAGCAGACGAGTTCGCTGTGCCTGCGATGAAGTTCGACGTCGTGTTGAAGATCAACTGGCCCGGATCAGCGGCGAAATTGTCGTTCCGGAAGTCGCGGAACTCAAAGCCGAATTTCAGCGAATGTGCTCCACGGATATAATTCAGCGTGTCCCCAACCACTGCGGTGAGGTCTCCGCGTCCTTGCGGGAAGTTTCGTTCGGCGCCGAACAGCAGCCCCGCCTTGTCTGCAATCGAGATCACCGGTATGAACGTCATGTTCGGACCAAGGACTCCCCCCAGGCCCACGGATGCAGGATCGGTCGGATTATTCGGTGTGAACGTGATGTGAACTCGATTCGCGCCTAGATGAAATTCATTAATCAAGCTTGGGCTGAAAACGTGAGTTTCTCCCAAAGTGATGACCTGCCGATGGCCTGCGCGCGTGTCGCCAAAGCCCGGGAGGTTGGCCCCCTGTGTAGGCTCCAGGCGGCGGTCTTCTTGATTCGCGTAGTAGCCGTGAATCCGGTCTTTCTCGCTGAAATTGTGGCTGATGTCCATCGTACCCTGGTCGATATTCACGTTCGCGCTGGCGGAACCGAAAAATGCAGGCGCCCCATTAAGGGTCCCATTGGCTGCCGGTATGAATTGCAGCAGACCCTTGGCGGAGGCGCTTCCTGTGCTCTGGATTTGGGCTCTTTCGGCAGCGGTCAGAACGGCGCTCGTCGTCGTCAAGCCCTGATGTTGCCGCAATCCCTCGTAGCTCAAGAAAAAGAAAGTTTTCCCCTTGATGATCGGACCGCCGACATCTCCTCCGAATTGATTGCGCTTCAGAGCAGACTGTGGTCCTGACGTCGGGTTGAAGAAATTTCGGGCGTCGAGATAATTGTTACGAAAGTAGTCATAGGCCTCGCCGTGGAACTGATCGGATCCCGAACGCGTGGCAATGTTGACGATGGAGCCGGAATTCCGGCCAGACTCCGCGCTGTAGGTCGAGTTGTCGATCTTGAATTCGGACACGGTGTTGATACCCGGCTGGAACGTCACCTGGTTTTGCACCATGTCGTTCAAGTTGACGCCGTTGATCATGAAGTTCACCGCGTCTTCGCGGCCTCCGGCGGAATTGAATGCAAACGAGCCTTGGCCGCGTAGCGGCGCCGTCAGGAACCCGCTCTGGGGAGGTGTCACCGTGCCCGGTACCAACAAAGCCAAATCCACAAAGTGGCGGCCGTTCAGGGGAATCTCTTGAACAACATTCTGGTCGATCACCTGGCCTACGGTCATACTGGTGGATTCGATAATGGCTTGCGTGCTTTCGACGGTCACCACGGTGGTGGTGGTGCTGGCCACCTTAAGACCGAAATTCTGAACGGAGTTTTGGCTGACCTGCAGGGTCAAGGAATTGGCAATTTCCGTCGTGAAGCCCTGCATTTGCACTCCGACGGTGTAGATGGCGGGGGGTAGCGCAGGCACCTCGTAATCACCCGAGGAATTGGTCTGCGTGATTCTTTCGATACCCAAGGCTTGACTCTTGACGGTCACCTTCGCGCCTGCGACGGCCGCCCCGCTGGCGTCTGTAACCGTGCCTTTGATGCTGGCGGTGGTTTGCGCCACAGCGGTGCTGCTCATTGCCATGAGCAGAATGCCGAGCAAAACCAGCCGGGGAATGCCGCGTCCTAGGACGAAGGGCCGGATGTGAACGTCCATGTTTTCTCCTTGTGATTGGCGACAAATATAAGAGTTTTTGCCTCCGCGAGCTGGGGCTGCGAAAGGCGCAACTGCACTGTCTGTTAAGTCTTGGAAGGTGACGCACACCCCCGCGTGCCCACGCACCTACCTAGTTGGCAATCACAGGGCCAGAAGTGGGATTCCTTTGCGGGACGAAAAGCCCAGCAAATTGAGTAGGTTAGTGGCAGCAAGCAGCAGTGAAGTGAGACCGACGGGCGGGTTAATACGGAAATTTGGATGAACTTACGAAATGACGTACGCGTCGACGGCAGTTTAGAACTGTTTACATTGGCGTTACAACTAAACTCGCGGACCGACAGCATTAACGCAGAAATCACAGTTCGGCTCTGGCACGTTTGTCGTAATATCGCTGCGATTTGGCGATGCTCTTAGAGGAGGAGCCACACATTGAAGAAAGAAAAGGGACGAAGGCGATTTTTGCGGAGCGGCTTGGCGGGCGGTTTTGTAGCGGCGGTGGCGCCGGTGATTCGCGTGGGAGTCGTGGAGGCTCGCGAGCGGCCGGAGAGTTTGGCGGCGGTGCCGGCGTTTGAGTTTGAAGAAATTACTATCGCGGAGTTGCAGGAGGGGATGAAGGCAGGGAAGTACACGGCGCGGGGGATTGCGAAGAGATATTTGGCGCGGATTGATGGGGTGGACAAGCACGGGCCAGCGATGAATAGCGTGATTGAGGTGAATCCTGATGCGCTGGCGATTGCGGAGGCTTCAGACAGAGAGAGGAAGGAGAAGGGAGCGCGGGGGCCGTTGCACGGGATTCCGGTGCTCATTAAGGACAACATCGATACGGCGGACAAGATGATGACGACGGCGGGGTCGCTGGCGCTGGTGGGTTCGAAGCCGCCGAAGGATTCCGTCGTGGCGCAGAAGCTGCGGGAAGCGGGTGCTGTGATTATTGGGAAAACGAACCTGAGCGAATGGGCGAACATTCGCTCGCGGCATTCGACCAGCGGGTGGAGCGGGCGCGGCGGACTGACGAAGAATCCGTATGCGCTGGACCGCAATCCTTGCGGGTCGAGTTCCGGGTCGGGCGCGGCGGCTTCGGCGAATTTTTGTGCTGCGGCGATCGGGACGGAGACGGATGGGTCAATTGTGTGCCCGTCTTCGGCGAACGGGTTGGTGGGGATCAAGCCCACGGTGGGATTGGTGAGCCGCAGCGGGATTGTTCCCATCTCGCATAGCCAAGACGGTGCGGGGCCGATGTGTCGCACGGTACGCGACGCGGCGATTGTGCTAGGAGCGCTCACGGGAGTGGATGCGGAAGACAGTGCGACGGCGGACAGCCGGGGGAAATCGAACACGGATTACACGCAGTTTCTGAAGGCGGACGGGTTGCATGGCGCGCGGATTGGCGTGGTGCGCAAGTCTTTTGGATTTATGGACGCGGTTGACAAAGTGATGGAAGCGGGGCTGGAGGCGATGAAGAAAGAAGGCGCGATTCTGGTCGATCCCGTGGAGATCGAAACCGCGGGAAAGTGGAGTGAGACGGAAATGACCGTTTTTATGTATGAGCTGAAGGCGGATCTGAATGCATATCTGGCGCGGCCCGGGTTCAATCCGCCGGTGAAATCGTTGAAGGACATTATCGAGTTCAATGAGAGGAATCACGAAAAGGAGATGCCCTACTTTGGGCAAGACTTTTTCTTGAAGGCGGAAGCCAAGGGGCCGCTCGACAGCAGGGAATACATCGAGGCGCTAGAAAAGAACCATCAATTGGCGCGCAAAGAGGGAATCGACGCGACCATGGAGAAGCACAACCTGGATGCGCTGGTGGGGCCGACGGGTGGACCGGCTTGGCTAACGGATTTGGTCGATGGTGATCATTTTGGGGGCGGAAGCTCCGGAGCGGCGGCTGTGGCGGGGTACCCGAATGTGACGGTTCCGGCGGGATTCGTTTTCGGCATGCCGGTGGGGATTTCTTTTTTTGGGAAGGCATGGAGCGAGCCGGTGCTGATCCGGCTGGCGTATGCATTTGAGCAGGCGACGAAGGTGCGCAAGCCACCGAAATTCCTGCCGAGCGTTAATCTCCATGCTCAAAAGAAATGAAGATAACGCTGAGGGGTCGCAGGAGAAGAATTCGGAGCTTACTGATTGCAGCTGAAGGGCAGAAGCAGTTGCTGGCCTGCGTAGATGCGGTTGGCGTCCGCGATTTCCGGATTGGCTTGCGCGATGCAGCGCCACGCGGCGGCGCGGCCGTAGGTCGATTGTGCAATCCTCGACAATGTGTCGCCCTGCTTAACGGTGACCTTCAGATCGGATTTCAAGCCCGTGATTTTGGCTGGTACCACAATTTCCGTACCGGCGGTGATGCGGGCGGGGTCAACGATGCCAGGGTTAGCCGCTAGAAATTCCTGCCAGCGCGAGCCGCGTCCTAGATTTTGCTGTGCGAGCTTCCACAGGGAGTCGCCGGGTTGCACGGTGACGGTGTGCAGCGAGGAAGAGGTCTTCGCCACGACGGACGGAGGCGCGATCGAAGCGGCGACGCTCGGCCTCGGGGTAGACGGGGCAATTGCCGGAGCTATGTTTGGCTCTGCTGGCAGAGGTGAGAATTTGGGAGCCTCAAATTTTGGGGGCGCAATTTTGGAAGAGAGATTTGGCCTAGCGGCCACAACTGGCGCAGGACGCGACACGTACGGTCGGGCTGCGGGCGCGGCCGGAACCGGCGCAAATTTGGGAGACTCAAGTCTTGGAGCTGCAATATCCCTGGAGGGATTCGGCTGCGGAACAGCCCGGGCTGGCGCAGGACGCGAGGCGGACGCGTGCGCTGCGGGAGCGACTGGCGCGAGGCGTCGCGTGAAAGGGTCGAGCCGTCGCAAGGGTGCAGGGCTGGGCATCGCCGGAGCAACTACGGCATTGGGCTGGGCCGGCCCCACATTTGGATGCACTGGCGAAAAGCTCGGACGGGGAGGCTCGAGTTTCGGAACCGAAATAATGGGAGCCGCAAACACCGGCTCATCGAATGGAAGGTGGAACGGATCGGGCATTTGCGCGGCGCGTTTGGCATCGCGGTAACGGCGGGCGATATCGCCGAGCGGCAGTTGTGCAAGTTCGACGCCTGCGTCGACGGGTACCTGGGCCTGTTCCTCGATGGCCGCTGGTTGCTGCAGGCGCTTGGCTTCGACGCGGGCTTCGTCGTCTGGAGTCAGGATTTTTGCGCGACGCAAATCTTCGTCGGTGTAAACGTGCTTTTGTTTCTTCGTCTCTTTGCGCGCTCGTTCTTGGCGAGCGGCTTCGGCTACATCTTGGGGGGCGCGGGCGCGGCACTGCGCAGCGCCGGCAAACAGACAGGAGCAAAGAACGATTGCGAATCCGCAGCGAAGCGGCTGGCGGAGCGACACCCGCGTGTGCACATGCGGCTTACGCGAACTGGAAAGGTCAGTATTTGCCATTGCCGACCGACTGCCGGGGGACATCCGATGGGAAAATACTACTGGAAAGCCAGGCTTCGTGCTATCGAAATTTTCTAGGAAAAAGGTACTGAGAGAGGGGTACTGAGAAAAGAAGTACCCGGATAGCTGCGGCGGCTACAGTGGGCTTCTGTTGAGCTATGATGTCCGCCGTCTGAGCGGAAGGTTGCGTCGGGAGGGCCACCATGAACGGGAAGCAAAAGTACTCGCGCAGGAAGTTCGTCGCTTCGGCGATGTCCGCTTCGGCGATTTCCGTGCTGCCCGGCGCGCCGAACCTTTTGAGCGGATTCACGGGCGCTCTTGGAGGGCGAGAACAAGATTCAGTTGCGCTCACCACAACTCCGGCTTGGCGAGACCAGGGCATTCTGAACCTGGCAAAGTCGCCGTACGCGAAACTGCACAGCGTTCCGGTACATGCGGTGACGATTGAGGCTGGGTTTTGGTCGCCGCGCCGCGAGACGAATGTGAACGCCAGCATTCCATCGATGGGGAAGCTGCTGGAAGTCAATGGGCGCATGGACAATTTCCGACGGCTTACCGGGAAGAGCACGGCGGCGCAGCGCGGGCCGGTGTATTCCGATTCCGACATTTACAAATGGATTGAAGCGGCGGGTTTTGCGCTGCAGTCCGGCGAGCTGCCGGAATTGCGGGCAGCGGTGGACAGGGATATTCACGAGGTCGTTGCCGCGCAGCAGGCCGACGGCTACTTGAATACGTACTATGTGCTGGAGCGCGCGTCGCAGCGCATGGAGCCGAAGGTGCAGCAACATGGGCACGAGCTTTACTGCGTGGGGCACTTGTTGCAGGGCGCCATCGCCTATTACCGCGCGACCGGGGACCGGACGCTGCTGGACGCAGGCATTCGTTTCGTGAATGAATTTCTGCTGCCGAATTTCGGTCCTGGCTCGGACAAGAAGCCGCTGTTCTCCGGGCACCCGGAAATGGAGATGGCGCTGCTCGAGCTGTATCGCATCACCGGCGACAAGCAGCATCTGGAGCTGGCGAGATATCTGCTCGCCGGGGACTCGCGGATTCACTTTAAGCCTGAAAATTACGTGTATCACTTCTGCGGGATTCCGTTCACTTCGCGGACGCACCTGGAAGGGCATGCCGTGCGCGCGATGTACGCCTGCTGCGGGGCTGCCGACTATTACCTGGAGACAGGTGACCCGACGTATTGGAAGACGCTGAACGTGCTTTGGAAGGATCTGGTTTCGGCGCAGATGTATGTCACCGGAGGAGTTGGCGCGCGGAGCGACGGCGAAGCCTTTGGCGATCCGTATGAATTGCCGAATGCGCGCGCGTACGGAGAAAGCTGCGCGGCCATCGGGAACATGATGTGGAACTGGCGCATGCTCGCGGCCACCGGAGAGGCGAAGTACGCGGATGTGATTGAGCGCGCGCTCTACAACGGGATCAATTCGGGGATGTCGATGAATGGGACGCTGTATTGCTATCGCAATCCGCTGGCGTTTGATCCTTCCGGCGGAGACAAGATTCGCAACGAATGGTACGACACGACGTGCTGCCCGCCGAACCTGGAACGCACTTTGGCTTCACTGCCGGGATATTTCTACAGCACCAGCAGCGAAGGCGTATATGTACATCTGTACGACAATTCATCGCTGGATTGGCACCTCGAAAGCGGGGCTGCGCTGAAGATCCGGCAGAAGACGAATTATCCCTGGGATGGCAGCGTGGAGATGGTCGTGGCGCCCGGACAGCCTGCCGAATTCACGCTGTTCGTGCGCGTTCCCGGATGGACCGACACGTCGAAGGTCGCCGTTAACGGGAAGGCGGTTGCGGGCGCGACCGCGGGTCAGTATCTCCCGGTCCGGCGGCGTTGGTCCGGCGGCGACACAGTTACCCTGCAATTCAACATGGCGCCGCAAGTCCTGGAGGCCAACGCGCAAATCACCGAGAACAATGGTCGCGTAGCGGTGCAGCGCGGTCCGGTCGTGTACTGCATGGAGCAAATCGACCAGGGCGACGGAGTGGCGTTGAAGGACGTGGCGTTGGAGGTTGACGAGAAGGGCAGCGGCCACTTCCAGGAAAAATTTGAGAAGGACTTGCTGGGAGGGGTCTTGGTCCTCCGCCATTCCGGAGCCGCATACGAGGAATCAGCCAATCGCAGCAACTTGTATTTCCCGCATAACGCGCCGGCGCGGAAATCGCGCCCGATACAACTGACATTTATCCCCTACTATGCGTGGGCCAATAGGGCCCAAACCCCGATGCAAGTCTGGACCCCAGTGGCCAAGGCGTGAGCCTTGATCGGGCTTCCGGCGCAGAACTACGCGGTGGGAATAAGTATTTCGGTGACTAACTGATCCTCTGGCGTGGTTCGCGGATCGTTGGCGTAATTTTCAATGCAGAAGTCATCTCGAACTTGGATTTTCTTTTCCGAGACAATCTCAAAAACGCGGCCAGAAGCCTCGGGCAAGTTGGCATAAGACCCCGTCAAGACAAAACGGCTGTACTTACCGCCTTTGAATTTTTCGTGCGTGAGCTTTTCATTTAAATTTTTAGGCTCCGCAGCGAGCGAAACGCCGGCGCGATAGAGCTTTGGCCCTACTTTGTAGAGGCTCATGTATCCGGTGACCTTGTTATGTTCGGAAATCCCCGGAACAAGTTGATGCAATTCTTGCCATGCTTGCGGTGCAGTGTTTTGAAAGGGTCCAGTTTTCTCGATAAAGACGTAATGCCTTTCCGGCCAGGTCACAATCTCGGGTTCTTGCGTAAGTTTCATGGGGGCTCTTTGTGGACTTGCCATCCTGTTTCTCCCTTCGTTTAAACACCTCTCCGAAAATAGCACGGCTTATACACCGCCGGTAAAACCCATTGCAGTTAACCTGGATGAAGTTCGTTGACACAGGATGACACGTACTTTAAGATTGACGTTTGTCTCTACAGGGAAAGGTGTGACTAAGGGCGATGAGGACGTATGTAGCCAAGGGAGAAGAGGCCGAGGCGCTGAAGGAAGGCGCGAACTGGTTTGTGGTCGATGCCACGGACCAGGTGCTGGGCCGGTTGGCCACTAAGGTGGCGCGGATTTTGATCGGCAAGGATAAGCCGAGTTTTACGCCGTACCTGGATTCGGGCGATCACGTGGTGGTGATCAACGCCGATAAGGTGCGCATGACCGGGAACAAGGTCGAGCAGAAAATTTATTACTCGCACAGCGGATATCCCGGCGGATTGAAGGAAGTTCCGGCGAAGCGTCTGCGCGCCAACAATAAGTCGGATTGGATGATTCGCGAAGCAGTTCTCGGGATGCTGCCGAAGAACAAGCTACGCGCGCGGCGTGCGAAGAAGTTGCGCATTTATCGCGACGCGGCGGGATTAGCGCGACATGCAGGGCAGAAGCCGCAGGCAGTGGCGCTGTAAGTTGCCGCAGAGCACAGCCAAAATTGGCTGTGCCACGTTGGATTAGAGATTCGGGGATTGTTGTTCTGGTGGGTTAGCAGCCTGCAGTATTCCAGTCTCCAGGTTTGGCGCCCCTTCGCACCGTTTTTGGTGCTCAGGGTGAAGGGTAGTATGCCAAATGCTGTTCCGCACGTTGCGGTGCCTTCCTTCGTCGAGTAGGGAGCAACCCCGCCCACGCGGGTAAGCCGAAGCGTGAAGTTTTGCAGGCTCCGAGTAGCGTGGGGCTGTCTGTAATTGAGGAGGATCGTTGAGTTCTACGGGTACGCCCATCGCGGGCACAAATTGGTTTCTGGGTACCGGCCGCCGCAAGGAATCGATAGCGCGTGTATTTTTGCGCGCAGGCTCCGGCAAGTTCACGATAAACAAGCGGACGGTCGAGCAATACTTCCCGAATTTCGCGTGGAAGCATGACGCCACCGAGCCGCTGAAGTTCACCAGCCTGGCGGACCAGGTGGATGTAGTGGTGACCGCGCGTGGTGGCGGCGTTGGCGGGCAAGCTGGCGCGGTGCGCATGGGATTGTCGCGCGCAATTGCGAAGTTCAATCCAGAGCTGCGGCCTTCGCTGCGCAAGAACGGTTTTCTAACGCGCGACTCCCGTATGAAGGAGCGCAAGAAATACGGGCAGAAGGGCGCGCGCAAGAGATTCCAGTTCACCAAGCGCTAGTCGCTGGGTGAGCGGACCCTTCGGCCGCCCGTGGCGGCCTCAGGGTGAACGAGCTCCGTTCCGGTCTTACCGGGACGAGATCACGGCCGGCAAGCTGCCGGCAAGAAGGCTGCTCTGCAGCGAAGTTGTCGTGGCCGGACTAAAGCCCGGCGCGACACGATCCGCTGCCGCAAGCAGCAATCCTTAGAGGAGGAAACTTGGCAGTTGAAATTACGATGAAGGAGCTGCTGGAGGCTGGAGTTCACTTTGGCCACCAGACGCGCCGCTGGAACCCGAAGATGAAGGAATATATTTTCGGGGAGCGCAACGGCATTCATATTATCGATCTTCAGAAGACCCTCAAGATGTTCCGCGAAGCAAGCCGCTTCGTGAGTGAAATTTCCTCGCACGGCAGAACGGTATTGTTTGTGGGCACCAAGCGGCAGGCGCAGGAAGCCGTGGCGGAAGAAGCCAAGAAATGCGGCGCATTCTTCGTGAATCACCGCTGGCTCGGCGGCACGCTGACCAACTGGGCGACCCTGCAGAAATCCATCAAGCGGCTGAAGCTGCTGAAAGCCATGAACGAAGATGGGCGCATGGCCGAGCTTTCCAAGAAGGAAAGAGCGCGGTTGGACCGCGAAATGAAGCACCTGTTTCAGAACCTCGAGGGCATCGAGAACATGGCGCAGCTTCCGGACGCGATGTTCGTGATCGACTCGAACGCGGAAGAGATTGCGGTGAAGGAAGCGCGGCGCATGGGTGTGCCGGTGGTTTCTGTAGTGGACACCAATTGCGACCCGGATGTGGTGGACTGGATCATTCCGGGGAACGACGACGCGTTACGCGCGATTCGTCTGTTTACCTCAAAGATTTCGGAATCCGTGCTGGAAGGCCACAACCTGTACCAGCAATCGCAAGTGGCGGACCAAAAGGCCGCGGCAGACCAGGCTCTGGTGGAAGGCGTCGAGTACGTCGACACCAGCGCTTACGAACGGTACGAGAAACAAGAAGGCGATTTTGTCGAAGGCGAAGTGCCGGCGGAAGCGCCGGAGGCAGCCGAACCCGCGGAGACAACCGTCCCGCCGGACGAGGAATCCAGGTAAGCAAACCGCGCTGGCATAGATTTCGACAGGCCCGGCGCTGCAGTCCAACCCAGGCGCCGGGCCGTTTTGCAGATAGGCGCATCTAACCGCATTACAGGGCGCGGCTAAGAGATTCGCATACGCGAGAAAGAAAAAAGGATGAGTACACAACCACAAGCCATGCAAATCCCAGCAAATCTCGTGAAGGAATTGCGCGAGCGCACCGGCGCGGGCTTCAGCGATTGCCGCGCGGCGCTGGTGGAAGCGGCCGGCGACGTAGAGAAGGCCATCAACATCCTGCGCAAGAAGGGCCAGGCGGCGGCGGCGAAGAAGGCGCAGCGCGAGGCCAGCGAAGGGCTGGTGGGGCACTACATTCATGCCGGCGGAAAAATCGGCGTGATCGTGGAAGTGAACTGCGAGTCTGACTTCGTGGCGCGCACCCCTGCGTTTCAGCAGCTGTGCCACGACATTGCCATGCACATCGCGGCGCTCGATCCGCGCTATTTGCGGCGCGAGGAAGTCACGTCGGAGATGCTCGAGAAGGAGCGCGACATCTATCGCGAGCAGGCGCGCGCAACCGGAAAATCCGAGCAGGTGGTGGAGAAGATCGTCACCGGGAAGATGGAGAAGTTCTACGAGGAGAATTGCCTCTACGAACAGCACTACATCCGAGACGAGTCTGTCACCATTAAGGAAATGATCGCTCAGGCTATCGCCAATTTGGGCGAGAACATTGCGGTGCGGCGCTTCGTGCGGTTCAAGGTGGGCGAAGTGAGCGGGGCCGCAGGTTCGACCGTAGAATCGGCGTCAGCCTAATCTTCTTTCTAAGTAGCGAGAGAGCGTCCCGAAATGCGGGGCGCTCTTTTTTTGGAGTGCGCAAGACCGCCGCACTCCAAAAGAGTAGCCGCCGCTTGTGCGGCGGCTGGCATTGTTTGTTACAATTCCGACGGATTTTCGAGCGCATACCGGAGAAACATGGCGAAAACGACAGCCGCGAAGCGAGCCTTGAGCAAACCTGCGAAAAGAAGCGAGCCGGTTTATAAGCGCATCGTGCTGAAACTTTCGGGCGAGTCGTTTCAGGGGCCGCAGGGATTCGGGATTCACGGCGAAACCATTCAGGCCATTGCGCGTGAGTTGAAAGAAGTGCACGCCCTCGGCGTGGAGATCGCCATCATGGTCGGCGGCGGAAACATTTTTCGAGGTGCGCGGCAGAAGGGTTTCGAGATCGATCGCGCCACCGGCGACTACATGGGCATGCTGGCGACGGTGATCAACGCGCTGGCCTTGCAGGACGCGTTGGAGAAGGATGGCGTGTATACGCGCGTGCTGAGCGCCATTGAGATGAAGCAGGTGGCCGAGCCGTTTATCCGCCGGCGTGCCACGCGGCACCTGGAGAAGGGCCGCATCGTGATTTTCGCCGCCGGCACCGGCAATCCTTATTTTTCGACGGACACGGCGGCCGCGCTGCGCGCCATGGAAATCAAGGCGGACGTGATTTTGAAAGCCACGCGCGTGGAGGGAATTTACGATGCCGATCCCGAGCAAGTGGCGGACGCGAAATTCTTTCAGCACATCACCTATCGCGACGTGCTGCACCAGGGTCTGAAAGTGATGGACTCCACGGCGATTTCGCTGTGCATGGACAACGGCATGCCCATCGTGGTGTTCAATATGAACACGCATGGCAATATCAAGCGCGTGGTGATGGGCGAGCGCGTGGGCTCGACAGTCACGCCGGCGTGAGCAAGAGGTGCTGTTTCTGAGGACGAGGATATGACGACGATCGCAACAACCAGGGACGCGATGGCCGCGGCGAAGACCCGCATGGAAAAAGCAGTGGAGGATTTTCGCAAGGATTTGGCGACGCTGCGCACGGGGCGGGCGAATGCTTCGCTGCTCGATAGCATCCGCGTGGATTATCACGGCACGCCCATGCCGGTGAATCAGCTCGGCACGGTGACAGTGCCGGATGCGACGATGATCGTGGTTTCGCCGTGGGATCCCACCGCAGTGCCGCTGATCGACAAGGCTATTCGCACCTCCGACCTGGGACTTAATCCGACCAACGACGGCAAAGTGGTGCGCGTGCCGATCCCCTCTCTCACCGAAGACCGCCGCAAGGATATCGTCAAGCAGTTGCACAAAGTGCTGGAAAATCACCGCACCGCGGTGCGCAATATTCGGCGCGATCTAAAGGAAGCCATCGAGAAGCTCGAAAAGGACAAGAAAATCAGCGAAGACGAGAAGAAGCGCGCGCTGGACGAGCTGGAAAAGCTGTCACACGCGGAGACCAAGAAGATTGAGGATCTGAGCGCGGCAAAAGAAAAAGAGATCATGTCCATCAAGTAGCGCAGCAAGTCAAGGAAATCCCCGAAGCTAGTCGCCCTGCCAACCCCATTTGTTTCTCATGTTTTTAGCATTTTATCCGCACGGTCTGAGCTAATTTTTCTTCGGAGCGGTCGCCGCCGAGGTTGATTGCTTGGACGGTTCAGCCCTTGCCCGCTCCAAGGTGAACTCCTGAGCCTCATCGCTCTGCACTGCGCGGACGAAAGCGTTGTAGTCCGCGGCGCGGTCGGCGGAAATTTCGCGCAGCAAGAAATTCAGATGGCGCGAGGCGGTGATTGAGCCGCCGCTCGCTTGATATCTAGACGCGAAGGTCGCGTAGTCGCGCTCGACGGACGTTCCAGTAGGCGTGCGAACGGCAGTTCCCTCCGGAAGATGCAAGGTCAAGTGAGTCTCAACATCCAGAGGCGTACCGAGGTCGATGGTGGACGAGGCGGCAAGCGCCGATTTGTCCGGTGGATCGGGCAAGCCGAGAAGGGGAAGCAGGGCGGGGATACGAACGGGTGTCTTCGACCAGTCGACAAATTTTGGTTGCACAATTTCGTATTCAACGGTCAAAGGCTGTTGCGTGGCGTACGGGTCCGACGCAGTCACATTGGTGATTTTGCCGCCAAAGCCGTCGGAAAGGGCAAGAAGCTGAGCGACATCCTTCCATTTTTCGCGGGGGGATTGATGAAAGGCGACGCGCAGCAACTGCTCATTTTCGCCACGCAGGGTGTAGTGAACTTTCGCGCGCAGCGTGCCGTCGGGGGCCAGGGAGGCATCGACGCTGACGTGTTGCGACGCCGCGAAAGGCAGATTCTTAGGAACGTCCTCGAAAAACCGCACATCACTCGTAGGAGAGAGGAGGAGCGCCGGCTTCCCGCGGATAGTCGAAGCGATCATTCCAAAAGGTGCTACCTCGACGGAAGGATCCAGCCAAAAGGTTCTCGTGGAAACACGGGCTATGACAAGAACGTTCGTCAGAATCGAAGGAATGGCGGGTCCACGTTGCGAACGCGTGCTGGGGACGGCTATGGCGAGCTTTGTTTCCAGACCGATGGACGACGTCAGGGCGGACAGCAGGCTGCACTTTTCTTCCGGAATAGCATACGCGGAAGACAGGATTGTCGCCGGGGACCGCAGGCGGAAACCGGTCGCACCCAGGGGAAGATCGACGGTCGTCACTTTTTGGGATACAAAATCGTAAACCGCGCGGAGTTTATCTTCGGGAGTGGCGGCATTGCGCGCCAACTCTTCCGCCTTGGCCTTGATCCTGGGGTCGGGCATGACATCGGTTCGGAAGGGCTCTTGCAGAGCCCTCAACACATCTACCCAGCTCGGAAACGTCGTGAGGACGACGTCCGAGTCAACGAAGAAAATAGGCAAATCAGAGATAGCTTTTGTTGAAGGAGTGGGTTCCTTGGCGTCGTGGGATTCAGAGTTTGTTTCGGGACGCTTCCAGCGATAAACCAAGCGGGCATTGCCACCTTCGCCCGATTTTTCGGTGTCGAAAATCTGGGCGGCCTGCGAAGTCCAGGGCTTCACGGCTCGGGAGGCAGGAAGATCGACCTCGAATAATTCTTGTGAGACCAGGGCATCGTGCGCCAAGTCATGCGAAAGATAGAAGTTCGGGGCGAAACGTCCGCGGGCGAGGGAGGTGACCACGCGGTACTCGAGGTTGTCGCCGGGGGCGAGGCCCAGGATGCGTAGGGACTTGACGCGGACGTCTTGGTAGGCAGGTGCGTTCACGACTGCGGGATTGGGCTGGTCGGAAATGGCGCTCGGGAGAATGTCAACCGTGCCGCCACCGGTGTGGGTGATGCGCACGAGTGGGAATTCGATTTGCTGGAAGGAACGGTTGTAGTCGAAGGAGAGCCGCGCGAACTGGCGGGCACCGAGTTCATTGTGGATATGCACGCGGGTGTGGACTTCCTTGCGGCTATCGCCATTCGCTTCAAAGCGCACGCGAGTTTCGAGCAGCTCGATCTGCGCCGGCAGCACCGGCGTACTTTCTGAAGCTTCGGACGATTTCGGCACCTGCTTGGCGGAAGGTGAAGGGGATTCCTGGCAGCGCACTGGCAAGGCGCCGAAAGCGCAAAGCAAAATCAGTCCGCAGATCAATCGCAGGGACAAACGTTTGGAAATTTGCGTCACTGGTGCCTCGTTGGGAGTGTAGGTCGCGCTGAAAATCACGTAAAGCGACGATTGACGAGCTAGTTTCAGGAAAGAAACATCTCCCTCGCCGTCGGTGCCCCGATCGCGCTAGCGTTTCGATTCTTTCGTAGGCTGCGCAACTGAAACCGAAACTAGTCGCGCGCGTCTGACGTAATAGGTTGTGGTGCGCCCTGTGGCGCGGAGGAGACGAACGGATGCGAAAGTTGCCTGCGGGTGTCGGAATCTCGGTCCTGGGTTTGAGCCTGGTGTGCGTAGGACTGGCGCGAGCCGATGATCGTTTCAAGGGCCCCGACGAGGATGGCACCAAGCCAGCGCTCACGAAAATCGCCGGCGAAGGCATGATGAACTCGCACGCCTTCCAATATCTGACGGAGCTGAGCGACAACGTCGGCGCCCGCGTCACCGGTACTCCCGAAGCGCAGAAAGCTATCGATTGGGGCATCGCCAAGATGCGCACCATCGGCCTGGAGAATGTGCACGCCGAAAAATGGCAGCTCTGGCGCGGCTGGAAGCGCGGCAATGCCGATGCCGAGCTCCTTTCGCCGATGCATCACAAGCTGCACGTCGACGCTATGGGCTGGACAGGCTCCACGCCAGCAAGGGGCGTGGAAGGCGAAGTCGTTCCGGTGAATTTGTTCGATCTCGATCAGGAAATGAAAGGCGTTTTCCGGCTGAAAGGCAAAGTCGTGCTGGTCGTCGCCAAAGGCAGTCCCAAAAAAGGCTTGGACATGATTTTTGTGCAGTTCGGCGACTTTCTACGCGCCGCGGCGAAAGCAGGCGCGCTCGTTGTGATCGGCGGCCAAGGCGGTTCAAAAGCCAGCGGGCTGAATCTGACGCACACCGGCATTCTCGGTTTTGACGCGGACTTCCCCATCCCAGTGGTCTCCATGACCGCGGAAGATCAAGGCCAACTCGAACGCTACTTGGAAGCCGGATTAAAGCCGCGCGCTCGCTTTAATATTCAGAACACATTCACAAACGGACCGGTGGAAAGCGCTAACGTCGTGGGCGAAATTCGCGGCCGCGAAAATCCCGAGCAGATTTTTGTCGTCGGCGCGCACCTCGACTCCTGGGATCTCTCGGAGGGAAGCACGGACAACGGCACCGGCTCGGCCAGTGTGCTCGGAGCCGCCGATGCGATTGTCCGTTCGGGAATGAAGCCGCGGCGCACGATTCGCTTCGTGCTATTCACCGGCGAAGAGCAAGGCCTAGACGGCTCATTCGCTTACATCAAGCAGCATCAATCCGAGCTCGCAAATCATCTCGGTGACCTCGTTCTCGATGAAGGCCAAGGTCCTGTCAGTGATTTCCAGTTGGGGGGCCGCGACGATCTGGTCCCGAGCTTTCAGCCATTTTCCAAATCGCTGGCCAATATTCGCGAGATCAAGGTCGACGAAAAAGTGGAGTCCGGAACCGATACGCTGCCTTTTTCCATGGCCGGCCTTCCCGGTATCAACATGAACCAGGACTCACCGGACTACAAGTACACGCATCACTCCGCCGCCGATGCGCTCGAAGCTGTTAAACCGGATGTGCTGACACAGAATGCGACCTTGATGGCGCTGACCGCCTACTGGATCGCCGACCGTCCCGAACGTTTTGCCATTCCGTGGCCCGCCGAACGCACGGCGAAAATGTTGCGCGCGCAAGGCCAGTACGACATCCTAAAGGCTTTCAACTTGTGGCCTTACGGAGATTTGGGGGCTGGTGAGAAGCCCAAGGAAGATTAGCCGGCCGAAAGCATGCGCTTCTTTCCAAATGTAACCATTTGATTTATAATGGTTTAGCGGAGTATTGATCGTTGCCGGGCAAGGTCGATGCCAAAGGGCCGTTTTCCACAGAAGTTTTTGCAGCCCTTGTAGCGAAGTGATTTGACAGAATACCGTATTTTCCTTATACTTCGTTGTTTGTCAGGGATAAATTAGCCCTGTAGTTGTAGTTGGAAGGAATATCTTCGGTCCCGGAACAAAGTAAGACGGAATGGGACGGAAGAGCGGCCGGAATGGGGCGCCAGCCCCGCAAAGCCGAGTAAGCCTCTCCGAATCGAAGCCAGAAGCGTATCTCTGCCTTCTGGAATGCGTACGGAGTTTCTTGCTGGGGGTTTTTCTCCGGATTCGCAGTAGACCTTTCAGCCAAGCTGTGCGCTCTCGCGCAATTTTGTGTGCGCGCCTTGCGGGAGCCGTGCCCTTCGCGTCGTGAACTTGCGATGCCCTGGGACAAAAATTTCGTTGCGCGATTGAGGGAAAACTGTGCCGACGTTTTCGCAATTAGTACGCCTGGGCCGCGAGAAGGTCCAGGTCAAGACGAAGTCGCCCGCATTGATGGGCTGCCCGGAAAAGCGCGGTGTATGCATTCGCGTGTATACGCAGACGCCGAAGAAACCGAACTCCGCGCTGCGCAAAGTCGCGCGCGTGCGCTTGACGAACTCTGTGGAAGTGACCACGTACATTCCCGGCATCGGCCACAACTTGCAGGAGCACTCCATCGTGCTCGTGCGCGGCGGTCGCGTGAAGGATCTGCCCGGCGTGCGCTATCACATCGTGCGCGGAACGTTGGACGCCGCGGGCGTTGAGAATCGCAAGCAGGGGCGCTCTAAGTACGGAGCTAAACGGCCCAAGGCTGCCCAGAAGTAGAGAGCAAAATTTTAGGAGCGAGCGAGAAACATGCCACGCAAAGGAATCATCAGCCGGCGCGCGCAAGCCACGGACCCGGTCTACGACAGCGATCTCGTCGAGAAATTCATCTGCTCGATGATGTGGGAAGGCAAGAAGTCCACCGCGCAGCGTGTGTTTTACGGCGCCATGGACCAGGTAGCCAAGAAGAGCAACGACGATGCGTTGAAGATTTTCAAGAAGGCCGTCGAAAACGTAAAACCGGTGCTGGAAGTGAAGACGCGTCGCGTGGGCGGCGCAAACTACCAGGTTCCCGTAGAAGTGAATCCGTTCCGGCGGCAGTCGCTGGCGATTCGCTGGCTCTTGCAGTATTCGCGCGAACGCGCTGGCAAGACCATGGTCGACAAGCTCGCGGATGAATTGCTCGACGCGGCCAACGCGCGCGGCGGCGCCATTAAGAAAAAGGAAGACGTGCACCGCATGGCCGAAGCCAACAAGGCTTTCGCGCACTATCGCTGGTAAAGAAATAGGGGAAATCGTGGCAGAAGCAGTAGCAAATCGGACAAGCGAAAAGAAGGCAGCAGGGGCCTCGGGACGGGTGTTCAAACTCGAGGACACGCGCAACATCGGGATCATGGCGCACATCGACGCCGGAAAGACCACGTCGACCGAGCGCATCCTGTTCTATACGGGTGTGACCTACAAGATCGGTTCAGTAGATGAAGGCACTGCGACCATGGACTGGATGGAGCAGGAGCGCGAGCGCGGTATCACCATCACCAGCGCCGCGACCACTGCTTCGTGGGATCGCTTCGGCAAGAAATATCGCGTCAACATCATCGATACCCCTGGCCACGTGGATTTCACCGTCGAAGTGGAACGTTCTCTGCGTGTTCTGGACGGCGCTGTTTGCGTGTTCGATTCCGTAGCCGGCGTGCAGCCGCAATCCGAAACCGTGTGGCGCCAGGCCGACAAGTACCGCGTTCCGCGCATTTGCTTTGTGAACAAGATGGACCGCATGGGCGCGGATTTCGATCATGTGATCCGCACGATCAAGCAGCGGCTCGGAGCGCGTCCGGTTCCTCTGCAATTCCCGCTTGGCCGCGAAGACAATTTCATCGGCATCATCGATTTCCTCGAGCAAAAGGTTATTGTTTGGCTCGAAGAGACGCTCGGCGCGAAATTTGAAGTTTTTGAAGTCGAAAAGCTTTGGGACAAGGCTTTTGTCGATTCTCGCCCCGACGTGGCCGCGGCGCTCAAGGGCGCGGCGATCGACAAGAAATTTTACGAAGAGCATCGCAACAAGGTCATCGAGTACATCGCCGAACACGACGATGAGTTGGTGGACAAATATTTGAATGGCGAAACGCTGACGCTCGAAGAGATGCGCAAGTCGATTCGCAAATCGACCCTAGCGCTAAAGATTGTCCCGGTGCTCGCGGGCTCGGCCTTCAAGAACAAAGGCATTCAGCCGCTGCTCGATGCCGTGGTCGATTATCTGCCTTCCCCGGTGGATGTGCCGCCGGTCGAGGGCATCAATCCGGATAACGAGGAAACCGAACTTCGCCGCGCCTCCGATGACCAACCTTTTGCGGCTCTGGCGTTCAAAATTATGTCCGACCCGTTCGTCGGGCATGTCACCTACATCCGCGTATATTCCGGCGTCCTGAAATCCGGAAGCTACGTTTACAACCCGGCAAAGCGCACCCGCGAGCGTATCAGCCGCTTGCTGCAAATGCACGCCAACAAGCGTGAAGAAATCGACGAAATCTACGCAGGGGATATCTGCGCTTGTGTGGGCCTCAAGAGCGTAAATACCGGCGACACTTTGTGCGACGAGCAGAAGCAGATCATTCTCGAAACCATCGATTTCCCGGCGCCCGTCATTTCCGTCGCCATTGAGCCCAAGACTAAAGCCGACCAGGACAAGCTGGGCGTGGCCATGCAACGGCTCGCGCAAGAAGATCCCACTTTTCGCGTGTCCACCGAACCTGATACCGGGCAAACGCTGATCTCCGGCATGGGCGAGCTGCACCTGGAAATCATCGTCGACCGCATGCTGCGCGAATACAACGTGCAAGCTAACGTTGGCCGTCCGCAGGTCGCTTACCGCGAAACCATCCGCAAAAAGGCCGAAGGCGAAGGCAAGTACATCAAGCAGACCGGAGGCCGTGGACAGTACGGCCACTGCGAGATCATCCTGCATCCGCTGCCCAGCGCGACGCACGAAAACATGCACGAAATGTCGACCGATGAGCTGGACGCGTTGGCGAAGGAAATCGTCGGCGGTCCGGGCGGCAAGTGGCGCTTTGACAAGGATCACCGTTTTCTCTTCATCGACAAAATCGTTGGAGGCTCTATTCCGCGCGAATTTATTGCGCCGATTGAAGCGGGCATCCGTGAGGCGCTGGATAGCGGCATCCTTGCGGGCTTTCCGATGGTCGATGTCGCTGTGGTTCTTGTCGACGGCAGTGCCCACGACGTGGACAGCTCGGAAATGGCCTTCAAAATCGCCGGCTCCATGGCCTTCAAGGAAGCTTGCCACAAAGCCAAGCCGGTTTTGCTCGAGCCGATCATGAAAGTAGAAGTGGTCGTTCCGGAAGAATATATGGCGGCAGTATTCGGAGACTTGAATGCCCGTCGTTCGGCGATTCAGGGCACGGAGAGTCGCGCGGGCAGCAACGTTATTCGCGTGGAAGTGCCGTTGTCGCAGATGTTTGGCTACGCCACCGATCTGCGCAGCCGCACGCAGGGGCGAGCCACTTTCACCATGCATTTTTCGCATTACGCTGAGGTGCCGGCGGCCCTTGCCGAGGAGATCGTGAAGAAGGTGCGCGGAGAGAAGTAATTCTGGTTTCCGGGGTTTTGCAAGAAATTAGATTTTAGATTGAGGAGCGGAGAAATAGATGGCCAAGGAGAAATTCGAGCGCAATAAGCCGCACGTGAACATTGGGACCATTGGTCACATTGATCATGGCAAGACCACGTTGACGGCGGCGATCACCAAGGTGTTGTCGAAGCACAACCCCAAGGTGCAGTTTCGCGCGTTTGATTCCATTGACAACGCGCCGGAAGAGCGCGAGCGCGGCATCACCATT
>DATNMD010000017.1:0-15290 GCA_035602505.1 Candidatus Acidiferrum sp.
TTCGCCCCTGGCCAGCCTCAAAAATCTTTAGCTTTTCAGGAAACTTATTCCACCCTCACCTCGTCTATACAGGCAAGACCACTCGCGGGGTAGGGGGCTAACCACCACAGGGCAACCGACCGTCAGTTCCCTACCCCAAAAATTAGATTCTCTTGTGTTTTCAATACCTTAAAGCTCGGTACGTTCTGTTTGATTCCAGCAAATTTAGCCAAGTAGCTAAATTCCGGCTTTCGCTTTCCTAGCGCTTTCTTAAATTGTATAGGCGCAAGGTACCCCAGAATTCAGTTCTCGCGGAGCCGCCAGATCTATCTCGTTTATTCGGAGAGAAGGCCACTTGTGCGGTGCTACGCCACACGATGCTCACTAAGATGGTCGCACGTCTGGTATACCGATTGACTTAGCTGCTAGCTGAACCTAAGATTCGCGCTCAATGTGACCACCCTCGCTGCATTGGCCACAAAGAAGGCCGCAAAGAATGGACTCAGAGCGCCGTCAAGCCCCACGGTACCCATTCATCGCAGAGGCGGAAGTAACTGAGATTGCATCCGATACAAAGCTAGTCGCCAAGACCAGCGACCTGAGCGTTGGCGGATGCTTCCTGGACATGCTGAATCCCTCACCGCAAGGTACGGACGTTCGGGTCAGGATCTCTCACCAAGGCGCCACATTCACGGCGCTCGGCAGAGTCGCATTTATCCTGCCCAATATGGGCATGGGAGTCACATTCACAAGCGTCGAGCAGGACCAGCAAGCCATTTTGCAAAAATGGATCTCAAACTTGAGCCGCGCCGAATAACCACCACAGGGTAACCGACCGTCAGTTCCCTACCTCAAAAAAATCCAATTGTCCCGTGTTTTCAATTACGTACAAGTGCGGTACGTGCTGGTTTTTTGGTGCGAGAATCGTTCGTTTTACAAACGGCGCAGTAGAGTGTCTTATGTGCACCGCAACTATATGCGTCTCAGAGCCAATCGAATAATCATCACGCCGTTGGACTGGGCGTCCAATCTCAGGAGTTTCCTCCCGTTCCAGTTGGGATTCGGCTTCGAAGTGAGGGACGTCAGTCCCGATTTGGCGAACCTGGATCTCGAAGTCTGGAAGCGATTTGTATCGGATGAAGAACGCGAGCGAGTTAAGGGCTGGTCTGTCTGCCTCGTCAACAACTATCGGGAGTTCGTTCGAGGTGACAGGGAAAGGCTAGTTGAAACATTAATGCATTGTGTTGCACCCGTAACTCCTTCATTTGCCACAGATCCAAAAAAACCGGGGGGAGGGGGTTGATTGCGGCTAACTTCGCACAGCCAAATCGTGCCGCCGCCTCGGCGCGCTATAATCCGCACCTCAACTTCACCCACAGGAGCTTTCCGAATGAGAGCTTGTTTCCTTGCACTGGCGTTCTTGTTCATCGCAGCCGTCGCTGCGGCGCAAAGCCCCGCCCTGGACGCCAGGATCGACCAGGAGCTGCCGTCCCTGGTCTCTACCTACAAGGCGCTGCATGCCGCTCCGGAGCTTTCGCATCACGAGGATAAGACCGCGGCGCTGCTCGCGCGCGAACTGCGCGGCTTCGGCTACGAAGTCACCGAGCACGTCGGAAAATATCCCAAGCCGGAATGGCAAGGTCACGGCATTGTCGCCGTAATGAAAAATGGCGCAGGCCCCACCGTGCTGGTACGCGCCGATATGGACGCGCTGCCCGTCGAGGAGCAGACCGGACTCCCATACGCAAGCCATGTGCGCACCAAGAATGATGCTGGAATCGACGTCGGCGTCATGCACGCTTGCGGACACGACATTCACGTCACAACGCTGATCGGCACCGCAAAGCTGCTCGCCGCAATGAAAGACCAATGGCACGGCACGCTCGCGTTGATTGGACAGCCCTCGGAGGAAACCATCGACGGCGCGCGCGCCATGCTTGCCGATGGCCTCTACTCCCGCATCCCCAAGCCTGACTATGCTCTCGCCCTGCACGACAGCTCCGAACTCGAGGCCGGCAAAATCTCCTACACGCCGGGCTATGCGCTTGCCAGTTCCACTTCCGTCGATGTCACCATTCGCGGCCGCGGCGCCCACGGCTCGCGCCCGGAAGTGAGTAAAGATCCCGTCGTGCTCGCAGCGGAATTCGTCATGGCCATTCAGACTATCGTCAGCCGCGAAAATTCGCCGTTCGATCCCGCCGTCGTAACCGTCGGCTCCATCCACGGCGGCACAAAGTACAACATTATCCCCGACGACGTTCATCTGCAGCTCACCATCCGCACCTACAAAGAAGAAGTGCGCCAGCACATCCTCGCTTCTCTCGAGCGCATCGCCAAAGGCGTCGCCCTCGCCGGCGGCGTCCCCGAAGATCGCGCCCCCATCGTAAAAGTGAGCGAAACCGAAGTAACTCCCGCCATGTACAACGATCCCGCGCTGACCGCGCGAGAAGCCGCCGCGTTGAAGAAAGGCTTGGGCGCGGACAATGTTGTGGAAGATCCGCCGGTAATGGGCAGCGAAGATTTCGGCCAGTTCGGCCTCGAAGGCCACCAGATTCCCACGCTAATGCTGCGTGTCGGCGCGATCGACGCCGACCGCATAGCCAACAGCAAAAAAACTGGCACGCCACTCCCGTCCCTTCATTCCAGCTTGTTCTGGCCAGTGCCGGAACCCACGATTCGCACCGGAGTAAAAGCGATGACTCTGGCCGTATTGGAATTGATGAAGAAGTAGGAGGTTTACGCGTGCAGCTTGGCGAAGCGAGCTTCGGCAGCGGCCAGCGTCGCCTCTTTTTTGCAGAAAGTGAAGCGCACTTGGTTGGCCCCGTCACGAGCGTCATTGTAGAAACTGGAGCCGGGAACAGAGGCGACGCCGATTTCTTCGACTAGATATTTCGAGAATGCAACATCCTTCGTTCCCGCCGCAAAACGCCGTGGATCGGGATCGGGAAAGCGCGAGATGTCCGTCATGATGTAGTACGCGCCGCGCGGCTTGAATACGGTGAACCCGGCGTGCTCGAGAATTTTCAGCAGCCGCGCGCGCTTCTCCGCATAGCCCGCCGCAAGTTTGTCGTAATAGCTCTGCGGCGAGTGCAATGCGATCGCTCCTGCTTGCTGCAGAGGAGCGGCGGCGCCCACGGTGAGAAAATCGTGGACCTTGCGGATCGCGGAGGTTGCTTCCGGCGGAGCAATGGCCCAGCCGACACGCCATCCTGTGACGCTGTACGTTTTGGACATGCCGTTGATCACGATGGTGCGCTCGCGCATGCCATCGATGCGCGCCATGGAAATGTGCTCGGCGCCGTCGTATAAAATGTGCTCGTAAATTTCATCGGTGATGCAAAAGGCGTTCCACCGCACGCAAAGATCGCGAATGAATTCAAGCTCCGCGCGCGTAAACACTTTGCCGGTCGGATTGTTCGGCGTGTTGAGAATAATTGCCTTCGTGTTCGACCCAAACGCGGCGGTAAGCTCCTTTTCGTCGTACGACCAAAAGGAATTTTCATCCGCTGGAGGACGCATCTTGACGAAACGCGGCGTTGCGCCGCTCAGAATCGCGTCCGGTCCGTAGTTTTCGTAGAAAGGCTCGAACACGACGATCTCGTCGCCGGGATTGATGATGGCCATCATCGCCGACATCATCGCTTCCGTGGAGCCGCAGCAAATGGTGATCTCGCGCTCGGGATCGACGCGAATTCCCTGCGTCCGCTCGAATTTTTCGACGATGGCGTCGCGCAACGGCTTCGCGCCCCAGGTGATGGCGTACTGATTGATGTCGTCCGAAATGGCCTGCCGCGCCGCTTCCTTGATTTCCGTCGGCGCAGCAAAATCGGGAAAGCCTTGCGAAAGGTTGACGGCGTTGTGCTTGAGCGCCAGGCGCGTCATTTCGCGAATCACCGATTCGGTGAACTGTTCTGCTTTCGCGGATAGCATGCGCCGGGCGAGTTGCGTCATCGTGGATTCATTCATGGTTTGAAGACTAAGAGTTTAGGGGCGCGAGAGAAAAAAGCAAAGCGAAAGAACAACGAGGTTAACGGCGGTGGCCGGCGGATGTGGTTGCTACGGCGACGGACGGAACAGGGGCCGCAGAGCCGTAGATCATGCGGTAGACTTCCGCGTTGCGCAAAACGATTTGAACGTAGTCGCGCGTTTCCGTGAACGGAATCGATTCCACCAGTTCCGGAAGCTCCTCGTAGTTGCGCTCGGAACGCCAAAGCGCGATGCGATCTTCGCCGGCGTTGAAAGCGGCCAGCGCATATTCAGGAGTGCCCAAATTGCGCAGCAAGCCGGCGACATACACCATGCCAACTTGCAAATTAAAATCCGGCTCAAACAAACTATTCTTGGTGTATCGCACCCGGAGCTGGCGCGCCATGAGTTTTCCGGTTTGCGGCAGCACTTGCATCAAGCCGACAGCGTTCTTGTGTGACACCGCGTCCGCTTGGAATGTGGATTCCTGGCGAATCAGTCCCGCGGCCAGCATGGGATCGAATCCATTCTTAGCCGCTTCGCGCCGCAGCGCCGGCTCGTACGGCAATGGATATAGCGTTCTCCACACAATCAGCGGAACGTCGGAGAATTTGCGCGCGTCGAAGTTCGGAACTATGAGGCGGCCGTATGCCATGCCCGCGGCAAAATGCCCCTGATCGAATGCGGCCTGCGCCGCTTCGAAGAGAAGACGCGGCGAACCTGCCGCAAAATACGCGGACTTCAACTCCAACTCCGCGGCGGAATCAAACGCGATGCTCCGCAAAGCCTGCGCGCGCGTCCAGCGCTCCATGGCGGTGGACGCAATCGGCTCGTCGAAGGGACGCAGCGGCGGAGGCGGCGGAATCAGGGCGAGGAATTCCGGCGGATCCTCGTCGCCGGGGCCGAGTTTTTCCAAACGCAAGGCCGCATGCTGGCCAAAATAGGTTTCCGGGTAACGTTCTGACGCCATGCGGTAATAGCTGCGCGCGTGCGCGGGATTCCCGCCCCGCTCCGCATTGCGCGCCAGCCAGTACAGCGCATTCGGCGCGTTGGACGACACGGGATACTTGCGTAGAAAGGTTGTGAATTTATCGTCTGCGTCAGGCTGGCGATTCAGGTAGGCGACCCAGGCGACGCGCCACTCGCAGTTGAACGCGTATTTTCCAGCGGGAAAATTGTCGAGAACGCGCTGGTAGTAGGCAGCAGCTTTGTTGCGGTTGAGATCGACCCAATAATAATTTCCCGCGGCCATCAAAGCTTCCTCGGTCCACTTGCTGGCGGGATATTTCTGGGCGAGCTGCTCGATTACGGAGAGCATCTCATTTTCTTTTTTGTCGGAGCGATAGATTTGCGACACGGCGTAGAGGCGCTCGGCATCGACATCGAAATCCGTCAAGGTCAGCGAAGCTACCAGCGAAGACGGCCCTTTCAACTGCACGCGCGCTTGCCCGATGCGGAGCTGCGCGAGCTGGCGGTGCGGATTTGCCGGCTCATGCAGCATGCCTTGCAGCTTTTCAAACTCAGTACGCGCTTCTTTCCATTTTCGCGCGTCGAAAAATGCCTGCGCGCGCTGCTCCTGCAACTCGACACCAGGATACGGATATTCCTTGCCGAGGCTTTTCGTGAGCGACGGAAGCGCGGTGGCCGCAGCCTTGGCTTCATCCGAAAGCGGATACTTGTAGAAAAGCGTCTGGTAATCCTTGGCGGCTCGCGCGGTCTGGCGCGCGGCTTTGTAGGCTTGCGCGCGTTCGAGCAGCAGCGGAGGTTTTGATGAGGTTGCGGAATAAGCCTCGAGAGCTTCGACGGCGAGCTGAGGCTTGCCGGCTTCGATGGCGGCCGGACCCAGCGCCTCGAGGAGTTGCTCCTTCATTGCGGCGCCGGGGTGCTCGCGCTGAATGGTTTCCAAGTTGGCGAGAGCTTCGGCATTGCGCTTCAGAAGGCGCTGCGTCTGCGCGCTCCAGAATAGAACGTACTCTCCGAGTAGCGCGTCGGGTTTTGCTTTGACAAGCCAGGCGAGCGCTTGCGGCGCGTGATTCTTGCTGTAGTCATCATAGCCAAGCGCAAGTGCGGCGCGCGGCCCCCAAACATTGCTCGCATTTTTCCTGGAAAAATCGGCGAGCTTCTCATAGGCGCCGGGAGTGGCGTTGTGCAGCGCGCGGGCCAGAGAGGAAAGCTCTCGCTGGATGGCTTCGTCATCGGGCGAAACGGAAGTCAGATCCGGCGCGGCGGTTTCTGTGACACAACCCATCCGGCAGGGCGCGGGCTTTGGCTTGTTGGATTTTTTCTTCTTATGTCTGGTTTGGCTTAGCGCGTCCGAACCGGCGAGCAACAACGACAGCACTGCCGCTGTGACCGCCAGGCGCTTCCACACAGCAGACTCAGTGCTGGCGCATGGGACTGGCGTAGGGATATTCACCGAGAGCGTGGGCGTCGCCTTCGGCGAGGATTTCCACCAGCCAGCGATAAAAGTAATCCACCGGATGGTCCATGATGGGCTTAAAACGCCGGTCGTACTCTCTATGGGCTTTTTCAATGTCATCACGCAGTCGGATGCAGAGATCCTTATTTTCGCGGCCTAGCCGCACCTGCTCCGGACGAAGCATTTTAATATCCTGCATGGAAACTTTGGCCACCCGATTTGCGCGGCGGTGCAGTTCCTGCTCTTCCGGGGAGAGACGGTTGACGTCGAATTCGCCTTCGTACTCAGGCTCGGCCACCACGGCGCTGGGGGGCGCGGCGTCGTCCTCGAAAGTTTGCGGCAGAGCGGGCTCCGCATGCAACTCCGGCATGCGCGGAGGCGCGGGCTCTGCAGCCATCGTGCTGGCGATGCGGCTCATTTCCGCTTCGAACGGGGAGCGTGGGCTGCCCTGCACGGCGGAGGAAACGAAGCGAGACATTACGTCCAGTGCGGCCGAGATGGATGCAGCGGCAGTCTGGGCACGGAGCATGGAGGGCAGCGCGTTTGTGGGCCTGCTGCTGGCGCAAGCGGCAACCACGTCAGCAACGGCCTGATGAAGCTCGTCGGTAGTGCGTTGAATGCGCTCGAGATTTTCGCGGAGCGCGCGAGAGACGGCTTGATCCACAGCGCTGGGCGGGTTGGGGTCGTGTGGCATGCGGGTATTGACGGGTTTTCGCGTGAAATCGCCCGTTTTGTCATTCTGGAAGGTAGGTGCTGGGGAGTCAACCACCTGCGCGTAGCGCTGTGCCCAGAAGTACAGTTGTAAGCTGTTGGTTGTAAGTTGTTGGTGACCCGGAGTCAGGCATAGATGGGTAGGCGAGATGTCGAAGGCGTGGGAAGTCATAGGCCGCCGCGGCCCGAAGGCATGCCGGGACCAACCGCCCGTATCGTGCCGGAAACTAGAGCTGCCCTCTGGTCATCACTGGTCTGCGGGTGCGGGATAGGTTCCGAGTGGCCGACCACTCGTCCAGAATTGTCGAATCCGTGGCGCGCCAACGACGATCTTTCAGCCACTTACAGGCGATCGCTCCCGGGAGTTCGCCATTTGATTCCTCTACGGAGCGGGATAACATTGAGCGCTCGAAGGATGAGTTCTGTCCGTCGCCGTCCCGATTAGGTTAATCCAGATTCCGAAGGGAGGTCCGCTGTGCCAGTCACACGAAGACAGGCCCTGGTTTCCGCAGGCGCGTTCGCCGCTGCTTCCAGTCTTTCTCTGAACGGCCAGACTCAGTCTGCGCCTTCCGATGCCGCACAGGCGGAGCCTGTGTGCCTCAGCGATTTTGAATCATTGGCAAAAGCTAAAATGCAGCCTATGAGTTGGGAGTTCCTGAACGCAGGCGCTGGTGACGAGATCACTGTGCAATGGAACAAAGAAGCGTACCAGCGTATCCGCCTGAAGCCGCGCGTGCTCGTTCAGGTGGCAATGGCCCTTACCGGCAGGACAAATCTCGCTAGCATAGATCGTTCAGTAATCTGGTCATAACAGTTCTCCTGCGGGGTGTAACACTTAGAAGACGCCGACGCGTCCCCGAAATGCCGTTTGAGAAACTTTTTACGGTGGTTCAGTTCGGGCATATTATCCAGACAATTGTAATGGCGAGGCCGGTAATGCCTGACGTACGCAGTCTAATCTCACGGAAATACCGCGTCGCATCGCCGTCGTCCTACCCTGCCGTGCCGTTCCCGGGAAAAGCGGCGCAAGCGGTCCAAGTTCCGGCGCAGAAATTTGCGGAAGCTGTGCCCGCCGGCCCGCCGCCGAAAAAGCGTGCCGTGTGGATCGTGCACGGAATGGGCCAGCAAGTGCCATTCGAAACGCTGGACGCCCTGACCGAGGGGATCATGCGCGTTGCTCATCCTGTGCCGGGGACGGATGGCTTTGCGCCTCGGGTGCGCACGGTGCAAATCGGCGATCAGACCGTGCAGCGTGTTGAATTGGACGTATTCGAGCGAAACACCTGCATCGAGCTGCACTTGTACGAGGCCTATTGGGCGCCGGTTACAGAGGGCGAGGTTAAGCTCTCCGACGTGATCAGCTTTCTTTTCTCGGCCAGCTTTCGCGGCGTACTGAACGCGCTGCGACCCTTTCATCGCGCTATGTTTGATCAAGTGGTGGAGACGAAAATCCGCAAGCGCGCGGCGGCGGAAATCACGCTTTCGCTGCTGACGCTCGTTTCTCTGATCGTCGTCAATGCTGTGATCGTTGCATCGGGGGCATCCAAATACGGCCTGACAGGCCAGAAATTTCCACACATTGCGGACAATTGGGTGGCGCTAAGCGCGATCGCGAGCTGCTTGAGCGCGGTTGCGATCGCGTTTGGGCTGATTCTGTTTCTCGCCGAACTTTCCCAGCCCGCCGAAGCTCCGAAATGGATTGCGCGCATTATTTCCGTAGCAGTGTGGATAGCTTTCTACTTGACACTCGCCGCTATTGTGGCCGGCGCAGCTTCACTAGCCATCTTTGCAGGCTATTCGGGCGCGAAGCTCTCACCCTCTAATCCGCTTTTTTCGCAACTGCAAGCCTTCTCAAGCGTACTGGTGGCCGCTATGGCGGCAATTACGCTGATAGCGCTCGCCGCCAAAGGCATTCTCCGTTCTGTGGGACGAGAAGTGCGGTCGGTGGTTTCTTACACACCGTTTTTCTTTCTTTCGATCGGCATTTTCGTCGTCGCATTCTTTGGCCCGATGCTCATCGGCTTCGGTGCGATCAGGTTCTCTGGTGTTTACGCTGCTCTTCCGGCATTGGTAAGCCGCCCGTTTTGGGTGTGGCCCTTTTTGCTGCTGCTGAGCGCTCTTGTGCGGGAATTGATAATTCAATATGTGGGAGATGTCGCCGCCTATGTGACCGCGCAGAAATTGGACCGCTTTAATCAAATTCGCAAGCGGATCAAGGAGATCGCGCTGGACTCCGCCCGAGCCGTGTACCTTGCGCAGGAAAATGGACAATTTTTGTACGATAAAATCGCAGTGGTCGGCCACTCTCTGGGCTCGGTCATCGCTTACGACACGTTGAATGCTCTCCTGAACGCGGAAAAGCTGTCACTTACCGAGTTGAAGATCGCTTGCCGCACCTGCCTGTTTGAGACCTTCGGCGCCCCGCTCGACAAAATCGCCTTCTTTTTCAACGTCCAAGGCAACGAGGCCTTCCACATCCGTGAGCAGCTTGCTGCCGCGGTGCAGCCGCTCATTTCCAGCTACGAGGAATTCCGGCGATTTCCGTGGATCAACGTCTATTCCCCGCACGACATCATCTCCGGCAAGGTCGAACTTTACGATCTGCCTATTAAGGGACAGCCTGACTCGATCCGGCGTTTGATCCGGCGGCACCGTGTTCGGCGCTTTCGAGACCCCGATGCCATCGTGCCTTTGGTGGCGCATGTCGCGTACTGGAAAAATAAAGAGGTTTGGAAAAGGCTCCTTGCCGCAGTGACGCGTTGAGCAGCGAAACCGCGTATAAGCACGCGGAGACAGCGATCACTGACATCAAGTTTCATCCGAAAAAGAGTGTGACGCGTTGGAAACGGGCGGCAGTAAGGATGTCTGCCAGACATGGTAAAATAGAAGAGCACGAAGGGGGCGACACGGTTTCGACGGAAGCTGTCGCGGCCCGAAGGCATGCCGGGACCCACCTGCCCGTAACTTGGTGGAAACTAGAACTGCCAACAACAACTTGGCACTTGCTGCTTAATTAATTAAGCGCACGCTTCCCCGGGCTTTGCTCATGGGCCCGGCAAGAGGCGTCACACAGTGAGCTGGCCTGAGTCTTTCGGTCCGCAAGACTCGGGCGAGAACCATCGGACTAGCCGGCTGCGTTTCTTGCTCATTCTGAGCGCGGCGGGCGAAACAAACGGAATTGAGCTAAGCATGTAGGCTTCGTGTCGTAGCGCTTTTCGGACGGGGGTTCGACTCCCCCCGCCTCCACCATTTCTCGTACAGCGGCAAGTGCCATAATGTTGGAATCGTCTAATCGGCTCAACTTCCTCGGCCAGTAGGCTTGCGATCACCCCGCACTTGCTCTGCCCTCCGTTATCAAAGCCGCCTCCTCGTGAAGATTCGTGATGTGAGTCACACCGCCCAGTGACATGGGTCACCGCCGAAGGTGCCTCCGTGCGCGAGACTTGTTCTTGGAGGACGGAGGTCACGGAAATGGCTACCCAACTGATCACCCCGACGCAAGAACAGAGACCGTCGTCGAAACAGGTCCTTCCCCGAAACCCAGTTGCGCGCCAAATGCAAACTGCATGCGCCGCCAGCGTGGCAGTTCCGATCGACGTGATACGCAGAAATGAGCTGTTCTCCGAAACCTTGCTGGAGATGAGTTCCACGCGTCCACCGCGCCGCGCGACGGATCTATTCATGTCGATGCTGATTCACGTTCTTGTTTTGGTGGCGGTGATCCTGCCTTCGCTCTATTTCACGGATACGATCGATTTGAAGAAGTTCACAGCAACGTTTCTGGTCGGGCCTCCGCCCCCACCTCCCCCACCGATAGTGCAAAGCGTGGTGAAGGTTGTGCAGGCCCCCCGGCGGGTGTTCATGTCCCAGGGCAAACTGCTGGCACCGATCTCGATTCCTCAAAAGATCGCCATGCTCAGAGAGGAGCCCCCCGCGCCTGATATCGGCGCTGGGACTGAAGGTGGCGTACCAGGCGGAGTTCCAGGCGGCCAGTTTGGTGGCGTAATCGGGGGGATCATTTCTGGTGTGTCTCACACATTGGTTCCTGCTCCGTCAGCAGGGCCAAGAGCTCCCATGCGCGTGGGCGGGCGGATAAAACCGCCGCGCCCGGTGGTGCAGACTGCCCCCATCTACCCCATCTTGGCCAAGCAGACCATGCAGCAAGGAATCGTAACGATTGACGCCGTGATCGATGCCAAGGGCAACGTCGTGGAAATGCGTGTACTCTCGGGTCCGCCACTCCTGATCCAGGGCGCGCTGGACGCAGTACGCCAATGGAAGTACGAGCCAACGTATCTGAACGACCAAGCAATTCCGGTGCAACTGATTGTGAAGGTGACATTTCAGTTTCAACATTGAGCGGTGGGTTGAGGGAGGTGCTTTATGTTGCTAGCAAATTATTTTCTGATTGCCGTAGGAGCTCTGGCGGTGATTTATGCAATTGTTCGAGGTGCCAGAGCGGCTCGCGTGTACATGACATTCCGCGGAAAGAGGCTAGTCTCGTGCCCTGAAACTCACCAACCGGCTGCTGTGCGTGTTGCCGCGGGAAAGTCCGCCGTGGAAGCACTGGTGGGAAAAAAGGAGCTGAGACTGAATGAGTGTTCGCGCTGGCCCGAAAAACAAGACTGCCCGCAAGACTGCCTGGCGCAAATAGAAGAGGCGCCGAAGGCGTGCCTGGTTTGGACGATCATGAACCGGTGGTATGAGGGACAGAAGTGCGTGTATTGCGGCAAACCGTTCGGAGAAATTCACTGGCACGATCACCCGCCCGCCCTACGGAACAAAGAAGGAAAAACCGTGCAATGGAACGAGGTGGCTGCGGAAAACCTGCAGGCCGCTCTGGGGCAATGCCGGCCGGTGTGCTGGAATTGCCATATGGCCGAGACGTTTCGGCGCGAACATCCCGAATTGGTTGTGGACCGGAGACCAAGTCCGCTTCGCGAGCAGCTCTACCACTAAGATGGCGCGCCTCTGCGCACTCAACTTTCTCGATTTACGGAGAGCAGGGCCGTTTTTCCGATGCTATCGCGGAATTTACGATCGCCGTTCGAGTCACGCCGAATGACCCGGAATACCTCACGAATCTCGCCACCGCCTTCGCGGCGGTTGGCCGTACCGGCGATGCTCGGAGGGCGCTCGAGGCAGCCATCGCTGCTGCGCCGGATTACAATCCCGCGCGTGTCGCTCTTGAACAGATTGGGACCAAGTAGAAGTCTTCAGTCGAGATTTCTAGTAATTTCGATTTTAAGCTAGAGTCTTGCGGGCTTGAGGCGCGGGGAGAGTGCCGCCGCGTCCGTCCGCACCTAAAATACATCACTGTTTTTTTTTGAGGAGACTTGCATGCAATGCGTCCGATGAAGCGGCAAAGTTGGCGAAGGTCCGCTTGGCTTCTGGGCCTGCTAGGCGCCTCGTTCTGCAGCGCGGCGGCTCAGGAGGCGCCGCTGTATCGTGAAGCGCGCGCGCCGGTGGAGCAGCGCGTGGCGGATTTGCTGTCGCGCATGACTTTGGAAGAGAAGGTGGCGCAGCTTGAGGGGACCTGGCAGAACACTGCGTTCGCTACGGATCCGAGCAAGAGGATTGTGGATGACAAGGGAGCCTTTGTTCCGGAGCATGCGGCTGTGCTGCTCAAGTACGGATTGGGCGAGATGTCGCGGCCGAGCGAGAAGCGAGGGCCGCGTGAGATGGCGGAGTTCGCCAACACGATGCAGAAGTGGTTGAAGGAAAATACGCGGCTGGGAATTCCGATCTTGTTTCATGAGGAATGCCTGCATGGGCACGCGGCGCCGAAAGCGACTTCGTATCCGCAGGCGATTGCGCTCGCTTCAACGTGGGATCCGATGCTGGTGCGCGAGGTGTTCACGTCGGTGGCAGCGGAGGTTCGCGCTCGGGGCGCGCAGGAGTGCCTCGCGCCGGTGCTGGACCTGGCACGCGAACCGCGGTGGGGCCGCACGGAGGAAACGTACGGGGAAGATCCGTATCTGGTTTCGCGGATCGGAGTGGCGGCCATCGAAGGCTTTCAAGGCAATGGGCCGTTCCTTGATAAATCGCATGTGTTCGCGACAGCAAAACATTTTGCGGTGCACGGGCAGCCGGAAGGCGGCACAAATGCCGCGCCGGGAAATTATTCGGAGCGCGTAATTCGCGAATATTTTCTGAAGCCGTTCGAGGCGGCGGTGCGGGAGGCGCACGTGCAGGCGGTGATGCCTTCGTACAACGAAATCGACGGGATTCCTTCGCACAGCAACGTGCAATTGCTGACGCGAATCTTGCGGCAGGAGTGGGGGTTTGAGGGAGTGGTGGTCTCGGACTATTTCGGGATCGGCGAACTACGGAAGCTGCACCACGTTGTCGTCAACAAGGAAGACGCCGCGAAGATGGCGCTGGAAGCGGGTGTGGACATTGAGTTGCCCTTTGCAGAGGCATACAACTCGCTGATTGCGCAGGTCAAGGCGGGGCGCATCGCGGAAGCGAATGTGGACCGCTCAGTGGCGAGGATGCTGCGCGCGAAATTTCTGGCGGGACTATTCGATGATCCTTATGTCGATCCAGCATTCGCGGAGAAGATCACAAACAGCGCGGAGCACCGGCAACTGGCGCTTAAGGCGGCGCACGAAGCGATCATCCTGCTAAAGAACCAGAACAATTTGTTGCCGCTGGAGAAAGGCAAGTACAAGCGCATTGCCGTGATCGGGCCGAATGCGGCGGAAGTGCACTTGGGCGGCTATAGCGATGATCCCGGGCGCGGAGTGAGCGTTTTGCAGGGGATCAAGGAAAAGGTGGGGGCCGGCGGCGACGTATTGTATTCGCTGGGATGCAAAATCACGGAGACCGAGCCGGATTGGAACGCGGATAAAGTTGTGCTGGGAGATCCTGCGTTGAATGCGAAACGGATTCAGGAAGCGGTGAAGGTCGCGCTAAAGGCGGGTATTGTGATTTTGGTATTGGGGGAGAACGAGCAGACTTCGCGCGAAGCTTGGGCCGTGGAGCATCCGGGGGACCGCGACAGCCTTGACCTATTGGGAAACCAGGATGACTTGGTGAAGGCCATCGTCGCTACGGGAAAGCCGGTAGTGGTTTTTCTGCTGCATGGGCGGCCGAATTCGATTAATACCATCGCGGAGAATGTGCCGGCAATTCTGGATGGCTGGTATTTGGGGCAGGAGACGGGAACGGCGGTAGCGGATGTGCTATTCGGCGACTCCAACCCTGGCGGCAAGCTGCCGATTACGGTGCCGCGTTCGACCGGACAGCTTCCGGATTATTACTATCAGAAGCCTTCCGCGAAGCGCGAATATCTGGGCAGCACGACCAAGCCGCTTTATCCGTTTGGCTGGGGGCTGAGTTATTCGACGTTCCGGTACGCGAACTTGCGGCTTTCCCCAGAGACCATTGGTCCGCAAGGAAAGACAACGGTGTCAGTGGATGTGACGAACACCGGGAAAACCCGCGGCGATGAGGTTGTACAGCTCTACATTCGCGATGAGGTCAGCTCCGTGACGCGGCCGGTGAAGGAGTTGCGCGGCTTCCAGCGAATCACGCTCAGTCCGGGAGAAACGAAGACGGTGGAGCTCTCGCTGGGGCCGGGCGAGTTGTCTTTTCTAAATCGAGAAATGCACCGAGTGGTCGAGCTCGGCACGTTCTCGATCATGGTTGGAGGAAATTCAGACGAGCTTGTTAAAACGAAGCTTACTGTGGTGGAGAAATAACCGCAGTCGTGCGCGTCGCTATAAGCGAAGCTCTTCGGAGCGGGCGATCCCGCTCAGGCACTCGCATGTTTATTTGCGCATTCTGACGGATGTGGCAGAACTGGAGCTTCCCGATTCCACATCCCCGCTGGCAGCTTCCCACTGCTGTCGCGTGAGTGGTTCAACCTTCTCCAATTTTTCCTTCACGAGAGACTTGTTGATGGCAGGAAGGTTCTTGGTCACGAAGCCTTCGAATTCCGTCTCCACATCGCCAAGTTCCTTTTTTAGCGAATCGATCCGCGCGAGTTGATAATCGGCCGGCCTTCCTTCGTAATTCGTCAGGTCACCATACAAACTACTGGACTTCTCGCGGATGCGCTCTTCACCGGTGATAGCGCCACCTTCCTTGGTCGCCACGATCTTTTTGCGCATGGCATCGACGCTTTCCGACATGGTCACCAGTTGCTTGTGAAGCGGATCAGTATCTTTGACCTTGCCCGCCCGCGCTGCTAAAGCGTCGCGCACGCCGT